>NZ_JBGFSK010000001.1:0-635041 GCF_041365945.1 Janibacter sp. GXQ6167 | reverse complement strand
CCATCGCCCGCGAGATGTACCGACTGGTCACCCGTCGAACAGACCCGCTGACGAGCTCAACAGAATCTCTAGAGACAGCCGCTTGACATCTATAGGAGCATCCCTGCTGGCCTGCTGGGTGAAGCCCTGGCTGAGGCCAGCCCTGATCTGATGCGATCGCTGTTGCAGTCGATCATCAACGCGCTGCTCTCTGCTGACGCCGACGCGGTGGTCGGGGCCGAGTACGGCCGGCCCAGCGCGACCCGCACCGCGCAGCGCAACGGGTACCGCCACCGTGACCTCGACACGCGTGTCGGCACGATCGACGTGGCGGTCCCGAAGCTGCGGACCGGGACCTACTTCCCCGAATGGCTGCTCGAGCGCCGCAAGCGCGCGGAGTCGGCGTTGATCACCGTCGTCGCGGACTGCTACCTCGCCGGGGTCAGTACCCGCCGCATGGACAAGCTCGTGAAAACCCTGGGGATCGACGGGTTGAGCAAGTCGCAGGTCTCGCGGATGGCCGCTGATCTGGACCAGGTCGTGGAGGAGTTCCGCCACCGGCCGCTGGCCGAGGCGGGACCGTTCACGTTCGTGTCCGCGGACGCACTCACGATGAAGGTCCGCGAAGGGGGCCGGGTGATCAACGCCGTCGCGCTGATCGCGGTCGGGGTCAACGCTGACGGGCACCGCGAGGTCCTCGGCCTGCGCGTGGCCACCAGCGAAACCGGTGCCGCGTGGAACGAGTTCTTCGCCGACCTGGCAGCCCGCGGCCTAGCCGGCGTGCGCCTGGTCACCAGCGACGCGCACCCTGGCCTGGTCGAAGCCATCGCGGCGAACCTGCCCGGCGCGTCCTGGCAACGCTGCCGCACGCACTACGCCGCGAACCTGATGAGCGTGACGCCCAAGAGCATGTGGCCCGCGGTCAAAGCGATGCTGCACAGCGTGTACGACCAGCCCGACCGGGCCGCGGTCCACGCCCAGTTCGACCGGCTCCTGGACTACGTCGAGACCAGGCTGCCCGAGGTCCACGAGCACCTCGACGCCGCCCGCGCCGATATCCTCGCGTTCACCGCCTTCCCCAAAGACGTATGGACCCAGATCTGGTCGAACAACCCCGCAGAACGCCTCAACCGCGAGATCCGACGCCGCACCGACGCCGTGGGCATCTTCCCCACCCGAGCCGCGATCATCCGCCTGGTCGGCGCCGTCCTGGCCGAACAAACCGACGAATGGGCCGAAGGACGCCGCTACCTCGGCCTCGAAGTCCTCGCCCGCTGCCGCATCAACCTCATCACCGACACCGAACCCGAGATCGGAGGCGACAACCTGCCCGCCCTGACCGCCTAACCCCAAGAAGAAGGAACGCGAAGCGCTACACCACTACCCGGGACTTGACCATTCATCATGCCCACTCCTTCGCTTCGTTTCGATTCCGAGAGGCTCCCCGGGTAGAAATGAGCGTTCTCCTGCGAGCGGGACTTCAACACCACTCCATACCAACTTCGAATGAAGATCGTCAGACAAGCGTTGACCCGATATTATGCCGTCGCGATAGTTATTCAGATTCGAATTATCGTTCGGAAACGATGCCGGGACAGTAGCGGCGGCAGCGACCGCGCGAAGGGGGCGGGCCGCCCGTACGGGTGGCCCGCCCCCTTCCTCGTGATGCGAGAGGTGCGATCGGAAAAAAGACCTACTCGGTGCTGTCCGTCGCCTCGATCAGCGCTTCGTCGATGGAACCGGCGTGCTTGGTCCCCTTGAAGGTAAAGACCGCGCTCTTGCCCTCGCCCTCGACATCCACGGCGACGATCTCGCCGGCCGAGAGCTCGGCGAAGAGGATCTTCTCCGAGAGGATGTCTTCGACCTCGCGCTGGATGGTCCGCTTCAGCGGGCGCGCCCCGAGCACCGGGTCGTAGCCGCGCTTGGCGAGCAACTGCTTGGCCGCGGGCGTGAGCTCGATGCCCATGTCCTTGTCCTTCAGTCGCTTGTCCAGCTTCGCGATCTCCAGGTCGACGATCTGGACGATCTCGTCCTGGCTGAGCTGCGGGAAGACGATCGTGTCGTCCACGCGGTTCAAGAACTCGGGCCGGAAGTGGTTCTTCAGCTCGTCCGAGACCTTGTTCTTCATCCGGTCGTAGTCGCTGCGGTTGTCGGTCCCGGCGGTGAAGCCCATCGAGCCCTTGGAGATGTCGCGCGTCCCGAGGTTGGTCGTCATGATGATGACCGTGTTCTTGAAGTCGACCATCCGACCTTGCGAGTCGGTGAGGCGGCCGTCTTCGAGCACCTGCAGGAGCGTGTTGAAGATCTCCGGGTGAGCCTTTTCGATCTCATCGAAGAGGACCACCGAGAAGGGCTTGCGCCGCACCTTTTCGGTCAGCTGACCACCCTCGTCGTAGCCGACGTATCCGGGCGGGCTGCCGAAGAGCCGCGAGACGGTGTGCTTCTCGGAGAACTCGGACATGTCGAGGGTGATCAGGCTGTCCTCGTCGCCGAAGAGGAACTCCGCGAGCGCCTTGGCGAGCTCGGTCTTACCGACACCGGTCGGACCGGCGAAGATGAACGAGCCACCGGGACGGCGCGGGTCCTTCAGGCCGGCGCGGGTGCGCCGGATGGCCTGCGAGAGCGCCTTGATCGCCTCGTCGTTACCGACGACCCGCTTGTGCAGCTCGCCTTCCATGTTGAGCAGCCGCGTCGACTCCTCTTCGGAGAGCTTGAAGACCGGGATTCCCGTCGAAGCCGCGAGGACCTCGGCGATGAGCTCCTCATCCACCTCCGCGACGACGTCCATGTCACCGGACTTCCACTCCTCTTCGCGCTGAGCCTTCTCGCGCAGGAGGGTCTTCTCGTCGTCACGCAGACGCGCGGCGAGCTCGAAGTCCTGGCCGTCGATCGCCGATTCCTTTTCCATCCGGACCTTGGCGATCTTGTCGTCGAACTCCTTCAGGTCCGGCGGCGCGGTCATCCGACGGATGCGCAACCGGGCCCCGGCCTCGTCGATCAGGTCGATCGCCTTGTCCGGCAGGAAGCGGTCGTTGATGTACCGGTCGGCCATGGTGACGGCCCCGACGATCGCGCCATCGGTGATGGTCACGCGGTGGTGCGCTTCGTAGCGGTCGCGCAGGCCCTTCAGCATCTCGATCGCGTGCGCCAGGGTCGGCTCGGCGACCTGGATCGGCTGGAAACGACGCTCCAGCGCCGAGTCCTTCTCGATGTGCTTGCGGTACTCCTCGAGCGTGGTGGCGCCGATGGTCTGGAGCTCGCCGCGCGCCAGCATCGGCTTCAAGATGCTGGCAGCGTCGATCGCGCCCTCGGCCGCACCGGCCCCGACGAGCGTGTGAATCTCGTCGATGAAGAGGATGATGTCGCCGCGGGTCTTGATCTCCTTCAAGACCTTCTTCAGCCGCTCCTCGAAGTCACCGCGGTAGCGGCTGCCCGCGACCAGCGAGCCGAGGTCGAGGGTGTAGAGCTGCTTGTCCTTCAAGGTCTCGGGCACATCGCCGCGAACGATGTCCTGGGCGAGTCCCTCGACGACGGCGGACTTACCGACACCGGGCTCACCGATCAGGACCGGGTTGTTCTTCGTGCGGCGCGAGAGCACCTGCATGACCCGCTCGATTTCCTTGCTGCGGCCGATCACCGGGTCAAGGGACCCGTCACGAGCGGCCTGGGTCAGGTTGCGACCAAACTGGTCGAGCACGAGGCTGCCCGCGGGCTGGCCTTCGGCGGGACCAGTCGACGCGCCAACGCCCGCGGCCTGTCCGCCCTTCTCGCCCTGGTAGCCCGAGATGAGCTGGATGACCGTCTGGCGCACCCGCGGCAGGTCCGCGCCGAGCTTGACGAGGACCTGAGCGGCCACCCCTTCGCCCTCACGGATCAGGCCCAGCAGGATGTGCTCGGTGCCGATGTAGTTGTGCCCCAACTGGAGCGCCTCGCGCAGGGAGAGCTCGAGGACCTTCTTCGCCCGCGGCGTGAAGGGAATGTGGCCCGAGGGAGCCTGCTGACCTGGGCCAATGATCTCCTGGACCTGCTCACGCACGGACTCCAGGGAGATGCCGAGGGACTCAAGCGCCTTGGAGGCGACGCCCTCGCCCTCGTGGATGAGGCCGAGCAGGATGTGCTCGGTGCCGATGTAGTTGTGGTTGAGCAGGCGGGCTTCCTCCTGCGCGAGCACAACGACTCGGCGGGCGCGGTCGGTAAACCGTTCGAACATCGGTTCATACCCCTTAATGACGGTGACTGCCGCCTAGGTTATCTGGGCCGCCTGGGAATGCTCTGGTCGAGCGCCTACCCGTCCGGCCGTCTCGGGGGGGGTCAACGTCACGAGGGTCCGCGGTTGTTCCGCGCACGAAGGGGGAATTACTCGCCCCCTTCGCACCACCCGTCAGTCGGGTGTGTCGGCGGTGCCGAGGGCCAGGACTCGAGCCACGCGGGAGAAGGGGGAGCCGCGCTCCCCCTTCTCCCTGGTGTCACTGCTCGGTGACTGACTCGTCGCCGACCCGCAGCACGATCTGGCTGCCCATCGGCGCGGACTGAATCATCCGCAGGGTCGCGAGCGCCGGGTGCTGGTCGAGCAGCTTGGCGCCGTTGGCGAGCGAACGCAGCGCGGCGGTTTCGGCGCGGGCCGCCTCGAGCTGGGCGAGGCCCTTGGCCTTGGCCGTCGCGACCTCGGCCGCGGCGTGACGCAGCTCGGCGGGAAGGATCACGTCCTTGACGATCACCTCGTGGACCTGGGCGCCGACGGTGCCCGCCACCCCGTGGACCGCAGCGGTGATCTCGGCCATCGGGAGCTGAGCGCCCCGCTCAATCAGCGCGTCGACGCTGACCGAGCCGAGCGCCTCCCGCAGCGCGACCTGGGTCGCGAGGTAGATGGTCGTGGTCGGGTCGACCGCGCCCTCCACCCACTGTTGGGCGTCGGTGACCGCGAGCCGGACGGCGGCCGAGACCCGGACCGAGATCGCGTCGGCAGTGAGGATTTCCTGCGGCGCCACCTCGATCAGGCGCTCGCGCAGGTCAACGGGGATGTGAGTGGTGCCGAAGGGGGCGCGGTGCTTCCCCGGTGGGAGGACCCGGGTGAAGGCCCCGTGCCGGTACTCGATCGCGGCGTGGCGCGACGGCACGGTCACCGAGAAGGGTCCACGCTTCAGCGCGGCACCGTCGATGTCGAAGGCAACAAGGGGCTGCATGGTGGTGGACCTCCTTAGGGGTCATCTCTCGCAGTGGTACGCGAGGCCGGTTGGCCGCGCGGGGGTGGTCGTCACCACCGATCATGGCGATGCCGCCGGGTGGGCCGTGGCCGGTGCGGGGCGTCGGCGCGTAGTGCGCCGGGCCGCAAAGCACCCACCTCGACTGGTCCACCCGACGGCACCAGGGTTGAGGATTCGAACCTCGAGCGGTTTTAAAAGGCCGCGATGCCATTGACAGTGACTCCACCGGCGAGAGCGATGCGCAGGACTGCGGACCGGTACCCCGTCGCAGCTGCTTCCCTCGCCGTGTCCGAGTCCAGAGTAGGTGGGCGAACCGGAGTGAGCCACCCGTTTTTGCTCTCTTTCGTCTCCCTGGCCACGAGTGGAGACTCGTGCCGGTTGCCGTGGCCCCGCGTGGAGACTTCTTACGGTCCTGACCGTGAGGAAACTCCACCCTGGCGCGACCCCTCGCCCTGGCTGTGGATAGCTCGGCTGGCACGCTCCCTTCGCGAGGACCCTGGTCACCATGTCCTTGACCGACATCGAGCGCGAAGGGGGCGGGCCCCTCACGGCTCGGCGCTGCTCGGAGCGGGCGGATTGGACGACCCTGCGCCAGCAAGCGGATTGGCAGCTCGACCTGATCACCCGCGAGCAATGCCTCGCCGCGGGCCTGACCTCCCACTTCATCGCGTGGCGCCTGACGAGCAAGCGGTGGGTGGCCAAGGCACCCGGGGTATATCTCACCCGCCCGGGCCGCAGCGGTTGGGAGGTCGAGGCGCTCGCCCGGTATCTCTCGCACGGCGATCCGCTGGCCTTCGCGGGCGCATCTGCCGCGCAGTGGTGGGGATGGACGACGCATGGGCCGCAGACCCTCCACTTCGTGACCGCCCTCCACCGTCGGCTCTCCCCCGGGCCGCAGGTGAGAATCCGGCGGGTGCGCCACTTCGAGCGAGTCGTGCATCCCGCAGCCTGGCCGCCGCGGACGACTCGAGCGGCGACGGTGCTCGACCAGGCGGCCGCGGCATCGAGCGAGGACGCCGCGATCGCGACCGTTGCCAATGCCGTGCAACGCCGCTTCGTCGCGGCCCGCGAACTCGTGACCGAACTCGGGCAACGGCGCCAACACCCCTTCGGTCGACTGCTTCGAGAAGTCCTCCTCGATGTCGCGGAGGGTGCGGAGAGCGCCGCCGAAGTCCGCTATATCCGCGATGTCGAGCGGGCCCATGGGCTGCCGAAGGGGGTGCGCCAGGCCGCCACCGACGCCGGCCGGGCACGCGCTCACGACACGGGATATCGCGAGTACCGCCTCCTCGTCGAAGTGGATGGGCGGGTCGCGCACGAGGGGTGGGCTCGTCGGGTGAGCGACGCCCTTCGCGATCGGGAGACGACCGTCGCGGGCGAGGTCACCGTGCGGCTGATGTGGCCCGATGTCACGTCGGGAGCGTGTCGAAGCGCGCGCGATATCGCGGCCTTGCTCCAGCAACGGGGGTGGACGGGCGAGCCGCATCCCTGCCGGCGGCCAGGCTGTGTCATCCCGCGCCGCGGCTGAGCCCTGGAGTGGAGACTTTTCGCGGTGCCGCGCCCTCAGGTGGAGGTTCGTGACGGCCCTGACCGGTCAAAGTCTCCACCCGAAGTGGATTAGGAGCGCGGCTGGACGTCCATGACGACCTCGAACTCGAGCAGGTCGGCGCCGGAGGAAACCGGCTTGCCTCCATGTCCCGCGTGCGAGGCGCGCATATCACCGTCACGCCAGGCAACGAAGCTCTCCTCGTCTTCCCAGTGGGTCACGACGAAGTAGCGGTCCTCGCCGGCCGTCGGGCGCAACAACTGGAATCCGAGGAAGCCCGGCGAGCCGTCGACCGCCCCGGCCCGCGCAGCGAAGCGGCGTTCCAGCTCCTCGGCAGCCTGCGGCGGGACGGAGATGGCGTTGATCTTCACAACTGACATGGCCCCACCCTACGAACTGCAGGGGCCGCCCTTCGCCCGAGTCGGCGATGGGCCCCCTTCCTCCGGCGTCGCACCCTCACCCGTCACTGGAAGTTCCCGAAATCCCGTGGAAGTCCCCGAGATTCCCGGAGTTTCCCGAGACTGCTCGGGTCGGGCGCGTCGCGACACTGCTCGGTTAGTGGCGGCGTTGGCAGCGCCCGCACCAATAGAGGGTGCGCCCCGCGACGGCGCGCTCGCGAATCCGAGACCCGCACCGCCAACACGGCTGGCCGGTCCGCTTGTAGACCAGGGAGCGGCGTTCGGGGAGGCGCAGCTCTTCTCCCTTCGCCAGAGCCGCCTGGACCTGCTCGACCTGCTCGGGGACCGTCACGATCCGGGTGGTCGCGACTCCGAGCGGGAGCAGGGTGACGAGGTCGTCCCAGATCAGCCGCCAGGACCCGGGCTTGAGTTGCTGCCCGGTCGTGAAGGGGGCGATGCGGTGGCGGTGCAGGATCTCGCAGCGGTAGACGTTGCCGACCCCGGCGATCACCTGTTGGTTCATGAGCAGCTCGGCAATCGACTTGCGGCTGCGCGAGATTCGCGCCCACGCGCGGTCCGGGTCGGCGTCGGGGCGAAGGGGGTCCGGGCCGAGGCGAGCGACGACGGCGTCCACCTCCGGCGGGGTGAGCACGGCGCAGGTCATCGGGCCGCGCAGATCGGCGGTGTGCTGCTCGGTCGCGATCCGCAAGCGCAGCTGTCCGAGGACGGGCGCTTCGGCCGCCCACGGGGTGTCGTCGATGACGAAGGTGCCAATCAGACCGAGGTGCACGTGTAGCCACGCGTCGCCGGCGAACTCGACGAAGAGGTGTTTGCCCCACGCGTCGGCGCTGAGGAACTCCCGCCCATCGAGCAGCGCCGCTCCGGCGGCGAAGCGGCCCTGCGGCGAGGACACCGACGGATGGGTCCCGGCGAACGCGCGATCCAGATCCAGGGCGAGGCGATGGATGGTGTGGCCCTCAGGCATATCGACCGCCTCGTCGGGCCAGTCGACGCCCGAGAGGGCCGTGCCGTCCGGGCCTCAACTCGCCTTCTCGCCGCGGCGTTCCTTGGCCTTTTCGACCGACGCCGATAGCGCCGCGAGCAGGTCGACGACCTCGCCGCTGGTCTCGCCGGCCTCGGCTGGGGCTGCCACCTCGCCCCCTTCGATCTTGGCCTCGACGAGGGCTTTCACCGCCGCGGCGTAGTCGTCCTCGTAGTCATCGGGTTCGTAGTCGCCGGCGAGCTGCTCGACGAGGAGGTGGGCCATGGAGAGTTCGGCCTCGCTGGCCTCGGTGTCGTCGCCGAGATCGCCGAACTGATCGGCCGAGCGGACCTCGTCCGGCCAGAGCAAGGTCTGCATGACGATCATCTGGTCGCGCACGCGCAGCACCGCCATCGTCATCCGGGTGCGGATCGAGACCGTGACGACCGCGACCCGGTCCTCGGCGGCGAGCGCGTCGCGGAGCAACACGTAGGGCTTGACGGCACTTTTGTCGGGCTCGAGGTAGTACGCCTTGTCGAAATACAGCGGGTCGATCTGGTCTCGCGGCACGAACTGCACGACCGAAATCTCCCGGCTCGTCTTGCTCGGGAGATCCTTCATGTCCTCGTCGGTGAGGACGATCATCTCGCCGTCCTCGGTCTCATACCCCTTGGCGATGTCGTCGTAGGAGACCTCTTCACCGTCGATCTGGCAGATGCGGCGGTACCGGATCCGCCCACCGTCGGTCACGTGGACCTGCCGGAACTGCACGTCATGATTCTCGGTCGCCGAGTACAGGCGGACCGGCACGTTGACGAGGCCGAACGAGACGGCCCCCTTCCAAATCGCGCGCATGCTTCGGCTCCCTTCGGGCGATGTCGGACCAACCCAGGCTAGTCGTCAGCATCTCTGGCGCGAAGGGAGCGAAGGGGTAGCGCTCGTGGACGCTCGGCCGCACCGCATCGGCGCCGCGATTCGCGGTCATAGACTGACGAGCGGCAACCACACCTTGATGAGAAGGGCCATGCCCATGGCTGTTCGTCGATACACGTCCCTCGCGATCCTCGCCGCGACGGTGATCGCCCTTCCGACCGCCGCCCACGCAGCACCGAGGCCGAGCGGCGCGACGCCGGCGGTGACCGCTCAGGTGCCGGGAGTCCCGCTCAGTTGCGCGGGGGGTTTTACGGCCTTCAACAGCTCCGGAGACCGGTACTGGTATGGCTACAAAAACGGTCAGGCCACAACGCAGACATACCGCCAAAAAGGGCTGGGTTTTCGACCGGCGGCCCTGCAGAACATCGGTGGGATGGGCAGTGACACGAGCTTTTCGTCGACCGACTACCTGGTGACGCCGGGCGGTTCCCTCCGACGCTTGGAGTGGGGCGGCACGAAGTCCGGCGGCGAATGGACCATCACCAACCGGTCCACCACGACGCTGTCCAACAGCTGGTCGAACACCCGTGAGATGGCCTACAGCCGCTACCTCTACCGGCTCACCGGCTCCACGCTGACCCGCTACTCGCTCGTCGCCGGGAAACCGTCTGCGCCACGCACCGTTTCGAGGACCTTCGGCGGCGTCAGTCAGATGGTCTACGAGCGGACGGTGGGCAGCGGCAGCTATCAGGCCGATGTCTTCCTCGCGACGACGACCTCCGGTCAGTTGCGCGAGTACCGCGTCCCGATTTCATCCCCGTCCTCATGGCGGAGCTTCACGCTGAAGACGAGCGGATTCAAGGGCTTCCGGGACATTTCGACCGGCCCCTGCGCGAACGCGTCGAGCCGACTGGTGATGGGCCTCACCAGCACCGGCCGGATGAGCGTTTGGTACGACCCCAACTCCACGGATTATCGGGGTTCGGACTTCCGCGGTGGTTCGACCGGGACCAAGGTCTTCGGCCTGAAGACCTACGGGCAGTAGGGTCTTCGCCCTTGGCGGCCAACTCGGCGCTGCGTCCCATGCTTGCCGAACCCACGTCGTCGGTCCCTACCGGGCCCGAGTGGGTGCACGAGGTCAAGTGGGACGGAATGAGGGTCCTCGCCGAGATCCACGACGGCGAGCTGAGTCTTACCGCGCGCAGTGGCCGAGATGTCACCGTCGCCTTCCCCGAACTCGCAGGGCTCGCCGACACCTACGACGATGCGCTCCTTGACGCTGAGGTCGTGGTCCTTGAAGGGGGCCGCCCCTCCTTCGGAGCCCTCGCCGACCGCATGCACGTCGTGGACGCCACCAAGGCCGCACGCCTTGCCGCCCAGCAGCCGGTGACGCTGATGGTCTTCGACCTGCTCCGCCTGCTCGGCACCGACCTCACGGCCCAGCCCTGGACCACGCGCCGGGCCCTGCTCGAGCAGCTCGATTTGGGCGGACCGCACTGGCAGGTCCCCCCGACCTACGACGACGGCCCGGCCCTGTTCGCCGCGACGCTCGAACGCGGACTCGAAGGGGTCGTGAGCAAGCGCCGCACCTCCGCATACGCCAGCGGTCGGCGCAGCCCAGACTGGCTCAAAAGCCCTCACCGCCAACGGGTTTCGGCCGTCGTGGGCGGCTGGCGGCCGGAGGTGGGGACCGAGCGACTCGGCGCAGTGCTGCTCGGTCTGCCCGCCGAAGGGGGCTTCCGCTTCGCCGGTCGGTTGGGTTCGGGGCTCGCCGGGCGAGCGGGCGAGCGCCTCAAGGCGCTCCTTGTCCCCGACGAGGTGAGCGAATCCCCCTTCATCGACCCCGTTCCCTCGCTCGACGCCGACACCGCTCGATGGGTCCGCCCGCGCGTGATCATCGAGGTCGAGTCACTCGGCCATAGCGACGGGGGCCGCCTGCGCCAGCCCACCTACCAAGGCATCCGCACCGATCTCACCGAAGAGGACCTGCGCCATGGCTGACCCCGCCGACCCCACACGGGTCACCGTCGATGGACGCACCCTGCTCCTCACCTCGCTCGACAAAATCCTCTACCCCGCGACCGAGACGACGAAGGGGGAGGTGCTCGCCTACTACGCGCAGGTCGCGCCCGTGCTCCTACCGCATCTCGCGGGACGCCCGGTGACGCGGGTGCGATGGCCCCACGGGGTGGAGAAGGACTCCTTCTTCGAAAAGAATGTCCCGGCCGGTGCACCGTCCTGGGTCGAGCGGGTCGACGTCGGAGATGTCACCTATCCCCTGGTCCCCGACACCGCGACGCTGACCTGGATCGCCAACCTCAACGCGCTCGAACTCCATGTGCCGCAATGGCGGTTGGTGGACGGCGAACCCACCGACCCGGATCGGTTGGTGATCGACCTGGACCCCGGAGCGCCCGCGACCCTCACCGAGTGCTGTCAGGTCGCCCTGCTCGTGCGCGAACGCCTCGGTGGCCTCGGGATGACCTTGCACCCGGTGACCAGCGGGAGCAAAGGAATGCAGCTCTATGCGGCGCTCGGCACCGACCTCAGCAGCGAACAGGTCACCACGCTCGCGCGGACCCTCGCCGAGGAGCTCACGAAGGCCCACCCCGATCTCATCGTCTACCGCATGACCAAATCGCTGCGCCCCGGCAAGGTCCTACTCGACTGGTCGCAAAACGACGGACACAAGACCACGATCTCGCCCTACTCCCTTCGGGGGAAGGAGGATCCATGGGTCGCGGCCCCTCGCACGTGGGACGAGGTCGAAGAGGGCGCGGCGAAGGGGGGCTCGCTGCGGCAACTCAGCTACGACCAAGTCCTCGCGCGCCTCGACCGGGACGGCGACCTCCTCGCTGACCTCGCGTAAGCTCCGGCGGTTGGCACGCCGCGCTCGCCGATGAGTACTTACCCGCCGGATCAGCATTTACGGTAGGAGAACTCCAGGATGGCCTGGAGTTCTGGCAGGGCTCGCAGTGGTCGTGTGGGATCCAACACGAAGTTCCGGATGAAGTCGGGGATATGAGACCAGCACGGAAGCACCGCGATCCCCGCACCTTCGGCGCTCGCACCGGGGCAACCCACCTGGCGATCGTCTCCACGCTCGTGGCGATCGTCGCGACGCTCGTTGTAACCGGGTGCATCGCCCAAAAACGATCCGTGGGTGTCCAGGCAGCAGACGTCGCCAAGGTCGAGTTGTATTTCTACACCTATGGCACCGACCCAAGGACCGTGGAGCGGACCACCATCACTTCTCCCGGTCTCATCGAGGAACTCACATCGGCGTTTACAGACGTGCCGGTCAGTGCCCCGAACGACACCGAACAAACCAAAGGTGCTCGAGCTGCGGGAGTGCGTTACACCACTAAGGATGGACGAAGGATTGAACTTACCCAGATCTTCGTCGAGCCCTCTGTCGTCTTCATCCTCTGGCAAGACGGCAGCGCCAACCGCACCGAGTTAGGCGTCCCACTTGTCGACTACTACCGCGAAGGCGACCCCACCGAAGTCGTCAGCGCCGATGAAGCTCCCATCGCACGCCTACCCTGACGGCAGTCGTTCGGCGGCTGTGGTCTAGGCCGAGCGGGAGTCGGCCGGCCAGCGAGCGCTGTCGTCGCCTGAGAACTCTGGTTCCTCGTGGCGCGTCCCGGAAACGGGTACTCATTTGCGGGCTGCTCTGATCTGAGAGCACCCGCGCCCACATTAGACGCGACCGCAGGGAGGTGAAGGAGCGCGCCGGCCGATGCCGCGATGCTCTCGCGTCCCGATCGTGTCAGAGGCGCGGGCAACCCGCACAGGGCTCGCAGCTCGGCAGCGCGTAAATCAGGCAGCAGGAGACGCGGCGCGGGGGCAGGTCTCCACGCAGGCGCGCGATCGCCCCCGCCCACATGTCCCCCACCATGCCGTAGCGCTGGCGGGAACTCATCTTCTCTAGCGCAGGGTGGTGCCGGGCGAGCGACGACGCGGCTGAGCGGTAGACATCGCGGGCCAGGGCGTGCCGGATGCTCGGGTCGCGGACCTGACGGGCCGCCCCCCTTCGGACCTGGACGGCGAGCGGGTACAGGCCGGTCGGCTCGAGGGCGATCGACCAGCGATCGAGCCGAAGATCAGGGACCCAGGTCGAGCGCTCGGCGAGGGCTGCTGTCGCCGTCGCGAGTGGATCCAGCGTGTACTGCAAGACGAAGGCAGAAGCGACACCCGGAGGGCATACGCCGTTGAAGTCAGCGGTGGCCTCCGCGTACTGGCGAATCCACTGCTCAACCATCTCCGGCTGACGGCGGATGGTCTCGTACGGAAGGGGCAGGTCGGCCATGCCCGGGCCAGCCGTGCGAATCGTGAGGTGAGCGACGGAGCGCGCCGCGACCTCAATGGCCTCCGGCCAGCTGAGATCGGGCGCGCTCGTCACGTCGGGCGGACTCCCGTGGATCAGTGAGCGCGGTCGTACGCCTCGAGGATGTCGGCGCGCACGCGACCCCGGTCGCTCACTTCGTATCCCGCGGCGCGGGCCCACTCGCGGACCGCACCGAGGTCTTTGCGGACGGCGGACTTCGCGTGGCTGCGACCCCCACCGCTGCTGCGTCGCGCCACCGGCCGCGCCACCGCGATGTACGACGCCAGGGCCTCACGCAGCGCCTTGGCGTTTTCGGAGGTGAGGTCGATCTCGTAGGACGAGCCATCCAGTCCAAAACTCACGGTTTCGGCGGCTTCGACTTCCTGACCGTCCCCGTTGGCGAGGTCGTCAATTAGTTCAACTTTGATTTTTTGTGCCATCGGCATTGCCTTTCACTCTTATGAGACTCGAGTTCGCGCGCGCAAACCCCCACACGTTAGCGCCGGAGACGACAACCGTAACCCGGCCCAGGCAAGCGAAGCAAGTACCCCAAAGAATGGGAAGAAATGACCAGGAAACGTCCAGACACACCTGTCAGAATTCGCGCGGGTTTGTATCTACGGCATTTCGATAGCGCCGAACCGCTTCAGTCCCGGGGCTTTTCCTCGTCCTGAGCGCGATCTGATTCGGCGGAGAACTCCCGCTGCCGGGCCTCCGGCGGGGTCTTAGCATCGCGCCCGTGCTCCAGGTTCCACTTCGCCAGAGCCTGCCGCTCGGAGCGATCTGCCTGGATCATGTACCGCACGACCCAATAGAAGAGGAAAGCGACGCCGATCGTCGGTAGCGACGCCGCGAGATACGGCCAGACGGCGTCCCAGACACCCTGCATGATCCTTAGGCCTCCGGCTTCAGGTGGGGGAAGAGCAGCGTTTCGCGAATATTGGCACCGGTGAAGAACATCGTCATTCGATCGATCCCAATCCCGATCCCGCCCATCGGCGGAGCGCCATATTCGAGGGCCCTCAGGAAATCCTCGTCGAGTTGCATCGCCTCGGGGTCCCCTGCCGCCGCGGCCAGGGACTGGGCGGTCAGGACCTCCCGCTGGATCACCGGATCGATCAACTCGGTAAACCCGGTCCCGCGCTCGACACCGGCAATGATCAAATCCCAGGCGTGAATAAGGCGCGGGTCGTCGTCATGTCGGCGCGCAAGCGGCTGAGCCTCGGCGGGGTAGTCGTGAACAAAAGTGGGCTCCAAGATGTCGGGTTCGACGATTTCGCCGAAGAGTTCCATCACGATCTTGCCTGCGGGCCATGCCTGATCGATCTCGACCTCTCGCGCCTTCGCCAAGGCGATCAGGTCATCGCGTGAGGTATCGGGCGTGATCTGCTGACCCACAGCCTCGGATAGGGCGGGATAGACCGACAGCCACCGCCACTCACCATCGAGATCGACGACTCCCCGGTCCGTCTCGACCTGCCGGGAACCGACGGCATCGGCGACCGCGAGATAGATCCGGCGGGTCAACTCGGCGACACTGGTCTGATCCCCGTAGGCCTCGTACGCCTCAAGCATCGTGAACTCCGGACTGTGGGTGGCGTCCACCCCTTCGTTGCGGAAGATCCGGCCCATTTCGTAGATCTTGTCGACTCCGCCGACGACGGCCTTCTTCAGGTTCAGTTCGAGCGCGATCCGCAGCGACATGTCTTGATCAAAGGCATTCATGTGCGTGCCGAAAGGACGCGCCGCGGCACCTCCGTGGATCAGTTGCAGCACCGGAGTTTCGACCTCGATGAAACCCTCACCATCCAGGGTCGCCCGCACGGCTCGCAGCACGGCCGCCTTGGTCCGCACCATGTCGCGGGCCTCCTGCCGCACGATCAGGTCGGCGTACCGCTGACGGACCCGCGATTCCTCGGAGAGTTCCTTGTGGAGGACGGGAAGGGGGCGCAACGCCTTACTCACCATCGCCCACGATGTGGCCATGACGGACAGCTCGCCGCGGCGCGAACTGATGACGCGCCCGGTGACGGAGATGTGATCACCGAGGTCGGCATCGCTCTTGAAGGCCGCCAGGGCCTCTTCGCCCACTTCGGCAAGGCTCAGCATCACCTGCAGTCGCGTGCCGATTCCCTCTTGGAGCGTCGCGAAGGCGAGCTTGCCCGTGGTCCGCACAAAGACGATGCGCCCGGCGACCGTCACAACCTCGTCGGTCTCTTCGCCGGCCTCCAGGTGACCCCAGGACTCGCGAATCGTCTCCAGGGTGTGGGTGCGGCCGGTGCTCACCGGGTAGGGAGCGGCGCCGCTCGCGAGGAGCCGATCCCGCTTCTCCCGCCGAACCTTCATCTGCTCAGGCAGGTCGTCGGCAGGCACGGTCGAAGGGGGGTTCTCGCTCACCGAGCAAGGATAACGAAGGAAACCGGGCCCCCTTCACCGCCCAACCCGCCCCGACTTTGCTTAAGCACGTCCTTGGTGCTCACCCTCGAGGATGAGCAACGAGGACGTGCTTAAGCAAAGGCAGGTCAGTCGGGGTGGGGGTTAGGCGAGGTCGAGGGCGATGTCGATGATCGGGCTCGAGTGGGTGAGGCCGCCGACGCTCATGTAGTCGATGCCGGTCTGCGCGTATTCACGGGCGACGGCGAGGGTGAGCCCTCCGGTCGCCTCGATCTCGACGCGTTCGCCCCGTTCGGCCGCCCAGGCCCGCACCTGCTCGACGGTGGTGGCGAGAAGGGGGACCGACATGTTGTCGCACATGAGGAAGCGCGAGCCCACGCCGAGGGCCTCGATCGCCTCTTCGGTCGTCGTGACCTCGACCTCGATTGTCACGTCGGGGTACCGATCGCGGATCGTAAGGTACGCGGCGCTCACCGAGCCGGCGGCGAGCTTGTGGTTGTCCTTGATCATCGCGACGTCGTACAGGCCCATTCGCTTGTTGGTGCCGCCGCCGGCGGTCACGGCGTACTTCTCCAGCCAGCGCAGGCCAGGGGTGGTCTTGCGGGTATCGAGCACCGTGCACTCGGTGCCGTCCAAGGCGTCGGCCCAACGGCGGGTATGCGTCGCGACGCCAGAGAGTCGCGAGAGAACGTTGAGCAGGGTGCGCTCGGCCATCAGGATCTGCTGGGCGGGGCCGCTGATCTCGGCGAGCACGTCCCCTCGGCGGAACCGCTCACCATCGCTCTTCCGGTGGTCTACGAAGGGGGCCTGACCGCCGGTCAGCGCGGCGAGTTCAGCAAGCACCAGATCGATGACGGCGGCGCCCGCGAGGACGCCGTCTTCCCGCGCCACCACGTGGGCGGTCTCGCGCTGGTCAACCGGGATGGTCGCCATCGTCGTCACATCGAGCGACTGGGGCCCGAGGTCCTCCGCCAGGGCGGTGCGCACGACCCGGCGCGCCTCCTCGACCGGGAAGTCCGCCACCAACGGCTCACTCATGCTTCTCCCCCTTCGGGCCAGGCCAAATCCACATCCAACTGAATCGTCACGAGCTCGCCGTCCTCCGGGTCGCGGAGCAGCAGAAGGTGGGCGGACCACCCCTCGTCGTCACGCTCCGGGTAGTCGCTGCGGACGTGCCCGCCACGGGTCTCTTCGCGCAAGTGCGCCGCGACCGAGAGGGCCTGACCGAGGTGGAGCAAGTTGGTGGTCTCCCAGGTGCGCGGGCCGGGCTCGGCTTCGACGGGCTCGAGGTCGGCGAGCTCGCGCAGGCGTCTCAGGGTTTTGAGCGTTGACGAGGCACTGCGGACCGGCCCGGAACCCGCCGTCATCGCGCGCTGCACGTCCAGGCGGTGCCCCGAGTCCAGGATGTCCGCGTCCACCATCCCGCGCGGCGGGTCGGGCCACGGAGCCGGATCGCATTGCGGCAGACCGGTCTGCAGCCGATCGGCGATGTCATCGGCAATGCGATGGGCGAAGACGAGCCCCTCGAGCAGGGAGTTCGAGGCCAACCGGTTCGCGCCGTGGACGCCGGTGCATGACACCTCGCCGCACGCGTAGAGGCCGGGAAGGGAGGTCCGCCCGTCGAGGTCGGTTCGCACACCCCCAGACGCGTAGTGCTGAGCCGGGGCAACGGGCAGCAGCTGGGTGGAGGGATCGAGGCCGAGTTCGCGGCAGCGCGCGACGATCGATGGGAAGCGCCGCTGTAAGAAGTCGGCCCCGAGGTGGCGTGCATCGAGCCAGACGTGGTCGGTGCCGGTCGCAGCCATCCGCTCGAGGATGGCGCGCGCGACGACATCGCGTGGCGCGAGATCGCCCAGCGGGTGACGACCCTGCATGAAGCGCTGCCCGTCACCATCGACGAGGAAGGCGCCCTCGCCCCGCACCGCCTCCGAGATCAGCGGCTGCTGGCCCGTCGAGCCCTCCCCGAGATAGAGCACGGTGGGGTGGAACTGGACGAACTCCACGTCCGCGAGGACCGCACCCGCGCGAAGGGCGGCCGCCATCCCGTCGCCGGTGGCGACCGGGGGGTTCGTCGTGGAGGAGTAGATCTGCCCGAGACCCCCGGTCGCAAGCACGACCGCGCGCGCTCGCGCCGACCCCACCCCGTCGATCTCACCCTCGCCGATGACGTGCAGGGTGACTCCGCAGACGCTGCCGTCCTCGGAGGTCAACAGGTCGACGACGAGGGCTTGCTCGATGACCTCGATCCCGGGATCCTCGGCGACCCGCCGCAACTGAGCGATCAACGCGCGGGAGATCTCCTGCCCGGTCGCGTCCCCACCCGCGTGCGCGATGCGGTCGCGGTGGTGACCCCCTTCGCGCGTCAGGGTGATCTCGCCGGCCGCGTCGGTGTCGAACCGCGCGCCGAGCGCGACGAGTTCCCGGACCCGTTGCGGCCCCTCGGTCACGAGGGTCTCGACGGCGTCTTCGTCGCACAGGCCCACGCCCGCGACGAGCGTGTCGTCGAGGTGCTCACGGGGCGAGTCCTCGGGGTCGAGGGCCGCGGCGATCCCGCCTTGCGCCCACTCGGTCGAGCCGGCATGCAGGAGGGTCTTGGTGACGAGCAGGACGCTCGCCCCCTTCTCCCGCAACGCGAGCGCGCAGGTCAGGCCCGCGATCCCCGAACCGACGACGATGACATCGGCTTCGGTGACCCAACCTGGTTCGGGCGCGGTGAGCCGTCGCGGCAGCCGCACCTGAAGGGGGTCACTCACCGTCGTCCTGCCAATCGTGCTGCCGCGAGGTGACCGCCGAGGTGCGCAACCCGAACCCATCGGGCACATCCCCCGGGTCGTGCTCGACCTCGACGATCTTGTTGTTGCCGTCGACGAAGACCACCTGCGGCTCGTAGGTGCGCGCCTCCTCATCGTCCATGGCGGCGTAGGCGATGATGATGATGGTGTCGCCGGGCTGGACCAGGCGAGCCGCCGCACCGTTGATGCACACGATGCCGCTCCCCCGCTCGCCGACGATGGCGTAGGTCGTGAGGCGATGCCCGTTATCGACGTCGACGACATCGACCTGCTGGCCGGGCAGCAGGTCGGCGGCCTCCAGCAGGTCCTGGTCAATCGTCAGCGACCCGACGTAATGCAGGTCGGCCTGGGTCACCGTGGCTCGGTGGATCTTGCTCTGGAGCATGAAGCGCTGCACGGAGGGTGTCCTCTCGAAGGGGGGCAGGTGTCAGGCCGGCAGGATCGGCGCTGCGGGCGCCTCTGGCACATCGCTGAAGACATCGCGAGCGCCGCCACCTGGGCCGACGAGGATCGGAGTGTTGTCGATGAGGCGGGTAGTCCCGACGCGAGCGGCCAGCGCCAGCAGGGCCTCGCCCTTGTACCACTCGGGGACGTCCTGGAGGGTCGTCGGGTGGACGAGCACCAGGTAATCGACCAGGGCGAGCGGCTCCTCGACGAGCACCTTGCGGGCGGCGCGCCGGATGGCTGACGGCCCCTCCTCGGCGGCCGCAGCCCCGGCGCGCAGTGAGCGGGAGAGGCACAAGGCCACCTCGCGGTCGCTCGGCGAGAGGTAGGTGTTGCGGCTGCTCATCGCGAGGCCGTCGGGTTCGCGCACCGTCGGGACCGAAACGATCCGCGCGGGGAGGTCGAGGTCGCGCACCATGCGGCGGATCAGCAGGAGCTGCTGGGCATCCTTTTGGCCGTAGTAGAAGAGGGTGCCGGCCGTGAGGTGCATGAGCTTGGCGACGACGGTGAGCATCCCGTCGAAGTGGCCGGGGCGCGACTGTCCCTCGAGGACGTCGCCGAGCGGTCCGGCGGAGATCCGCACCCCAGGGTCTCCGTCTTGGTAGATCACGTCCGGCGTGGGCGCGAAGACGAGGTCCACCCCTTCGGCCGTCGCGATCGCCATGTCGCTATCGAAGGTGCGTGGGTAGCGGGACAGATCCTCCTTCGGTCCGAACTGAAGGGGGTTCAAGAAGATCGTGAGGATCACGTGATCGGCCTGCTCGCGGGCCATGCGGATCAGGGTCGCGTGGCCTTCGTGGAGAGCCCCCATCGTCATGACCACGGCGACGCTCTCCCCCTTCAGCTCCGCCCGGGCGGCCCGCAGCTCGGGCCGGGTGCGGGCGACGACGGGCGCCGCGCGCTCAGCGCTCGACTCGGTGGCGGTCATCTACGACTCCTGGTCAGGGTGTTGAGGGTCAAGGACCGTGAGCAGAGCGTCCACGGTGCTCGGGCGAAGTCGCCCGGCCCGTTCGGCGCGCTGCGCGGTGGCTCGGGCCGCGGCGGTGTAACCGGCGAGGATGTCGGGCGCGAGGCCCGACAGGTGGTGCACGTGCGAGGCCACCGTACCTGTGTCCCCGCGAGCGACGGGCCCGGTCAGCGCGGCATCCCCGGAACTCAAAGCCCCGTCCAGGCTCGCCGCGAGAAGGGGGCGCAGGATCCGGTCGCCGTGCTCGATCCCGGCGGAGGCGAGGATCTCCAGGGACTGAGCGACGAGAGTGACGAGATGGTTGCTCCCGTGCGCCAGGGCCGCGTGGTAAAGCGGGCGGGCGGCTTCGGGGACCCAGACCGGCTCGCCGCCGATCTCGAGCACGAGGGCTTCGGCGACGGGGCGCATCGACTCTGGGGTTGTCACGCCAAAACACGCGTCGGTGAGGCGCTGCAGGTCGGTCCGCGTGCCGGAGAAGGTCATCGCCGGGTGGATCGCGAGCGGTAGCAGGCCGAGACCCTCGGTGGGCGCGAAGGGGGCGAGCCCGTGCCGCCCGGAGGTGTGCACCACGATCTGGCCCGGAGTCCACGCCTGCGTGCGAGTCAGTCCAGCGATCAGGTCCTCGAGCGCATCGTCAGGGACCGCGAGCAAGACCAGATCGGCGGCGGCGATGACCTCCGGGACCTCCCGGATCGGCACATCGGGGAGTAGATCGGCGGCGCGATCTCGAGAGGCCTGCGAGACCGCACTCGCGCCGGTGACGTCGTGGCCCGCTGCGGCAAGGGCGGCGCCCAGCACCGCTCCGACCCGTCCGGCGCCGACGACACCGACGCGCAGGCACGGTCGCTCACTGCCACTCACGAGCCCCGACGCTACCCCCTTCGCCGACGCAGCCTGAACGGCGTACCCGGGTCGGGGACACTAGAGGCGTGCTCGCAGATGACGGTCCCGACCGGCCCTGGGCGGAGGCGTGGCAGGACGCGCTCTACGGCGAAGGGGGCTTCTACCAGCGCCCGGAGGGTCCCGCGGGGCACTTCACGACGGCCTCGCACGGGTCACTCGGGAGCGTCCTCGCCCACGCCCTCCTCGCGGTGGCGGCCGAACGCGACTGCGATGCGATCGTCGATCTCGGCGCCGGGCGGGGTGAACTCCTCACCGCCCTCCGCGCGGCCGACGCGGACGTGCCCCTCATCGGTATCGACGTCATTGACCGGCCGAAATCCCTTGCGCCGTCGATCGATTGGCAGTCCTCCCCGGGCGGCGCCACCGTCCCGGCCACCATCACTGGAGGGCACCGGCGGGCGCTCGTCGTTGCGAACGAGTGGCTCGATGTCGTCCCCTGCCCGATCGCCGACGTCGATGAAGGGGGTGCCCTGCGCGAGGTCGCCGTCGACCACGAAGGGAGGGAACGCCTCACCGGCCCCCTCTCCGAGGCCGACCGCGCCTGGGTCGAGCGGTGGTGGCCGCTCGACGATGCTGTCCCCGGCGATCGCGTCGAGGTCGGGCGCCCCCGTGACGACGCGTGGGCCTGCGTGCTCGCCGCACCCGGTGTCGCCGTCGCGCTCGCCATCGACTACGGACACGTCCGCCCCCTTCGACCCCGCCTCGGAACCCTGGCCGGATATCGCGACGGCGCCCTGACCGCGCCCATCCCGGACGGTCGGCACGACCTCACAGCACACGTGGCGGTGGACTCCCTCCCGCAGGTCGAGCGCATGACCCAGCGCGACGCGCTCGCCCGGTGGGGCCCACCCACCGCCCAACCGCCGATCGAGCTCGCACGCACCGACCCCGCGGCCTATCTCGCCGCCATCGGTGCCAGCAGCGCCGCGTACAACCTCCGGCACGGTGGCACAGCCGACTTCTGGTGGGTCCTCTCCTGAGCCGGCCGCACTTCGGCATACTCGGGGGCATGTCTTCGCCGGAGCCGACCACCGAGGCCACGCTCGCCGTCGGAGCAGGCGGCTTCACGAGCGCCGACATGGTGCTCAACATCGGTCCGCAACACCCAGCGACCCACGGCGTCCTTCGGCTGCGCGTCGTCCTCGACGGTGAGCGGATCGTGAGCGCCGACCCGGTGATCGGGTACATGCACCGCGGCGCGGAAAAACTCTTCGAGGTCCGCGACTACCGGCAGATCACGGTGCTGGCGAATCGACATGATTGGCTTTCGGCCTTCGGCAACGAACTCGGCGTCGTCCTCGGCGTTGAAGCCATGCTCGGCATGGAGGTCCCCGAGCGGGCGACCTGGGCCCGGACCCTGCTCGCCGAGCTCAACCGGGTCTTAAACCACCTGATGTTCCTCGGCTCGTACCCGCTCGAGCTCGGCGCGATCACCCCGGTGTTTGGGGCCTTCCACGAGCGCGAGGAGATTCAGGCCGTCATGGAGGAGATCTCTGGCGGACGCATGCACTTCATGTTCAATCGCGTCGGGGGACTCAAGGACGATCTGCCCGCGGGCTGGCTTCAGCGCGTCGCGGGCGCGATCGCAGGTGTCCGCTCGCGCATGCCGCAGCTCGAATCTTTGCTGGTCGGCAACGAGATCCTGACCGCTCGGACGAAGGGGGTCGGCGTCCTCGACCCGGACCTTGCCCTCGCCTATGGGGTGACCGGTCCGATCGCTCGCGCGAGCGGGATCGATATGGACCTGCGCCGCGATGCCCCTTACCTCGCGTACGGCGAGCTCTTCGCCGAAGGGGGTACCGGTCGGGTCGTCACCCGCGAGGCTGGCGATTGCCTGGCCCGGCTCGAGGTGCTCCTCGAGCAGACCCATGTGAGTCTCGACCTCGCCGAGGTCTGCGTGGAGCGGCTCCTCTCCCTTCCCCCAGGACCGGTCAACCAGCGCCTACCGAAGGTGCTGAAGGTGCCAGAAGGTGAGCGCTACACGGTGACCGAGAATCCGCTCGGGCACAACGGCTATTACCTCGTCTCGCGCGGCGATAAGACCCCGTGGCGGCTCAAGCTGCGCTCGGCTTCTTTCAACAACGTCGCCGTCCTGGGTGATCTGTTGCCCGGGCACCTGGTCTCGGACATGGTCGCGATCCTGGGTTCGATGTTCTTCGTGGTCGGAGACGTCGACAAGTAGGCCCGTTGCGCCGCAGCACGCGCCAAGGGCCGCGGCAATAACCGCGCCCGCTGGCGATAACCCGCGCAGAAGGGGGGAACCCGGCCCAGGACGAAGGGCGAAGGGCTAGGGACCTAGGTCGCCGGGGCCTTCGGCACGTCGTCTTCGTCGTCGTCCTCGTTGACGCGACACCACGCCTGGACGACCAATCCGGCCACCACCACCGCGAGCGCAGCGAGCACGGCCAGGCCCAGCCGAAGCGCTCGTTCCGACGAATCCGCCCACCCAAGATCGGGAAGCAACCGTAGGAGCGGGCCGAGGTACACGCCGGCGACGCCCGCGCCGGTGAGGGCGCTCGCCTGAGCGAGTCCCAGCACCCGGGCGGCGCGCAGCGACTCGACCCGCTTGCCGCCGTGGGTGTGGCGGCGTACCGGCCAACCGATCGCGAGGACGATGACGGCCATCAGGACGAGCAACCCGATCGCGATCCAGGGCACGCGCGGCATCTCGGCGATCATGGCAGTGCCAAACGCGGTGACGAGCGCACACGCCAGCATCACGATGGCGACCGTGCTGATCCGCAGGCCTTCGCGCAGCATCAGGGGGCCTGGTCGATTTCGTGAACGCCCGCCCGGCCCACCGTCTCCACCAGGTCCGCGACCGGCACGACCCGATCACCGACGCGAAGGACGGCGCTGGGGTCGGCGCGCAGCCACGGGACGAGCACGAACGCGCGCTCGTGCGCCCGCGGGTGAGGCAGGGTCAGGTCGTCGGCATGTTCTTGGTGGTCGGAATTGCGGCGAGGGTCACCGTGCTGAATCAAGTCCAGATCGAGCGTGCGCGGGCCCCATCTCACCTCACGCAGTCGGCCGAGCCGCGCCTCGATCCCGTGCAGTTCCGCGAGCAGCGCGCGCGGCGGCAAACTGGTCGTCCCCGTGAGCACGGTATTGAGGTAGACCGGCTGCTCCGGGCCCACCGGGTCGGTCTCGACGAAGGGGGCGATGGTGGTGATCGTGACGACCCGCGAGATCCCTTCAATCGCGGCGATGAGCGACGCGTGACGATCGCCGAGGTTGGCTCCCATCGCAATCACGACCGGGATCTCGCGACGCCGCGTCATGCTCACGGTCACGTCCGCGAAGGGGTGCGGGATCGGTGCCTGCGGCTTGTGGACGGTCACGTCGACTTCGTAGACGCCGGGATAGTCCAGGGCGTCGGCAGCGATCCGGTCGGCGAGGCTCTCGATCAGGTCAAACGACGGCCCTTCGATCCGCTGCACGATGCCGGCGGCGACATCGGCGTAGTTGACCGTCTGGGTCAGGTCGTCCTCGCGCGCGGCGCGGTTGAGGTCTAAGTGCAAGGTCACATCGACCCGGAACTCTTGCCCTTCCTCCTTCTCCTCGGGGAGCACCCCGTGGTAGCCGGTCGCGGACACCTCGGTGAGCGCGATTCGGTCGAGTTGTGGCGCGATGCCACGGCGCATCATGACCTCTCCTCTTCGTTGACGACGCCAAGCGCGGCGGCGACATCGAGCGCATCGACCGTCGCCGTGACATCGTGGACTCGCACGCCCCACACGCCTCGGCGCGCGGCGAAGGCGGAGGTGATCGCGGTCGCGACATCGCGGCGGTCCAGGGGCCGTTCGTCCCCTTCGGCTCGACCGATCCGGCCAAGGAAGGCCTTGCGCGAGGTCCCGATGAGGACCGGCCACCCCAGGTCGATGATCCGCTCCAGGCCGCGCAGGAGCGCCCAGTTGTGCTCGGCGGTCTTGGCAAAGCCGATCCCGGGGTCGACGATGATCTGGTCGTCGCCGACGCCCTGATCGCGCAGGGTCGACACCCGGGCTTCGAGCTCTGCCCGCACGTCCGCGACGACATCGTCGTAGTGCGCGCGGTCCTGCATATCCACGCTGTGGCCGCGCCAGTGCATGACGACGAAGGGGGCGCCGGTCTCGGCGACGACGGACGGCATCTGGGGGTCGGCGAGGCCGCCGCTCACGTCGTTGATGATCGTCGCGCCCGCATCGATCGCCGCCCGCGCCACTTCGGCGCGCATCGTGTCGATGGAGACCGTGATCCCCTGCTCGGTGAGGGCGTGCACGACCGGGATGACCCGGCGCAACTCCTCGAGTTCGCTCGGTCGCTCGGCGCCGGGTCGGGTGGACTCACCGCCAATGTCGACGATCGAGGCGCCCTCTGCCGCGAGCTGCACACCGTGCGCGATCGCCGCGTCGCCGTCGGCCCATTGCCCACCGTCGCTGAAGGAGTCGGGGGTGACGTTGAGGACTCCCATGATGAGAGGGCGTCCGCCGCGCTCGGGCAGGACGCGGCCCGGGGGGATCACCGGCCGCCGCCGGTGAGGAGCGCCATCGCCTCGGCTCGCGTGGCCGGATCGCGCAGTTGGCCGCGCACGGCGGAGGTGATGGTGGTGGCGCCGGGCTTGCGGACTCCCCGCATCGACATGCACAGGTGCTCGGCCTCGACCACGACGATGACGCCCTGGACGTCGAGATGCTCGGTCAGGGCATCGGCGATCTGGCTGGTCAGCCGCTCTTGGACCTGCGGGCGCTTGGCGTAGACGTCGACCAGGCGAGCCAGTTTGGATAGGCCGGTGACCTTCCCGCTCGGGCCTGGGATGTACCCGACGTGCGCCACCCCGTGGAAGGGGACGAGGTGGTGCTCGCAGGTGGAGTACAAGGAGACATCGCGGACGATAACGAGCTCGTCGTGGTCGATATCGAAGGTGGTNCCCGCTCGGGCCTGGGATGTACCCGACGTGCGCCACCCCGTGGAAGGGGACGAGGTGGTGCTCGCAGGTGGAGTACAAGGAGACATCGCGGACGATAACGAGCTCGTCGTGGTCGATATCGAAGGTGGTCGCGAGCAGGTCCGAGGCGTCCTGGTGGAGTCCGGAGAAGACCTCCGCGTAGGCGCGGGCTACGCGTGACGGGGTGTCGAGCAGACCCTCGCGGTCGGGGTCTTCCCCGACCGCGAGGAGGATCTCGCGGACCGCCGCCTCGATCCGAGGGAGGTCGACGCCGGGAGCGGGCGCGACGCCGCCGAGTTCGTCGTTGTCGCTGGTGGCGTCAGCGGCCCTCATGTGCGCTCCCTTCGGATCAGTACTGCGGATCGGTGTCGACGCGGCCGCCTTCGGGCACCTCGCGGGTCTCCTCCAGCGGAGTCTCCTGCGGTGGGCCCGCTCCGTCTTCGGCCGCCTCATTGATGGCCTGGGTCAGGGCCGGATCACCCGGCTGACGCCCCACCCCCGCGGGCGGAGCACCCGTCGGCGACGGGTGGACCTCGCGGGCCTCCATCGCCGCCCGCTCGGCCGGGGTCAGGACCGGCGGCCGGTCGCTGAGGAGCCGGTCCTCGCTGGAGAGCCAGGTCGGGCGCTGCGGGCGCTTGCGGACATCGGCGAAGACCTCGGCGATTTCCTTGGCGTTGAGGGTCTCGTGCTCGAGCAACTCCAGCACGAGACGGTCGAGGACATCGCGGTTGTCGTTTAGGGCATGCCACGCCTCGTCGTGCGCGGCCTCGATGAAGCGACGCACCTCTTCATCGACGACCCCGGCGACCTCTTCGCTGTAGTCACGCTGGTGGCCCATGTCGCGGCCGAGGAAGACCTCGCCCTGGCTCTGGCCCAGCTTCACCGCGCCGATCCGCTCGCTCATCCCGAATTCGGTCACCATCTTGCGGGCCATCGCGGTGGCCTTCTCGATGTCGTTCGCGGCGCCGGTCGTCGGGTCGTGGAAGATGATCTCCTCCGCGACCCGGCCACCGAGGGCGTAGGCCAACTGGTCGAGGATCTCGTTACGCGTCGTCGAGTACTTGTCGTCGGTCGGCATGACCATCGTGTATCCGAGGGCGCGACCGCGCGGCAGGATCGTCACCTTGGTGACGGGGTCGGTGTGGTTCATCGCGGCGGCGACGAGCGCGTGACCCCCTTCGTGGTACGCGGTGATCTTGCGTTCCTTGGCGCTCATGATGCGGGTGCGCTTCTGCGGACCGGCCATCACGCGGTCGATCGCCTCATCGAGGATCGCGTCGTCGATGAACTGCTGGTCGCTGCGGGCGGTCAGCAGGGCGGCCTCGTTGAGGACGTTGGCGAGATCGGCACCGGTCATGCCGGGAGTACGCCGCGCGACGGCGAGCAGGTCGACACCCGGGGCCATCGGCTTGCCCTGCGCGTGCACCTCAAGGATCCGGTGGCGGCCGATCATGTCGGGCGCCTCGACGGCGATCTGGCGGTCAAAACGACCGGGGCGCAGCAGCGCGGGGTCGAGGATGTCGGGACGGTTGGTCGCCGCGATCAAGATCACATTGGTCTTGACGTCGAAACCGTCCATTTCGACGAGGAGCTGGTTCAGGGTCTGCTCGCGCTCGTCGTGCCCACCACCGAGGCCCGCGCCACGGTGACGACCGACGGCGTCGATCTCATCGACGAAGACGATCGCCGGGGCGTTCGCCTTGGCCTGCTCGAAGAGGTCACGCACGCGGCTCGCGCCGACACCGACGAACATCTCGACGAAGTCCGAACCGGAGATGGAGTAGAAGGGGACGCCCGCTTCGCCAGCGACGGCGCGCGCGAGCAGGGTCTTACCGGTGCCGGGAGGGCCGTACAGCAGGACCCCCTTCGGGATCTTGGCGCCCACGGCGAGGAATTTGCTCGGCTCCTCGAGGAACTCCTTGATCTCGTAGAGCTCCTCGACGGCCTCATCGGCGCCCGCGACATCGGCGAAGGTGACCTTCGGGGTGTCCTTGGCGGCGAGCTTGGCACGGGACTTGCCGAACTGCATGACCTTGCCGCCACCGCCCTGGGCCTGGCTCATCAAGAACCAGAAGAGGCCGACCAGCAGGATCACCGGCAGGAAGGAGAAGGCGATCGTCGACCAGATGCTGGGGTGCTCGATCGTGTCGTTGATCGCACCGCCCGCGTGCTGGTCGACGAGGTCGACCATGTAGCGCGAGCGCGCGTTGACGTACTCGGTCTCGAGCTTAGTCGCGTTCACGACCTGCTCACCGTCGGAGTAGGTCTCGCCGTCCTTCAGGGTCATCTTCAAGACATTGGTCGAGGAGAACTCGGCGGTGTCGACCTTGCCGTCCTTGATCAGCTGCTCGGCAGCCGAGGTGTCAATCCGCTCGTACCCGTCGTTGCCGCCGAGGTTAAAGACGAGCAGCAGACCGAGGGCGACGAGCAGCGCCACCAGCAGGGGCGCGCGCATGGACTTCTTCGCGTTCATGTGGGGTTCGGGTGTCCCGATCTTCCTAGTTGGCGAGGCCGCGCCGCCGAGGCATGACGAGCGCAGCCAATGTCATGAGAGACGAAACTACCTGACCCGAAGGGGGTGTCGCGTCCCTGCCGTCAACGACCACGGGGCCCGCGGTGTTCCCCCTTCGGGCCGAAAACGCGGGATTAGGAGTACACGTGGGGGGCCAGGGTCGCGACCTGACGCAGGTTGCGATAGCCCTCGGCGAAGTCCAGCCCGTAGCCAACGACGAACTCGTTGGGGATGTCGAAACCGACCCATCGGGTGTCGATCTCGACCTTCGCGGCATCGGGCTTACGGAGCAGGGTGAGGATTTCGACGCTGCGCGGGGAGCGGGATTCGAGGTTCGCGCGGATCCAACTGAGGGTGAGGCCGGAGTCGATGATGTCCTCGACGATCAGGACGTGCCGGTCGGTGATATCGGTGTCGAGGTCCTTCAAGATGCGCACGACGCCGGACGACTTGGTGCCCGAACCGTAGGAACTGACCGCCATCCAGTCCATCGGCGCCGAGCCGGGCAGGTGCCGCATGAAGTCGGCCATCACCATGACCGCCCCCTTCAGCACGCCGACGAGGAGGAAATCCTCACCGTCGTAGTGGTCCCAGACCTCCTGGGCGAGTTCGGCGAGGCGCGCCTGGATCTGCTCCTCGGTGCAATGCACCCGCTCAAGATCGTTCGAAATGTCGCTGGCGTCCACGTCGGGGTCTCCTCTTGGGGCTCGCGGTACCTGGGTCGGCGTCGGTCGGCTCGCGTGGCCTATTCAACCGGAGGTGCGGGGGCGATGAACACCCGGGCGGCTCGCCCGACCCGCCGACGGCTGACGTGGAGGGGGCCCGGAAGGTGCAGCGGGCCCTGGCCGCGGTAGGCGGTGAGCAGCGCGTCACACGCGGCGACATGATGAGCCGTGAGACGCCCAGCGGGAGCGCCGGCGGCGATCAGCAGGCGGCGCCAGACGCGGGTGCGGATCGCGTCGGGCAGCGTGAGGAGGTCGTCGACCGCGATGCCCCCTTCCGCCGGTTCGATGTATTCGGAGGTCAGAGGCGACGGCGGGATACCTCGAATGAAGGGGGCGGCCGCTTCCTCGGCGAGGTGATCGAGGTGGTCGGCGTCGGCGCGGAGCTGATCTGCGGAGCGGGTGAGGGCCTCGGCGATCCCCGGCCCGAGGTCGCGCTCGAGGTCGCGCAGCGCCCGCCGAGCCCTTACCCGCGCATAGCCGGGATCGTCGTTCATCGGGTCTCGCCA
This sequence comes from Janibacter sp. GXQ6167, assembly GCF_041365945.1. Taxonomy (NCBI): domain Bacteria; kingdom Bacillati; phylum Actinomycetota; class Actinomycetes; order Micrococcales; family Intrasporangiaceae; genus Janibacter; species Janibacter sp. GXQ6167. Next base: position 605,559 of record NZ_JBGFSK010000001.1, on the reverse strand, counting down.
TGGCGTGAGTTCCCATGCCGCGCAGGCCGATTCGGTGGTCGCGCGGTCGACGGTGAGAAGGGGGCGCAGGTACCGACCGCGCCTCGCCGGCATCCCCGCGAGGGAGCGCGCGCCACTCCCCCGCGCGAGCCCGAGCAGGACCTGTTCGGCCTGATCGTCCCGGGTGTGCCCGAGGAGGATGGCGACGCCGTCGTGCGCGCCCCCCGGACCCTTGGTACCTCCGGCAGGGTCGACCATCCCGCGCGCCATTTGCTCGGCGGCCGCGTCGAGCGCCGCATAGCGGGCCCGACGGGCATCGGCCTCCAGCCCGGCGCTGGTGCGCTCGACCTCGACCGCCGCGACCTCCACCGGGTCGAGTCCGAGCGCTCGGCATTGCTCGGCTGCGCGGGCCGCCACCTGCGCGCTGCCCTCGGCGAGACCGTGGTCGACGATCACCGCGCCTGCCCGGACTCCGGCCGCGTCGGCCTCCGCGGCAAGGGCCGCCGCGAGCGCCAAACTGTCCGCACCCCCGCTGACGGCGGCGAGCACCATCGGTCCATCGAGCGCCGCGAGCGCTTCGCGCACGGCGCGCCGCACGGCCGCCTGCGCCGGATGTCCCGCTCCCATGCCCCGATCATCCCTCGATTCGATGTATCGCCCCGTCACAGCCGACGGCGCAAGACATCCAACCAGTGAAGGGATCAGCCGTGGACTCTGGTGACCCAGGCCTGCGGGTCGGTGATCTCTTCGGCGCGCGGCAGGGTGTGCGGCGAGGTCCACACGGCGTTGAACCCCTCGACGCCCACAGCCTCCTGCACCCCGCGGACGAAGGCCGCACCATCGCGGTACTGACGCATCTTGGCGTCGAGCCCGAGCAGGCGCCGCAGGACCTTATCGGCACTGCCGAGAGATTTGCGCCGCGCCTCAAACCGCTGCCGGATCGTCGACACGGTCGGCACGTGCTCAGGGCCGACGTCGTCCATCACCACGTCCGCGTGACCTTCGAGCAGCGACATGACCGCGGTGAGGTCTGCGATCTGGGCGCGCTGCTCGGGCGTCGCGAAGATCTCCATCAGCCCGTTGCTTTCGCCGCCGAAAAGCCGCGGGATCTCGCGCGCGGCCTGCTGGAGGCGGTCCGGTAGGTCTCCGGGCTCCGGCACCATCTCGGACATCAGCGTCTGGACGGTGGTGATGACGTGCTCTCGGAGCCAGGGGACGGCGGTGAACTGCACGCGGTGGGTCTCCTCGTGGAGGCACACCCAGAAGCGGAAATCTCGTGGCACCAGGTCCAGTTCCTGCGCGACCTGGACCATGTTTGGGGCCACAAGCATGAGCGTCGGCGTCCCGCCGGGAGCAATGTCGTACTGCCCCAAGACCTTCGCCGACATGAAGGCAAGCAGCCCGCCGGCTTCGAGCGCGGTCAACTTACCGCCCACCAGGCGCGCTACCGAGCTCGGAGCCATCCCCCCACCGGCGGCCTTCTCCACGACCGGGTCGAGCATGGCCGACATCGACCGCGCGTTCGTGTCGATCCACAGCCCCCGGTCGACGACGAGTGGCGGCGGCGCATCGGGGGGCGTCACCATCTGGGCCGTCGTCGCGACGGGCTCGTGCGCCGCGGCCGCAAGCGCGCGGATCTCCTCGATGATCTCGTGCGCCTCGGCCATCTCGACCTTCGGTCCGCTCGGTGCCAGACGGCGCGCCGAAGCCGCGGCGAAAGCCCAATCCACGTAGCGACTCAACGCTTTACCGTCCTTTGTGTCGGGGCGAAGGGGGTGCGCGTTCGCCCTTCGCGTCCAGTCAATCAGCGGCAGCCACAGGAGGTGAGATCGCCGACGATCCGATCCAACGCGGCCCGGGCGCCGAGGGTTCCGGTGGTCGACGGCACCCGGTCGGCGAGCAAGACGTAGGTGAGGAGGCGCCCATCGGCGGTGACGGTGGTTCCCGCGAGCCCGGAGGTACCAGTCAGCGTGCCCGTCTTGGCACGGGCGATCCCGGCGGCAGCCTTGCTGTCGTCGGCGTGGAAACGCTCGGTGAGGGTCCCGGTCACCCCTGCCACGGGCAGGTCCGCGAGGACGCCACGCATCGTCGGTGCCGGACCGGTGACGCCGAGTTGCATGACATCGGAAATGACCCGGGCGGGGATCTTCTGGCCCTTGCTGAGCCCGCTCGTGTCCTTCAGCGTGACATCGCTCATGTCGATGCCGGCGTCGGTGAGCGTCTCAGTCACGAAGGCGGTCGCATCGGCGAACGATGTCCCCTTGCCCTTGCTCACCATCGCCTGCCGGACGAGGTTTTCGGTCATCGCGTTGTCGCTGTGGTCGAGCGCGTAGGCGAGCACGTCGCCGATCGGAGCGGATTCGACATCGCCGAGGACCTCGGCGTCTGCGGGAGCGGCCTTGGTCCAACTGGTCTCGGTGTCGACGACCTCGGTGGCGACCCCGGCCTTCTTCAGGGCCGCCGCGAAGGAGGTGAGGACTGCGCGCTCAGGGAACTGCGGCGATGGCGCGAAGGGCTGCGGGCGGTCCTTCGCCAGGCCGATCATGCTGACGCCCTGGGTGTACCCGGCCGCGACATCGTCCATGTTCCACGTGGGCGCGTACCGCGGACCGGCAGCGTACGTGGCATCGAGGCGCAGACGAAGGGTGCCGGTGACGCCACGGTCCTTCAGCACCCGCGCGACCTCGTCCGCGAGATCGCCAAGCCCGGCCCGCCCTTCGACGGAGGTCGCCGACCCCTTCCCTTCGGCCAGCAGGGTGTCACCGGCTGCCACGAGGATGAGGTCATTCGGTGAGGTGCCCGCGACGACCCGCGTCGACATCGTTTGGGCGAGATCGAGGGTCTGGCTGACCGTTGCTCCCGCGAGTATCTTCGCGGTCGACGCAGGGATCCGCGGCGCATCGGCGTCCTTGGTGAAGAGTTCCTCGCCGGTCAGCGCATCCCGGACGATGAAACCCACGCTCTTGCCCAGCGCCGGGTCGGTGACCTCTTCCTTGAGCGAAGAGGTGATCCCTTCCTTCGTCGGGACGGGAGTGTCCGTGGAGACCGGGGTGAGGACGGCCTCATCGGCCTCCAGGTGGGGCACCGGACCCTCGGCGGGGTCGAGCTCGCGCTCCGAAAGGGTGAGCCAGCCGGGCGCGATGTCGTAGATATCGGCCACGAGGTACCCGCCGATCACCAGGGCGAAAGCGCAGAGGACGGCCACGGCTCGACGCATGGTGTGACCCCCTGTTCGGCGACATCCCCTATGAGGTGGAAGACTGGCCTACTGAGCCTAAGTCATGTCATCGCCGATCAAAGGGGCAGCCGTGGAGTTCGACGTCACCATCGAGATTCCGAAGGGTCACCGCAACAAGTACGAGGTCGACCACGAGACGGGGCGAATCCGCCTCGACCGGATGCTCTTCACCGCGATGGCCTACCCGAGCGACTACGGGTACGTCGAGGACAGCCTCGGCGAGGACGGCGACCCCCTGGATGCCTTGGTGCTCCTCGATGAGCCGACCTGGCCCGGGTGCCTGGTCCGTGCCCGCCCGATCGGCATGTTCCACATGCGCGACGAAGCCGGTGGCGACGACAAGATCCTGTGCATCCCGGCCGGGGATCCGCGTAAGGGTCACATCACCGAACTCGAGGACATCAACGAGTTCGACCGCCTGGAGATCCAGCACTTCTTCGAGACCTACAAGGACCTCGAGCCCGGCAAGTCCGTCGAAGGGGCCCACTGGGCCGGCCGCGAGGACGCCGAGCGGACCGTCCGCGAGGCGATCGAACGCGCCCGGGAGGCGGGCATGTCCACCGCCCGCTGGCGTATGCCCGCGCACGAGGCCCCGCCGCAGAACGAGGTGACGACCGCGCACACTCCGAGCGAGTACTACGAGGCGGTGTCCCGCGCTCAGGGTGAGCTCGCGACCAAGGACAAGCCCCTCTCCGACCACTCCTAACCCTCGATGGTTTGACGAAGGGGGCCACGCCGACTGGGCGTGGCCCCCTTCGTCATGTTCTGACCTGAGACGCTCAGGTGGAGGGTTGTGCCGGTCAGGACCACCACAACCCTCCACCTGAGCGTCTCAGGGCAGAACATGACGAAGGGGGCCACGCCGACTGGGCGGGGCCCCCTTCGTCATGTTCTGACCTGAGACGCTCAGGTGGAGGGTTGTGCCGGTCAGGACCGCCACAACCCTCCACCTGAAAGGTTCGTGGCTCGGGCCGATAGCGTGGCTGGCGTGCGGTACTACAGCCACGACGGCCTGACCTTCGACCTCGACGACTCCGGACCCGAGGACGGCCCACCGGTCGTCCTGCTCCACGGTTGGCCGCAAGACCGCACCGCCTGGCGACCGATTGCCGAGCGGCTGAACGCCGCCGGGCTGCGCACGCTCGCCCCTGACCTGCGCGGATACTCTCCGGGAGCACGCCCTCCGCACTGGACCGATTACGAGATCGGCGAGCTCGTTGACGATGTCATCGCGCTGCTCGACGCCGCCGGGATCGAGCGCGTCCACCTCGTCGGCCACGACTGGGGTGGGGCGCTCGCCTGGACGTTTGCCTCGCGCCACCCCGAGCGGATCGCCACGCTCACCGTGCTCTCCACGCCCCACCCGGCCGCGATGATGTGGGCGATGAAGCATGCCGACCAGAAGAAGCGGTCGGCGTACATGCTCTTCTTCGCGATCCCGATTCTGCCCGCCTTCGTCATGCGCTGGCTGATCGGCCCGATGCTGCGGCGCACGGGAATGCCGCGCGATCTCGCGTCCTACTACACCCGCCAGATGCGCCGACCGGGCGTGCTCACTACTTCGCTCACCTGGTACCGCGCGTCGATCACGCTGGGCCTCCAAGGAGCGCTCACGAGCTGGTGGCGTCGCCTCCGCGGGACCTCCAACACCCCGGCGCGAGGGAAGGGGGAGACGCCCACCCCGGTCCTCCCGACCACGTACCTCTGGGGTCGCGACGACGTGGCGTTCAGCCCGCAGGCAGCCCAGCGCACCGAGACCATCCTCGCCCGCAGGGCCGAGCAGGCCGGAATCAACCCCGCCGAGGTGCTCACCGTCATCGAACTCGACGAGGGCCACTGGCTCCCCGAACTCGAAGCGGCCGCGTGCGCCGAGGCGATCATCGCCCGGGTGGAGGGTCCCTCCGCGGCCGCGCTCCGGCCGTCCGCCTGACCCCCTTCCACGCGGCGCGTCAAGATCGCGTCAAGACCCGTTAACGGGGCCGAAGGGAGGGCCGCGCGGGCCGATCGTCGCGGTCTGCTGAGCGGGTGTTCGAGTACGTCATATCTGCCCTGATCGCCCTGGCCTTGGCCGTCTACCTGGTCCACGCGCTGCTGCGCCCGGACCGCTACTAGGGGACGCCGCCAAATGAACTCCGCGATCCTCCTCATCGCCGCGCTGGGTCTGCTCGCCGCGATCCTTCTCCTCTCCCACGCGCCCCTTGGCGCCTACCTCTACCGCGTCGCCTCAGCGAGCGGCCACACCCGGATCGAGCGGGGCATCTACCGGCTCGCGGGCGTCGACCCCGACGGTGACATGCATTGGCGGGCCTACGCTGCCTCGGTCGTTGCCTTCTCGCTCGTCTCGATCGGGCTGCTCTGGGCGCTGATCCTCGGGCAGAGCTACCTGCCGTGGTCCTTCGGCCGCGAGATGAACTGGCACACCGCCTTAAACACCGCCGTGTCCTTTACGACCAACACCAACTGGCAGTCCTACGGCGGCGAGGCAGGCGCGGGCTACACCGTGCAGATGGCGGGCCTTACCGTGCAGAACTTCGTCTCTGCCGGGGTCGGGATCGCGGTCGCCTTCGCGGTGATGCGCGGGGTCGCGCGGCGCAGCGCGAGCACGCTCGGCTCCTTCTGGGTCGACCTCGTGCGGGTCTGCCTGCGGGTGCTGCTGCCGATCGCTGCCGTCGGCGCGATCCTGCTGCTGATCGGCGGTGTCATCCAGAACCTCTCCGCGCCGATGGAGATTCAGGCCGTCACCGGCAGCACCCAGGTGATCCAAGGCGGCCCGGTCGCGAGCCAGGAGGCGATCAAACTCCTCGGGACCAACGGCGGCGGGTTCTTCAACGCCAACTCCGCCCACCCCTTCGAAAACCCCAACGCCTGGACGAATATCGTTCAGATCCTCCTGATCTTGATGATCCCCTTCGCGCTGCCACGCACCTATGGCCTCCTAGTCGGCGACCGCCGCCAGGGTCACGCGCTCGTCGCCGTCATGGCCGGGATCGCGGTGGTGAGCGCAGCCCTTACGACCTGGGCCGAAGTGGCCGCGGGCGGCGCGAACCTCGAAGGCAAGGAACTGCGCTTCGGGACGATCTGGTCCACGGTCTTCGCGACCGCCACCACTGGCACCTCCACCGGAGCGGTCAACTCGATGCACGAGTCGTACAGCCCACTCGGCGGCGGCATGGTGCTCACCAACATGATCCTCGGCGAGGTCTCACCCGGTGGGGTCGGGACCGGCTTCTACGGCCTCTTCATCCTCGCCTTGATCGCGGTCTTCATCGCCGGGCTCATGGTGGGGCGCACCCCCGAACTGCTTGGGAAGACGATCGGACAGCGCGAAATCACCTATGCCGCACTGGCGATCCTCGTGATGCCCGCGCTCGTCCTCCTCCTGACCGCGGCCGCCCTGGTCCTGCCGGTGGCGAAGGGGGCGCTGCTCACCTCCGGTACCCACGGACTCACCGAAATGATGTACGGCTACGCCTCGGCGGCGAACAACAACGGGTCCGCCTTCGCGGGCCTGACCGCCGACCAGCCCTACCTCAACCTCACCTTGGCCCTCGCGATGTTCTGCGGCCGGCTGCTGCCGATCGTGCTGGTCCTCGCCCTCGCGGGCAGCCTTGCGGCCCAACCTCGCCGACCCGAAACGGAAGGGACGATGCCGACGGGCACCCCCCTCTTCGCGGGCCTGCTCGCTGGCGTCGTCCTGATCGTCGCCGGACTCACCTTCTTCCCTGCCCTTGCTCTTGGCCCGATCGCGGAGGCCCTGTCATGACCACCATCTCCGAAACCCCGCAGCGCGGTTCCCTCCTCACGACGGCCCGCGAGGCCCTGCCGGAGGCGTTGCGCAAGTTCGACCCCCGCCTCGTCGTCCGCACCCCAGTCCTCTTCGTCGTCTGGGTCGGTTCAATCCTCACCACCGTCCTCACCGCGCTTCATCCCTCGGCGTTCTCGATCGCGGTGACGCTCTGGCTCTGGGCGACGCTCCTCTTCGCGAACCTGGCCGAGGCCATCGCCGAAGGGCGGGGCAAGGCTCAGGCGGCGACCCTGCGCGCGACCCGGAGCGAGACGACCGCTCACCGGCGCCTCGCCGACGGCACGACCGAAGAGGTGCCCGGCACCGCCCTTCGTCTCGGCGACGAGGTGATCGTCATCGCCGGGCAGATCATCCCCGGCGACGGCGATGTGATCGAGGGCGTCGCGACCGTGGACGAATCCGCGATCACCGGCGAGTCGGCGCCGGTCGTGCGCGAGTCCGGCGGCGATCGCAGCGCCGTTACGGGCGGGACGACCGTCCTCTCCGACCGGATCGTCGTGCGGATCACCTCCCGCCCCGGCGAGACCTTCATCGACCGGATGATCTCCCTGGTGGAGGGCGCCGCGCGGCAGAAGACCCCTAACGAGATCGCGCTCGGCATCCTGCTCACCACGCTCACCCTGGTCTTCCTGCTCGCGGTCACCGCGATCCAGCCGATGGCGTCCTACTCGGGGACGAACCAGCCGGTGATCTGGCTCGTCGCCCTGCTCGTCTGCCTCATCCCGACGACGATCGGCGCGCTGCTCTCCGCGATCGGCATCGCCGGCATGGACCGCCTCGTCCAACGCAATGTGTTCGCCATGTCGGGCCGAGCCGTCGAGGCCGCCGGCGATGTCTCCACCTTGCTGCTCGACAAGACCGGCACGATCACCTACGGCAACCGCCGGGCGAGCGATGTCGTCCCGGTCGCCGGCAGCACCCGGGAAGAGCTCCTCGCCGCCGCCCACCTCGCCTCGCTCGCCGATGAGACCCCCGAGGGCCGCTCCATCGTGGATCTCGCTGAGGCCCAAGGGATTGCGGTGCACGAAGGGGGAGCCGCCGCCCTGCTCGAGCAGGGCGCCGAGATCGTCCCCTTCACCGCCCAGACCCGGATGTCCGGAGTCGACCTGCCCGACGGGACGAGCCTGCGCAAGGGCGCTGGCAGCGCGGTCGCCGCGTGGGTGCACGAGGTCGGGGACCACGTCCTCCACGACATCGACGCCGAGATCGAGGCGATCAGCGCCGCGGGCGGCACCCCGCTCGCCGTGGCTCGCCAGGCGAATGATGGGCACCGCCGGGTGCTCGGGGTCGTGCACTTAAAGGACGTGGTCAAGCCCGGCATGGCCGAGCGCTTCGCCGAGCTGCGGGCGATGGGGATCCGCACGGTGATGATCACCGGCGATAACCCGTTGACCGCCAAGGCGATTGCCGCCGAGGCCGGGGTGGACGACTACCTCGCTGAGGCGACGCCCGAGGACAAGATGGCCCTGATCAAGAAGGAGCAGGCCGGCGGGCGCCTCGTCGCGATGACCGGCGACGGCACCAACGACGCCCCGGCCCTGGCTCAAGCCGATGTCGGTGTCGCGATGAATACTGGCACCTCGGCCGCCAAGGAAGCCGGGAACATGGTCGACCTCGACTCCGACCCGACCAAGCTCATCGACATCGTGGCGATCGGCAAGCAGCTGCTCATCACCCGCGGGTCACTCACCACCTTCTCGATCGCCAACGACCTCGCCAAATACTTCGCGATCATCCCGGCGATGTTCGTCGGGATCTTCCCCGGGCTCGACGCGCTCAACATCATGCGCTTGTCGTCTCCGGAGTCGGCGATGCTCTCGGCGGTGATCTTCAACGCGCTCGTCATCGTCGCGCTGATCCCGCTGGCGCTGAAGGGGGTCTCCTACCGCCCGGGCGGAGCCGCCGCGTTGCTGCGCCGCAACCTCCTGATCTTCGGCGTCGGCGGGATCATCACCCCCTTCGTCGGCATCAAGCTCATCGACCTCATCGTTTCTCTCATCCCTGGACTGGTGTGACATGACCACCGCACGTGCCCTCTCCCCCGCCCTTCGACTCCTCCTGGCGCTCACCGTCGTGCTGGGCGTCGCCTATCCCCTCGCCGTCACCGCTGCCGCGCGAGCGCTGCCGGCACGGGCCGACGGTTCGCTGATCCGCGTCGACGACCGGGTCGTCGGGTCCAGCCTGCTCGGCCAGCCCGTCGAGGGCCCCGGCTGGTTCCACGCCCGTCCCTCGGCGAGCGATCACAGCGGCGAGACGAGCGGCGGCTCGAACCTGCCCGCCAGCGACCCCACACAGCAGGAGGCGGTCCGCGAGCGCCGCGCCGAGGTCGCCACGCGCGAAGGGGTAGACCCGGCGGCAGTCCCCGCCGATGCTCTGACCGCGAGCTCGAGTGGCCTCGACCCGCACATCTCCCCCGAGTACGCGGCCCTGCAGGTGCCGCGCGTCGCCCGCGAACGCGGGCTGGATATCGGTGAGGTCGAGCGCGTGGTCGCCGAACACACGAGCGGCTCGGTGGCCGGCTTCATCGGCACCGACCGAGTCGATGTCACCGCGCTCAATGTGGCGCTCTCGCGCCTCGGCACCCGATAGGCGAGGATGATCAGCCATGGCTCGCGGACAGTTGCGGATCTACCTCGGAGCAGCACCCGGGGTCGGTAAGACCGTCTCCATGCTCGCGGAGGGGCGCCGCCGCGCCGACCGTGGCACCGACGTGGTCGTCGCTCTGGTCGAGACCCACGGCCGCACCTTCACGGCCGGCTCTCTTGAGGGGCTGGAGGTCGTCCCCCGCCGGACGGTGACCCACCAGGGCGCAACCCTGACCGAGATGGACCTCGATGCCGTCCTCGCCCGCAAGCCCGAGGTCGCTCTGGTCGACGAGCTCGCCCATACCAATGTGCCCGGGTCACGGCACGAAAAGCGCTGGCAGGACGTCCAGGACCTGCTGAACGCCGGGATCGATGTCATCTCGACGGTCAACATCCAGCACCTGGAGTCGTTAAACGACGCGACCCGGGCGATCACCGGGGTCACTCAACGCGAAACGGTCCCCGATGACGTGGTCCGTGCCGCCGACCAAGTCGAGCTCGTCGACATGTCGCCCGAGGCTCTGCGCCGACGGATGTCCCACGGCAATGTCTATGCGCCCGAGCGGATCGACGCGGCCCTGGCGAACTACTTCCGGCCCGGCAACCTCTCCGCCCTTCGCGAGTTGGCGCTGCTCTGGCTCGCCGATCGGGTCGATGAGGGCTTGGCCCGCTACCGCCAGGCACACGACATCGACGGGACCTGGCCGACCCGCGAGCGCGTGGTGGTCGCCCTCACCGGCGGCCCGGAGGGCGCGACCCTGCTCCGGCGCGGGGCTCGCCTGGCGGCGCGCGGGGCGGGAGGCGAGCTCATCGCCGTCCACGTCGCCCGCACCGACGGCCTCTCGGGCCCGCCCTTGGCGAACATCGGCGCCCTCCAACGGCTGACGAGCGAGCTCGGTGGGGCCTTCCACACCGTCGCCGGTGATGATGTCGCCGAGGCGGTGCTGACCTTCGCGAAGGGGGTCAATGCGAGCCAGATCGTGCTGGGCTCCTCGCGACGCTCGCGCGCGGCGATGATGCTCTCCCCCGGTGTCGGCGAGCGCATCACCGCCGGTTCCGGGGAGATCGATGTCGTCATCGTCACTCACGGGGAGGCCTCGAAACTTCCCCCGACTCATCGTCAGCGCTCGGCCCTCGCCCCACGGCGCATCGTGCTCGGGTGGGTGAGCGCGGTGGTGGGGACGGCGCTGCTGACGGCGCTGCTCCTCGCGGTGCCAACGAAGCCCGATCTGCCGCTCATCGTGCTCGTCTATCTCACGCTGACGGTGGCGGTCGCGCTCGTCGGGGGCCTCTGGCCCGCCGTCGGGGCGGCGATCCTTGGGTACCTCGCGATCAACTGGTTCTTCACCCCGCCGGTCCACACCTTGACGATCGCCGACCCGCAGAACTCCCTGGCGCTCGTGTGCTTCATCGTCGTCGCGATCGCGGTCGCGACGGCCGTCCACGGTCAGGCTCGACGCGCGGCGCAGGCCATCGCCGCGCAGCAGGAAGCCTCCGCCCTCGTCGAGCTCTCGCACACCCTGCTGTCATCGACCGACCAGTTGGAGCGGCTGCTCACGGGTGCGGTCGAATCCTTCGGCGCGACCGGTGCGGCGGTGGTCCGGCGTCCGGTGCCCGGCACCTCGGACGACCCGAGCGATCCGGTCGGTGTGGTCCAGGCGAGCGCGGACTTCCCCGCGGACGCGGTACGCGGTGGTCGGCCCGTCTCTCCGGAACTCGCGGGTCTGCCGAATGGGACCGAGATCCACCGTGAGGGCATCGATGACACCCACGACCTGATCCTCGTCGGCCCACCGATCCCGGCACACCTGCAAGGGATGCTCTCGGCGTATGCAGCGCATGCCGCGGCGATCCTTACTCGCCGCGAACTGCAGCGCTCCACCGCCTCGGAGCGCACCCTGACCCGGGACAACCTGGCCCGGACCGCCCTTCTCTCCGCCGTCTCGCACGACCTGCGGACTCCGCTCGCCGGGATCAAGGCGGCGGTCGGCTCCCTTCGATCCACTGAGGTCGACTTCTCGCCAGAGGATGAGGCCGAGCTGCTCGAAGTCGTCGAAGTGAGCGCCGACCGACTCGATGCGCTGATCGGCAACCTGCTCGATGCCTCTCGCGTGCAAGCGCAAGCGCTCACGGTGCGGCCGGCGCACATCGACCTCGCCGACCTCGTCCCCTCGGTCATCCGCACCCTGACCGAACCGGGGCGCGTGTCCTGGAGCGTCGACGACGACGCCCGCGCGGCGTGGGGCGACGCGGGCCTGCTCGAGCGGGTCATCGCCAATCTCGCCGAAAACGCGATCCGCCACGCTCCGACGGGGACCGGCGTCCACATCGGCGTGAGCGCCCTTGGCGACCGCGTCGAGATCCGGGTCGTCGATCGCGGTCCCGGTGTGCCGCAGGAAAATCGCGAGTCGATCTTCTTGCCCTTCCAGCGCTACGGCGACGCCCCGAGCGGTGACGGGGTCGGGCTGGGCCTCGCCGTAGCCCGGGGCCTCACCGAAGCCATGGGCGGCACGCTGAGCGCGGATGACACCCCCGGCGGCGGCCTCACGATGTGTGTGACCCTGGCTCGCAGCGGCCCCGACGCCGCCGACGAAGAGGCGAGCCCCGCCCCCTTCGAGCCCACGGAGGTGTCATGACCCAGCGCATCCTCGTCGTCGACGATGACGAGACCATCCAGCGCACCCTTCGGATCAACCTGCGCGCTCGCGGCCTGGAGGTGATCACCGCCCGGGATGGGCGGACCGCCGTGCAGGCGATGGAAGAACGCCCCGATGTGGTGGTCTTGGACCTCGGCCTGCCTGATTTAGACGGTGTCGAGGTCTTGCGCCGGATCCGCTCCGTCTCGCGGATCCCGGTCATCGTCCTCTCGGCCCGGCACGAAGCCGACGACAAGGTCGAGGCGCTCGACGAAGGCGCCGATGACTACGTCACCAAGCCCTTCGGGATGGACGAACTGATGGCCCGGGTGCGGGTCGCCCTGCGCCGGGTCGATGATCTGCCAGCGACCGAAGCCGTCGTGACCGGCGATTTCGAGCTGGCCTTCGATACCCATGTCGCGCATGCGAAGGGGGAGATCATCCACCTCACCCCGACCGAGTGGCGGATGCTCGCAGTCCTCGCGCGCCACCGGGGGCGGGTCGTCCCGCACGAGACGATCCTTAAGGAGGTGTGGGGTCCGTCGTACGGCCGCGAATCCAACTACCTGCGCGTCTACGCCAACCAAATCCGGCGCAAGATCGAACCCAACCCGCGCGAGCCGCAGTACCTGATCACCGAGCCGGGGGTCGGCTACACCCTGCGCGCCTCCTGACCCGGTCCGACGCCCGGGTGAGCTACGCGTCGCGCACGATCGGGCAGGTCATGCACCGACCGCCGCCGCGGCCTCGGCCCAACTCGCCCGCCGGAATCTCGATCACGTCGATGCCAGCGGCCCGCAGCGCGGCGTTGGTCTGAGTGTTGCGGTCGTAGGCCACCACGAGTCCCGGGCGCAGCGCGAGCAGGTTGCTCGCGTCGTCCCATTGCTCCCGCTGGGCGGCCATCCCGTCGCCTCCGGTCGGGATGACGCGTAACTGGGTGCCCATCGCATTGCTGAGGGTCTCGATGAAGGGAGCGGTGTCGGCTCGCGCATCGAGCTCGCCGTCACGAGCACCGGGGCGCAGCGAGAGCGTTTGGATGTGGTCGGTGACCGGGGTGAAGGCGGTGACCACATCCCGGTCGGCGAAGGTGAAGACGGTGTCGAGGTGCATTGCTGAGCGCACGTTCGGCAAGCCAGCAAGGATGACCCGCTCGGCGGCCCCGGCAGCAAAGAGGTTGCGCGCCACTTGAGTCGCGCCTTGGACGCTCGATCGCTCCCCGAGTCCGATCAGGACCAGGCCGTCCCCCACGGGGAAGAGGTCTCCCCCTTCGACCGCGGCCATCGCATGACCCGTGACTCGCCCTTCGCGCTCGCCGAACCACACCTGATGGTCCGACCCCGCAAAGCGCGGATGGTGCTCGTAGACCGCCGTGACGAGCAAGGTCTCGTGGCGACGCACGGCACTGTGCATGGGGTTGAGCGTCACTCCCCCATAGAGCCAGCTCGTGCTATCGCGCATGAAGAGGGTGTTGGGCAACGGCGGGAGGACGAACTGCGGGACCTCGAGCCGGGCGAGCGCGGCGAGGTAGTCGGCACCGTCTCCGGGTGGGACCTCGTCGAAGAGAATGCCCGCGATCAGGCGTTCGGCCAGGTCGCGAGCGGGTAGGTCATCGAGCCAGGCCCGCAGTTCGTCCCGGGCCGGCACGCCGACCAGGTCCTCGATCAACTTGCGGTCCAGGAGCCACGAGCGTCCGGCCGGGTCGGCGACGACATCGGTGAGCAGGTCCTTGAGCTCCAGGACCTCGATATCGAGGGCCTGCATTTCCCCCACGAACTGACGGTGATCGGCCTGCGCCTGCTCGACCCAGACGATCTCATCGAAGAGGAGCTGGTTGGCGTTGGCGGGGGTGAGGCGCTCGTGCGCCAGGCCCGGCTCGCACACCAGGACCGTCCGCAGCGGCCCGACTTCGGAGTAGACACCAGGAGTGGGCGCGCTCATCGCCCAATTGTGTCACGCAGCCCGCGCTTGCCCCCTTCGACCAGCAGAAATGCCCCCCGGCGGACCGGGGGGCATTATCTGAGCCGCCTGTCGGAATCGAACCGACGACCTGTTCATTACGAGTGAACCGCTCTAGCCGACTGAGCTAAGGCGGCAGCTGCGCTAAGGCGGGCCGGAGCCAGCCGAAGGCGCGAGGCATGAGTATACGGATCACCCGACGGGCGCGGAAATCACGCCCGCGCGACCGCGGTCACGAGCAGGTGATGTCGCCCCCTTCGGGCAGGTTGCCGGTGAGCCAATAGGTGTCGACTGCCTTGTCCACGCACGAGTTCTGGCGCATGTACGCGGTGTGTCCGTCGCCCTCGTGAGTGATCAGCGCCGAGTTCGTCAGTTGGTCGTTGAGGCGCTTCGCCCACTCGTACGGGGTGGCCGGGTCGCGGGTGGTCCCGACGACGAGGATCGGGTCGGCCCCGTCGCCGGTCACCTTCTTCGGCTCACCGGTCGCCTTGACCGGCCAGGATGCGCAGGCGCTCGAGCCCCACGACATCGACTCGCCCCAGATGGGTGCCGCATCGCGGATCTCCTGCTGGGCGCGTTCGGCGTCGGCGCCGGTCGGCTCGGGTCGGTCCACGCAGTTCACCGCGTAGATGACCTCCATGATGTTGCCCTTGTACGAGCCATCGGGGTTGCGGTCGGCATAGTCCATCGCGAGACCGGCGAGCTTGTCCCCGCGCCCCTGCTGGAGATCGACGAGCGCCGAGGTCAGCGTCGCCCAGAGGCCCTGCTCGTACATCGCCCGAGCGACGCCGACGGTCCCCCAGCCCTCGGTGAGTTCGAAGCCGTCGCCGGTCTTGAGCGGATTACTGTCGAGCTTCTTTAGCCCGTCCTTCATGGTCGCGAGGACCTCATCGACGCTCGACCCGAGCGGGCACCGTCCTTGGTCGACGCAGTCGGCAGCCCAGGCGCGGGTTGCCTGATCGAACCCCTTCGCCTGGCCGATGCTCATCTCCGTGCTGGTGATATCCGGCGGTAGGACGCCATCGAGGACCATCCGGCCCGCGCGGTCCGGGAACATGTCGATGTAGGTCGCGCCCAGGTAGGTGCCGTACGACTTCCCGAGATAGGTGAGCTTGCCGTCGCCGAGCGCCGAGCGCAGCACGTCAAGATCGCGGGCGACGTCTTGGGTCGAAACGTGGCCGAGCAGCGGCCCGGCGTTCTTGCCGCATGATTCGGCGAAGGATTGCCCCGCCGCCTTGACCTCCTTGACCTCGGCTGGGTCGTCGGGCGTGGGGTCAATGCCGAGGAAGTCGTCGAGTTCGGCGTCGCTCACGCAATCGATCGGGTGCGAGCGCCCCACCCCTCGCGGATCGAATCCCACGATGTCGAAGCGGTCGCGGATCTGCCCACTCACGATGAAGTCGGCGTACTGCGCGTACTCGACGCCCGAGCCGCCGGGGCCACCCGGGTTCACCACCAAAGAGCCGAGACGATCGGACTGCTTGCGCGCCTTGGCCCGAAAGAGCGCGAGTTTGATCGTCTCTCCGTCGGGCTTCGCGTAGTCCATCGGCACCTCGAGAGTGCCGCACTCGCCACCGGAACACTCGCTCCAGTCGATGCTTTGGCGATAGAAGGGGGCGAGCGCGTCCTGCCCGTCCGGGGGCGCCTGGTCGCCGGACGCCGGGGCGGTCGCCTCGGGGCCGCCCGGCACGAGACTGCACCCCCCGAGCACCGCGGTCGTGGCAAGGAAGGTGGCCGCGACGGCGGCGATCAATCGGGTGCGACGCATGGGAGGGACGGTACCGCCCAAGCCTGGGCGATTCGCGCCGGCGCCGAGGTCAGCGCGGCAACTGAAGGGAGATCGTCATCGCCTCAAGGGCGAGAAGGGGGGCGACGTTGGCGGCGATGCGCTCGCGGGCGGTGCCGATCGCGTCCATGGCAAGGAGGAGGCCATCGGAGTCAAAGGCGCCGGCGACCTCTTCGACGACTTCGCGAGCATCCTCGTTGACGAGGTCGACGGGCGCTCCGGACCGGAGCATCAAGGCGTCGCGGTAGACCGAGAGCAGGTCGACCAGAGCCCGGTCGATCATGTCGCGGGTGAAGCGGGTCGACCGGGTCTTTTGTTCTTTTTCTAACGAGTTGATCTGAGCGCGGACGTGTGGGGGTTGAGTGCGGGCCGAAGGATCGGCGCCAAGGGTCTCGAGGAGCCGGGCCTTTTCCGCGGCGGCGCGGGTCTCGAGCGTGCGGTCGCGCTCTTCTTCGGCGATCGCCATCAACTGGGCCGCAGCGCCAACGGCCTGGCCGACACCGCGGATCCGGGTCGCGAGTTCGACGGTCGCGCGGCGGCGGCCCCGCGCGTCCTCATCGCGGGCGAGCCGGCGAGCCATCCCGATGTGGGACTGGGCGGCCCGAGCCGAGTTGAGCGCCAGGCGTGGCTTGATGCCGTCTCGGCGGCTGAGGAGCTCGGCGACCTGTTCGACCGGGGGCGTGCGCAGTCGGACGTGGCGCGATCGGCTGCGGACGGTGATCAGCACATCTTGCAGGCTCGGGGCGCAGAGCAACCAGACGGTGCGCGGGGTGGGCTCCTCGAGCGCCTTCAGCAGCGCGTTGCCCGATTGTTCGGTGAGCCGGTCGGCGTCTTCGATGAGGATCACCCGCCACCGCCCGACCGACGGGGAGCGCCCGGCGAGTTGGACGAGCTCGCGCGTCTGCGAGACCCCGATCGACAGGGCCTCCGTCGCGAGGATGTCGACATCGGCGTGTGTCCCGTCGAGGGCCGTGCGGCACTCGCGACACTCGCCGCAGCCCCCCTTCGGGCACTGCAGCGCACCGGCGAAGGCCCGCGCCGCCACCGAACGCCCGGACCCCGGTGGCCCGGTCAGCAGCCAGGCGTGCGTCATCGCGTCGGGATCCGCGACCGCGCGCTGCAGCACGGTCAATGCCGGTTCCTGGCCGACGACATCGCGCCAGATGCTCATAAGTCGATGCCCAGCTCCCGGACGCGATCGGCGATCTGCTCGGCGATCTCTTCGACCGAAGCGGTCCCGTCGACGACGAGGTAGCGCTCGGGTTCGGCTGCGGCCATCGCGAGGAAGTGGGACCGGATGGCCTCGTGGAAGTCGTCCCCTTCGGACTCCATCCGGTCGTGCACCTCGCCGCGGCGGCGGCGCCCTTCGTCGGCGGAGATATCGACAATCACCGTGAGATCGGGCAGGAGCCCGTCGACCGCCCAGGTTTGCAGGCGCTGCACCTCGTCGGCGCCGAGATCGCGCCCGGCACCCTGATAGGCGACGGAAGAGTCGACATAGCGGTCGGTGATCACGACCGAGCCGACGCGAAGGGCGGGCCGGATCACCTGCTCGACGTGGTCGGCCTTGTCGGCGGCGAAGAGCAGGGCCTCCGCGCGAGCGCTCATGTGGTCACCGTGCAGGACGAGTTCGCGCAGGCTCTGGCCCAAGGGGGTGCCGCCGGGTTGGCGGGTGATCACGACCTCGCGGCCGGCGAGGACCACGGCATCGGCGAGGAGGCGCACCTGGGTGGACTTCCCGGCGCCGTCGCCCCCTTCGAAGGCGATGAAAAGTCCTGGTTGCGCACTCACGTCACGAAGACTAGGCCACGCCCCAGACACCCTCCTCCCAGAACCGGCGCCCGACCCCGCACCCCCAACACCCCACCTCCGCAACCGGCCTGCCAAGCGTGCTCCCCTCGGCACCCCCAGCACCCCACTCCGGCGACCGGCATGCCAAAGGCGCCCGACCCCGCACCCCCAACACCCCACCTCCGCAACCGGCCTGCCAAGCGTGCTCCCCTCGGCACCCCCAGCACCCCACTCCGGCGACCGGCATGCCAAAGGCGCCCGACCCCGCACCCCCAACACCCCACCTCCGCAACCGGCCTGCCAAGCGTGCTCCCCTCGGCACCCCCAACACCCCACCTCCGCAACCGGCATGCCAAACGCGCCCCAGCCCGCACCCCCGGCACCCCCACCCCGCGACCTGGCCTGCCGAAGGTGCACCCCTCAGCACCCCCAGCACCCCACCCCTGAGACTTGGCATGCCAAACGCGCCCCACCCCGCACCCTCAACACCCCACCTCCGCGACGGCATGCCCAGGGTGCCGATACCGTGAAGCGCGTGACCCAGCCCACACACTTCTCCCCCGAGACCGAGCACGCCCTCGACCTCATCGCCGCGACGACGCAGCGCGAAGGGAGGGTGCCTGGCCTCGCCGCGGCGATCGCCCGCAAGGGGCAGATCCGCTGGTTCCGTGGGATCGGGAGCGCCGATCTCGCTCACCCGGGTGTCACCCCGGACGCCGACACCCAGTACCCGGTCGCCTCGAACACCAAGCTCTTTACCGCGGTCGTGATCATGGCGCTGCGCGACGAAGGGCGGCTCGACCTCGACGACCCCATCTCACGCCACCTCCCGGGAATTGCGCACGGGCACGTGACGATCCGGCAGCTGCTCTCCCACATCTCGGGGATGCAACGCGAGCCCGTCGGGGAGGTCTGGCGCACCCTCGAGATGCCAGACGCCGACGCGCTGGTGAGCGGGTGGGCCGAGGCCTCGCAGGTCGGACGGCCGCACCACCATTGGCACTACTCCAACCTCGGCTACGCCATGCTCGGCCAGGTCATCGAGCGACTCGACGGACAGCCGTGGTTTACCTCCGTTAAGCGCCGCATCCTTGACCCGCTTGGCCTCACCCGGACCACGCTCGGCCCGGCCGGGCGGCGCGCGACGGGCTATCACGTGCCGCCTTGGACCGACGTCCCGGTGCCGGAACCGGATCTTGACCTGCGGGCGACGGCACCCGCTGGCGCGCTCGCGAGCACCGCGAGCGACCTCGCGACCTGGGGTGGGTTCATCGCCAACCCGTCCGCCGAGATCCTCCACCCGGACACGCTCGAGGAGATGCTCGTCCCCCAGACGATGGCCGATCCGGCGACCTGGTCTCAGGCCTGGGGCCTCGGCTTCATGCTGGTGCGCCGAGAGGACCGGCTGTGGGTCGGCCACACCGGAGGTTTCCCGGGTGCGGTGACCGGCTTCCTCACCGAGCGAGCCTCCGCGACGACATCCATCGTCCTGATGAACACGTCGTCACCGGGGCTCGCCCAGGGTCCCGCCCTCGTCTCCGCCAAGCTCGGGACCGTCGCGGTCGAGCGCGAACCGGTAGTGCCCGAGCCGTGGATCCCCGGGACCGACGTCCCTGCCCCGGCAGCCGAAATCCTCGGGCATTGGTGGTCCGAAGGGAGCGAGTTCGTCTTCTCGGTCCGCGAAGGGCGACTCGAGGCTCGTGCGATCGGTGCACCGGCGACGACGCCCCCTTCGGTCTTCACGCTCGAGGCCGAGGACACCTGGCGCACGGTGTCTGGGCGCGAGGCGGGCGAACTTCTCCTCGTCCGGCGCGACCCAGCAGGCGCGGTCTCGGAGATGAGTTGGGCGACCTATCCCTTCACCCGCGAGCCGGCCCCCTTCGGCCCGGCCTGATCAGCCGACGCCCGCCGGCGGTGAAACAGGGTCAGGCGATCTCACGCAGGGCGCCGATCAAGCGATCGACATCGTCGGCGCTCGTATAGGGAGCGAGGCCCACCCGGACGGCCCCGTGATCACCGAGACCCAGATGCCGTGAGCACTCGATCGCGTAGAAGTGGGACGCGGGCGCGTTGACGCCCCGCTTCGCGAGCGCGGTGCGTACGTCCTGCGGATCGCGGCCGTCCAGGCCGAAGAGCATCGTCGGAGTTCGCGAGCCCGCGTTGGAGTACACCCGAGCACCCGGCAGCGCCCGGATCTGCGCGTCCAAGCGCTCCCGGAGCCCCTCCTCGTGCGCGTGCAACGCGGCCATCCCGGCGAGGATTCGCTCGCGGCGCCCCTCCGCGCGGCGGTCGATCCAATCCGGCTGGCCCGACGGCACCTCGTAGCGCGGGACCGGTGCCGCGGTCTCGGCCAACCAAGCGAGGGTCTCGACCGCGGCGACGCTCCCCGCGAGGAACTCGTACGGGAGGGTGCCGAGTTCGAAGCGCTCGGGGATCTGCTCGGGCGAAGGGAGCAACTTGTCGGGGTGCCATTGCGCCAGGAGCGAAGGGCGGACCGCCGCGACCCCGCAGTGGGGGCCGAGGAATTTGTAGGGCGAGCAGGTCCACACGTCGGCGCCGAGCGCCTCCACATCGACCGACTCGTGGGCCGTCGCATGGACGCCGTCGACCCAGTGGATCGCCCCCACCTCGTGCACGGCCCGGCCGATCTTGCACACCGGCGGTTTGGTGCCGATCAGATTGGACGCGGCGGTGGTGGCGACCAGCCGGGTGCGATCGGTCAGGACCTCGGCGACGGCATCGGCGGGCAGTTCTCCGGTCCGAGGGTCGAAGTCGACCCACCGCACCGTCGCCCCCTTCGACTGCGCGAGCTGGACCCACGGGCGGACATTGGCATCATGATCCAGCCGGGTCACGACGACCTCGTCGCCGGGTCCCCAGTCACGAGAAAGCGCGCGGCCGAGGTCGTAGGTGAGGGCGGTCGCGCTGCGGCCGTAGACGATCCCGCGCGGATCGGCCCCGAGGAGGTCGCCCATGGCCGCCCTGAACTGGGCGACGATCTGGCCCGCTCGTCGCTCGGCCCGGGTCACCGTCCCGACATTGGCAACCGCGGAGCGCAGCGTCTCGCTCACGGCGTCGGCGACGATCACGGGGGTCTGCGTACCACCGGGCGCATCGAAGTGCGCCGCCCCTTCGGCGAGCGCCGGGAAGAGACCTCGGACCGCGTCGATGTCGTAGCTCATCGCGCCATCTTGCCCTCTTCCAGCATGGAGCGGTCAGGAGAAGTGGGTGCGCAGCTCCCGGGCGAGGACCTTGCCGGTCGGATTGCGCGGCAACTCATCGATGAAGACGACCTCGCGCGGGATCACGTGCCGGGCGCGCTGAGCCCGGACCAGTTCGCGCACCTCGTCGGCGCTCAGCGATGAACCCTCCCAGAGGGCGATGAAGGCCGCGAGGCGCTGCCCGAACTCCTCATCCGGCACCCCGACGACTGCGACCTCACGCACGGCCGGGTGTTCGGCGAGCAGCGTCTCGAGCTCCATCGGGTAGACGTTCTCGCCGCCGCTGATGATCATCTCGTCGTCCCGACCGACGACGAAGAAGAGGCCGTCCTCGCGCTCGTAGCCCATATCTCCGGTCGAGACCATGCCGTCGATGAACTCCTTCGACTGGCCGGAGGTGTAGCCGTCGAACACCAGATCGTTGCCGCAGAAGATGCGCCCGACCTCGCCGGTCGGCGCCGGATCGCCATTGCCGTCGATGATCTTCACCACCGTGCCGACCGGAGGAGTCCCAGCGGTCTGCGGGTCCGTCCGCAGGTTCTCGGGGGTGGCGATGCAGACCCAGGACGCCTCGGTGGAGCCGTAGAGGTTGTAGAGGACCTCGCCGTACTCGTCCATGAAGCGGGTCGCGAAGCCCGCCGGATAGGACGATCCCGAGGTCGCGATGACTCGCAGCGCCGGCCTCGATCCGGCCTCCCCTTCGCTCGGCAGCTCGAGCATGCGCTGCAGCATCACCGGGACGGCAAACATCGCGTTGACGTCGTGGTCCTGCAGCGCTTGCCGGGCCGCCGCCGGGTCGAAGCGGCGCTGCAGGACGATCGTGGCGCGCATCCCGAGGGCTAACTGGCTCGCGGCAAAGCCCCAGGTGTGGAAGATCGGCGCGGAGATCAAGATCCTGTCTTCGACGTGAAGGGGGATCCGCTCGATGATCGAGATCAACGGGCCGAGGCCGCCTGGAGTCTTCCGGGCCGCACCGCGCGGGGTCCCGGTCGTCCCGGACGTCAAGATGATGGTCCGACCGCCTCGAGCGGGCGGGGTGAGCGGGGTCGGTTCGGCATGCGCGGCGACCCCTCGCGCCAGCTCACTTTCGCTGATCCGCGCGATGTGATCCGGCAACTCAGCGACCGAACCGGCGAGGTCGTCGTCGTAGATCATCACGGCGACCTCCTGCTGCTCGGCGACCACCGCGATCTGCTCGGCGGACATGCCGGTGTTGGCGAGCACCACATCCGAGCCCATCGCCGAAGAGGCCGCCATCACGGCGAGCGCTCCGACGTGATTGCGGGCGAGGAGCCCGATCCGGTCCTCGGCCGTCACGCCGCGCTCCATGAGGACCGCGGCGACCCGCTCTGACTCGGTGACGAGTTCGGCGTAGGTCATCGGGCCGCGGTCCTGGTCGATCACGGCGATGGCCTCGGGGCTGCGCGCCGCCGCCTGCCGCAGTTCGCCCGCCACCCCGTAACCCCACGTCCGCAGGGTCGCCAGTTGCCGGATCGTTCGGCTGGGCCGGCCGGCGGCGAACATGCCGCGCTTGGCCATGGTCTTGACGATGATGGACGGACGCATTCGGCGACGATACTGGCCGGTAACTGTGACCAGCAACGAAACGATCGGTCAGTCGCGCGTTCCTCCGGTGTTCGAGCCGACGAGGGGACCGCGGGCTACTGCTTGCCGACCCACTCCTGACGCGGAAACGGGCATCGGACGCGGTAGTTTCCGCGTCCGATGCCCGTTTCCCCGGCTGCGCCGGGTTTGAGACGGCGTGAGTGCGGCCCGTTAGCTGGTCTTCTTCGCCGCCTTTTTGGTGGCGGTCTTCTTCGCCGCCGTCTTCTTGGCGGCGGACTTCTTGGCCGTCTTCTTCGCGGTCTTCTTGGCCGTCTTCTTCGCCCCGCGCTTGACGGGTCCGCGGGCCCGCTTGTCGGCGAGCAACTCGAAGGCGCGCTCCTCGCTCACCGTTTCCGGGTCATCGTCGCGGCGCAGGGTCGCATTGGTCTCGCCGTCGGTGACATAGGGCCCGAAGCGACCGTCCTTGATGACGACCTTCTTGCCGCTCGTCGGATCCTCGCCGAACTCGCGCAGCGGGGGCTTGGCCGCGGCTCGGCCGCGGGTCTTCGGCTGGGCGTAGATCGCCTCGGCTTCCTCCAGCGTGACCGTAAAGAGTTGGTCTTCGCTCACGAGCGAGCGTGAGTCGGTGCCCTTCTTCAGGTAGGGACCGTAGCGACCGTTTTGCGCGGTGATCGGCACCTCGACGGCCTTCTCCGCTCCATCGTCGTCTTTGACCATCTCGGTCACGACGCCGACGACGCGCGGAAGGGAGAGGAGGCGAAGGGCGGTCTCAAGGTCGATGGTCGCGAGGTCCATGTCCTTAAAAAGCGACGCGGTGCGCGGCTTGACCTTCGCCTTGCCGCGCTTCGGCTTGTCGTCGGCCTCCGGAAGGACCTCGGTGACGTAGGGGCCGTAGCGCCCAGCCTTGGCGACGATCTCGTGCCCGGATTCGGGGTCGGTGCCAAGGACCCGGCCATCGTCGGCCGCGGCCTCGAGGAGTTCTCGGGCCTTGGCTGGCGTCATCTCATCCGGTGCGATGTCATCGGTCACCGTCGCGCGGCGCGGGGTGGTCGACGCCGGGGCGTCCCCGGTGACCTCGCCGGTCTTGGGGTCCACGCCCGCCGGCACGACCTCTTCGACATAGGGGCCGTACCGCCCCACGCGCACGACGACCCCTTCGCCGAGGTCGATCGTGGAGATCGCGCGGGCATCGATCTCGCCGAGGTCGGCGACGAGCTGCTGGAGGCCTTCACCGGTGCGGGCCTCGTCGCCGAAGTAGAAGCGCTGCAGCCAAGCGACCCGCTGCTCCTCGCCACTGGCGATCCGGTCGAGGTCCTCTTCCATCGACGCCGTGAAGTCGTAGTCGACGAGTTCGCCGAAGTGCTCCTCCATCAGCCGGGTGACGGCGAAGGCGAGCCAGGTCGGGACCAGGGCGCTCCCTCGCCGTCCGACATAGCCTCGGTCTTGGATGGTCCCGATCGTCGACGCGTAGGTCGAAGGGCGGCCAATCCCCTTCTCTTCCATGGCTTTGACCAGGGTCGCTTCGGTGTACCGCGGCGGTGGGGAGGTGTCGTGCCCGAGCGCCTCGGCGGAGATGACCTCGACGGACACTCCTTCGCCGAGCTTCGGCAGGCGACGCTCGGCGTCGTCGCTGCGACCCCCGCGATCGGCGTCGCGTCCCTCCTCGTAGGCGGCAAGGAAGCCGCGGAAGGTGATCACGGTCCCCGATGCCGAGTACTCGGCGACCGATCCGGCGGAGCTTCCCGTGATGTCGGCCGCCAACTTGATGGTGGCGGTCGACCCGCGCGCATCGGCCATCTGGGAGGCGACCGTGCGCTTCCAGATCAGCTCGTACATCCGAAACTCGGTGCCGCGCAGTTCACCGGCAACCTGCGAGGGGGTCCGGAAGCGGTCACCGGCCGGACGGATCGCCTCGTGGGCCTCCTGCGCGTTCTTGACCTTCTTCGCGTATCGGCGCGGCGCGTCCGGGACGTGGTCGGCGCCGTAGAGGTCACGCGCCTGGCTGCGCGCTGCGGTGAGCGCGGACTCCGACAGGTTGGTGCTGTCGGTACGCATATACGTGATGTACCCGTTTTCGTAGAGCCGCTGGGCGACTCGCATCGCGTCCTTGCTGGTCAGGCCCAGCTTGCGGCCCGCCTCCTGCTGCAAGGTCGAGGTGGTGAAGGGAGCCGAGGGGCGCCTCGTGTAGGGCTTCTCGGCGACCGAGGCGACGCGCACGGACGCCGCGCGGGTGGCTTCGGCGACGGCACTGGCCGCGGCGCCATCGAGGTGCACGACCCCCTTCGAGCGCAGCGTCCCGTCATCGGCGAAATCGCGACCGCTCGCGACCCGAGCACCATCGACGGCGCTCAGCCGGGCGGTGAAGGCATTGGCCTGGGTGTCGGGGGTGAAGCTGCCCTCCACATCCCAGTAGTTGGCCGAGCGGAAGGCCATCCGCTCGCGCTCCCGCTCGACGACCATGCGGGTCGCGACGGACTGCACGCGACCGGCAGAGAGACCGGCCTTGACCTTGCGCCAGAGGACCGGGGACACCTCGTAGCCGTAGAGGCGGTCGAGGATGCGGCGGGTCTCCTGCGCGTCGACCATCGCCTGGTCGAGATCGCGGGTGTCGGCGAGCGCTCGCTGGATCGCCTCACGGGTGATCTCGTGGAAGACCATGCGGCGCACCGGAACCTTCGGCTTCAAGGTCTCCTGCAGGTGCCAGGCGATCGCCTCGCCCTCGCGGTCCTCATCAGTGGCGAGGTAGAGCTCGTCGGCGTCCTTCAGCGCGCTCTTGAGTTCCCGGACCTTCTTCTTCTTGTCCGCGTCGACGACGTAGTAGGGCTCGAAGTCGGCATCGATGTCGATCCCGAAGCGGCCGAAAGGCCCCTTCTTCATCTCGGCTGGCATCTCCGACGGCGTCGGGATGTCTCGGATATGGCCGACGGACGCCTCGACGTCGAAGTCGGGGCCGAGGTATCCGGCGATGGTCTTGGCCTTCGCCGGTGACTCGACGATGACGAGTTTGCGTCCGCTCATGTGCCCTGCTCCTTCAAGGTGCGCCACGTGCGGCGGATTCGTCGCTCGCATCGATCGTGGTCGCCCTGACCGTAGACCTACCCGATGGGGTGAGGCCAACCGGCGTCCACGATCCATGCCTCATCGTCGTCGCCGGATTGATATCGCTCACGCCCTCCCCGGATCACCTACCCGTCGGTAGTCTGATCCCGCCATGACTGACCCTTCGGCTCTACCGAGCCCACCTCCGAACGACTACACCTACGACGACGAGCGTGTGCGCGATGCTCGGCGGCGCCTTGCGATGTGGCTCGTCCCGTTGCTGATCCTCGCCATGGTGGGTGCGTGGCTGATCTTCAGGGATGACGGCGCGAGTTCGGTCGCGGAGTGCACCAGAACCGAAGAGGTCACCATCAGCGCGTCGCCAGCGATGGCCGAAGCCCTCCCGGCGGTCGTCAACCTCGTCGACGCGCCGGCCTGCACGACCTATGTCATTGAGTCCGAGCCGACACCGCTCACCGCCACCCGGCTGAGTCGAGACAGTGACAACGTCCCTTCCGCGTGGATCCCGGACAGCGATATGTGGGTCGAGTGGCTGCGCTCGAAGGGGCGCGAGCTCCCGAGCAGCACTCCCAATATCGCGAGCAGCCCCCTCGTGATCGCGGTGCCGAAGGCGGGGAAGGTCCCGAAGCCCACCACCTGGCTCGCGGTGAGTTCCGATCAGCAGTACCGCATCGTCGACCCGCGCTCTTCGACCGAGAGCGTGCTCGCGATGATCGTGCCAGTCCTCGCGTATGCCACCGACCCCGCCGCCGGCGGCCAGCAGCAGACGGCCACCCTGGCGATGGTGCGGCGCGTGACCCCCGCGGCCGACCTCATCCGCCGCAGCACCGCCGCCTCGGCGAGCGCTCCCCTCTTCCCCACCACCGAGCAGCAGGTCGCGACGATCAACGCCAGCGGCGAGCGGCCCGGCACCCTGAGCGCAGTGGTTCCCGCCGAGGGAACCGCGGCCCTCACCTACTCCTGGGTGGCGATGACCGACGACGGAGCGAAGGGGGACGCCGTCCGCGCCTTCTACCGGACCCTGTCGTCCGAGGCGGGGCAGCGCGCCCTTCACGACGCGGGCTTTCGCACGCCGAATTATCGCGCTGCGGTCATCCCCGAGGTCGGCAACGAGCCCCAGATCGTCGCGATCCCCACTGGATCGCAGCTCGAGGCGCTGATGAACGCCTCCGACAAGGCCACGAAGCCGCTCTTTATCAACGCGGTGATGGACGTCTCAGGCTCGATGCTCGAGCAAGACGGTCCGCGCGGAGTGTCGCGGATGGATGCTGCGGTCGACGCTGCCAAGGATGGCCTCGCCCTCATCGGCCCGAACTCCTCGGTGGGCGCGTGGATCTTCTCGACCGGCCTCGACGGCTCGAAGGACTACCTCGAGCTCGCGCCGGTCAAGAAGCTCGGCGACTCAACCACCGAGGGACACCGCGCCTTGTTGCTGAAGCTCCTCGCCGATGTCCCAAATCAGGTCCGCGGCGATACCGGCCTCTACGACACCGTCAGGGCGGGCTACGCGAATTCCTTGAAGACCTGGGCGCCCGGACACCGCAATGTCCTCTTCGTCCTCACCGACGGTCGCAACGATGACTCGACGGGCGGGATTAGCCTGCCGAAGTTGCGCGCCGATCTGGCCAAGATGCAAGACCCGAAGAAGCCCATCACCGTGCTCCTCGTCGGCATCGGCTCGGGCACGAGTGAAAAGGAACTCAGGAGCATCGTCGGCGCCTTGAAGCCCACCGCCGAGCAGTCGAGTCTGGCGATCATCGAGCGGGACCCGGCGAAACTGCGGGGAGTCTTCGTCCAAGCGCTGCTGCACGGTACGCGCTAGATCACGTCCCCTACTTCCCCACATGTTGCTACTCGCGCGTTAGGCTCTTGCGCCCGTGACCACCAGTGAAGAGTCCGTTCGTCGACGCGACCTGCACGGCCCCCAAACCCGACGCTCGCGGCGAGGGCGCCGTTCCCGCGCAGGGCTGGCGTGGTGGCTCGTCCCGATCATCGCGGTAGTCGGCCTGACGGGCTGGTGGTTCGGGCGCGATCAGCCCGAGGAGAGCGCTTCGGGCTGCGGGCAAACCACCGAGGTCGTGATCAGCGCGTCGCCGGACATGGCCGCGGCCCTGCCGGACGTGATTGGCCTCACCGAGACCCCGAAGTGCTCGAAATACGTGATCGAGCCCGCCCCGAGCGCGGTCGTGGCGGCCACCTTGACCCAAGGTGACGGCAAGGCTCCGGCGGCGTGGATCCCGGACAGCGACGTCTGGGTCGACTGGGTCCGAGCCCGTCAGGGGAAGGTGCCGGAGGAGACCACCGCGATCGCGAGCACTCCCCTCGTGATCGCTGCGCCGAAGGGGGCCAACCTCCCACAGGACCGGTCCTGGCTGAACCTCACATCGTCCTCGGATTACCGGATCGCCGACCCGCGGACCTCGACCGAGAGCCTGCTCTCGATGCTCGTCGCGACCGTCGCCTACGCAACCGACCCCGGCGCGGCTGCGCGCCAGCAGACCGTGACCCTGGGCCTTGCCCGACAGGTCACCTCGGACACCGAACTGGCGGCTGCGTCGACCAAGGCCGACGCCGCGGGCCCCTCCTTCCCGAGCACCGAACAGCAGGTCGCCTCCATCAATAACCAGACCGAGGGCGGGGGAGCCCTCCAGGCGGTCGTCCCGAGCGAGGGCACCACGGCTCTGACGTACTCGTGGGTGCCACTCGCAAGGCAGGGACTGCAGGCGAAGGCCGTCGCCGCCTTCCAAAAGGCCCTCACCTCCCCGGAGGGCGCCACGGTCTTGCGCAATGCCGGATTTCGCACCCCGGGCACGAATTCGGTGGTGCTCGAAGAGGTCGGACCTCGCCCGCAGATCGTCGCGACGCCGACCCTGGCTCAGCTCAACTCCCTTCACAAGACCTGGGCCAAGGTCTCCAAGCCGCTACGGATCAATGCGGTGATGGATATTTCCGGCTCGATGAAGGAGACCGACGGCCCTCGCGGGAGCACAAGAATCTCGGCCGCCGTCTCGGCAGCCAAGGACGGCCTCGCCCTGATCGAACCCGGATCGGCGGTTGGCCTCTGGGCCTTTTCGACCGGGCTCGACGGTTCGACGGACTACCTCCAACTCGCCCCGGTCAAAAAGCTCGGCAAATCGGCGAGCACCGGACACCGCGGTGAGCTCAATTCGCTCCTCGACGGCCTGCCGGAGCGGGTCCGCGGGGACACGGGTCTCTATGACACGGTCAAGGCGGCCTACGGGAAGGCTCAGGCCACCTTCGACCCGAAGGCGCGAAATGTCGTGATGGTCCTCACCGATGGCCGCAACGACGACTCGACGGGCGGCATCAGCCTGGCGCAGTTGCGCTCCGATCTCGCGACGATGCAAGACCCGAAGAAGCCGATCACCGTCCTCCTCGTCGGCATCGGGGACGGGACCAGCGAGAAGGAGCTCAAGAGCATCGTGGGCGCGCTCAAGCCGACGAAGGAGCAGTCCAACCTCGCGATCACCGAGCGCGATCCGGCGAAACTGCGTGCCGTCTTCGTCCAGGCGCTGCTCCACGGCACCCGGTAACCGGACCGCCCCTTTCGCTTAGTTGATATCTCAACTAGAGTGATGGGATGACCAGAACTCCGACGCTCTTTCTCTCCCACGGCGCGCCGCCGCTCGCGGACGACCCCACCTGGCCGGATGAGCTCGCGTCCTGGGCATCCTCCCTCCCGCGACCGGAAGCGATCCTCGTCGTCTCCGCGCACTGGGAGGCGGCGCCGGTCACCCTGAGCCCGACGACGGGTCCGGTCCCGCTCACCTATGACTTCTGGGGCTTCCCACAGCGGTACTACGAGGTGACCTACGAGGCACCCCAGGCCCCGGCCCTCGCGGAGCGGGTCAGCAGTCTCCTCGCGAGCGCTGGCCAGTCCGTGCGCCGCGACGAGGCGCGAGGCCTCGACCACGGCGCCTACGTCCCGCTCGTCGAGATGTACCCCAACGCCGACATCCCGGTGCTGCAGATGTCGATGCCGACGCTCGACCCGAGCGTGCTCTACGACCTCGGGCGCCAGCTCGCCCCCCTTCGGGACGAGGGGGCTCTGATCATGGGTTCCGGCTTCACCACGCATAACCTCAGCTGGTTTAACCCGCGCGAGGATGCAGCCGCCGCACCCCCAACGGTGTCGGCCGAATTCGACGCGTGGGCCGCCGAAGCCCTCGCCGAAGGCAACGTCGACGCGCTGTTAGATACCGCCCACCGCGCCCCGGCCGCGCACATCGCGCACCCGCGCTCGGAGCATTGGGCGCCGCTCTACCTGGCCCTCGGCGCCGCCGACGGCGATGCTGCGACCAGCAGAGTCGACGGCTTCTGGTACGGGCTCAGCAAGCGCTCCTGGGACTTCGGCGGCTGACCCAAGCCGACGGGGGACCCCTCCCCCTGGGCGGGCCCGCCCCACGCTGGATAGGGTCGATGACGACAGAGTTCGTCTGTATTGCAGGAGGGGACCCCAATGAAGAAGCTCGCCACCAGCCTTGCCGCCGTCACCTTGACCATCGGCCTCGCCGCGTGCGGAGGGAGCAATGGCCCGGAGGACGCCGTCAACGAGTTCATCGCGGCGGTGAAGGACAAGGACGCGGCCAAGACGTGCGACCTGCTCGCTCCGGAAAACAAGAAGCAGGTTGAGCAGCTTCAGCAGGGGTCCTGCGAGGAGGTCATGAAGAAGGGCCTCGAGGCACCGGTGCCCGGCGTACCGCTCGAGAACTCCAACGCGACGGTCAAGGACTCCAAGGTCGACGGCGACAACGCCACCGTGACCGTCGACGCCAACGGACAGACCAGCGACATCAAGCTCGTGAAGGTGGACGGCGACTGGAAGATCGACATGTTCCAAAGCCTCGGCGGCTGATCACTGCCTTTTCGGCGCTGGCCGTCTCCGTTCTTAGGCGAGCAGCCCATCACCGACGAGCCCGCGGAGCAGCGGCAGCGCCGCCGTGATGACCTCGCCCGCTGGGCGCTCGCTCAGGGCCGCGATCGCGGTCAGAGCTTGGCGAGCGGTGAGGTCTCCGTCCATGACCGAGACGAGAGCCGCTCCGTCGGAATCCAGTCGAACCACCTGCCCAAGACCGCCACCCTGGCGCAGGAGGATCAGTTGAGGATCGGCCGAGCCCGGGGTTGAGTGCCGCTCCTCCGTGACATCGGAGGTGCTCGTCCACCGCGTGTCCAGCAGCGCATCATCGTCATGCTCGGCGATCCACACGCGGGCCTGGAGGCTGGCCAGAACGCTCGGCCCCATGGGCGACGCCACGGGTCCATAGTGCTCGGTGAGATCGCGCCAGGGTGCCCGCTCGCTCGCCGGTCGGTGAAGCGTCACGACACCGAAACCGATCCGCTCGACCCCACGCGCCGCGAAATCGTCGAGCCAGGCATTCATCATGACCTCGTAGGCCGAGCTGCCCACGCTGTACCCGATGTCGCGGGCCCAGGTCGAGGCATATTCGGCCGGGTCTTGGTCCTCGCGCTGGATGACCCAGGCATCAAGCCCCGACGCGTCGCACCATGCGCCGACTCGGTCGCGCCATTCCTCACCTCGGCGAACTTCCCAGTTGCCAAGGAGTTGCGCGATACCTCCCGGGGCGAGGTGCGCTCCGAGACCGGTCACCAACTCGGCAACGATGGCGTCCCCAGAGCGCCCGCCATCGCGGTACTCGTAGAGCGGCAAGTCACCGGTTCGCGGGGTGATGACGAAGGGCGGATTGCTTACCACCAGGTCGAAGCGCTCCCCTTCGACCGGATCGAGCATGGACCCCTCTCGCAACTCCCACTCCTGCCCCGCGAGCGCCGCGTTGAAGCGCGCGAAGGCGAGCGCGCGGGCGGAGATATCGCTCGCCACCACGCTCTCGGCGTGGCCGCTGAGGTGCAACGCCTGGACCCCGCAGCCCGTCCCGAGATCCAACGCGCGCCGCACGCGGGGGCGGGGTGTCCACGACGCAAGAGTTCGTGACGCCCCGCCAACCCCCAGGACGTGATCGGCTGCGAGCGGCCCGCCCGTCGCCACCTCGCTCAGATCCGAGGCGATGACCCAGTCATGACCCTCATCGCCATGCGGGCTGAGTTCGACGAGCGCTCGGGTCCCGTCCGCGCTCACCAGTTGCGCGCGCCGGGCTGCGTCGAGCCCGAGCGTGGGGAGCGCCGCCGCGAGGTCGTCCGCCTCCACCGGGTCACCGAGGACGAAACAGCGAATCAACGTCGCGAGGGGATCGCGCTCCCCCTTCACAACGCGTCGGGCGGGGACGGGGTCCTCTCTGCCGATGGCGCCGGCTGCCACCGGACCGAGGCGCTCGGCGATGCCATCAGCGGTGAACTCGGCGAGGTCGACTCGCAGGGCATCGATCGAGCGCGGGTCGGGCGGTGGCAGCAGCGGTGAAGAGGTCACGGCGGACATCTTCCCCCGGAAACCACAGCGACGGCGCTCGCCGCCTTCGTGGAAGGGGGTGAGCGCCGTCGCCGGTGCGGGTGGATTAGACCGTCGCCGGATCGATCGCGAGATCGCGGCGCTTGGAGATCCCGACCGCGATCACGAGGACGAGCAGAGCGGCGCCGGCGATGGCGTAGCGCAGGGCGTCGTTCGCGGCCTCACCGAAGCTGAGAAGCACGATCGCCGGGGCAATCAGCACGGCGACGAGGTTCATCACCTTGATCAGCGGGTTGATCGCCGGGCCGGCGGTGTCCTTGAAGGGGTCACCCACGGTGTCGCCGATGACCGCAGCGGCGTGCGCCTCGGAACCCTTGCCGCCGTGATGACCGTCCTCGACGATCTTCTTGGCGTTATCCCAGGCCCCGCCGGAGTTGGCGAAGAAGACCGCCATCAGCGCACCGCAGGCGATGGCCCCCGCGAGGAAGCCGGCGAGCGCCCCGATGCCGAGGCCGAAGCCCACGACCACCGGGGTGAGAGCCGCGAGGAGACCGGGGGTGGCCAGTTCACGCAGCGAGTCGCGGGTGCAGATGTCCACCACGCGCCCGTACTCGGGCTTCTCGGTCCCCTCCATGATCCCGGGGTGCTCGCGGAACTGCCGGCGCACCTCGTGGACGATGGCGCCGGCCGCGCGGGTGACGGCGTTGATCGCGAGGCCGGAGAAGAGGAAGACGACCGCCGCACCGATGAGGAGACCAACGAGGGTGTGCGGGGAGACGATCTCGGAGGCAGCCGAGGTCTGGAAGTCCTGCAGCGAATTGACCAGCCCCTCCACCTGGCTCGGGCTGAGGTTGCCCGCGTTGGCCTTATTTTGCAGTTCGTTCGCGGTGTCCGTGAGGGCCGTGCGCCAGGCATCGGTGTAGGACCCGAAGAGCGCTGTCGCGGCAAGGACCGCCGTGGCGATGGCGATGCCCTTGGTGATTGCCTTCGTGGTGTTGCCGACGGCGTCGAGCTCGGTCAAGACCTTCGCGCCCTCTTCGTCGACGTCACCGGACATCTCGGCGATGCCCTGGGCGTTGTCCGAGACCGGCCCGAAGGTGTCCATGGCGACGATCACGCCGACCGTGGTGAGCAAACCGCACCCAGCGAGCGCGATGTAGAAGAGGGAGAGGGTGACCGATCCGCCGCCGAGGAGGAAGGCGAGGTACACCGCTCCGGCGAGGACCGCGACCGTGTAGACCGCCGACTCCAGGCCGACACCAATGCCGGAGAGGACCACCGTCGCCGCGCCGGTCTGGGTGGTCCGCGCGACATCCTTGGTCGGGCGCGAATCGGTCCCGGTGAAGTAGCCGGTCATCCACAAGATGATCCCCGCGAGGACGATCCCGATCACGACCGCCAGTAGGGCGCCGAGACGCGGATCGCCAGTGAGCGCGGCGACCTCTTCGTTGGCCGTGCCGAGGTCGGAGTAACGCGACGGGAGGTAGAGGTAGATCGCGGCGGCGCTCAGAGCCGCCGAGATGACGGCGGCGATGTAGAAGCCGCGGTTGATCGCGGTCAGCGGGTTCTCACCGGGCTTGGCGCGCGTGATGAAGACGCCGAGCAGGGCGGTCACCGCGCCGATCGCGGGAATGACGAGGGGCAGGACCAGACCGAACTGGGCGAAGGCGGCCGAGCCGAGGATCAGGGCCGCCACCAAGGTCACCGCATAGGACTCGAAGAGGTCGGCGGCCATTCCGGCGCAGTCACCGACGTTGTCACCGACGTTGTCGGCAATCGTCGCGGCATTGCGCGGGTCGTCTTCGGGGATGCCTGCCTCCACCTTGCCGACGAGGTCGGCACCGACGTCCGCGGCCTTGGTGAAGATGCCGCCACCGACTCGCATGAACATCGCGAGCAGCGCAGCGCCGAAACCGAAGCCCTCGAGCACCTTCGGCGCATCGCCGCGATAGGCGAGGACGACGATCGCGGCACCGAGGAGGCCGAGCCCGACGGTGAACATCCCGACGACCCCACCGGTTCTAAAGGCGATGCGCATGCCCTCGTCGCGGCCCCCTTCATGCCGCGCCGCGGAGGCCACGCGAGTGTTGGCCTTGACCGCAAGGCTCATCCCGAGATACCCGATGGCAGCCGAGAAGAGGGCGCCGAGGATGAAGAAGCCCGAGCGGCCCCAGCGCACCCCGGCGGTGTCAGCGGGAAGGACGAGCAAGAGAAGGAAAACTAGGACGACGAAGATGCCGAGGGTCTTGAACTGGCGCCGCAGATACGCATGTGCGCCCTCTTCAATGGCGCCACCGATCTCTTGCATGCTTTCGGTCCCAGCATCGGCAGCGAGGACCTGCGATCGGAAGACCACACCCATGATCAGCGCGATGAGCGCAATCCCGATCACACCGATGGTGAGGGCTTGATTTGTTCCGTTTAGCGACAGTGTGTCGCCGGCGGCCGCGAGGGCCGAGCCGGTG
Source organism: Janibacter sp. GXQ6167 (assembly GCF_041365945.1). NCBI lineage: Bacteria > Bacillati > Actinomycetota > Actinomycetes > Micrococcales > Intrasporangiaceae > Janibacter > Janibacter sp. GXQ6167. Next base: position 571,089 of record NZ_JBGFSK010000001.1, on the reverse strand, counting down.
GCAACCATTCCATCCTCCTTGATGGGGCAGCATCAACCGTGGCGGTATTTCCTACAGGTGGACGCCAGGTGGCGCTCACCCTACTCCCGGGTTATCGCAAGGGTGTGCACGGCCTCGTCAACTGTGGCGTGGATCGCCAAGACCTGATCCACCCCGGTGAGGGCGAAGGTCCGCAGCACCCGTTCATGAGTGGCGACGACAGCGAGCGCTCCACCTTCTCGATGCATCGCCTTGGTCCGGCCGATGAGCACTCCGATGCCGCTGGAGTCGATAAAGGTCACGCCGCTCAGATCGGCGACGACCTGACGTTCTCCCTCGTCGCCCGCTGCCGTGAGAGCGCGCCGAAGGGCGCCGGTCGACGCGACGTCGATCTCGCCCGTGACGGTCACCACGGTGGTGACATGTCCCGAACGCGTGCTGATCTCTAGGGCCACAATGGATCCTCTCGCTCACCGCCTTGTGGGCAGCCGCGCTTACCGTAGTGCACGATGAACCGCCAATCGCGTTTAGGGCGAGATCCGGCCGAGCTGCTCGCCGATCTCGATGCCCGCTACCCGGGGCGGCTGCGACACGTGCTCGATGTCCCTGCCCGACGGGCACGCTACGAGCCACTCCCGGACTGGGTCTCACCACCGGTGCGCGCGGCTCTCGCCGGTGCTGGGATCGACCGACTCTGGAGCCACCAACGCGAGGCGGCGGAGCGAGCCTGGGCCGGCGAACATGTCGTCCTCGCCACCGGTACCGCCTCAGGGAAGTCCCTCGGGTATCTACTGCCGACGCTGAGTGCCGTCCTCGACGGGCGATCGGTCGGCGCGGGCCGGAGCGCCACGGCTCTCTACCTCTCCCCCACCAAGGCCCTCGCCGCGGACCAACTCGCGCGGATCGAGTCCTGGGCGATCCCCGGGATCCGCGCCGCCACCTACGACGGGGACACCCCGAGCGATGAGCGGCGCTGGATCCGAGAGCACGCCGATATCGTTTTTAGTAATCCCGATCTCGTCCACCACTCCCTGCTGCCAGGGCACCAGCGGTGGTCCCCCTTCCTCCGCGCATTGCGCTACATCGTGATCGACGAATGCCATGTCTATCGGGGGGTCTTCGGGAGCCACGTCGCCCTCGTCCTGCGGCGCTTACTTCGGATCGCCGCCCGGTACGGAGCTGAACCCACCGTGGTGCTCGCCTCGGCGACCGTCGCCGAGCCGGCCGCTCACGCCGCCCGCCTCGTCGGGGCACCGGTCCACGCGGTGACCGAGGACGGCTCCCCGCGGGGCGCGCTCACCCTGGGCCTCTGGCAGCCGGAGACCGACGAAGACGGCGCGCAGCGCTCGGCGACGACCGAGGCGGGTGGGTTGGTCGCCGACCTGGTGGCGAAGGGGGCCCAGACGCTGGCCTTCGCTCGCTCGCGGGCTGGTTCGGAGGCTCTCGCGATCGTCGCCGAACGACACCTCGACGGGTGGGATTGGTCCGGAGCCGCGGCAGGCTCCGGGGTCCGCCGGGAAATTGCGGCGTACCGAGGCGGGTATCTGCCCGAGGAGAGGAGGGTCCTCGAACGCGAGCTGCGCGAAGGGCGACTCCGCGGGCTCGCGGCGACCAATGCCTTAGAGCTCGGTGTCGACATCGCCGGTCTCGACGCCGTGGTCCTCGCTGGCTGGCCGGGTCGCCAGGCGTCCTTTTGGCAGCAGGTTGGGCGCGCGGGGCGCGACGGTTCGGCGGCGCTAGGGATCTTCGTCGCCGGGGATGACCCCTTGGACGCGTGGGTGGTCGAGCACCCGGACTCCCTCACCACGCCGACCGAGGCCGCCGTCCTCGACCCGAGCAATGTGCATGTGCTGGCGCCACACGTCGCGGCGGCTGCCGCGGAACTGCCCGTGACCCTGGCGGACGAGCGGTGGTTCGGGCCCTCCCTCGGGGGTGTGCTGCGCGTCCTCGCCGAGCGGCGCGTGCTCCGCAAGCGGCCCACCGGTTGGTATTGGGCGCGGGCCGATCGGCCGGGCGACCACGTGTCACTGCGCGGGATCGGCGAAGTCGTGAGCATCGTCGAAGGGCGGACGGGGCGAGTCGTCGGGACGATCGAGGAGGCCTCGGCGCACGCTCAGGTCCACACCGGGGCGGTCCACGTCCACCAGGGCGAGACCTACGTCGTGACCGAGTTGGACCTCCCTTCGGCGACCGCCACCGTCGTTCGCGGCGACCCCGGGTGGAGTACCACGGCGAGTTCGACCTCGGCCTTCGATGTGCTCTCCGTCGATCAATCGGTGAGCTTTGGTGCCATCACGGTTAGCCGGGGTGCCGTGCGGGTGCGGCGGCAGGTGGTCGGATTCCTTCGGCGCCTGCCCGGCGGCGAGATCCTCGGGGTTCACCCTCTTGACCTGCCCGAACAGGTCCTCAACACGCGGGCCGTCTGGTGGACGATCGACCCGGAGGCGGCCGCCGAGGCCGGAGTCGAGGAGGTTGATCTGCCGGGCTCCCTCCACGCGGCCGAGCATGCGTCGATCGGGGTGCTTCCCCTGCTCGCGACCTGCGACCGGTGGGATATTGGCGGAGTCTCGACCGCCCTTCACCCCGACACCGAACTCCCGACGGTGATGGTCTACGACGGGCATCCGGGCGGGGCCGGCTTCGCCGATCGGGCCTATGACGCGATCCGGGACTGGACCGCCCTCACCCTCGATGTGGTGGACACCTGCGGGTGTAGCAGTGGATGTCCGCGATGTGTCCAGTCGCCAAAATGCGGCAACGGTAATGAACCTCTGCACAAATTGGGCGCCGTCAAACTCCTTCAGGTCCTCCTATCGTCGCTACCATCGAAGACACCCGAAGCACGCTCCTGACCTGCGAAGACAAGGTGAACCGCCATGGTCATCCTCGGACTACTCCTCGTTTTGGTTGCCATCGCCGTCGCGGCCATCATCATTATCGGGACGAACAATCCCGACGTCGCGGCTCAGGCAGTCGATATTGACCTGCTCAACGTGACGATCCGCCTCACCCCGCTGGAATTGTTACTGACCGGCATGGGCGTGATGTTTGTCTTCTGGTTGGGGCTCGTGATCATGCGCGAAGCCCTCGCGCGCAAGGCCCGCGCCCGCCGCGAGCGCAAGGACGCCGAGACCGAAGCACGAAGCCGCCACGAAGAGTTGCAGCGCAAGGCCGAAGAAGAGCGCGAGGCCGCCGAGGCCGAGCGTCAGGCGGCCGAACGCGAACGTGCCGCCGCCGAAGAGGAAGCGCGCCGGCTGCGTGAGGAGCGCGCTGCGGCCGGTGTCGGCGCCGGTGCCGCGGTCGCTGGCGGGGCTGCGGCCGGCCGCCACCACGATGAGCGCCACGATGTCGACCACCGCACGGACGAGGCCGTCGTCGACGACACCCACCGCGGGCACGATCGCGATCTGCACCGTGAGGGCGACGTTGACCGGACCCAGCACGTGCAGACCCGGGACGGGGATGCGCAGCCGATCCGTCAGCATGAGGCCGAGGACAACCGCTTCGCCCCACCGGCCCGCGATCACCGCGACGACCCCCAATCCGCCGCGCATCGCGAGTACACGGACGACCGCACCGACGTGATCCGCGAGGACGGTCATCACGATCCGGACCGTGAGTACCGGGACGACCCGAATGTTCGCCAAGGCCACCCCGACGAGTCGCACCCTGACCGGGATACCCTGCGCCACAGCGACGACCGCGGCCCGGTGAACCCGGACGCTCCTCACGACCAGGTCCGCTACGACCAAGACGGCAACCCGATCGATGAGTCTCGTCTCGACCCGGACGCTCCGCACGAGCACCGGGACAACCCGCCACGTACGTAACGGCCTGGCAGGCCAAAACGAGTCGGCCCCGGCAGCGCTCCCCGCGCGGCTGGGGCCGATCGCTGTCCCTGGAGAGAGATCCTGTTGATCTCTGCCACCGGCACACCGGGGCGGGCAGCGGGTGCCGCCGGGCTCAGCAGATGGTCGGTTGCGATCCACCCGCGCCCTCGCCCTCTCACATCATCACGGCGGCGCCTCCGTGTCATCGGGTCCGGCGACCGCTCGTGCCGTGGCTTCGCCTCGGCCGAGGCCCCACACGCGCCACGCGACGCGGCTCGTCACGGTGACCTCGATCCGACCATCGGGCGAGGCGACACACCCTTCGAGGGCACCGCCGTTGAGAGCGGCAACTCTGGACGCCTCGCCGCACGCCCCGCCCGGATCTGTCTGATATCTCATGGCGCCCGCGAGCGCGCCCAGATCGGCGGCCGCGCGAGCGTGGTGCCCCGCGTTCACCGCCGAAACCACCGCGAGGACGGCGAGCGTGATCGTGAGGACCACGGCGACGACACCGACCGCCAGCACTGTGCCGGAGCCCCGCTCGCCACGGGAGTCTTCCCCTCCGGCGCCCAGACGGCGCGTCATGGTCCGGCTTCGGGGAGGAGCTCGACCACGGCCGAGGCTCTCGCGCTCGGAGCCGCCCCGATCCCGACCCAGGACAGGCCGGGTACCGGAGGAGAGCGGACGGTCACCACGGCCTCGGTGCCGCTCCGCCTCGCGGTGACCTCTGAGCCGTCCGGGGCCGCTCGCCGGGCCTGCGCAAGAGCCGTCCCGGTGGGATCGCCCCGGGCGAGTTCGCGCACGCCCACCCGAGCCGCGTCGATGCAGCGCACCTGCGCCATCCCCCACTGGATCGCCGACAGCCCGAGGACCAGCACCAGAATGATCGCGGGGAGGGCGACGGCCAGCTCGACGCTGGCCATCCCCCCTTCCCGCTGCCTGCTCCTACCGGATCCCGAGGGCATCGAGGATGACACCGGAGAGCCCGCTCTTGATCGCCCCAGACTTCACCACCGCGAGCAACACGATCGCGAACGTGCAGGCCGCGAGCGTGCCGACCGCGTACTCGGCAGTGGTCATCCCCGCCTCCGCCGCTGCCTTCGCCGATTGCCAACGCCGCGCTAGATAGTGCTTCATGCTTCCTCCCCAACGGCCGCGGCTCGCCCGACGCGAGCCACCTGAGGAGACGAAGCGTGCGCCGAGCCCGCCACCGGCCGAGCGGCCGCGCTCGACGCTGTGGACGAAGGCAGCGCACGGCAAAGGCCTGTGGACACCCTTCGCCCCACCCGTGGGGGCAAATACCTTCACCACGGGCTGCGGCTCGCGTGGAGTGTTTGTGCGGTCAGGACCGGAAGAAGTCTCCACGCCACCCCTCCCCACCCACACGTCGATGACCCGTAGACGCCGGGCACCCTTCGCCCCCACCGTTGGGGGCGAAGAGGATTCGCCCCCCTTCTGGTGGTGGTCACCGCCTCGGTGCGCACCTATGCTGCTCGGTATGGCTCGGATCACGCCCCTGCAGTGGCCGGTCGTGCGTCAAGCACTGACCGGCGACTTCCTCGGGCGCGGCGCGGCGGTGCAGAGTCGGCGGACTCGCGAAGCCCAGCCGCGCACCGTGACAGCCGATCGCGTCACGCAGTCGGTCTGCCCGTACTGCGCCGTCGGCTGCGGTCAGAGCGTCTTCGTCAAGGACGAGCGCGTGGTCCAGATCGAGGGCGATCCCGACAGCCCGATCAGCCGCGGACGCCTCTGCCCGAAGGGGGCCGCGAGCGAGCAACTCGTCAACTCCCCCCTTCGCCAGACCCACGTCCTCTACCGCGCGCCCGGCGCCACCGAGTTCGTCCGGATGGATCGGGACGAAGCGATCGACATGGTCGCCGACCGATTCATCGACGCTCGCGAGCGCGGCTGGCAGGAGCGCGACGAGCAGGGGCGGCGCCTGGGCCGCACCATGCGGATCGCCTCGCTCGGCGGGGCAACCTTGGACAACGAAGAGAACTACCTGATCAAAAAGCTCTTCACCGCAGCGGGAGCGATCCAGATCGAGAACCAGGCGCGTATTTGACACAGCGCAACGGTTCCCAGTTTGGGAGCCTCGTTTGGCCGAGGTGGCGCCACCCAGCCCGTGCAGGACATGGCGAACTCGGATTGCATCATCATTCAGGGCTCCAACATGGCCGAGTGCCACCCGGTGGGCTTCCAGTGGGTCGCTGAGGCCAAGGCGCGCGGGGCGCGGGTCATCCACATCGACCCCCGCTTCACCCGGACCTCGGCGATCGCGGACACCCACGTCCCGATCCGGGCGGGGACCGATGTCGTGCTGCTCGGGGCGCTGATCAACCACGTCCTCACTAATGAGCTCTACTTCGACGAGTACGTGCGCGCCTACACCAATGCCGCGACTCTCGTGAGTGACGATTTCGTCGATACCGAGGACCTCGACGGTGTCTTCTCGGGCTACGACCCGAAGACCGGCAGTTACGACATGACCTCCTGGGCCTACGCCGAGAAGGAGGACCCGACCGGACCGCAGTACGGCACCGACGATGACGAGATCGACAGTCCGGACCCGGCCGACGACAGCGGTGCCAACGAGACCGAGGCCGCCGCCGGTGACGAGCACGGCGCGGCCGGCCCGCCGCTCGAGCACGCCAATGTCGTGCGGGACGAGACCCTCCAGCACCCTCGGACCGTCTTCCAGATCCTCAAGCGGCACTACTCGCGGTACACCCCGGAGATGGTCCGGGAGGTCTGCGGGATCTCGGTCGAGCAGTTCCACGAGGTCGCTCGCGCCCTGACCGAAAACTCCGGCCGCGAGCGCACCAGCTGCTTCGCGTACGCCCTCGGGTGGACGCAGCACAGCCTCGGCGCCCAGTTCATCCGCACGGCGGCGATCTTGCAGCTGCTGATGGGCAACGTCGGTCGCCCCGGCAGCGGCATCATGGCGCTGCGGGGCCACGCCAGCATCCAGGGCTGCACCGACATCCCGACCCTGTTCAACCTGCTGCCGGGCTACCTGCCGATGCCGATGGTCGGCCAGCACGACACCTACCGCGACTACCTCACCGCGATTTCTTCCCCCCTTCAAAAGGGCTTTTGGACGAAGGCGGATGCCTACACCGCGAGCCTGCTGAAGGCCTGGTGGGGAGACGCCGCGACCCCCGAGAACGACTTCGCGTACGACTACCTCCCGCGCCTCAGCGGGGCACACGGGACCTACCAGACCGTGATGTCGATGCTTGATGACGAAGTCGACGGGTACTTCATCCTCGGGCAAAACCCCGCCATCGGCTCGGCCCACGGGCGGATGCAGCGCCTCGCGATGAACCACCTGAAGTGGGTCGTCGTGCGCGACTTCCAGCTCATCGAGTCGGCCACCTTCTGGCGCGACTCCCCCGAGGTGGCAAGCGGCGAGGTCCGCACCGAGGACATCGACACCGAGGTCTTCTTCTTCCCGGCGGCGACCCACGTGGAGAAGGAAGGCACCTTCACCCAGACCCAGCGGATGCTGCAGTGGCACGAGCGGGCCGTACAGCCTCCCGGCGATGCCCAAAGCGAGCTCGACTTCTTCTACCAACTGGGCGTGCGCATCCGCGAGCGCCTCGCGGACTCGACCGATGAGCGCGACCGCCCCCTGCTCGATCTCACCTGGGACTACCCGGTCGACGAGCATGGTGAAGTGGAGGCCGAGGCGGTCCTGAAGGAGATCAACGGCTATCACGTCACGGGCGACCAGGCCGGTGAGTTGCTCGACAGTTTCGTGCAGATGCAACCCGATGGGTCGACCTCGGGCGGATGCTGGATCTACTCCGGTGTCTACGCCAAGGGGGTCAACGCCTCGGCGAAGAAGGTGCCGGGCCGAGACCAGGATGAGGTCGCCCTCGACTGGGGTTGGGCCTGGCCGCTGAACCGCCGGATCCTCTACAACCGCGCCTCGGCCGACCCCGAAGGGCGACCGTGGAGCGAGCGCAAGAAGTACATCTGGTGGGACGCTGACCAGGGCAAATGGACCGGGCCGGATGTGCCGGACTTCCCCGTCGATCGTGATCCGTCATTCCGCCCCGACCCCAATGTCGGCGGACCCGCGGCGATCGCCGGCGATGACCCCTTCATCATGCAAGCCGACGGCAAGGGTTGGCTCTATGCGCCGAAGGGCATGGTCGACGGGCCGATGCCGACGCACTACGAGGCGCAGGAGTCACCGGTCGCGAACCCGCTCTACGACCAGCAGCGCAACCCGGCGCGGGTGATCTTCCCGCGCAAGGACAACCTGTGGGCGCCGTCGGGTGATGCGCCGGGCGCTGACGTGTACCCCTATGTCTTTACGACCTATCGACTGACCGAGCACCACACGGCCGGTGGGATGAGCCGGTGGCTGCCGTATCTGTCTGAGCTGCAGCCGGAGCTGTTCTGCGAGGTCAGCCCGCAACTCGCCGCCGAGCGCGGCCTCGAAAACGGCGGCTGGGCGACGATCGTCTCGGCCCGCGCCGCGATCGAGGCGCGGGTGCTCGTCACCGAGCGGATGCGACCGCTCACGATTGCCGGGCGCACCGTCCACCAGATCGGCCTGCCGTATCACTGGGGCCGGGGCGCGCACGCGGTGGTCGAAGGCGATGCCGTCAACGACCTCCTCGGCGTCACCTTGGACCCCAACGTGATGATCCAGGAGTCCAAGGTGGCCTCCTGCGACATCATGGCCGGACGCCGACCCGAAGGGGAGGACTTGCTCCGCCTGGTCGCGGAGTATCAGAGCCTCGCCGGGACCACCGCCGAGACCGGTAACGAGCGGATCAACGAGATCCCGGCCGAGTTGGTGGCCGAGCAGCGCGCAGCACAGTCCGAGAACGACGACGGAGGTAACCACTCGTGAGTTGGCTGACCCGACAACTCTCCGGACCGTCGGAGGATGTGGCGGCGGACGCGGGCTGGTCGACACCGCCGAGCCGGAAGGGGTTCTTCACCGATACCTCGATCTGCATCGGCTGCAAGGCCTGCGAAGTCGCCTGCAAGGAGTGGAATGCGATCCCCCTTGATGGGTTGAAGCTCACCGGCAACTCCTATGACAACACCGGAGACCTCGGCGGGAGCACCTGGCGACATGTCGCCTTCGTCGAGCAGGGCCGTGACCGGATCGAGGCCGCGCGGGCCTCGGGGGCGCGCCTGGTCGAGCTTGGCATGCCGACCGTCGGCCCACCCGCAAGCCCTGCTCGCGCTGGCACCCCGGCGGGGTATGGCACCCTCCCGGCGCCCCAAGAAAGCACCGATCTGCGGGATCTGCTCGCCGCCAACCCGGCGACGATGACCGACGCCGCCACCACGGTCGACGGGACGCCGATGGTTGGTCCGCTACCGGAGTTCCGGTGGTTGATGGCCTCCGATGTGTGTAAGCACTGCACCCACGCTGGCTGCCTCGATGTCTGCCCGACCGGCGCCCTCTTCCGGACCGAGTTCGGCACCGTGGTCGTCCAGGCCGACGTCTGCAATGGCTGCGGCTACTGCGTCGGGGCGTGCCCCTTCGGCGTCATCGAGCGGCGCACCGGGCAGGGATCGCACTTTCGCGGGCAGCCCGAGGACGAGCACGTCCCCAATATCGGCGTCGCCCAGAAGTGCACCCTTTGCTACGACCGGCTGGGTCACGACCAGATGCCGGCCTGCGCCCAGACCTGCCCCACGACCTCGATCCGGTTCGGCGATCATGACGACATGGTCGACGCGGCGAAGGAGCGGGTCGCTCAACTCCACGACCAGGGCTTTACCGAGGCCCGTCTGTATGGCGCCAACGAACTCGATGGCGTCGGTGGGACCGGGTCGGTCTTCCTGCTCCTCGACGAGCCCGAGGTCTACGGCCTTCCCCCGGACCCGGTCGTCGCCACCACGCACTTGCCCGACATGTTCCGCAAGGCCGGGATCGCGGCGCTCGCGATGATCGGCGCCGCCGCCGTGTCCTTCATCGGAGGGCGGTCGTGAGCACTTCCCCCTTCGACGCCTACCGCGACCCGGAGCGTCCCGGTGGCCGTCGCCGCCGCGGATCAGTGACGCGTGACGGTTCCGAGCGTCGCCGTGAGCGCCGCAAGGGCGGCGAGATGGATTGGCTTACCGGCGGTGGCCGCGGGCGCGGCGAGCGTGCGGTCGTCCCCGATGCTGAGTTCAGTTCGTACTACGGCCAGCCGGTCGTCAAGCCCATGCCGTGGAAGCACGAAATCCCGGCCTACCTCTTCCTCGGTGGCCTCGCCGCCGGCTCCGGCATGATCGGTGCCGCTGCTGGCGCGACCGGCCGTGAGGTGCTGCGGCGCAACGCTCGCCTGGTCGCGATGAGCGCCGTTGCCGCAAGTGGTGGGGCGCTGATCAAGGATTTGGGACGCCCCGAGCGCTTCATCAACATGCTGCGCACGGTCAAGCTCACCTCGCCGATGTCGGTCGGGACGTGGATCTTCAGCGGGTTCAGCGCGTTTGCTTCGGTCGCCGCCGCGGCCGAGGTCAACCGGATGATCGAAGGGCGCTCCGGCGGCTCCGGCGATGGCCTCCCCATCGTCGGTGGCCTGGTCCGCTTCATCGAACCGATCGGCGACCTCGGCTCCTTCGCCTTCGGTCCGCCGCTCGCCGCATACACGGCGGTGCTCCTCTCCGACACCGCAACACCGCTGTGGTTCGAGGCCCGTCAGCATCTCCCCTTCGTCTTCGTCTCCTCGGCATCGATGGCCGCCGCGGGGGTTCAGCTCGCCCTCTCTCCGACGTCCGAGACCGGCCCGGTCTCTCGCCTCGCCGCGCTCGGCGCGCTCGGCGACTACATCGCGGTCGAGGCGACAGAGCGGCGCTTGCGCGCGATGGAGGTCGAAGAGCCTCTCCATCAGGGCAACCCCGGCCGGATGATGAAGGCCGCGAAGGTCTTGACGATCGCCGGCGGTGTCGGCGCCCTGCTTGGCCGCCGCTCCCGGATCATCGCGGCCGCGAGCGGGGTGGCCCTCGCGACCGCCTCGGCGCTCACGCGCTTCGCCGTCGTCGACGCCGGTATCGCGTCGGCGAAGGACCCCAAGTACACCGTGGGCCCGCAGCGGGCACGCCTCGCCGAACGGCAGGCCCACGGCATCGTCCATGACGGGATCACCACCGCCCGGTAACACCCCGCTCGGGGGTGGACCACCCGGCCCACCCTCTTCGATCGACGTCCGTGGAGGTCAGATGAGTACCGAGCAGACCCGCGCCAACGCCGCCTCTCCCGGCGGCAACCGCTGGCTCATCCTGATCGGCGGCGTCCTCGTCCAGTTGGCGATCGGTGCCGTCTACGCCTGGAGCACCTTCAGCAAGGCGCTGCAGGCCGACGAGTCGGCCCTGGCCCTGACGAAGGTGCAAGCCACGATCCCCTTCGAGGTCGCGATCGGGATGATCTTCGTCGGGACCTTCCTCGGCGGACGGATCCAGGACCGGCGCGGGCCGCGACTGGTAGCGCTCACCGGTGTCGTCGTCTACTCCCTCGGCATCATGCTCGCGAGTTTTGCCCGCAGCAGCTCCGACCTCTGGCTGCTCGTCCTCGGCTATGGCGTGCTGGGCGGCTTCGGCCTCGGCCTCGCGTACATCGTGCCGATCGCGATGCTGCAGAAGTGGTTCCCCGACAAGCGGGGTCTGATCACCGGTGTCGCGGTCGCCGGATTCGGTTTCGGTGCCGTCATCACCTCCCCGTTGGCGCAGCGGATGATCGCCGGCAGCGAGGACTTCCAGCAGTACCCGACCAAGGTGTTCTTGTGGCTTGGCCTCGCCTACCTCGTGGTGGGGCTGCTCGGCGCCTCGGTCTTCCGGAATCCGCCCGAGGGCTACACCGTCGCTGGCGCAGAGACGAGCGCCAAAGACAAGGGAGAGAAGGCGGCCGCCGGTCGGGACTTCACCCAGGCCGAGGCGCTGCGCACCCCGCAGTGGTACCTGCTGACCGCGATCCTCACGCTGTCGGTGACGGCCGGGATCTCGCTGATTTCGGTCGCGGCCGGGACCGCTACCGACGTCGCCGGATTCAGCGCCGCTGGCGCGGCGACGCTCGTCGGCATCATGGGCCTGTTCAACGGCGCGGGGCGCATCCTCTGGGCAGCGATCTCGGATCGCATCGGGCGCATGCCCGCCTTCGTCGGCATCCTCGCGATCCAGGGCATCTGCCTCATCGCGATCCCGCACGTCGGCAGCATCGCCCTCTTCTACGTCCTCGCCGCCTTGATCTACACGTGCTACGGCGGTGGCTTCGGCACCATGCCCTCGACGGCCGGCGACTTCTTCGGCGTGAAGAACGCTGGCGCGATCTACGGCCTCATGCTGATCGGGTGGTCCATCGGCGGCGTGGCAGGCCCACTGCTGATCTCGGCGCTGATTGGTGAGGACAAGGCGTACACCCTTGCCTACACCGTCGTCGGCGTGATTGCTCTCGCCGGTGCGCTGATCCCCCTCATCACCCGCAAGCCGAAGCCGCCTACCGACGCCCCCGCGAAGGCTGCCAGCGCGGCCTAGCGGACCTCGACCACGACCCCGTCGCCAAGGGAGTCCGCGGCCACGGTGTGTCCGACCACCGGCGCCCCCGGGATCTCGCCAACGACGAGCAAGCCACCGGAGGTCTGAGCGTCGGCGAGGAGGATGAGCTCCTCTTCACTCATCCCCGCAGCAGCCAGGTGCGGGCGGACCCAGTCGAGGTTGCGGCGCGAGCCTCCGGGGACGTGGCCGGCGGCCAGCGCCTGCCGGGCGCCATCGATATAGGGCACCGCTGCGGCATCCACCTGAGCAGCGACCCCGGAAGCGCGGCACATCTTGTATAGGTGCCCCAGCAGCCCGAAGCCGGTGACATCGGTCGCCGCTCGCGCGCCGCTGTCGACGGCCGCTCGCGAGGCATCCCGGTTGAGAGTCGTCATCACCGCGACCGCCTCGTCGCTGCGCTCCCCCGTGCTCTTGTGGTGGTTGTTGAGCACCCCGAGGCCGAGCGGCTTGGTCAGGCTGATCGGCAGTCCAGGCTCCGCGGCGTCGTTGCGCAGCAACCGTTCCGGGTCTCCGGTGCCGGTGACCGCCATCCCGTAGATCGGTTCGGGATTATCGATGCTGTGGCCGCCGATCACCGGGCACTGCGCCTGGGCGGCCATATCCCGGCCGCCCTGGAGCACCTCGGCGAGAAGCTCCTGCGGGAGGACATCGCGGGGCCATCCGACGAGGTTGATCGCCATCACGGGCGTCCCGCCCATCGCGTAGATATCGGACAGCGCATTGGCCGCGGCGATCCGACCCCAGTCGTAGGGGTCATCAACCACCGGGGTGAAGAAGTCGGTCGTCGAAATCACGGCCAGCGAATCCGTCACCCGGACCGCCGCCGCGTCATCACCATCGTCAAGGCCCACCAAGACCTCGACAGCGGGTGCGTCCAGCGGATCGTGCAGACGGGCGACGAGCGCTTCCAACTCGCCGGCGGGAATCTTGCAGGCGCACCCCCCGCCGTGCGCGTACTGGGTCAAACGCTTGTCCAAGGCAGCGGTGTTCACCCGCCCGACCTTAGATCAGGGCGAACCTAGATGGCAGGGGGCACTGGGCGTCCAGGTACCGTGACCTGCGGAGGCGTCTGGGTTCCTGGTGGGCCCCCCGGTCTTCAACACCGGTGAGGCCGAGTATCTCGGTCTGGCGGGTTCGATTCCCGTCCGCCTCCGCCACCAACCTCCGATCGGGAAGGAGCGCGATGACCGACCCGCGCCGTGCGATCCCTCGCACTGACGTCCTACTCGCGCTCCCCGAGGTGCGTGCGGCCCGCGATCGCCTCGGCGAGCATGTGGTGCGGGCCGCGGTGTCCGAGGCCCAAGGCCGCGCGCGGGCGGGCCAGATCGCCGCGAGCGATGTCACGGCCGAGGTCATCGCGTCGCTGCGGGCCCACCGAAGCGGCATGCGGCCCGTGCTCAATGCGACCGGGATCGTGGTGCATACCAACCTGGGGCGGGCCCCCTTGTCGGACACCGCCCGCGAGGCCTTGACGAGGGCGGCGGGCTATGTCGACGTCGAGCTCGACCTCGTGTCCGGGCAGCGGTCGCCGCGCGGGGTGAGCACTCGCGAGGCCTTGCTGCGGGCTTGCCCGCAGGCCGAGGACGCGCTGGTCGTCAACAACGGCGCCGCTGCCCTCGTGCTCGCTACCACGGCGCTGGCGGCGGGGCGCGAGGTCATCGTGAGCCGCGGGGAGTTGGTCGAGATCGGGGCCGGCTTCCGACTTCCCGACCTGATCGCCTCGACTGGTGCTCGGCTCCGCGAGGTCGGGACGACGAACCGCACCCACCTGCAGGATTACGCCGATGCCCTGAGCCCGGACACCGGATGTGTGCTGAAGGTGCACCCCAGTAACTTCCGCGTGGAGGGGTTCACCGCGGACGTGTCGGTCGAGCAATTGCGCGCGTTGCTCGATCGACGAGCCCACGACGGGACCCTGGATGCGCCGATCCCCCTCGTGGTCGACCTTGGGTCCGGCCTCCTCGCTTCGGAGCCGGCGCTGCCCGACGAGCCCGATGCGGCCGGCACCCTCACGGCCGGTGCAGATGTGATCACGGCGAGCGGGGACAAGCTCCTCGGTGGACCACAGGCCGGGATCGTCCTCGGGCGCCAGGACGTGATCCGGCAGATGGCCCGGCACCCGCTCGCCCGCGCCGTGCGAATCGACAAGCTTGGCCTCGCGACGCTCGAAGCCAGCCTTGATGGAGCGAGCACTCCCGTCCGAGATGCCCTGCGGGCCGATCCGCAGCGCTTACGAGAGCGAGCCGAATCTCTCGCCGCAGCCCTCGCGTCGACCCATCCTGACCTCCAGATCGAGGTCGTCCGCCACGACGGCCGGGTCGGCGGGGGTGGAGCTCCGGGCGTCCCGTTGCCGGGCTGGGCGGTCGCCCTTCCTGAAGAGTTCGCGCTCTCCCTTCGTCTCGGCGAACCCGCGATCATGCCTCGAGTGCACGGTGGGCGCTGCCTCCTCGACCTCAGGTGCGTCCCCGAGCCCAGCGATCGGGCGCTGACCGCTGCTGTCCTTGCGGCTCTCGCGACCCCGGCCGGGGACCGCCGAGCGTGATGAGGTCCTTCGTCGTCGCGACGGCCGGGCACGTCGACCATGGCAAGAGCGCGTTGGTCCGCGCCCTCACCGGGATCGAACCGGATCGGTGGGAGGCCGAACGGCGGCGGGGCCTCACCATCGACCTCGGTTTTGCCTGGACCACGATCGACGTCGGCGGCACCGAGGCCGAGGTCGCCTTCGTCGATGTCCCCGGGCACGAGCGCTTCCTCGGCAATATGCTCTCCGGGCTCGGGCCCGCACCGGTGGTCTGTTTCGTCGTCGCCGCTGACGAAGGGTGGTCAGCGCAGTCCAGCGACCATCGTGATGCCATCGCTGCCCTCGGGATCAACCGCGGGGTCATCGCGATCACGAAGACCGACCGCGAAGAGGCCGATGTCGCGGCGGTAACGCAGCAGGTTCGTGCCGAACTGAGGCGTACCGGCCTGGCGCAGGCTCCGGTGGTGCCCGTCTCGGCAAAGACCGGGACCGGACTAGAGGCGCTTCGGGAGGCCCTCGGGGAGGTCCTCGCCGCCGGGGCCCTGCCGGATCCCGGAGGGCGGATCCGCCTGTGGATCGATCGAGCCTTCAGCATCGCGGGGGCGGGGACGGTCGTCACGGGGACGCTGACGCAGGGCACCGTCCGGGCCGGCGATGAGCTGGAGCTCGTGACGGGTCGCGGCCGGTCTCGCGTCGCGGTTCGCAGCGTGCAGCACCATGAGCACGAGATCAGCGTCGCCTCGCCGGTCAGCCGCATTGCCCTCGCCCTTCGCGGCGTCGCGGCCAGCGAGGTGACGCGCGGTGATGTCCTCCTGACCCCAGGGGCGTGGTGGAGCACCCGAGCAATCGACGTCCGCGTCGATCTCGACGAGCACGGGGACACCCCGCGGCTCCCCGAAAAAGTTCTCGCCCACCTGGGTTCGGCGGCGATCCCGGCACGGGTCCGGCCGCTCGGTGGCGACGGGAGTCGCCATGCGAGGCTCATCCTGAGTGACGAGACGTCGCCGGACCTGCCCCTCACGCGCGGAGACCGACTGGTGCTGCGCGTCCCAGGGGGTCAGCGTCCCTTGACCGGAGCGCTCGTGCTCGACGCCGACCCACCAGCCCTGACCCGCCGAGGCGACGCGCGGCGCCGGGCCGAGGCGCTGGCGACCGACCCGGGCGGGCCGCCCGATATGCGCCGAGAGGTCTTGCGTCGAGGAGCGGTCTGCATCGATCACCTCCGCCTGCTGAATCTTCTCGAACCGGCTGTCCCCGACGGTGTGCTGACGGTCGAGGGGTGGCTTGTCGCCGAGGAGCGGCTTGACCAGTGGCGAAGGGAGTTGCGTGAGTCCGTGGCCGCAGATCACGCCCGTGACCCGCTCGCCGGCGGCGTCACCTTCGGAGCGATCGGCGCTGCCTTCGATCTCCCGACGCCGGCGCTGATCCCGATGATCGCCGAGCAGGATGGGCTCGAGCAGGACGGCCGCCGGGTCCGGATTCGACAACAGACGAAGGCGCTCGGGCCCGCCGAACGATCGGTCGCCACCCTCGAGGCACGCCTCGCCGCGTCCCCCTTCGATGCTCCCGACGCCAATGACCTCGCTGCGCTCCGGCTCGGTGCTCGCGAGCTCGCCGCCGCCGAACGCGCGGGCCGGCTCCTCCGCCTCGATGGGGCGGTGGTGCTCCTGCCCGACGCCCCAGAGCGGGCCACCCGAATCCTCGCTGAACTCCCCCAGCCGTTTACGACCAGCGAGGCTCGCCAAGCGCTCGGCGTGACCCGGCGCGTCGCCATCCCCCTTCTCGAGCACCTGGACGCCATCGGGGGCACGCACCGGATCGATGGCAGCCACCGCGAGGTCCGCTCCTCACCGCGTCACCCGAGCTGACGAGTCAGCAGGACCGAGACGAGGGGCACGATGCCCGTCGCGATGAAGGCGGGGAGGAAGCACAACCCCAACGGCAGGACGAGCAGCACGCTCGCCCGGCCGGCGGCCGCTTCCTGCTGGCGGCCCTCGTCCTCGCGCAGCGTCCCGGCCGCCTCGAGAAGCACATCTCCCGCTGACGAGCCACACTCCTGGGCTAAAGCCATCGCCACGGCGACCGGACGCCAGGCCGAGGAGGCATATGACCAGGCCTCCTCCGTGCTGCGGCCCCACCGCAGCGCTGCCGTCACGCGGCCGAGATCGCGCCCCACGGCGGGTCCACTGAGCCGCGCCACCTCGTCCAGCGCCTCGGTGACGCCGCGTCCGGAGCGCAGAGCGAGAGCGAGGAGCACCGTCGCGTTCGCCAAGGCGTCGACGGTCAATGACTCGCCCTCGCCCTCGCCCTCGGCCTCCCTCGCACGCGCTAACGCCACCGTGGACCCGCGCGCTGGCCAGATGAGGATCCCGGCCAGGATGAGCAAAGCCGCCGTCATGCCGTCACCGGCCGATGGGCACGTCTTAAGACCGCCCGGCCCACGAGCCACCCGGCGCCGGTCAACAACACCCCGACCAAGAGCGAGGCCGCGGCCACGGGCGAGGCGGTATAGAGCTCCCACGGAGGCATCCCGAAGGCGAGGCCTGCCAGCATCCCCACCAGCGGGAGCATCGTGAGGACCATCATCGAGGCCCGGGCTCCTGCCGTTGCCGCGTCCAGGCGCCGCCGGGCGGCGACCCGTTCGCGCAGCACCGTCGCCGTCGTGGTCATCACGGGCGCGAGCGGGACCCCCAGCCGCTCGTTCATCGACCAGGCCGCAGCGCAAAAGCCAGCCTCCGGCCAGTGCCCCGACCAGCGCTGCCAGACCGCCGCCGCGGTGTCGCCGTCGACCAGCGCGCCCTGCACCTCTCCTAGCAGGTCTGCGGCCTTGCCGTGGGTGTGTCTCCGACTCACATCCACGGCCCGAAGAGGGTCGGTTCCTGCGCGCAGGGCCATGGCAAGCAACTCGGTCGCCCTTGCCAACTCCTCGAGGTCGCGCCGTGCGCCTGCTCGGCGCACCCGCCAGCCGTTCGCGCGCTGTGGCTCGAGGCCGGAGCGATCCCTCCACGCCCCGCCCCCACTCGGCCAGGCGAAGACGGCGAGGATGATGAGCACAGCCGCGGTCACCACCCCACCTCCCGCACCGGCCGTCCCTCCAGATCGGTCACCGACTCCACCACGCGACGTCCGTGGCGGCGCCGTAAGTGGATGACGATGCTGATCGCGCCGGCCAGTTGAGCGTGGACGGCGTCGCGGCTCATCCCCGCGAGCGCTCCAAGGGCTTCGAATCGAGCGGGGACATCCTCGGCCCGGTTGGCGTGGAGGGTGCCGCAGCCCCCTTCATGACCGGTGTTGAGCGCGAGAAGAAGGTCGCGGACCTCGGGCCCGCGGACCTCCCCGACCACCAGTCGATCGGGCCGCATCCGCAGCGCCTGCCGCACGAGATCGACCATGCTGACGAGCCCCGCACCCTCGGTATTGGCCTGACGTGCCTGCAAACGGACGACATGCGGATGGTGGACTCCGATCTCGGCGACGTCCTCAACGATCAGGACCCGCTCTCGGTCTGGGATCTCGGCGAGCATCGCGCCGAGAAGGGTGGTCTTGCCCGTCCCCGTCCCGCCCGTCACCACGTAGGCAAGCCGCTGGCGCACGATGGAGCGCACCAGGCGCGCCTGGTCACCATCGAGCATCCCCAGACGGACCAAGTCGTCGAGCCCACCTCCCTGGTGCCGGGGGACCCGCAAACTGATGTGCGCTCCATCGTTGACCAACGGCGGGAGGATGGCGTGCAACCGCACCCCGCGTGGCAAGAGCCCGTCGACCCACGGCTGAGCGTCGTCGAGGCGCCGCCCGGCGAGCGCGGCGAGCCTGGTGGCGAGGCGACGCACCTCTGCCGGGCCGCCAATCTCGATCTCTGGTTCACGCGTGACACCCTCGCCGCGATCCACCCACACCGCTCCATCGCCATTGACCAGCACATCAGTGACGCCCCGATCGCAGACGAGCGGCTCGAGGGGACCGAACCCGATGAGCCCCGAGCGCAAGTGCGTCCCTCGGCGGCTCGCCCCCACGACGCCGAGGCGCACGCCGTCGTGTGCGACGACCTCGTCGATCGCCTCGTCGCTCGGCGGGACACCACCGCGGATCTGCCGTTCGACAGCCTCCCCCTCGGGTCGTAGCTCGCGGCTCATCTACGACGCCCTTCGTCCCGTGAGGTCCTCGCGGCGCGCCCTCAGGTCGAGCCCGAAGGCGTCCACCGTGGCCTCGACGACCTCGCCAAGACTGCCCCGCGGGCGCGGATATCGCCCCCGCGCCTCATCGCGCACCACCGCGGGGTCATCGCGCACATGGTCAACCCACGGAATCTCGAGATGAGCGGCGACCGACTCTCCGACGGCGCGAGCGCGCCGCGAACCGCGAGTCACGATCAGGGCCTCACCACGCGCTCGCCCCAGGTCACGGACGAGGCGCTCACCATCCCGTAGCCGCCGCGGCCTCGTCCCGACGAGGAGCAGCAGATGATCGGCCACTTCCACCCACGGATGGAGAGCACCACGCGCGCCATCGATGACGACCACCGCCTGCTCGGCGAGCGCCGAAATGACCTCAATGATCACGCTCGGGCTCGGGCGCAGGTCACCCCCCGCGGACAAGACGGCGACATCTCCCGCGGCGGGCAATGCCGCGATCAGGCGAGATCCCTCCACCGGCCCCTCCACCGCGCCGAGATCGCCCCACCGAAGGCCTGGCTCATGCTCGATCGCCGCCGTGCTGTCGATCCCACCGCCGTGGAGATCGCCATCGATGAGGACCGCCCGTCCCCCGCTGCTCACTCGCGCGGCGAGCGCGGCCGCGAAGGTCGACGCGCCGAGCCCACCGGATGCCGCGAGGACGAGGATCACCGGATGCATAGGCACCAGAGTGGGCGGATCACCACCACGGGCGAAGGCCGCGGGCGAGGCAGTGGACAACGCGAAGACGGCGAGCGCGCCCTGTGGACGAAGCCCAGGCACCCGACATAAGGGACGGCCCCGGTCGGGGGGGAGCAACCGGGGCCGTCAACGCTCCAGGCCCCGGGGGGAGGGATCTGGTGCGCGTCGCTCAACCCGAAGGGAGCAACAGGTCAATAGTGAGGCCTCACCACCCCAGACGCAAGCAGCGCGAGCCACCCCCGTCGAGCGGTCACAGCACTAACGGCACCGCTCACCGAGGAAATCGTCAGATAAGTCGCCCGGCCCGCACCGAGTCAGCTACCCTCACCCCTTCGCCAGCCCCTTCCACGACGGCATCGCCGCAGTGCCGCAGCCACAACAACACGCCCTCGCGCCCCCCGGTGGCGTACGCGGTGAGTGAGCCGAGGTAGGCCGGACCGCCTTGCGCACCGTGCCCTGCCTCCGGGACCGCGACACCGGTCGGGTCCAGCCCGGTCGCTTGGATCAGCGCGCGTTCGACTGCCCGCGCCACCAGCCCGTTGCCGACGACGAAGGGACGCGTCGTCGCGATCTCCGCGTGCACGATCGCGGCCACCACCAGCGCAGGAGCGTGCTCGGCGGATCGCATCAGATCGACGATCCCCGCCATGCGTGCCTGCAGTTCGACCCCGGACGGTGCCGGACCGAGGTCGGTGAACTCCCGGCACACCTCATCGCCCATCCGCGGGCGCCCCAACTCCTCGGCGGCATCGACCAACTCGGCAGCGGCGGCCGTGTGCAATCGCGCGAGCGCCTGACCGGGCGCGGTCGTGATGAGGCTCGCGAGGTGCTCGGTTTCGGCGGTCGCCGCCATCGCCCCGTGGATCACCCGCTCCGCAGGATCGGGCTCCGGCGAACGCTCCCGCGCCCCCCTCATGAGATCGCGCACGACGCTCGCCGACGACCGCGCCCCTTCGAGTTCACCGCTGGCCCAGGCTCCACGAACCCGGGATTCGGCCGCCGCCTCCGGGATCCGGCGCCGCAGCGCCTCATGCCAGCGCAGCGACGTGCAGGCATCCCTCGCGCGGTCGCTCGCGGAGGCCACATCGGGGATGGCTGCGAGTTCCTTCAGCGCGGTGACGACGGGCGAGGACGAAGGGGGCATGGCAGGCACCTGGCCAGGGTACGTTGGCGGCCATGACCTCCGGCGTGCACGCTCCGACCGCCGCCGTGGTCCTCGGCACGGTCGCGATCCTCGCGCTGCTCGTCTGGGCGGTGCGGTCACGGCATCGACAGCCCGGCTTCGTGTCGGTGACCGATCAGGCGACCTACCAGACCTTGCATACGGCATCGACCGCCGGGCGTCACCTGGCCGACGGGCTAACCGACGACGGGTGTCACAAGGCCGCTCCCCTCCTTCGCACCATGCTCGGGACCCCGGCGCTCGCCATCTGCGACTCTTCCTCGGTCATCGTTTGGGATGGCGCCGGCGACCATCACTTGCGCCATGTCATGCGTCAAGCCGCGCCGGCGATCGATCACGGCCGCACCGTCGTGCTCGGACCCGAGGAGGTGACCTGCGCCGATGCCGACTGTCCGGTGCGGTCGGCCACCATCGCGCCGCTGGTCGTCGACGGTCACGTGGTCGGCGCCATCGCCGCTTATGGCCCGACCGTCACCGCTGGCCTCACCCGCGCCACCGAAGAGGTCGCGACCTGGGTCTCCGCCCAGGTCGAACTCGCCGAGCTGTCCTACGAGCGCACGCGGGCGATGGAAGCCGAGCTGCGCGCCCTTCGTGCCCAAATCTCCCCGCACTTCATCTACAACTCGCTCGCCGCGATCGCCTCCTTTGTGCGCACCGACCCGCAACGCGCCCGCGAACTCCTGCTCGAGTTTGCCGACTTCACCCGCTACGCCCTGCGCCGAGGGGGTGCGTTTACGACCGTCGCCGAGGAACTGCGCAACGTCGAGCGCTACCTGGTCCTGGAGCAAGCCCGCTTCGGCGAGCGTCTTCAGATCACCCTGCGGATCGACCCCGAGGTGCTCCCCGTGCAAGTCCCATACCTCGCGATCCAGCCCCTGGTCGAAAACGCCGTCCGCCATGGCCTGGCGCCAAAGCCGGGGACCGGCAATGTCGTCCTCACCGCGACCGACGTGGGGACCGAAGCAGAGATCAGCATCGAAGATGACGGGGTTGGCGCCGAGCCCGGGGCGATCCGCAAGATCCTCGATGGGCAGTCCCGCGCGGACTCGGTGGGCCTCGGCAATGTCGATGCCCGCCTGCGCCAGGTCTACGGAGATCAGTACGGTCTGGCCGTCGAAACCCAGGTCGGGTCGGGCATGAAGGTCATTTTCCGAGTGCCCAAGTATTCCCCGGCGGTGGACACATCGTCCTAGTCTGAACCCCATGCCCCCAGGCAATGATGCCGCCCCAGCCGCCCTGACCGTGCTCGTCGTGGATGACGAGGCTCCAGCACGCAGCGAACTCGCATGGCTGTTAAACCAGGACGACCGGGTCGGTCGGGTGCTCACGGCCGCGAGTGGGACCGATGCCTTGGCGGCCCTTGAGCGCGAGCGCATCGATGTGGTCTTCTCCGATATCTCGATGCCGGGCCTTGACGGGATGCAGCTCGCTCGGGTCATCAAGCGCTTTACCGAACGGCCCCACATCGTCTTCGTGACCGCCCACGACAGCCACGCCGTCGACGCCTTCGACCTCGACGTCGTCGACTACGTGATGAAGCCCGTGCGCCCCGAGCGGATCGGTGAGGCGGTGCGCCGGTGCCTCGTCCAGTCCGAGCGCGCCGCGCCCGCCGAAACCCCCGAGTCCGACGAGACGATTCCGGTCGAGCTCGGCGGCGTCACCCGCTTCGTCGCCCGCAGCGAGATCCAGTACGTCCAGGCCCACGGCGACTACGCCCGCCTGCACACCCCGACCGGTTCGCACCTCGTGCGGATCCCGCTCGCGACGCTCGAGGAGCGGTGGGCCGAAGCGGGCTTCGTGCGGATCCACCGCTCGACCCTGGTCTCGACCCGTCATATCAGCGAGGTCCGGATGGATCGAGGTCGGTGCACCGTGGTGGTCGATGAGGCCGTCCTCCAAGTGAGTCGGCGCCACACCCGGCAGTTACGGGCGACCCTGCTACGGCCCGATCGCACCGAACCCGACCGCCGGTGAACCAGTCAATCCCTCCCGCGCGGGTCCGGGTCACCGCCTCACGCCAGCGCCCCCGGGCACCGCGCCGTCGCAGCGTGCGCGATGAAATCGACGAGCAGAGCCCGCTCGGTGCCACCTACGTCGACTCGTTGATTCGGGCGCAACGGCGGCTCGCCCTTCGCACCCTCGGCCTCGGCGCCGCCGCTCTCGGCGCTCTCCCTCTTCTGTTTGCGATCATCCCCGCGACCCGAGAGCTGACGATCGCCGGCGTGCTCTTCCCCTGGTTGGTCCTCGGGATCGCGATCTACCCCGCCGCGATCATCACCGCCCGGGCCTATACGCGCGCGGCCGAGCGGATCGAGCGGCAGTTCACTCGGGTCGTCAACGACCGATGACATCGCCTTGGTCCCTCGTCGCGATCGGCGGCGTCTGCGTGCTCACGCTCGCCCTCGGTTGGCGAGGTCTCGGACGCGCGCGGGGGACGAGCGACTTCTATGTCGCGGGCCGGACCGTCTCTCCGTGGCGCAACGCCAGCGCAATCGGCGGCGAATACCTCTCTGCCGCAAGCTTCCTCGGGGTCGCGGGGCTCGTCTACGAGCGCGGCGTCGACATGCTGTGGATGCCCGTCGGCTACACGGTCGGGTACCTCGTCCTGCTCGCGCTGGTGGCGGCCCCTCTTCGGCGCTCCGGTGCGTACACCCTGCCCGACTTCGCCGAGATGCGGCTCGGGTCGCGGACCGTGCGCCTGATGTCCTCGGCGCTCGTCGTCGCGATCGGCTGGCTGTACCTCCTCCCGCAGATGCAAGGCGCCGGTCTCGCCCTTCGCCACGTGACAGGCTGGCCGACCTGGATCGGTGCTGCACTCATCGCCGCGATCATCACCGCGAACCTCGTCGCCGGCGGGATGCGCTCGATCACCCTGGTCCAGGCCGTCCAGTACTGGCTCAAACTCAGCGCGATCGCCATCCCCGCCTTCGTCCTGCTCTTCGTCTGGATGCGCGATGGTCGCCCGCAACCGGTCGCGGACGACGGATGGTGGCTCCCTCTCACGAACGCGGCACCGAGCCAGCATGCGCTCTTCATCACCTACAGCACCCTCGCCGCCCTCTGCCTCGGCGCGATGGGGCTGCCCCATGTCGTCGTGCGCTTCTACACCAATCCCGATGGGTGGGCCGCGCGCCGCACCACGGTGGCGGTGCTCGCGCTGCTCGGGCTCTTTTATCTCTTCCCGCCGGTCTACGGGGTCCTCGGGCGGCACTATCTCGAAGGGGGGTCGACCGACGGCTTCAGCGGCAGCGTCGTCCTCTCCCTGCCCGCCGCGATGATCGACGGGATTGGCGGAGACCTCCTCGCCGCGCTGCTCGCCGGCGGGGCCTTCGCCGCCTTCCTCAGCACCGCCTCCGGCGTGGCGATGTCGGTCGCCGGTGCCCTCGATCAGGATGTGCTTCGCCCGCTCCTCGCGCGCCGGACCGGTGGCGATTTCACTCCGGTGCAGTCGTTCCGCGTCGCCGCGGTGCTTGGCGTCCTCGCCCCCTTCGTGGTGAGCGGTTTCATCGGGACGGTGGGCATCTCGACGGTGATCGGCCATGCCTTCGCCATCGCGGCGGCGACCTTCGCGCCGATGCTGATCCTCGGAGTGTGGTGGCGTCACCTGACCGCGGCCGGAGCGGGAGCCGGCCTCGCCGTCGGGGGGATCAGCACCGCGACCGCCGCCATCCTCTCCCTGAGCCCGCTCCGCTTGGAGGGCTGGCCCGACGCCCTTCTCACGAGTCCCACGGCCTGGGCGACCCCGCTCGCGGTGGCCGTCGCGGTGGGAGTCTCCCTCGCGACCTCCGGCTCGGTTCCTCGCAACACCCCGCGCATCATGGCCCGCCTCCACACCCCCGAAGAAGTTCTCGAAGCGACCACTCATCGGCCCTAGCCCACCGTTCGGCGTGACGGAGGTCACCGCACGGCGCGCCCGATCTTTCGCCTACCGACCGTGACCGGAAAGCAGGCGCGCTTCTCGTGATCGGTGGGGAAGGGTGACCGCTGTCCCGAACGCGATCGGCGCCCCTGCCGATCGCCCCATCCTTCCTCGGAGGTGAGCTCCATGAGCAACGACGCTCAGCAGCTCGGCGATCGCTATATCGCCGTCCAGGAGTCGGAGGACTTCCAGCGGCTCCGCCGCAAGTTCCGCGGCTTCGTCTTCCCCGTGACTGCCTTCTTCCTCGCGTGGTACTTCCTCTACGTCCTGCTCTCGATCTTCGCCCCGGGCTTCATGGGCACCAAGGTCTTCGGCCTGATCAACGTCGGCCTGATCTTCGGTCTGCTGCAGTTCGTTACGACCTTCGCGATCACCTTCATCTACGTGAAGTGGGCGAACAAGGAGTTCGACCCCCTCGCCGACGAGATCGGCTCGCGCCTCGATGGCGTCCACCACATCGACGACGAGAACCCGGAGGCCTGATCGATGACTACCGTGATGATCCCCGCCGTCGCCGAAGGATCGAACCCGGTCCTCAACATCTCCATCTTCATCGTCTTCGTCGTCGTCACCTTGACCGTCGTTATCAAGGTCGCCGGGGGCAAGAAGACCGCCAGCCAGATGTACACCGGTGGCGCCTCCTTCTCTGGCCGCCAAAATGGCATCGCCATTGCCGGTGACTACCTCTCCGCTGCGTCCTTCCTCGGGATCGCCGGCGCCATTGCCCTCCAGGGGTATGACGGCTTCCTCTACTCCATCGGCTTCCTCGTTGCCTGGCTGGTCGCGCTGCTGCTCGTCGCCGAGCTCATGCGCAATACCGGCCGCCTCACGATGGCCGATGTGCTCTCGTACCGGCTCAAGCAACGTCCGGTCCGGATCGCGACCGCCACCTCGGTGCTCGCCGTCTCCTTCTTCTACCTGCTCGCCCAGATGGCCGGTGCCGGCGGTCTCGTCTCGCTGCTTCTTGGCGTCGACAGCCCCTTCGCGCAGAACCTCGTGATCGCCGTCGTCGGCGCCGTGATGATCGCCTACGTGATGATCGGCGGGATGAAGGGGACCACCTGGGTGCAGATCATCAAGGCGGTCCTGCTGATCGCGGCTGCGGCCCTGATGAGCCTCTGGGTCCTCGCGAAGTTCGGGATGAATCTCTCGAGCGTCTTCCAGGGTGCGATCGACACGACCGCTGCCTCCGGCGATGAGAAGACCGCTGCCGCGGCCTCCAAGCTGCTCGACCCGGGCCTGAAGTACGGCAAGAGCCTCACCACGCAGGTGGACTTCATCTCGCTCGCGATGGCGCTCGTCCTTGGTACCGCGGGTCTGCCGCACGTGCTGCAGCGCTTCTACACCGTGCCGACCTCGAAGGAGGCCCGCAAGTCCGTCGAGTGGGCGATCTGGCTGATCGGTGGCTTCTACCTGCTGACCCTCGTCATCGGCTTCGGCGCCGGCGCGCTGGTCGGCCCCGACGCGATCCTCGCCGCTCCCGGCAAGGCCAACTCGGCGGCCCCGCTGCTCGCCCTGGAACTCGGTGGATCGCCGCTGCTCGGCATCGTCTCGGGTATCGCCTTCGCCACGATCCTCGCGGTCGTTGCTGGCCTGACCGTCACGACAAGCGCCGTGGTCGCCCACGACCTCTACAACGAGGTCTTTAAGGGCGGGACCGCCACCAGCGACCAGGAGGTCAAGGTCGCCAAGCTCGCGGTGCTGGTCATCGGTACCGTCGCGATCTTCGGCGGGATGGCGGCCAAGAGCCAAAACATCGCCTTCCTCGTGGCGCTCGCCTTCGCCGTCGCCGCCTCGGCGAACCTCCCGACGATCCTCTACAGCCTCTTCTGGAAGCGCTTCACTACTCGAGGCGCGCTGTGGTCGATCTACGGTGGTTTGATCTCGTCGCTGGTGCTGATCACCTTCAGCCCGGTGGTCTCCGGCAAGCCGATCGACGCGACCGGCAAGAGCCCGTCGATGATCACCGACCCGTCGATCGACTTCCACTGGTTCCCGCTCGACAACCCGGGCTTGGTCTCGATCCCGCTCGGCTTCTTCCTCGGGTGGCTCGGCTCGGTGACGAGTAAGGAGTTCAACCGCGCGAAGTACGCCGAAATGGAGGTGCGTTCGCTGACTGGTCACGGGGTGGCCGAGGCGATCGACCACTAGATCCGGCTCGGTCTGCCGAAGGGGGAAGGGTGCGCCCTTCCCCCTTCGCGCATCCCCACGGAATTAGGGACACCACGGGCGCAGACGCGGCGGCGACCAAGGGGCTAAGGTTCGCAAAAGGACCACCCCCCACGGCACGCCACGGGTCGCGGTCTGGCAGTGGTCTCGCCCGAGTGGGGCGAGAAGGGAGATGCCGCTCGGACCGGATGGCCCCGATCGGCACGCGGGAAAGTAGCAGGGGACAACACGGTGACCACACCTGGCCGACGCACGACCATCTTCGCAGTAACTCTCGGCCTGACGGCGGCGTCCATCGCCCCCGCCCTGGCCGCGCCCACACCAACAGCGGAGAGCAGCCCGATCGCCAGCACGGCGCCCGTTGAAGACCCGGCCCCCGGCGACCCCCCGGTCGCCGACACTGATACGCCAGCGCACACCGACGTCACGGTCGCGGCCCCGTCCGGCAGCGCCGCGACTGCTGCCACCACCTTCCTCGCCAAGCGCGAGCAGACCTACGGCATCGACACCGACGAGGTCAGCGTCGACCAGGTGGACGTCCAGGGCCAGGACGCCGCGGTGCGCCTTCAGCAGGAGGTCGACGGCGTACCGGTCCTCGGCGCTACCTATGTCGTTCGGCTATCGGGGAAGGGGAGCAAGCGGGTCGTCACCGGCACCTCCGGCCGCTACTTCACCCAGCTCGACGTCGACACCGCGAAGGGCGTCCCAAGCGGCCCCGCACGCCAGGTCGCCCAGAAGGTCACCGGTCAGCGCTACCGCTTCGCCGCAGCACCAAGCGTGGAGGACAAGGGCCTCGTCGTCCTCCCCTTCGACCAGGGCGTCTTGACTCGTCACCTCACGGTGACCGGCTTCGACACCGCGACCTCCACCCCGGTCCGCGAGCAGGTCTACCTCGCTGCCGGACTCGGGCGGCCGGTCCTGCGGTACAACGATCTGCCCACCTTCGCACCGACCGCGCCGAGCGATGACCAGGTGACGACGACCGGCAAGACCTTCAACCAGCCGGACAAACCGCTCCATGTCACCCGGGCGGGCTCCCGGTACAGCCTGCTCGACCGCAGCACCCCGATGTACGCGAGCTCCGGCGGCACCATCGCCACCTTTGACGCCAAGCGGCGCGATGCCGGGTACTTCCTCCAGCCCCCTCGTGGCGCCGCGGGGATGACGCCGGTGAGCTCGACGACGGTCCCCTTCACCTCTGCCAGCAACCGGTACGGCGCGCTCGACGCGCACTGGGGCGCCCGCGAGGTCTACGACTACTACCGCGGCCTCGGACGCAACAGCCTCGATGACAAGGGCGGCTCGATTGAGTCGATCGTCGGTCTCACGATGGAGGGCAACGACTACGCCAACGCCTTCTGGAATGGCAAGGCCATGTTCTATGGCACCGGCGGTAGCGGATATAAGCCCTTCTCCGCCTCGCTCGATGTCGTGGCCCACGAGATGACTCATGGGGTGACGGAGCACTCCTCGAACCTCGTCTACTTCGGCCAGTCCGGCGCCATCAACGAAGCCGTCTCCGACTACTTCGGCAACGCCGTCCAAAACAAGGTCCTCGGCATCAGCGAAACCTCCAACCGCGCGAGTCTCATGGGCGAGGACCTCTGCATCAGCAAGTCGATGACCTCGTGCGCGATCCGCGACCTCCGCAAGGTCGTCAAGACCTCTCAGTACCTCGGCGGGTTCGAGGACAACGGCGGGGTGCACACCAACTCTCTGATCCCCGGCGGGGCCATGTGGCAGGTCCGCCGCGACCTCGGGGCCGACCTCGCCGACCGCGTCTTCTACCGCGTCCAAACCCAGTACCTGACGCCGCTCGCCGGCCTCACCGACCTGCGCGTCGCGACCATCAGCGCCGCCCAGGATCTCGGCGCGACGAGCGAGCAGCGCGCGGCGATCGGCCGGGCATTCGACTCCCGCGGCATCACCGCCGGCTGGGAACGGTCGGTGGCGAAGGTGGACAGCGTCGCCTTGAAGCGCAACACCGGTGCCGCGGTGGACCGACCCGGTGTCCACGGCTCGGTCTGGGTGATGTCGATGACCGCGAGCAACCTCTCTGGCCCGGCCATGATCCGGATGGGGAGCACCAGCAAGCCGGGAAGCAGCCGGGTGATCACCAAGGACAAGAACTCCTCGTACACCCTCCCGTCGATCAGCCGGACTCGGGTCGGCTGGATTCGGATGTCCCTGAGTGGAGGGCGCCTGCGGACCCGCGTCGAGATCGCGCCACGCAACCGACTGGATCGGCCCACGGTGATCGCCGATACCCGCGACATGGTGACGAACCTCTCGGTCGGCAGTTCGACCGTCGCCTGGACCCGGGCGACCTCGTCCTCTTCGTCGATCTACGTCCGCCGCCCCGGCGGTAAGACCATCAAGATCGCGCCCGGTCGCGGACGCGTGCTCAGCGATACGACGGTGATCGAGGATCAGGTCGTCTACACCGACAGCCCCGGCTGGGGCAGCTCTCGGGTCGCCAACGTCCTGGCCTATAACGCGCGCACCGGCAAGACCAAGAAGCTCACCTCGGTCACCGGGAGCGCCGGTTACGGCGTGGGGCTCGGCCAGCCAGCCGTTGCCGGGAAGTGGGTGGTCTTCCCCGCTGACCGGGTCGACGACCGCTGGGGCGCCGCCGGGATCTGGCGCGTACCGCTCGCCGGTGGGACGGCACGTCAGGTGCTCTCCGAGACCCACCGATGGGCGCCGATCGGGGCACCCGTCACCGCCTCGACAACCCACGTCACCTTCGCCAACGACAAGACCTCCTACCCGGAGTCACGCCTGTACCAGGTCCCGATGGGTGGCGGCTCGATCCGCCGAATGTCCTGCAGCACCGGCACCCAGGGTCTGGCGGTCGCGGCCTCCCGCCAGCGGGTCGTCTGGGTCGATTACTCGGTCGGCGGACCCGACCTCGTGACGAGGGAGACCTCGCGGGCTCGCTGCTAAGCGGCCCCGAGCGTCCGGTCACCGCCTGGGCCCCTTGTATCAAATCGGCTCCCGACCGACTCAACCATTCGTGTGCTCCCGGCGTTCGTCGGGTGCACGACCTCATCACCGCTCATCGGACGCAAGGGGAATCACGTGAACAGAGCAGGTCGCCGCAACATCGTGGTTGCGGTGTCAACGGCCATGCTGGCGGCCGCAGTCGCCCCAGCCATCTCGATATCAAGCGCCACGGCTGCGCCAGGACCGGTCACCCTCGACACTCCAGCGGAGCCTGCTCCGGGTGACCCACCAGTCGCCGATACCGACACCCCCACTCATACCGAGATCAAGGCCGCTGCTCCGACCGGCAGTCCGGAGAGCGCCGCGAAGAGCTTCCTCTCCAGCCGGGAACAGACCTACGGGATCGACGAGAAGGACCTCACGCTTGAGCGCGTCGATACCCAGGGCCAAAGCACGGCGGTCCGGCTCCAGCAAGAGGTCGACGGGGTGCCGGTGCTCGGCGCGACCTATGTCGTGCGGATGAAGGGCAAGGGCTCGTCCCGCGTCGTGACGGGGACTTCGGGCCGGTACTTCACCGACCTCGCCGTGCCATCGAGCGTCCCGCTTCCGAGCGGGCCCGCGAAGGTCATCGCGCGGCGCGCCGTCACTGAGAAGTACCGCCTGGCGCAGGCACCGGCGGTGACCGACCGCGGCCTGGTGATCCTCCCCTTCGGCACCGGTGTCCGCACCCGTCACCTCACCGTGGTCGGGGTGGACCGCACCACCAACAGTCCGGTGCGCGAGCAGGTGTACCTCGCCGAGGGCACGGGGCGGCCGGTCCTGAGCTACAACGACCTGCAGACCTTCGCGCCCGCCGCCAAGGCACCCGGTGACCAGATCACGACCACCGGCGCCACCTTCAACCAGCCCGATAAGCCGCTCAACGTCACCCAGACGGCGACCGGCTACGACCTCGTTGATCGCACCGCGCCGATGCACACCGGGTCCAAGGGCGAACTCGCCACCTATGACGCCAAGCGCGCCGATGCCCTCGAGTTCGTCTCCTTCGAAGCCAAGGGGCCGGAGGGCTTGAAGCCGGTCGGAGCCAAGCACATCCCCTTCACCGCCAAGGACAACCGCACTGGAGCGTTGGACGCGCACTGGGGCGCGCGCGAGGTCTACGACTACTACCGCGGGCTCGGGCGCAACAGCCTCGACAATCAGGGCGGCTCGATTAACTCCGTCGTCAACGTCACCTTCGGCGGCGAGGACTTCCCCAACGCCTTCTGGAATGGCAAGGCGATGTTTTATGGCACCGGCGGCGACGGCTACAAGCCCTTCTCAGCCTCCCTGGACGTGATCGCCCACGAGATGACCCACGGGGTCACTGAACACTCGTCCAACCTGGTCTACTTCGGCCAGTCCGGCGCGATCAACGAAGCCGTCTCGGACTACTTCGGCAATGCCGTGCAAAACAAGGTCCTCGGCATCAGCGAGACCTCCAACCGAGCAAGCCTCATGGGCGAGGACCTGTGCTTCATCAAGTCCTGGAAGTCGTGCGCGATCAGGGATCTGCGTCAGGTCGTGAAGACCTCTCGGTATTTCGGCGGGATCGATGACAACGGCGGGGTGCACACCAACTCGCTGATCCCGGCCGGCGCGATGTGGCAGGTCCGTCAAAACCTCGGGGCCGACCTCGCCGACCGCGTCTTCTACCGCGCCCAAACCCAGTACCTCACACCACTGTCGGGCTTCACCGACCTACGGGTCGCCACCCTCAGCGCCGCCAAAGACCTGGGCGCCACCAGCGCCCAACTGAGCTCCATCGGCGCCGCCTTCGACTCGCGCGGCATCACCCCCGGATGGGAACGCTCCATGGCGAAGGTGGACAGCGTCGCCCTTCGCCGCAATGTCGGCGCGGTGACCGACCGCCCCGTCATGCATGGGACCAACTGGATCCTGTCGATGACCGCCCCGAACTTCCAGGGCAACTACTTCTTGCGGATGGGCAGCACCAACTCGCCGACCAAGAGCTCCGTCATCAGCCGCGACGCCACATCGAATTACCTCCTCCCCGCGATCAGTTCGACCCGCGCCGCGTGGATTCGCTTCACTGAGCGTGGTGGCGAGTGGCGGACCCGGGTCGAGATCGCCGACCGCAAGCGCCTGGACCGACCTAAGGTGGTCCTCGACGGTCCGTTCGTGATGATCACGAACCTGCAGGTCGGGACGACAACGACCGCGTGGATGCGCGCGAACTCCGCCGAGGTGTCGCTCTATGTGCGCCGCCCCGGGGGGAAGATCGTCAAGATCAAGCCGGCCGAGGGGCGGGAGCTGAGCGACCCGGTGATCAGCGGAGACACCGTCGTCTACGCCGACAACCCCGGCATCGCCGACTCGACCCAGGCAATCCTCAAGGCGTACAACGCCCGGACCGGTAAGACCACGGTCCTGACGTCTTTCCGGACCAACCGTTGGCCGGTCACCATCGGCCAGCCGGCGATCGCCGGGAAGTCCGTCTACTTCGCGGCGGACCGGCTCGATGACTCCGAAGGGGGCGCTGGCATCTTCCGGGTGCCGCTCGCCGGCGGTACGCCGCGCCAGAGTCTCTCGGAGACCAGCCAGTACGCGCCGGGGGCGTCGCCGCTCACGGCCTCGACAACCCGCGTCACCTACGCGCAATCGGACTTCTTCGGTGACTACTCGCGCCTGTACCAACTGCCTCTGCAAGGTGGCACTCCTCGCCGGGTGTCGTGCAGCACCGGGACACAGTTCCTCCCGGCGGCAGGGCGTGGGACGCAGGTGATCTGGATCGATCTGTCGACCGGTGGCCCGGACCTCGTGATGCGGGCGAACTCGCGAGCGTCCTGCTGACCTGACGCGCTCGCGTCATCGTGGCCCCCGGGGATTCCCCGGGGGCCACGATCGTTTCCTCCGGGCCGCGCCGCTGGTCGCGACGACCCGTCCGCCCACCGAGCAGATTCGGCCGACCTGTTGTCTCGCTCACCGGCGCCAGCGACAGTGGTGACCAGACCGATGGGTGCCTGATGCCCCCTTCGCCTCCCCCAGCACTCAATGAGGAGTAACCGTGACGGAGTCCTACGCACCGACCCCGGAGTTCGCCGCCCAGGCCAACGGAACCGAGGCCCTGTACGACGAGGCCACCAATGACTACGAGGGCTTTTGGGCCCGTCAGGCTCGCGAGCGGATCACCTGGAGCAAGGACTTCGATCAGATCCTTGACTGGAGCGATGCCCCCTTCGCCAAGTGGTTCGTCGGCGGCGAACTCAACGTCGCGTACAACTGCGTCGACCGGCACGTCGAGGCCGGCAACGGAGAGCGGGTCGCGATCCACTTCGAGGGTGAAGGGGGCGATACCCGCACCATCACCTACGCCGAGCTCCAGCGCGAGGTCGCCAAGGCCGCCAACGCGCTCACTTCGCTCGGCGTGGAGAAGGGCGATCGCGTCGCGATTTATCTGCCGATGATCCCCGAGGCCGTCTTCGCGATGCTCGCCTGCGCTCGCCTCGGCGCTCCGCACTCGGTCGTCTTCGGCGGTTTTTCCGCCGAGGCACTGCACACCCGGATCGCGGACGCCGACGCCAAGCTCGTCATCACGAGCGACGGCCAGTACCGCCGCGGGAAGGCCGCGCCGCTGAAGGCCGCCGTCGATGCCGCCATCGCCCACGGTGATGACGAGTCGCCGGTTGAGAACGTCCTCGTCGTGCGCCGCACCGGCATCGACGTCGACTGGACCGAGGGTCGTGACCTGTGGTGGGACGAGGTCGTCGACGGCCAGGCCGACACGCACGAGGCGCAGCCGCACGACAGCGAGCACCCCCTCTTCATCCTCTACACCTCGGGGACGACCGGGAAGCCGAAGGGGATCTTCCACACCACCGGCGGCTACCTGACCCAGGTCGCCTACACCAACGCGGTCGTGCATGACCTGCACCCCGAGACCGATGTCTACTGGTGCACCGCCGACATCGGCTGGGTGACCGGCCACTCGTACATCGTCTACGGACCGCTCGCCAATGGTGGGACCCAGGTGCTCTACGAAGGCACCCCCGACACCCCGCACCAGGGGCGTTTCTGGGAGATCGTGCAAAAGTACGGCGTCACGATCATGTACACCGCGCCGACCGCGATCCGGACCTTCATGAAGTGGGGCGATGACATCCCCGCGAAGTACGACCTCTCCTCGATCCGGGTGCTCGGCTCGGTCGGTGAGCCGATCAACCCCGAGGCCTGGCGCTGGTACCGCAACCACATCGGCGCGGGTTCGGCTCCGATCGTCGACACCTGGTGGCAGACCGAGACCGGGGCGATCATGATCAGCCCGCTGCCGGGCGTCACCGAGCTGGAGCCGGGCAGCGCCCAGCGGCCGATCCCGGGCGTCAGCGCCGAGATCCTCGACGACGAGGGCCAGCCTTTCGAGGAGGCCGACAAGGTCGGGTACCTCGTGCTCACCAAGCCCTGGCCGGCGATGCTGCGTGGCATTTGGGGCGACCCGGACCGCTACCGCGACACCTACTGGTCGCGTTTCGGCCCGAAGTACTACTTCGCCGGCGATGGGGCGAAGTACGACGAGAAGGGCAACATCTGGCTGCTCGGCCGCGTCGATGACGTCATGAACGTCTCCGGTCACCGGCTCTCGACCGCCGAGATCGAGTCGGCCTTGGTGTCGCACGAGAAGGTCGCCGAGGCCGCGGTGGTGGGCGCCAACGACGACACCACCGGTCAGGCCGTCGTCGCCTTCGTCATCCTGCGCGAAGAGGACCAGGCTGCGGTCGACGAGGCCGGCAACGGCGACGAGCTCGTCCAAGAGTTGCGAGGCCACGTCGCCAAGGAGATCGGCCCGATCGCCAAGCCGCGCCAGATCATGATCGTCCCGGAGCTCCCGAAGACGCGCTCCGGCAAGATCATGCGCCGCCTGCTAAAGGATGTCGCCGAGAACCGCGAGGTCGGGGACGTGACCACCCTCGCCGACTCGTCGGTGATGAACCTCATCCAGTCGGGCCTAAAGAAGTAGCTCCGACGACAACTCCCGCACGAAGGGGGTGGCGCCGGCCTCGCGAGATGGCCCGCGCCACCCCCTTCGTCCCGTCTTTGCTTAAGCACGGCCTCGATGCTCACCCTCGTGGGTAAGCATCGAGGCGCTGCTTAAGCAAAGTGAAGAAGGGAGGGGGCGGTCGCCCGCCGTCGCGTCGTCAGTGGGTTAGGCCCTCGCGGGGTGCGTCTCCCGCGGGTCGGGCGGAAGGGGCAGGCCCCGCATCGGGGTCCACGTGCCGCGCGCGATCATCACCTCGCGCAGGGTGTCCGGCCGATCGGTGATGAGGCCATCGACGCCGACGTCGAGCAGTGCGTGCATGAGATCCGGATCGTCGACGGTCCAAACGATCACTCGAATCCCGAGGCGGTGCGCCCTCCGGACCAACTTCTCCGAGTGGATCGGCATCCGGCCAAGCCGGATCGGCACGTGAGCAAAGCGCCCCTGCACGAGCGCCGCGGGCACCGGGACGCCGGCCTTGCTCGCCGAAATCAGCGTCGTCAGCGAACGCCACCCGAGCGCAGTGCGCACGTGCGGTGCTTGGCTGCGCAGTTGCTCGATCCACCCATCCCAGGCGCCAGCGACGCACACCCGCTCGGCAAAGTCCCGCCGCTGCAAGAGCCGGGCCATCGGGGCGATCGCCCCGCGCTCCTTGAGGTCCACGGTGAAGCAGGCCTCCGGCCGGTCCTCCAGCGCCTCCGCGAGCGTCGGGATGGGCTCGGTCCCCCCGACCCGCACCGTCCGCAGCCGCCGGGCGCTGACCGCGTCGACGCGACCCCAGCCGGTCGTGCACCGATCCAGCGTCTCGTCGTGGAAGCACACCAACTCACCGTCGGAGGTGAGCCGGACGTCGGTCTCGAGGTAGCGCAGTCCGAGCGCCGTCGCCATCGCGAATGCGGCCAGGGTGTTTTCGGGAGCGAGGGACGCGCCCCCGCGGTGAGCGATGGCCAAGGGGTCGCGTCCTGCGCCGTACCTCATGGCCCCATGTTGCCGGTGACCGACGGG
The DNA here is from genome assembly GCF_041365945.1 of Janibacter sp. GXQ6167. Taxonomy (NCBI): domain Bacteria; kingdom Bacillati; phylum Actinomycetota; class Actinomycetes; order Micrococcales; family Intrasporangiaceae; genus Janibacter; species Janibacter sp. GXQ6167. The sequence goes on along the minus strand of NZ_JBGFSK010000001.1, from coordinate 535,123 downwards.
GGTACACCTCAGGAAGCGGGTGGAGCGACCGAGCGTTCACCGACCTTTTGAGCGGGCGCCGCCGGGCGGCCACCGTCTCGTTAGTGCGAGACCGAGCACTGCCCCGCTCGACGCAGGACGACCTCAGTGATCGCGGTCGCTCGCGGCCGGTTCATTGTGCGTCTCGGGCTCATAGAGGTCGTCCGGGTTGGTCCGCGGATCGACCTTGGCGCCGGACATCACGGCCGCCCGGCTGAGGGTGTTTGAGGCGACCGAGGACACGAGGAGCAAGGCGATGATCGTGATGACCATCTTGATCGTCCCGGTGAGGTCGAACCCCACCTGAGCGAGCTTGTGCACCCAGGCGCCAGCAACGATCGAGGTCAGGCCCATCCCGGTGGCTGGCGAGAGCGAATTGATGCGCGAGAGCGCGTCCGGCACCCGCCGGATCGCGACGGCGCTCACGAGCACCCACAACGCGCCGCTGATCACGAGGATGGCCGCGACGATCTCGGCGATGATTTCCCAGGTCTGCATCAGCGCCGCCCCCTCGTGATGATGCGCGCGAGCGCGATGGTGGAGAGGATCCCGAGCATCGCGGCGAGCATGGCCGCGTCGACGACGACGGTCGAGGTGTACAGCATGCTCAACAGGACGATGACCCCGACTCCGCAGAAGTAGATCAGGTCACCGACGACGGCCTGGCTGGCAGCGTCCTCGGCGTCTCGGATCTGGGTGAGCCCGATGACGATGCACACGGCGAGGATTGCCATGGCGATCCCGACGACGACGGTCATGCGCGCCCCCTTCCGTCCTGGCCGATCGGGTCGGCACCCGGGGCCATCGGGATCTCGTCAGCGCGGCGGCCGCGGGTGGCCCGGAGGAGTCGAGATTCCATGTCGCGCAGGTCGGTAAGCACCTGCTCGCGGGAGTCGGCATACATCACGTGGACGAAGAGGGTCGGCGGGTGGTCCTCGGTCGCCGAGGCTGTCCCGACGACCAACGTCCCCGGAGTCACCGTGATGGACGAAGCCATCCAGGTGATCTCCAGGTCGGTCGAACAGCGAAGGGGGAACTCGATGATCGCGGGCTTCAGTTTGGACCCGGGGGTCATCACGTCGGCGGCGATCATGGTCGCTCCCTTCACCAGTTCAACCGCGATGAAGGCGGCATAGCGTGCCGTGTGCCATGGGTGCAGGTACATCACCGGGGAAGCACCGCCTCGACGTAGGGAGCGATCTGGGTGAGGTCGGTGCCCGCCTGCTGCATCACCGGAGCGATCGCTCCGATGGCGAGGAAGATCCCGACCGAGACGACCATGAGCGCGATCCCGGGAGCCGCGATCTTCGCCCCGATCCGCACCTCGGGTGGGCACGGGATGGGCTCGGTGAGCCGGGTGCGCGGGCTATCCGCGCGGTAGGTCTCCATCGGCTGACCCCAAAAGACCCCGTCCCACATCCGTTGCAGGGCAAGAAGGGAGAGGATCGAGGCAATGATGATCGAGGTGATCATGGTGGCCGCAATCCAGGGCGTCGCCTGAGCGGCGGATGCGACCAGCGCCACCTTGCCCCAGAGCCCGGAGGCGGGCGGCAGGCCGACCAGGGACAGCAACCCGATCGCAAAGACGCCCGCCACCCACGGATCACGCCGGATGAGGTCGGATAGCCGATCGAAGCGACCTGAGCCGTAGGTGTGTTCGATGGCACCCGCGAGGAGCAGCAGCGCACCCATCGTCACGATGTGGTGGACCATGTAGAGCAGCCCGGCGCCCAAGGAGAAGGCGGTGAAGACCGCGAGGCCGACGAGGATGTGCCCCACGCCGCTCACCATCTGGAAGGACAGGGCGTGGCGCACGGTTCGCTCGCCGAGCGTGCTGAGCGCCCCGACGACGATGGTGAGTGCGACGAGGACAATCAGGACGGGCAGCCACGGGGCCTCACCGGCGAAGGTCACCGAGTAGATCCGGTAGATCGCATACAACGCCACCTTGGTGTGGAGCGCGGAGAACAGGGCCATGATCCCCGGCGAGGTCGCCGGGTAGGTCCGCGGCAGCCAGGTATGCGCCGGGACGACGGCGGCCTTGATCGCGAGCGCCAACAACACCACGGTCAGGGCGAGCCCGACACGCGGGTCCTTCGCCCCGAGTCCGGCGAGCGCGGCCAGGTTGACGGTTCCGGCGGCGCCATAGACGAGCCCGACCCCCATGAGCAGGATCGTGCTCGTCACCAAATTGACGGTGACGAAGAGCCGACCCACGCCGAGCCGGCGCCAGGACCCGGTGAGGGCGATGAGCGCGTACGACGGCAGGAGCATGACCTCGACGAAGACGAAGAGGTTGAAGAGGTCACCGGTCAACAGCGCACCGTTGACCCCGGCGATCAGCATGAGGACGAGCGGCACCACGAAGCGATAGCGGCTCTCGCCGGTGATCACGAGGAAGGCGCAGGTCGCGCTGGTCGCGAGGCCCGTGACCGTGATCATCACGGCGCTGAAGGTGTCGGAGACGAAGGGGATCGCGATGCCGTCGGCGAAGCCGCCGAGCGCGTTGGCGACCACCGGGTTTTCGCGGTGGTAGCCGATCATGAGGACACCGACCACGGTCACGATGACCGGCATCGCGACCATGACGATCGCCCCGAGCGTCCGGTTACGCACGAGGGTCATCACCGCGGCCGCGAGGAGCGGCACGATGACGAGCAGCGGGAGAAGGGGGGCGATGGTCATCGGTCGTGGGTCTCCCCGGTCGCCGGCATCCGGCGGGTGTCGTCGTTGTGCCCGAGCACCGCGAGCATCAGCATGAAGACCGTCACCGCGAGGGTGATAACGATCGCGGTCAGGACGAAAGCTTGCGGAAGGGGGTCAGCGGCCGACTCGGCAGCCGTCGCGCTCGCGATCGGTTCACCGCGCCAGGCGGGGACCCCCGCGGCGAGCAGGACGAAGTTCGCGGCGTGACTCATCAGCGAGACACCGAAGACGATCTGAACCATCGAGCGCTGTTGCACAAGGTAGACCCCACCGGCGGTCAGGACGGCAATCGTGACGAAGAGGATCATCGGCCCTGCTCCTTCGGTCGGACGCCTTCACTGAGGTGGGTGGTGCGAGCTCCTACTCGCGTATCGGTCATCGGTGGATCGTCGGCCTCGCCGACATGTTCGCCGCGGACGGTGTCCATCGGGCCCGGCAGTTCGCCTTCGACGCTCTCGTCCACGCGTTCGCGGGTCCCCTCGGCGCCGTCCAGCCCGCCCGAGTCGGAGGCTCCGAGGAGGTTGAAGGCGACGATGATGAGTCCGAGGACCGCGGCGTAGACCCCGAGGTCGAAGATCAGCGCCGACGAGAAGTGCACCTCGCCGATGTACCAATGGATCGGCTCGAGGAAGGCCCCCTTCGCAAGGAGACCCCACAAGCCCGTCGCAATCGCGACGCCAATCCCGCCTCCGATCAACCACAGCGGCATTCGCGGCGGACCGATCTGCCGGTCCCGAGAGGTCGACAGATAGATCAGACCGACGATCGCCGAACCCACGAGGGCAGCGATGAAGCCGCCGCCGGGCTCGTTGTGGCCGCGCCAGAGCAGCAGGGCCGAGATGACCGCGAGGATCGGGTTGAGGAAACGCACCATGAGTTGGAGCGGCACCACATTGGGCCAGGCACTTTCGATCGCGCGCTGGGCCGGGGATGGTGCGGGACGAAGGGAGAGCTCCGGCACCGGGACGTGGTGCTTGTTGTCCTCCGCCGGCGGATCGATGTACCGGTTCCGGACGCTGGAGAGCACGGCGATGATCGCCACCCCCGCGAAGCCGAGCACCCCGAGCTCACCGAGGGTGTCGAGGGCTCGAAACTCGACGAGGATCGTGTTGACGATGTTGTCGCCACCGGTGATCTCCGGCCCCTGGGTGAGGTAGAAGTCGGCAACCTCCGCGCGGGGACGGCGTCCGGTGAGCGCCCACGCCCCCAGACCGACCGCGAGGCCGCTGCCGAGCGCGAGGAGGATCTTCCCCGTCAGGATGGGGCGCCCTTCGGCTCCGGCGTGACCGAAGCGCAGTGGCAGCTTCTGCAGCACGAGCATGATCACGATTACGGTGAGGGCTTCGACGAGCAACTGCGTCAGGCCGACGTCGGGCGCACCGAGGCCGATCAGCTGAGCGGTCGCGAGGATGCCGACGGCGCCCAGACAGAGCGTGGCGGCAAGGCGCGAGCGGGTTGTGCAGACGCCGATCACCGCGGTCGTCAGCAGGACTAGGAGAAGGGCGTCGATCGGCCGGGAGAGGTTGGGCACCAAGGGGTTCGCCGCGATCTCGGAGCGGACCGCGACGACGCCGACGAGGAGCACGGCAAGGAGCGATCCCGCCATGACGGCGACGTGCCGGGTCGGGTGATCAGCGCGAGTCCAGCCGGCGACGCGGTCGCCCACCCGCACCAGGGAGCGGGTCATGGCCGCGAGCACGGTCGCCCCGTCGGGGACGCCGGTCTCCATGTGGATGGGGCCCATGAGAGCGCGGCGCTTGACGAGCAGCGTCGTGCCGACGGCGATGATCGCGAGGGTGACCCACAGTTCGAGGGTGAAGCCATGCCATAGGCCGAGGTCCGGCTCGATCGTCGCGCCGGGGAAGGCCGCCTCAGCGGCGCGCTGGACGGGAGTGTTCAGCACCGAGGCCATGAAGGCGAGCGGGAGGCCGACGACGATGGGCAGGGCGGCCCAGCCGATCATCGGCACCGACACCGGCTTGATCTCGCGCGAGGACGTGCCGTCGACGAAGCCGCCAAGGACGATCCGCCCGCAGTAGACGAAGGTCGCGACGGCAGCGAGCGCCCCGACCGCGAGGGTCAGGTAGCCCGCGATCTCGCCCCCGGGCGCCTCACCGAAGGCGTGGAGGATTTCTTCCTTCGAGATGAAGCCGAGCATCGGGGGGATCCCGGCCATCGACGCGCAGCCGAGGATCGTCACGACGAAGGAGACCGGCATCGCCTTGTACAACTGCGGCAACCGGTTGAGGTCACGGGTCCCGGTCGCGTGGTCGACAACGCCGACCATCATGAACAGACCGGACTTAAACAAGGCGTGCGCGATCGTGTGAATCACCGCGGCGACCATGGCCCCGGTCGTCCCGACACCGATCGCGGCGGTGATGAAGCCGAGCTGGCTCACCGTCGAGTAGGCCATCAACTTCTTCAGATCATGCTGGCGGATCGCGATCAGGCCGCCCAGCCCGGCGGTAAAGAGGCCCGCCACGATCAGAGTGATCTGCCAGGCGAGCACGTCGTGGAAGGCCGGGGAGAAGCGCAGCATCAAGAAGATGCCGGCCTTCACGACTGCCGCCGCGTGCAGGTACGCGCTCACGGGGGTGATCGCGGCCATCGCGTCGGGGAGCCACACGTGGAAGGGGAACTGCGCTGACTTGGTGAAGGCGGCGATCAGCACCAGGATCGCGGCCAGGGTCGCGAAGCCGGGCTCCTTCGCCCAGACGTCGGAGGCGAAGGCCTCGCTGATCGACGTGGTGCCCGTCCGCCACGCGATGACGCCCAAGCCCGCGAGGAGCGACAGGCCGCCGACGAAGGTGATGAGCAGCGTGCGCATCGACGCCGTCTCCCCGGCGCGCCCCGAGCGCGCGATGAGCAGGAAGGACGCGAGCGAGGTGAGCTCCCAGCACACGAAGAGCAAGACCATGTCGTCGGCGAGGACGAGCCCCACCATGGCGAAGGTGAAGGCCGCCATCACCAGGTAGAAGGAGGTTTGCCTCCCTTCGCCGAGGTAGTCAGCGGAGTAGAGGAAGACGACCGCGCCGATGATGAGCGCGATCATCGCGAAGACGAGGCCGATGCCATCGAGCTTCAGCGCGAAATCCACCCCGACGGCATCAATCCATGGTGTTGACCAGGTGACGTCGTTACCGGCGAGCACCTCGCGAGCGCCGGGAATCAACAGGCCCGCCGCCAGCAGATACAAGACGGCGAGGGGCCAACCGGCACGGCGGCCCAAGGCGCGGGTGAGAAGGGGGGTGACGGCGACAGTCGCGCCGAGCAGGACGATGATCCAGATTAAATCCATGCGGCGCCCTAGCCCGTGATCGCTTGGCCATCCGAGCAGCCGCTGCCTACCGAATTGTCGGGGGGCGTGGCTGCGCGGCAGTCAAGGAACATGGCGGACAGTTTACCGATCAGAAGGACTGCTTCGTCCCATCGCCTTGGCGCACGGGTAAGGTGGCGATGAGCCCTCGCATGACCCGCGATCCAGGAGCACCATGAGCATCGACCGAGTCGACCGTACCGCCACGTCCAGCGCCGCCGCCCGCCGTCTTGTCGGTGAGCCCGAGCCCGGCGCCAACGAGCGCACCATCGGGCAGCTCGTCGCCGATGTCACGACCGACCTCGGCACGATCGTGCGCGATGAGATTCAGCTGGCCAAGACCGAGGTCACCAAGGGCGTCAGCATCGCCGGCAAGGGCATCGGGATGCTCGCGGGCGCTGCCTTCGTCGGCCTCCTCGGCCTGATCTTCCTCTTCCACACGATCGCCCAGGTCATCGCGATCTGGCTCCCGATGTGGGCGGGGTACCTCATCACGACGGTCCTGCTCTTCCTCATCGCCGCGATCGTCGGCCTGGTGGGCTTCAAGGCGGTCAAGAAGGCCAAGCCGGTGCCCGAGCGCGCCATCGCCCAGGGCAAGGAAACCGTCGAAGCGATCAAGCCGGGATCCTGAGCGCTCCCGACGCCGCCGCGGCCCTCGTCGAGGGCCCGTGGGAGCACCGCTTCGTCCCTGCCAACGGTGCCCGATTCCATGTCGCCCAGGCGGGGCATGGGCCACTCGTCGTGCTCGTCCACGGGTTCCCGGAGTTTTGGTGGACGTGGCGCGCGCAGATTCCCGCGCTCGCGGCGGCGGGCTACCGGGTGGCCGCCATGGACCTGCGCGGGTTCGGGGCCTCGGATAAGCCCCCTTCGGGCTACGACGCGCAGACGGCGTGCGATGACATCGCCGCGCTGATCCGATCGCTCGGAGCCGATCGGGCCGCCATCGTCGGCCACGGCCTCGGCGGCTGGTTCGCCTGGAGCATGCCGGGTCTCCACCCGGAGGTGACGGCCGCGATCGGGTCGGTCGGGATGCCCCACCCGTCGGTGTTCCGCAAGGCCTCGTGGCGCCACCCGAGCCAATGGAAAGCCAACGATTACATCCGGTCGCTGCAGACTCCCTTCGCCCCCGAACGCCACGTCGCCGGGCGCCGCTCCGATATCACCGTGCGCCTCGCCGAATGGTCCGGCCCCGACACGAGGTGGCTCGCCGACGACGTCACGAGCCGGTACGCCACCGTCATGTCGGTCCCCTTCGCTCCCCAGGCCGCGGCGCACTACTACCGCTGGGTCGTGCGCTCCCGGGTCACCGCGGGCGGGTGGAGTTACAGCCACCGGGTCCGGCGCCCGATCACGGTGCCCGTGCTGCAGGTTCAAGGCGCTCTCGACAGCGCAGTACTCCCCTCGCTCGCCAATGACAGCGCCCGCTATGTCCGCGGTCCGCTCCAACTCGCGACCGTCCCCGGTGTCGGACACTTCGTCCAAGAGGAAGCGCCGGAGACCATGAACGACCTGCTCCTCACCTGGCTCGCCGGCTGCCTTCCCGTCCGGTAGCCGGTTCGATGTGATCCGACGTCGCCTCTGACCGTGGGATACATCGAACGGGAAGGGGAAGGGTGCTAGCGGCGCCCCGTCCCGCCCCACCGGCGCAAGTAGGGGCTCAGCATCTTAAGGGGCAGGCGGCGGCGGCGCCCTTCGTCCCACGGCCGCGCGACCCCGCCGGCGTCGAGGACCGTCGTCAGCAACTGAGCGGTGAACCCCCAGACGAAGAGACCCTCGATCTCAAACCCGGGCCCGTGATAGCCCCCAGGAGCCGTCACCGTGAAGCGATTCGCCGGATCGGTGAGATCGGCGACGGGTGCCCGGACGACCCGCTCGACCTCGAACGCGGACTTCACTCCGACCGGGTGCGGTTCGCTCCACCACCCGATGACCGGGTGGACGGCGTTGCTGCTCGGGGTGAGATAGAGCGGCGGCAGGGTGTCGACGATCTCGACGCCGCTCGGGTCCAGACCCACCTCTTCGTGGGACTCTCGCAGCGCCGCGTCGACCGGCCCCTCCCCCGGGTCGAGCCGCCCGCCGGGGAAGGACACCTGCCCCGCGTGCGAGCGCAGGTGAGCCGTGCGCTCAGTCAAGATGATGTCCTCGCCGCCGCGCTCGTCGGGGCCCACCAGGATCAGCACGGCCGAGACCCGCGCGACGTCATCCGGCGGGGCGAAGCGGGTGAACCAGTCAGGGGTGTCCTGCGCGATCGTGGGCCCGACACGCCGAACCCACGCCGGGATCGCGCGGTCATCGCTCACGGGGCGGGCACCCCCTTCGCGCCGGGAGCGAGTTCGTACTTGAGCAGTTTCGCGGCGGCCTCCGGGTCGGTCTCCCCGATCCCGTACGACGGGCAGAGCGCGGTGACCGGGCAGGCCCCACAGGCCGGGCGGCGGGCATGGCACGTGCGCCGCCCGTGGAAGATCAGCACGTGGCTCAGCATCGTCCAGTCCCGGCGAGGGAAGAGGGCGCCGACCACCTGCTCGACGACGACCGGATCGGTCTCCTCGGTCCACCCGAGCCGCCGCACGAGACGCCCGAAGTGGGTGTCTACCGTGAGGCCCGGGATCCCGAAGGCGTTGCCTAACACCACGTTTGCCGTCTTGCGCCCTACTCCCGGGAGGGTCACGAGGTCCTTCAAGCGCGCCGGGACCTCGCCGCCGAAGCGCTCGACGATCGCTTGGCTGAGGCCGATCACCGAGCGCGTCTTCGCCCGGTAGAAGCCGGTGGGCCGCAGGATCTCCTCCATTTCGGCCGGGTCGGCACCCGCGAGGTCCTCCGCGGTGGGGTAGCGGGCGAAGAGGATCGGCGTCACCTTGTTCACACCGACATCGGTGCTCTGTGCGGACAGCACGGTCGCGATCAGCAGTTGAAGGGGGCTGCGGAAGTCGAGTTCGCAGTGCGCGTAGGGGTAGCGATCGCGCAGGATCCGGTAGGTCTTGCGTGCGCGGCGCGTGAGCGCGAGCGGGGTTTCGGGCACGCCGACCACCCTACGACCTGCCACGACCGGGAAGGTGACGTGGCACACTATGGCCCGTGGACCTTGACGTGGTGAGGCGAGCCCCTCTCTTTGCGACCCTGGACGATGACTCCGCGCGCGAAATTATGGCCTCGATGCAGGCCGTGCGCATGGAACGAGGAGACATCCTCTTCCATGAGGGCGATCAGGGCGATCGGTTGTACATCATCACCGAGGGCAAGGTGAAGCTCGGCTGTTCGAGCACCGACGGCCGCGAGAACCTCCTCGCGATCCTCGGCCCATCGGAGATGTTCGGTGAGCTCACCCTCTTCGACCCGGGTTCACGCACTGCCACCGCGACCGCCGTCGCCGAGACCCAGCTCATCGGGCTCGGCCACGAGCAGCTCCAGCAGTTGCTGATCGAGCACCCGCGGATCGCCTCGACGCTCCTCGCCGCGCTCGCCCGCCGCCTGCGGCGCACGAACGAAAACCTCGCCGACCTCGTCTTCACCGATGTCCCGGGCCGCGTCGCGAAGGCGTTGCTGGAGCTCAGCAAGCGCTTCGGTCGGCCGGTCGAGGATGGGATCCTCGTCGCGCACGACCTCACGCAGGAGGAGCTCGCCCAGCTCGTTGGCGCCTCGCGCGAGACGGTCAACAAGGCCCTCGCCGACTTCGCCACCCGCGGCTGGCTGCGCCTCGAAGCCCGCGCCGTGCTCCTGCTCGACGTCGAGCGCCTCCAACGCCGCGCCCGCTAACCCCAACCCCCTCCCCCCTTCCCCTCCCGTCTTTGCTTAAGCACGTCCTCGTTGCTCACCCTGGAGGGTGAGCATCTAGGCGTTGCTTAAGCAAAGTCGGTCGAGGTGGGGTGGCGAAGGGGGTCAGCTGGACCGGCGTAGGTAGGCCAACTGGGCCAGGACCGAGAGCCGGGCCGCTGGCCAGACCTCGCGCGGCACGTCCGCATACACCCGCTCGACCACGTCATCGGCCGTGACTGCGCCATCGGCGAGGGCCGAGCGGACCTGCTCGAGGCGTTCGCGGCGATGCACCCGGTAGTAATCGACCATCGCCGCCGCATCGGGGACGACCGGACCATGGCCGGGCAGGATCGCGGTCACGTCCCCACCACCGGTGAGGGCGGCGATCCGCTCGAGCGAATCGAGGTACGCCTCGAGCTCCCCATCGGGATGGGCCACGACCGTTGTGCCGCGCCCAAGCACCGTGTCGCCCGTCAGCAGGGCGTGCTCGGCCGGAAGGGCGAAGGAGATCGAGTCCGCCGTGTGGCCGGGGGTCGCCACGACCCGCAGCTCGGTCCCCCCGGCGTCGAGGACATCACCGTCGGCGAGGTCATCGTGGCCGCGTCCCACGGCCTGGACCGGCGCTCCCGTGAGCCGGGCCAAGCGCGGCGCGCCCTCGCTGTGGTCGAGGTGGCCGTGGGTGAGCACGATCCGAGTGATCCGAGCGCCCAAGCGCTCCACGTGCTCGACGATCCGCTGCTGATGCGACCTCGGCCCGTCCTCGTCATTGCCCGGATCGATCACGAGCGCGCTCGTGGAGCCGGGCGCCATCACGACCCAGGTGTTCGTCCCATCGAGGGTCATCGGCCCGGGGTTGCCCTGGAGCAGGCAATGCGCGTGCCGCCCGAAGTCTCCGCCGGTCCACCCGCCGAAGGGAGCCGACGGCTCGGGGGCCGGGGTGCTCATGGCAGGTCGATCCTCATCACCGGGCCGTCAGCGGTCTCGGCGAGCACCGGCAGGACGGGGGTCAACTCGGCAGGCTCCATCAAGAGGCTCGCCACATCGGGCGCGGCGCCGACCCCTTCGACACTCACCACGGTCGGCGGCAGCATCACGACCTCATCGCGGTGATATCGGGCGAGGATCTCCCGCGGCACGGCCCACGCCGCATGATCGACCTCGCTGGTCGCATCGTCAGCGGTCTGCCCCGGAGGGACCTGCGCGACGAAGAACCACGTGTCGTAGCGTCGCGGCTCGATCGCCGGGCTGATCCACCGCGCCCGAACGCGCAGCAGATCACTGCGAAGCACGAGGCCCTCTTCGCGCAGCAGTTCGCCGAACGAGACCTCGCGGGCCACCAGCCGGCGCCGGTGCTCGACCGCCACATCGTGCGCGAAGGGGGCGGGCTCGCCCCCTTCGGGAGAGGCCAGCAGCACCCCGGCCTCCTCATAGAGTTCCCGCACGGCGGCCGCGACGAGCATTCGCGCCTCGGCCCCGGGCAGGCCCATCAGCTCGGCCCATTCGCTCGGCGTCGGGCCCGCCCACGGCACTCCCTCGGCGTCGCGGGGGTCCGCTCCCCCACCCGGGAAGACGTGCATCGACGGCGCGAAGGCCATCGACGCGACCCGGCGCTGCATGAAGACCTCGACCCCGTCGCCGTCACGCACCAGCATCACCGTCGCGGCGAGCCGCGGTTCGGCGGGGTTCGCAGAGCGCGCAGCGGCGTCGGTCAGCAGTGCTTGCTGCACCTGCCGAAGGGAGAAGTCGCGCGTCGCCATCTACTCGCCGGCGACCCGGACGACGACCTCGACCTCCACGGGTGCATCGAGGGGGAGGACCGCGACGCCCACGGCGGAGCGAGCGTGGACCCCAGCCTCGCCGAAGGCGGTGGCGAGGAGCTCCGAGGCGCCGTTGATGACAGCGGGCTGGCCGGTGAAGCCCGGGTCGGAGGCGACAAATCCGACGACCTTGACGACCCGCTGGACCCGGTCCAGGTCCCCGACGACGGACTTGATGGCGGCGATCGCGTTCAGCGCGCAGAGCCGCGCGGCGTCGCCAGCCTCCGCCGCCGACACCAGGCCGTCGCTCTCACCGACCTTGCCGGAAATGGTGAGTTCCCCTGCGACAAAAGGCAACTGGCCCGAGGTCCAGACCAGATCGCCGTCCCGGTGAGCGGGCACATACGCCGCGAGGGGCGCCGTCACCTCGGGGATGCTCAGCCCGACCTCCGCGAGGCGGTCCTCGACGGCCGACACCTAAGCCCCCTTCGGCCGCTTGAGGTAGGCGACCAGCCCGGTGCCATCGGGACCCGGCACGACCTGGACGAGTTCCCACCCGTCCTGGCCCCACTGGTCGAGGATCTGCTTGGTCGCGTGGACGATGAGCGGCACGGTTGCGTACTCCCACTGAGTCATGGCGGCACCCTACTCGTAGGCTTAGGACGTGCCCGCCCGAACCGAACCCGAGAACCGTCGCCCGCGCTACACCTCTCCCGTGCGCCTGCACGTCGTGAGCGGGAAGGGCGGAACCGGCAAGACCACCGTCGCCTGCGCGATGGCACTCGCCCTCGCCGCCCGGGGGATGAAGGTCCTGCTCGTGGAAATCGAAGGGCGGCAAGGCATTTCGCAGGCCTTCGATGTCGCTCCGCTCGGCCCCGAGGAGCGCACGATCGTCTCCGACCCAAGCGGTGGCGAGGTCGTCGGCCTCGCCGTCGACGCCAAGAGCGCGCTGCTTGAGTACCTCCACACGTTCTACAAATTGGGTCGCGCCGGCTCGGTCCTCGAGAAGGTCGGGGCGGTCGACTTCGCCACCACCATCGCGCCAGGCGTGCGCGACGTGCTCCTCGTCGGCAAGGTCTACGAGGCCGTCGGCCGCACTGCTCGCTCGAAGGGGTCCACCTACCCCGTGTATGACGCCATCGTCCTCGACGCTCCGCCGACGGGGCGGATCGGCAAGGTCCTTGGGGTCAACGCCGAGGTCTCCGAGGTTGCCCGCGTCGGGCCGATCCGCAAGCAGGCCGACTCGATCACCGAGATGCTCCGGAGCCCGCAGACCGAGGTGCACCTCGTCACGCTGCTCGAGGAGATGCCGGTCCAGGAGACCGTCGATGCGGTCACCGAGCTCACCAATCAATCCCTGCGGGTCGGGTCGGTGATCGTGAACATGGTCCATGACCTGCGCCTCGGCGCCGACGAAGAGGCAGCCCTCGCCGAGGGCTTCACCGACGAAGGCATCCGCGACAACCTCCGACATGGTCTCGAGCTCGGCGGAATCAACCCCACCGAGGCCATGGTCCACGGCCTGCTCACCGAGGGGCGCGACCACGTGGAGCGCACCCGGCTTCAGGCCGAGCAGGAGGAGGTCCTCCACGGCGTGGGCCTGCCCCTTCGCCGCCTGCCGCGTCTCGCGGACGGCATCGAAAGCGGTGGTCTCGCCGTGCTGGCCCAGACCCTCGAAGAGGAAGGAATGTTCGCATGAGCAAGGTGACGGACACTCCCTTCGACGTCGACGCGCTGATCGCCGATCCCGAGATCCGGGTCGTCGTCTGCTGCGGCTCCGGCGGTGTGGGCAAGACGACCACGGCCGCAGCGCTCGCGCTCCGCGCCGCCGAGGAGGGCCGCCGCGTGGTGGTCCTCACCATCGACCCGGCGTTGCGCCTCGCCCAATCCCTCGGCCTCACCGCGCTCGACAACACCCCGCGCCCGGTCGCTGGCGTCGACACCTCGAAGGGGGGTTCGCTCGACGCGATGATGCTGGACATGAAGCGGACCTTCGATGAGGTCGTCGAGGCCCACGCGACCCCGGACAAGGCCGCGCAGATCCTGCAGAACCCCTTCTATCAAGCGATGTCGAGTTCCTTCGCCGGGACGCAGGAGTACATGGCGATGGAAAAGCTCGGGCAACTGCGGACCCAAATGGCCGACGGTGAGCGCGACTGGGATCTCGTGATCGTCGACACCCCGCCGTCGCGCTCCGCGCTCGACTTCCTTGATGCGCCGAAGCGCCTCGGGTCCTTCCTCGATGGCCGGTTTATCCGGTTGCTGATGGCCCCCGCCCGCGCGGGTGGTCGAGCGGGCCTGAAGATCTTCTCCGCGGGCGTCAATGTCGCGAGCATGGTGATGACCAAGCTGCTCGGCGGGCAGATGCTCCAGGATGTCCAGACCTTCGTCGCGGCCACCGACACCATGTTTGGTGGTTTCCGCGAGCGCGCCGAACAGACCTATGCGCTCCTCGGGCGGCCCGAAACCGCCTTCGTCGTGGTGGCTGCTCCGGAGCGGGACGCGGTTCGCGAGGCGAGTTACTTCATCGAACGGCTGGCCTCCGATGGGATGCCGCTCGCGGGGGTCGTCGTCAACCGAGCGCAGGTCCTCGGAGCCAAGCAACTCGGGGCGGGTCGGGCCGAAGAGGCCGCGGATCGCCTGGAGTCGGAAGGCTCAGGGCACTCGCTTGCGGCCGCCCTGCTGCGGATCCATGTCGATCTCGCCGAGACCGCGACCCGACACCGGGGCGTGATCGGGCGCTTCCGCGCGAGCCACCCGGGCATCGGGGTCAAGGTCGTCCCGACGCAGGCGGTCGATGTTCACGACATCGATGGGCTGCGGGAAATCGGCGCGGCCCTCGGCGCCTAGCGCACAAAGGTCGCGCCCGTGCGGAGTTAGCCGGCCGCGACCGCGGGGAGTTCGGCCTCTTTGGCCTGGGCGAAGAGGCTCTTCCAGGAGTCGACGTCGGGATGCCTGCGCAGGAGCGCCCGACGCTCGCGCTCGGTCATCCCGCCCCAGACCCCGAACTCGGTCCGGTTGTCGAGCGCGTCGGCGAGGCACTCGGCGACCACCGGGCAGCCCCGGCAGACGAGTTTTGCGGTCCGCTGATCCTTGCCGGGGACAAACAATGCGTCCGGGTCATCGGTGGCACACCGACCCAGTTGCGCCCAGTCATCGACCCAGCGCCCCATCGGCGCCTGTACGCGCGGCGTCACACTCACGTCGCTTCCCCTCCACGGACCCAGCAAAATCTCCAACATCTGAACCATACGGATCATTACTCGTCGGCAACATCACCCGACCGACTCACCCCCCACCCGCCCGAAGTGACTAGTCACTATGGGCCGTTTTGTGGACACGGCCGGCCGTAAAGCCCTGCGGACCGCCTCGAAGGGCCACAATGCGGCGTTGGCGTCCGCTTCCTGATCACGAGCGCGCCTATGGCGACACCCGTGGCGCGCGATCAGCGGAACTCTCAGGAATCGCCCGTATCCTGGCCCTCATGCGTCGCTCAGCCATGCCCCACCTCGCGAGTCTGCTGGGGGCCTTTCTCGCGGTTGCGGTCGGGATGGGCCTGATCAGCGCCGGGTTACTGATGCCCCTCGCCGGAGCGAGCGGGTCGGTTACCAAGGCCACCGTGCAGGGCTTTAACGACATCGATGACGAGTTCACGCCGAGCGTGCTCGCCGAGCAGTCCAAGATCCTTTCGGCCGATAACAAGGTCCTCGCGACCCCCTACGACGCCAACCGGGTCGTGGTGCCTCTTAATAAGGTCGCTCCGATCATGCGCAAGGCGCAGTTGGCGATCGAGGACAGCCGCTTTTACGAGCACGGTGGCATGGATATCCGCGGCACCATGCGCGCCTTCGTCAACAACCTCGGCTCCGACTCCACCCAGGGTGGCTCGTCGATCACCCAGCAGTACGTGAAGATCATGGAGCAGGAAAAGGCTCTGCGAAACGACGATAAGGAAGCCGCTGCTGCCGCCATCGCACCGACGTACAGCCGCAAGGTGCAGCAGATGAAGTACGCCCTCAGCATCGAAAAGACGATGACGAAGGACCAGATCCTCTCGGGCTACCTCAACCTCGTGTACTACGGCGATCAGGCCTACGGCATCGAGGCTGCCGCTCAGCACTACTTCAGCAAGCCCGCGGCGAAGCTCAATCTCGCCGAGTCGGCGACTCTCGCCGGGGTCGTGCAGTCACCCGGCGTCCTGAACCCGCGCACCAACCCAGAAGGGGTGCAAGAGCGCCGCGACCTTGTGATCGACCGGATGCTGCAGCTCGGGATGGTGACCGAGAAGTCGGCGAAGAAGGCGAAGTCCACCTCGGTCAAGAAGTCACTGAAGCTGAAGAAGAACGAGGGCGGCACCTGCACCAAGTCGGTCGACCCCTACTTCTGCAACTACGTGATGGCCTACCTGCGCACGATGCCAGAGCTCGGGCCCGACCCCGACGCGCGTCAGCTCGCGGTGACGACCGGCGGGCTGCGGATCAAGACGACGCTGCGCCGCGACTGGCAGTTGAAGATGGAGCGCGACCTGCGCTCGACGGTCCCGCCCACGAACTCCCACAACATTGGTGCCGCGGCGGCGCTCGTCGAGCCGGGCACCGGCAAGGTGCGCGCGATCGCTCAATCCTCCGACTACAAGATCGGCCTGAAGCGCTCCACCGCGCGCTACACCGAGCAGGCCTGGTCGGTGCCGTCCGAATACGGCGGAACCCGCGGCTTCGCGATCGGTTCGACCGCCAAGATGTACAACCTGGTCGCCGCCTTGGAGATGGGGATGCCGATCACCGCGTCGGTGAATGCCGACCAGGCCGGTCCGAGCAGCCCGCACACGTACCAGTACAACTACTTCCAGGATCATTGTTCGGGTGCCAACTGGGAGGTTCGAAACGACTTCAACGACGGCGGCACGATCACCCTCGCCGAGATGACGGCGCAGTCGATTAACACCGCCTTCGCTGAACTCGCCCACGTGGTCGGCTCCTGCAAGTTGCCCAAGGTCATGGACCGGATGGGCCTGCAGGACGGCAACGGCAACCAGTACGGGCTCGTCAATGACCCGAACACGGGTGAGAAAATCAAGGGTGAGTACGCGATCTCGAGCATCGTGCTCGGCGCCGACGCCTCGACCCCCCTTCAGCTCGCCAACTCCTACGCCACCTTGGCCGCCGACGGCAAGTACTGCCCGCCGAACCCGATCGAGAAGATCACCACGGCCCGCGGCAAAGAGATCAAGATCGCCCAGCCGGAGTGCAAGCAGGTGCTCAAGCCCGGCGTCGCGCGCGGCGTGACCCAACTGCTCGAGGGGCCGATCAAGAACGGCACGGCGAGGGGCGCTCAGCTGAACGGTGGCCGCGTCGCTGCCGGTAAGACCGGTACCACGGACGGCCACCGCCAGTCCTGGTTCGTCGGATACACCCCGCAGCTCGCCTCGGCCGTGTGGGTCGGGACCCCGATCACCGAAAAGCGCATGGACGGCGTCGTGCTCAACGGACGGGCCTACGGGAGCGTTTTCGGTGGCACGATCGCGGCCCCTTTGTGGAAGCGGATCGTCGACGATGCATCGTCGGGGATGCCGATGAAGCAGTTCACCAGCCCTTCGCAGGAGATCCAGTCCGGCGAGCAGGTGAGCATCCCCTCGGTGATCGGTATGACTCAGCCACAGGCCGAGCAGGCGCTGCAACGAGCTGGCTTCTCGGTCAATGCCACCTTGATCAACACGACGGCGGCGGCCGGAACGGTGGTCGGGACCAGTCCGTCGGGCTCGACCGGGCGCGGCAGCGTGGTGACGATCCAAGTGTCGACCGGCCGGGCGCCCTTGCCGCCGCCGGCTCCCAAGAAGGAAGAGCCGAAGAAGGAAAAACCGAAGAAGGACAATAAGAAGCCGAAACCGTCGAAGACCAACGACTAACCGGCCCGTCTGACCTCGACGAAGGGGGCGAGCTCACCGCATCAGGTGAGCTCGCCCCCTTCGGTCTGCCGAGGAGCGCGTCAGCGCGTGAGGCGCGCCTTCACCAGGGCGGCGATCGCGCCGCCGTCGGCCCGACCCGCGACCTCGGTCTGGACGGCCTTCATCACCGCGCCCATCTGCGCCATCGACGTGGCCCCGAGGCTCTCCACCGCGCCATCGACGATGCGGGCGAGCTCGGCGTCGTCGAGCTGCGCCGGGAGGTACCCCTCGATGACGGCCAGTTCTGCCTCTTCCTTCTCGGCGAGTTCCGGCCGGTCGGCGTCGCGGTAGGCGCTGGCCGCCTCCTTGCGCTTCTTGCCTTCCTTGGCGATGACCTTCAGCACGTCGGCGTCGCTGAGGTCGCGATGGGTCGACCCGGCGACCTCTTCATTGGTGATCGCGGTCAGCACCATCCGCAGCGTCCCGGCACGCACCTGGTCACGGGCGCGCATGGCGGTGTGCAGGTCGTGCTGGACGGTTTCCTTGAGCGTGTCGGTCATGGGGACATCTTCGCAGGGCAGATCGCGCTGCCTCCACCGGGATTTTCTTGGCGGCGGCCCCGACAGGACCCGTCGCGGGTCGCGTGGACCGCCGATGGGCGGGCGCCTGAGACAATGGAGCCGTGAGCGCTTCTCCCCCTTCGCCCTTCCTTCGGCATCCCGCCGCCCGGACCGCAGGTGCCGTGGCCCTGGCGGGAGCGGCGGCGTTGAGCTGGGCGCTGTACGAAAAGACGCTCTATACGTTGCGGCGGTACGACCTGCCGGTCCTGCCCGAAGGGGCCGACCCGATCCGCATCCTGCAGTTGAGCGATCTGCACCTCATCCCGAGTCAGCAACGCAAGATCGACTGGGTCCGCGACCTGGCGGCGCTGGAGCCGGATCTCGTCGTCAACACCGGCGACAACCTCTCGCATCTGCAGGCCGTGCCGACGGCGCTCCAGGCGATGGAGCCACTCTTTGCGCGGCCCGGCGTCTTCGTCATGGGCTCGAATGATTACTTCGCGCCCACCCTGCGCAACCCGGCGCGCTACCTCACCTCCCGCTACGCGGACGCGCCCTCCGAGCGGGTGCTCCTGCCTGTCGACGAACTGATCGGTGGGATGACGGCCGGCGGATGGACCGATCTCAATAA
Source organism: Janibacter sp. GXQ6167 (assembly GCF_041365945.1). Lineage (NCBI taxonomy): Bacteria > Bacillati > Actinomycetota > Actinomycetes > Micrococcales > Intrasporangiaceae > Janibacter > Janibacter sp. GXQ6167. Next base: position 516,495 of record NZ_JBGFSK010000001.1, on the reverse strand, counting down.
CGCTCGCACCTCGCTGACGGTCCGCGGGCTACGCCTCGACCTCGTCGGCGTCGACGACCCCCACATCCAGCGTGACGATTACGCCGCGGTCGCGGGGCCGGCCTCGCCCGATGCCGGCCTCACCATCGGCGTCCTCCACGCCCCCTATCAGCAGGTCCTCGACGCGATGGCGAGCGATGGGGCCGAACTTCTCATTGCCGGCCACACCCACGGTGGCCAGCTCTGCCTCCCCGGGTACGGGACGATCGTCACCAACTGCGATCTCGACCGCAAGCGGGCGCGGGGCGTCTCGCGCTGGTGGCCGGGCGCCGGATCCACGCCGTCGCATGAGGCTCCCCCTTCGGCCGCGTGGATGCACGTATCGGCAGGGCTCGGCACCTCCCGCTATGCGCCGGTGCGTTTCGCCTGCCGCCCGGAGGCAACGCTGATGACGTTGGTGCCGCGCGCCTAGCGAGCACCTGACTCGAGTCCGACGGGTGCTCTGAAAAGCAGGGCGCGGAAACGGACGGCGGACGCGGTTCGGGACGGGACGCGGTAAATGACCTCGGGCGGTGTCATATCCACGCCCCATCACCCTTTCCCCGTCACCGCCCCTTCCGCGCTCGGACCGGCCGGGGAAACGGTCACCGGACGCGGTTACCTCCGCGTCCAGTGCCCCCTTCCGCGCCCTACCCGACCCGGACCGGTCGAGGCGATTACGCCTCCGGGCCGGGGGTGAGTTATTCTGCGGTGTCGCCCTCGCAAGGGGCGATGATCTGCGAAGGGCGAGAACTCGCCGCGCGTAGATCGCCACGGGGTGTGGCGCAGCTTGGTAGCGCGCTTCGTTCGGGACGAAGAGGTCGCAGGTTCAAATCCTGTCACCCCGACCATCTATCTGGGGCCCTGACCTGGGTAAACGCGTCCGCCATTTCTGCCTTCTTCCCTCTCGACGCGCGGAACCCGCCGGTCATCCGCCAGCCGCTCCTGCGCAGCGAGGCGATGTACCCGGCTCCTCCCTCTTGCGCCACTAGCCCTACGAACCCGGGAGGGTGACGTTTGGGTGCCTCATCCTGCGCTGCGCGTCCGTTGCAACGCAGGCGGCTTAGTTTCTTGACAGAATGCGGGCCATGACTCAGCAGCGTCAGGCTCGCCCTTTGTGGTCGAGCGACGCCCCGCTCGCAATCGCCTGGGTGTGCGCGCTTGTCGGCCTGCTTTTGGCCCCCGCCGGAATCGTCCTTGGGCCCATAGCCTTCGCGCAAGCGCGGAAAGCCCTCCGTGGCGGAGCCCGCAGCTGGGGGGTCGTGGCCTTGCGGATCGTTGCCGGATTCGCCACCGGGGTCAGTGCCTTGGTGATCCTCGCGCCGATCGTGCTGTTGGTAACGACTAGTTAGTCGAGCGCCCAGCGAAAACAGCGTTGCAGGCTATGTTGACGGTTGCGCCTTCACTTGCCTGCAAGCGCTGCGGGTCGGGTCTACTCGTCCACCGCGTCACATGGGCGTCACATATGCCTGACACACTGCCCCCGTGCCGACTACTTCGCCCAGCAGCGCGCCCGATCCGCTTCGTGACGCTTTGCTGCGCAGCGACCGGGCGCCCCAGCCGCGCACCCTCGTCGACATCCTCCACGACACCGCCGCGCGCTATCCCGACGAGGCCGCGGTCGACAACGGCGCGGAGGCCCTCACCTATACCGAGCTGATGACCCATGCCGAGGCGGTCGCGGCTGGCCTCGTGGACATCGGCGTCGAACCCGGAGACCGGGTCGGAGTCCGGATCCCTTCTGGCACAACGGATCTCTACGTCGCCATCGTCGGCATCCTCGTCGCCGGGTGCGCCTACGTCCCGGTGGACCGCGATGACCCCGATGAGCGGGCCCGGACCGTCTTCGGCGAAGCCGATGTCGCTGCGGTGATCACCGCAGATCTCGTGATTCACCCGCGCGGCGACGCCGACGCTCCGACCGGCGAAATCCCCGCCGCTGCGCACGCTCGCGACCTCGACCCCCACCGCGGAGTGAGTGACCCGAGCACCGACGACGACGCCTGGATCATCTTCACCTCGGGCTCGACCGGGACGCCGAAGGGGGTCGCCGTCACCCACCGCAACGCCGCCGCCTTCGTCGACGCCGAGTCGCACTGGTTCCTCCAGGACGCGCCCATCGGTCCCGATGACCGAGTGATGGCCGGCCTCTCCGTGGCCTTCGACGCCAGTTGCGAGGAGATGTGGCTCGCCTGGCGCTACGGTGCCTGCCTCGTCCCGGCGCCTCGCTCGCTGGTGCGCTCCGGGATGGACCTCGGCCCCTGGCTGAAGGCCAACGACATCACGATCGTCTCGACCGTCCCCACCCTGGTCGCCCTCTGGCCCGCCGATGCTCTCGCCAAAGTCCGCCTCCTCATCATGGGCGGCGAGGCCCTCCCGCCGGAGATCGCAGCGCGCCTCGCGACGCCCACCCGCGAGGTCTGGAACACCTACGGCCCGACCGAAGCCACGGTCGTCGCCTGCGGCACTCAGGTCACCGGAGACGGGCCGGTCAGCATCGGCCTGCCACTCGACGGCTGGGATCTCGCCGTCGTGGATAAGGACGGCAATCTCGTCGGCGAAGGGGGCGAAGGTGAGCTGATCATCGGGGGCGTCGGCTTGGCCCGCTATCTCGACCCGGCCAAGGATGCCGAGAAGTACGCTCCCCACGAGCAGCTCGGGTGGGAGCGTGCCTACCGCAGTGGCGACCTCGTGCGCGCCCACGCGAGCGGCCTGATGTTCCTGGGCCGCGCCGACGATCAGGTGAAGGTCGGCGGGCGCCGCATCGAACTCGGCGAGATCGACTCCGCGCTGCTCAACCTCCCGGGGGTGAGCGGCGCCGCCGCCGCGGTCCGCAAGACCGGCTCCGGTAACTCCCTGATCGTCGGCTACGTGACGGTCGACGACGGTTTTGACGCCAAGGCCAGCGCCGACTCCCTTCGCCAGGACATGCCGGCCGCTCTCGTCCCGCGGTTGGCCGTGGTGGATACCCTCCCCACCCGCACGTCCGGCAAGGTCGACCGTGACGCCCTGCCCTGGCCCCTTCCGGGTGCAGCGGAGTCCGGTGACACACCAGCGCTCGAAGGGACGGAAGGCTGGCTCCAGGAGGTGTGGTCCGAGATCCTCGGTGCGACGCCGGGGCCCAAGGACGACTTCTTCGACCTCGGCGGCGGGAGCCTCACCGCCGCGCAACTCGTCGCCCGACTGCGTGAGCGCCACCCCGAGGTCACCATCGGCGAGGTGTACGACCGCCCGACCGTGCGCTCCCTCGCCGCCGCCCTCGAGGACATGGATTCCCCGACCGGCCGCCTCAACGCCGCGGTCCGGCCGGTCGGCCTCGGCTCTCAGATCACCCAGCTCGCCCTCACCGTGATCCTGCGGGGAGTGACGGCCGCGCACTGGCTGACCTGGATCGCGACGATTGCCCTGATCATCGATCTCACCGTCGGCGCCCCCTGGCTCCCCCAGGCGCCGCTCTGGGCCCTCATCCTCGGCTGGCTCACCGTGATCCTCCCGCTCGGCCGGATGGCCGTCGCCGTGGCCGTCGCCCGACTGACCCTGCTCGGCGTGACGCCGGGTACCTATGGCCGCGGGAGCCGAACCCACCTGCGGATCTGGTTCGCCGAGCGATTCGCCGATGAGATCGGCGCGACCGCCCTCTCAAGCGCCCCCTTCATCAAGCTCTACGCCCGGCTCCTCGGCGCGCAGATCGGCAAACACGCTGCGCTGCACTCCCTTCCGCCGATCACTGGAATGCTCCGGCTCGGCAAGGAAGCCTCGATCGAGCCCGAAGTGGATCTGCGCAGCTATTGGATCGACGGCGACCGGGTCCTCGTCGGGCCCGTCCGGGTCCGCGCCCGAGCTCGCGTCGGTGCCCGATCCACGCTGCTGCCCGGCGCCGATGTCGGCAAGCGAGCCGAGGTCGCTCCGGGGTCGGCGGTCTTCGGCAAGGTCCCCGACGGCGAGGCCTGGTCCGGTGCCCCCGCAGTGCACACCGGGGTGGCCCGCGGGCCGTGGTCGGACGAAGCTCCGATCAATAAGCCCGCCTGGCGGCTCGCGTACTGGCACTCGGCGCTCATCCTCGCGAGCCTGCCGATCGTCGCGATCGGGATCGCGGTCGCCCTCGGGATCGCCCTGATCGATCTCGATGCCGGCCCGCGAACCGCCGCGCTCCAGGCCTTCGCCTGGCTCATCCCGCTGACGCTCCTCGCCTACGTGATCCTCGCGCTCTTGGTGCTGATCGCGACCCGCCTGCTCGGGATCGGTCTCACCCCCGGAGGCCACCCGGTCTACAGCCGCCAAGCCTGGCAAGCCTGGTCGACAATCCGCCTCCTCGACGAGGCCCGCACCTGGCTCTTCCCCCTCTACTCATCGACGTTGACCCCGCTCTGGCTGCGCGCCCTTGGCGCCCGCATTGGTAAGGACGTCGAGGCCTCCACCACGCTGATGATCCCGAAGTTCGCCGATGTCGGTGACGGAGCCTTCCTCGCCGACGACACTCTCGTGGGCGGCTACGAACTCGGGGGCGGCTGGCTGCGCGTCGAGCGGGTCAAGATCGGCAAGCGCGCCTTTATCGGCAACTCCGGCATGGCCGCGCCCGGCCGCAAGGTCCCCAAACAGGGCCTCGTTGCGGTCCTTTCCGCAGCCCCGCGCCGCACCAAGGCCAAGTCCGGCACGTCCTGGCTCGGCAGCCCACCCCAGCGCCTTCGTCGCGAGTCCGCCACGACCGACTCGGGCCGCACCTTCGCCCCACCGATGCGCCTGCGGGTCGCGCGCGCCATCGTCGAGACCTGCCGCCTGATCCCGATGTGGGCGCACGCGGCGCTCTCCCTCTTCGTCGTGATCGCCCTCATCTGGCTAATGACGAAGGGGGTCTGGGTCGCCGTCCTCCTCGGCGGGCCGGTCTTTATCCTCGGCGGCGCGATCGCGGCCGCGATCTCGACCGCCGCCAAGTGGCTCCTCGTCGGGCGCATGCACGTTGGAGAGCACCCGCTGTGGAGCTCCTTCGTTTGGCGCAATGAGCTCGCCGACACCTTCGTCGAGGTCCTCGCAGCGCCGTGGTTTGCCCGCGCCGCGATCGGCACCCCGGTCCTCACCCTGTGGTATCGAGCGATGGGCGCGAAGATCGGCCGCGGCGTCTGGTGCGACACCTACTGGCTGCCCGAGGCCGACCTCATCGAGTTGCGCGATGGCGCGACCGTCAACCTCGGGTGCGTCGTGCAGACCCACCTCTTCCACGATCGAGTCCTGCAAATGGACACCGTCGTGCTGAAGGAGGGCGCCACTCTCGGCCCGAACGGCGTGATTCTGCCGGCCGCCACCATCGGTCGCCATGCCACCGTCGGACCGGCTTCGCTGGTCATGCGCGGCGAATCCATCCCGGACGGCACTCGCTGGATCGGCAACCCCATCGGACCCTGGATCGAAGACGACGAGGTCGTCGGCAGCCGGATCACCATCCCCGGCGTGAAGGGAGAAAAGAGCTAAGTGAGTACTCGCCCCACCTCCGCGAAGAAGGCCGCCCGAGCCGCGGCATCCGCTGCGGCGCACGCATTGACGGCCGATGTCGACGGCGCCAAGGACGCCGTGGCGAGCGCGGTGACGACAGCGCAGGTCGCCCTGACCGGCACCGGCGACTCGCCCGATCCCTACGTGCCGCGACACGGCGATGCGCGCTACGACGTCACGCACTACGACCTGGACCTCACTTACCGCATCCTCGGCAACCACCTCGACGGGCGAGCCGTGATCTCCCTTCGCACCCGCGTCGCGGTGCGCTCGATCGACCTGGACCTTAACGACCTGCGCATCACGAAGTTCTCGGCGAAGGGGGCCAAGGTCGCGCGCTGGTCACAGAGCCGAGCCAAGACCACGATCCGCTTCGCGAGCGCGGTCGCGGCTGGGACCGAGATGACGCTGACGATGGCCTACCGGGGGAACCCGCACCCGATGCGTGGGATCGACGGGCTCGCCGGCTGGGAGGAGCTCGATGACGGCGTCATCGTCGCGTCGCAGCCGCATGGGGCACCGAGCTGGTATCCCTGCAACGACCGGGCCGCCAACAAGGCGACCTACACGATCACCGTGACGACCGATTCCGCCTACTCGGTGGTCGCGAATGGCGTGCTCGCCTCCCGTCGCACGAGCGGGCAGCGCACCACGTGGCGCTACGAGCTGGCCGAGCCGATGTCGCCCTACCTCGCGACGGTCCAGATCGGCCAGTACGAACTCACCCGGCACGAGCCCGCCAAGGCCTCACTCGGACGCCTGCCGGCCGGCTCCCGCACCGTGCCCTGGACCCTCGCCGCTCCCCCGATGCTCCGGCGCGCAGCGACCTCGGCCTTCGCCGATCAAGGCGCGATGATCGAGCTCTACACCAAGCTCTTCGGGCCCTACCCCTTCGCCGAGTACACCGCCGTCGTGACCGCGGACCGGCTCGACATCCCCCTGGAGTCGCAGACGCTCTCCACCTTCGGTTCGAACTACTGCACGCGGGATTGGCCCTCGCAGCGGCTCATCGCGCATGAGCTCGCTCACCAGTGGTTCGGCAATGCCGTCACTGCCGCGGCCTGGAAGGACATTTGGCTGCACGAAGGCTTTGCCTGCTACGCGGAGTGGCTCTGGTCTCCCGAGGCCGGGCTGGCGACGACCGATGAGCAGGCGCGCACCCACTGGGCGAAGCTCTCCCGTCTCCCGCAAGACCTCGTGCTTGGCGACCCCGGCCCGCAGGACATGTTCGACGACCGCGTGTACAAGCGCGGCGCGCTCTTACTCCACGCCCTGCGCCTCACGATCGGCTCCGACACCTTCTTCCGGGTCCTGCGGACCTGGGTCGAGCGGTACAAGTACACGACCGTGACCACCGAGGACTTCATCGCCACGGCGGAGGACGTCGCCGATCGCGATCTCGGAGCTCTCTTCGCGGCCTGGCTCGACGAGGCTCCTCTTCCCCCGTTGCCCTAAGGCGTCACACGCGAAGGGGGCGCCGCGACCCAACCGATCGCGGCGCCCCCTTCGACCCAGCTCACGGCTGGCCGATGTCCTTCAGCAGCTGCTGGAACCAGTCCACTTCGACGTCGAATTCCTTGCCGCCCGCGATCCGATCGAACTCGATCGCGCGCAGTTCATCGCCGCGCTCCTCGTCCTGACCGACGACCCCCGACTCACCGCGCAGGGCCGCGTCCACCGCGTACTCGGTGCAGCGATGGATGAGCGCGAGGTCCTCACGATTCGAGGCCGCCGAGCGGGAGAAGTACCCACTCTTTTGCACCATGACCTTCTCGGCGCCGATGAGCTCAGCGAACTGCTTGCCGAACCATGCGCCGGGGTTGACCTTGTCGAGCTGGACGTGACCGAAGGGGTCGCGCGGCACCTCGGTCCCCGCGGCCTCCATGGCCTCGACGATGTCGGAGACGCCCGCTCCTTCGGAGAGGAAGATGTTGACGCACCCCAACTCGTCCATGACGGCCCGCAGGCGCTCGGCCTCGGCCTCCATGTCGATGTGGCGCTCGGGGACGTAGACGGCGTGGATATCCCAGCGCCGCTCGTCATTGCCGATCGCGGGGACGAACTCACGCTGGGTCAGCCACTCGCGGTAGCGGACCGAGGTCGCACCGGTGAGCCAGCCGCAGTTTCGACCCATGATCTCGTGAATGATCAGCATCCGCGGGTTCGAGGAGTGCTCGGCGATGATGTTCTTGGCGAAGATCGCGCCCTGCTCGGCCGCGGTCCAGGCGCCGAGGCTCTGCCGGATCGGGATGACGTCGTTATCGATCGTCTTCGGCAGCCCGACAACCTGCAGGCCGTAGTCGTGCTCGGCGAGGTAGGCGGCGAGGTCCGCAGCCGTCGTGTTGGTGTCGTCGCCGCCGATCGTGTGGAGGACATCGACCCCGTCGGCCTGCAACTGCTCCGCCGCGATCTGAAGGGGGTTACCCCCTTCGGGCACCAGACCGCGCCGCACGAGATCCTCGGCATTGGTCAGCTTGACGCGGCTATTGCCAAGGGGGCTGCCACCAAAACCCTGCAACCGGTCGGCATGCTCGCGCACCTCGTCGGTGATCTCAACGCTGTTGCCGGTGAGAAGCCCGGCGTACCCGTCCAGGTACCCGATGATGCGCACATCAGGGGCGACCTCGGTGTAGCGCGAGATGAGGCCCCCGACGGCGGAGGACAGGCAGGGCGCGAGGCCTCCGGCGGTGAGCATGGCAACGGTCTTAACGGTCATGGTGCGTGACACGGCCTCTCGATGTTTTCGGCAGCACGGACGAAGGGGGTGGGGGCCGGCACCTTCGATGCAGGCTTGATTCCACCGTATCCGTTACCGAGGACGAGGTCGACGGTGGTCCCGTCGCGCCTCACCTTCTGCAACCGCACACCGTCGAGGTAGTTCGTGAGGCGCTGAGCGGCGCCCTCGCCGTCGGGCCCGTAGCGGATCACGCCGACGTCATCGGGCAGGTGGAAGGCCTGCGGATCGTTCCCCACGTCGCCGATCCGAAAGCCGCGGTCGGCGAGGTCGTCACTGGCGCTTTGGGCCAGGCCCTCGCGGAAGGTCGTGTTGTAGACGTTGACCTTGACCTTGTCGGGCATGGGCGGCGGAGGCGCGGGTTCGTCCACCAACTGGCGGTAGCCATACCCAAGGACGAGGGTGACGCTCGAGCCGTCGCGACCGTCGGACCACAGCCGGGCACCCGGCACCTGACGTTGGAGCAGCAGAGCGTGATCCAGTCCGGCGCTGCCGTAGTAGATCGTGGCAACCCCCCGGACATAGGTCCGGTCGTCGGCGTTATCGACATCGGTGACCGTGAAGCCGCGCTCTTTGAGGGTTCTCGCCACGGCGGACGCGACCCCGTCGGTGTCGTTGGCGTTGAGCACCCGCACGCGCACGTCGCTGCGGGCCGGGGCACTAAGGACAATCGGTTGACAGGTCTCGCCGCCACGCAACACCGATGAGCCGTAGGCCGTCGCGACGGTGAGCGTGCCAAGGATCAGACCCGGCAGGGAGACGAAGAGGGCAACCCTGACCCACCACCGGCGCCGATACTGCTCCGCCTCGACCGGACTGAGCTCGGCGACGGGCACCACTTCGTACTCGCGGTGTCCGGGGCGCTCACCTGGCGCCCTCGTCCCCGATCCGCCACCGTCACTCATCGGCCTCTCCTCACCCCGTGGCTCTGCTCCCTCTCCATTGTCGTCACATCAGTCACATGAGTAACACCAGTAACATGAGAAAGCGACGAGATCGTGCCCGATCTGAGACCTGGATGGCAGCTGTTCGCCCCTATGACGCCGGAGCGGGCGAGGCGGTTCGCTCGTTAGGAGCGGTGGAGGTCGACCGCGATGAGTTCGGCGGTTTCGACCATGGCCGCGGCGCCACGACGAATCGTGTCCGCCGATAAGAAGAGGTCGATGGTGTGCCCGAGCCCCTCGGGCTGGCGCACGCGGCCGACGAAGCGCGGGTCAATCCCGGCGACGTCGATGGGGGTCGGCACCTCTCCAGTCGCCACGTCGTCGAGGATCACGAGCGAGGGCGCCTCGATGATCGCCCGGCGGACCTTCTCGGGTTGCACGGAGCGAGCGCACCGTGCGTGGATCGACATCGAATGCGATGAGACGACGGGCACCTGCACGAGGGTCGCGACGACGGGCACGTGAGGGATCTCGAGGATCTTGACGATTTCTCGGCGCAGGCCCAACTCGGTGGAGGTCCATCCCCCTTCTCCGGGGCGGCCCACCCAGGGGATCACATTCATCGCGAGGGGGGCCGGGAAGGGGGAATCGTCCGGCAGGTCTGAGGTCGCCGCCCGCACATCTCCGGGCGCCTGGCCCGCAGTGGGGTACGACAGCACGGCCTCGTTTTCGGCCCGGAGCCGCGCAATACCCCGATCGGAGTGAGAGGCGGCGGCAATGAGGCCGGTGACGACGAGGAGTTGGAGTTCCCACCCTTGGTTCAGGACATGCGCGGCATCGATGAGGGCCCAGGTGACCGGCCCCGGAAGGGAGACGATCCCGCGCGGACGATCGAGTGCCCGGTCGCCGTTGATGCCCGGCACCACGAGCGGAACCTCGTCATCGAAGCGATGTGCATGGCTGGCGTCGACGACGACCGCACCGGCGGCGACGGCGCGCTCGCTCCAGGCGGCGGTCTGCGGGCCCGGCAGGTTAAACAAGGCGATGTCGACGCCCTGCAGCGACTCCTCGGTCAGCAACTCGATCCGTTGCTCGCGACCGCGCACCGTCAGGGTGCGGGTGGTCATCGTCGGAGCGAGCAGCCGAATCTCGCCCCAGCAATCGGTCCGCATTGCCATGGCGTGCAAGACGGCCTGGGCGAAGCGTCCGACGGCTCCCACCACGGCCACCGTCGGGCGGCCAGTGGTCTCAGGAGACGCGAGCAGGCTCACCGCCCGGTGCCGCCGTAGACGACGGCCTCGCCGTCGCTGGAGTCCAGCCCGAAGGCGGTGTGTAGGGCCTGAACGGCGCGATCGAGTTGGTCGGCGCGGGTGATCACCGAGATCCGGATCTCGGAGGTCGAGATCATCTCGATGTTGATACCAGCGTCGGCAAGCGCGCTGAAGAAGGTGGCGGAGACCCCCGGGTGCGTGCGCATTCCGGCGCCGACCAGGGAGAGCTTGCCCACCTGGTCGTCGTACTGGATCTGAGCGAAGCCCACCGTCGGCTGGAGCCGGCTGAGGGCCTGAACCGCGCTCTGGCCATCGGCCTTCGGCAGGGTGAAGGAGATGTCCGTCAGCCCCGTATCGGTCGCCGAGACATTCTGGACGATCATGTCGATATTGATCTGGGCGTCGGCGACGGCCCGGAAGATCTCGCCCGCCTTACCCGGGCTGTCGGGAACGCCGACGACGGTGATCTTGGCCTCGCTGCGGTCGTGCGCGACGCCGCCGATGATCGGGTCTTCCACGGTTTCTCCTTCGGTCCAGTGCGTGCCATCGCTCGTCACCCAGGTGCCGTCCTTGGTGGAAAAGGAGGACCGGACGTGAATCGGCATGTCGAAGCGGCGCGCATATTCGACGCACCGCAGGTGGAGGATCTTGGCGCCCGAGGCGGCCATCTCGAGCATCTCCTCGTGGGAGATCGCCTCGAGCTTGCGAGCCGACGGGACGATGCGCGGGTCGGCGGTGAAGACGCCATCGACGTCGGAGTAGATCTCACAGACATCGGCGTGCAGGGCCGCGGCGAGCGCCACCGCGGTGGTGTCTGAGCCGCCGCGCCCGAGGGTGGTGATCTCCTTACCCTCTGCGCTCACCCCCTGGAAGCCCGCGACGATCACGATGTGCCCTTCGGCGACCGCCTCAGTGATGCGCCCCGGCGTCACGTCGATGATCCGAGCCTTGCCATGCGCGGCATCGGTGATCACCCCGGCCTGGCTTCCGGTGAAGGAGCGCACGGTCCGCCCGAGTTGAGCGATCGCCATCGCGACGAGGGACATCGAGATCCGCTCACCGGCCGTGAGGAGCATGTCGACCTCGCGCGCCGGCGGCATCGGGCTCACCTCGTGGGCGAGATCGAGCAACTCGTCGGTGCTATCTCCCATCGCCGAGACCACCACGACGACGTCGTGCCCGGCCTTCTTGGTTTCGACGATCCGACTCGCGACCCGCTTGATGCTCTCGGCGTCGGCGAGGGAGGAACCGCCGTACTTTTGGACAACCAGGCTCAATGCAGTGACTTTCCGGGTGGCTTCGATCTCGACACGCTGGGGATAGACCCCGCGCCTAAGGGTACGCGAGGGCCGCGAGCCGCTGAGGGGCCGCCCGCCATCGCCCTTCACTGAGAAGCGCCTGGGGATTAGCCGCCGGTTCGCCGTGCCTGCGCCGACACCGTGGCGGCCGGGTCTACAGTCACCATCATGAGCACACATACCGAGTATTCAGCGACGCCGGGCGGGCCTCCAGCGCCAGCCGCCGGCATCGTCGTCGACCATGCACGACGCAGCTTCGGCCCCGTCCTCGCGGTCGATGACATCTCCTTCGTCGCTCACCCCGGCGAAGTGACCGCCCTCATCGGACCGAACGGCTCGGGCAAGACCACCCTGATGCTGATGCTCGCGAGCCTGCTCGTCCCCGACGCCGGGACGATTCGGATCGATGGCCATGACCCGGTCACCGACCCGGCAGCGGTCCGCGCTCGGATCGGCTGGATGCCGGATGGCTTCGGGACCTGGGATGTGCTCACCGTGCGCGAGATCCTCTCGATCGTCGCCTCGGCCTACCACCTGCCGAAGGGGGAAGCCGCGGACCGGATCGCCCGCCTCCTCGCCCTCCTTCACCTTGACGATCTCGCCGATCGGCCCGCGCGGGTGCTCTCACGCGGACAAAAGCAGCGGCTCGGGCTCGCCCGGGCGCTCGTCAACGAGCCGAGCGTGCTCATCCTCGACGAACCCGCCTCGGGCCTCGACCCTCGGAGCCGGATCGAACTTCGCGACATCTTGCGCTCACTCGCGGCGCAGGGCCGCACGGTCCTCGTGAGCAGTCACATCCTGACCGAGTTGCAAGAAGTCGCCGACCGAGCGGTGATCGTCGCCCGAGGGCGCACCGTGGAGGCCCAAAGGGTCGGCCACGCTCCGGTCGCGATCACGTATCGGATCGCGGCAACCGAACCCGAGGCGCTGCGAGCGGCACTCACCACCCACGGGCTCCAGCCGGTCCACGCCGGGACCTTCGTCGAGGTCGAAGTGGCGAGCGAGACCGCGGCCGTCGACCTCCTGCGCCGCCTCGTCGCCCAGCAGATCCCCATCACCAGTTTCGCCCCGGCACAAGGCAGTCTCGAGGCCGCCTACCTCGCGATGACGGAGGACCGAGCATGAGCATCAACGGCATCCGCACGATCGCCCGCCTCGAGCTCAAACAGCGCGCCCGGGGCACGCGGTGGTATGTCGCCCTCGGCCTCTGGGGAGCGATCATCGCGGGGATCACCGTGCTGACCTACCTCGCTCAGCGTCAGTCGCAATTCCCCGACGGCGGCAGCACCTACGACGTCGTCCTCTTCTTCGTGCTCGGTCTCGGCATGCTCGTCATGCCGGCGCTGACGGCCACGTCGATCAACGGTGATCGCGAGCACGGGGTGCTCGCGACGATGCAGACGACCTTATTGACGGCCGGAGACATCGTGATCGGCAAGCTGGTCGCCGCGTGGGCGATCGCCTTGACCTTCCTCGCCATCGCCGTCCCCTTCCTCCTCTTTGGGTACGCGCAACGCGGCGTCGACTTCTGGGGTGCCGTGCGGGCGGTGATCGTCCTCGCCATCGTGCTCGGCGCGGTGTGCGCGCTCGGGCTGATGTTTTCCTCGCTGGTCGCCCGTCCGGTCGCCTCGGCGGTCCTCACCTACCTCACGACGGCGGGCTTAGTCTTCTTGACCGCGATCGTTTTCATCATGTCCTTCTTCCTGGTCACGACGAAGGAGGACGTGAAAGTCCGCAGCATCCCGGAATCCTTCTGGCTGGATGACCCGACCGGGGAGAAGACTCCGACGATCAAGGACTGCGTCGTGCAGACCGAGCGGCGCGATGTCATCCACACCGAGCGCACGTGGTGGATGCTCGCCATCAACCCCTTCACCGTGGTCGCCGATGCCTCACCGACCCGGCCGACGTCCGGCAAGATGCAGCCCGAAGAAGCATTCACGCCGCTGCGCTACATCTCCTACGGGGTGCGATTGGCCAAGTCCGGCCCTCCGCCCCAGCCCATCAACGAGTGCTACGGCTACGGGGAGCCAGAAGCCGACCCTCAGTCCATGGAGCAGGTGGCCAAGACGGGCGCGGTCTGGCCGTACGGTCTGATCTTCTACATCCTCCTCGGTGCCGGCTCGGCGGCGGTCGCTCACCGTCGCCTGCGCACGCCGATCAAGAAGCTCCCGAGCGGCACGAGGGTCGCCTAGCGGGGATGATGGCCGCGGCACGCGAAGGGGGTGGACGACGAGTTGTCGTCCACCCCCTTCGTCGGTGGCGTGCGGTCAGCGGTTGAGGGCGTCGAACTCCGCCTCGGCCACCACGTCCTCATCGGCGTCAAGGCGCAGGTGCGCGAGCAGTGACTGCAGGACGCGGATCGCCATCGCGGCTCGCTCGCCCCAGTCGGAGAGATAGCTGAACTGCCACCACCAGAGGGCCTCGTCACTGCGCCCGGCGTCGTAGTGCGCGAGGCCGTGAGTCAGGGCTCCAGCAATCACCGTGAGGTCGTTGCTGAGCGAGCCGCTCGTGAGCTCGGCACTCATCACCGGGTCGACGACATCGGCGTAGTCATCGAGCCCCTCGAAGAGTTGCGCGATCCCGGCGCGAAGGGGGTCGAGCTCGACATCCGGCCCGGGGTCGGTTTCGAAGCGCTGCTCCGGCACCACATCGGCAATCGCGCCCAGTCGGGCACCGGTCAACTGGATCTGGGCGAGGGCGAGCAGGCAGTACGGGATCGCGGAGTCGGGCGCGACCCCACTCGCCACCTCGGTCACCGTCGTGAGATAGGCGCGGGCATCGAGGGCGCACTCCTGCGCGAGCAGGGCGTTATCGTCCACGGGCTGATCAGGCATTGAGCAGATTCCTTCCCTCGAAGGCCCGCCCGAGGGTCACCTCGTCGGCATACTCCAAGTCGCCGCCGACGGGCAGCCCCGACGCGAGCCGGGTGATGCGCACATCGAAGTCCTTCAGGAGCCGCCCGATATAGGCGGCGGTGGCCTCCCCTTCGAGGTTGGGGTCCATCGCGAGGATCAACTCGGTGACCTCGCCGGAGGCCAAGCGCGCCATGAGTTCACGGAAGCTCAGATCATCCGGGCCAATGCCGTCGAGGGGACTGATCGCGCCGCCGAGGACGTGGTAGCGGCCACGGAACTCGCGCGTCCGCTCGATCGCGACGACATCCTTGGCCTCCTCGACCACGCAGATCGAGCTGGGGTCGCGGCGCGGGTCCAAGCAGATCCGGCATTGCTCGGCCTCGGCGACATTGCCACAGATCGTGCAGAAGCGGACCTTCGCCTTGACCTCGGTGAGCGCGCTCGCGAGCCGCTGGACATCCTGCGGATCGGCTTGGAGGAGATGGAAGGCGATGCGCTGGGCACTCTTGGGCCCGATCCCGGGCAACCGCCCGAGTTCGTCGATCAGGTCTTGAACCACGCCTTCGTACACGAAGAGGACCATACGCCTTCGCACCGACAATGGTCGGTCTCCGCGCCGCGCCGATCGCCTCAAGCTATGGGCCGAAGGGGTGCCCGTCGCCGCGGACGATCAGGAGGGTTCGTCGTGGATGACAGTCCCGCCGAGGAGCCGCTCGATCACGGCCGGCCCGGCCTCCCCCGCCTCGATGATGTCCTCGTCGTCCTCGCTCACCGCGGAATCGTCGACCTCGTGCTCGACCTCATCCGGCAACGAAGCCGCGGCGAGGCGGGCTCGCTCCAAGGGGCTGAGCGGCGAATCGGGGCCGCTGCTCGGATCCGGACCCGAGGCCGCCTCACTCGTGGTCTCGGCTGGCTGTTCGTCGGGACCGGGAGCACCGGCGGGCTGCGCAGGAGCACCGTCACCGCGCGCGCTCGGGGCGCCCGTCGCCCAGTCGGGAGCTGCGCTCGGATCCGCACTCGCCCAGGCAGGCGTCGACGACGGGTCGGATGGGGCGGTGGACCAGTCGGGGGTGGCACGCTCGTCGCTGGCGGCGCGCGCCCTCGGTGCGCCCTCACGATCACCCCCGCTCGCCTTCTCGGCCGCGTCACTCGCAGGCGGAGTCCTTGGTCCGCCGACCTCCGCAGGGCGGGCACTGGCCCCAGCGGGCGCCGCGTCACCGGCTCCGGCGGCACTGCCACCGGCCCAGGCCGGACCATCACTCGATGGTGGTGGCCCGTCGCTCGCGATCGCTTCGACCATGCAGTCAATACCGAGCTCGTCGCGCAGTGCCTCGCGCACGACCTCGGCGTGCTGGCCTTGGCGGAAGGCATTGGCCAGGCCAACGGTGGTCATCGAGATGGTGAGGCGCCGGCCGTCGTAGGCCTGGACCTGAGCGTGCTGATCGACGAAGGCCCAGGTCGCTCGCCGCTTGCGGGCGATCCGGGAGACGACATCGGGCCAGGACCGGCGCAACGCCTCGAGATCGAGGGATCCGGGAGCCGAGGACTTCGCCTCGGGCGCGCTCGCCGCCGCTGAGCCCCCACCGGCCCACGATGGCATCGCCGCAGCTGGAGCGGCTGGTTCGGGAGCGGCGACCGGGGTCTCCTGCGTCGGCGGGGCACTGGGCTCGGGATGCTCGGGCGCCTGACGCGGCTGCGCGCGTTCCACCGACGCCGGAGGTTCGACCGACGCCGGGGGCTCCGCCGACCTGGAGGGGACCGGCTGCGGCGCGGCGACCGGGTTGGGGCGAGCTGGCGGCGCAGACGGCGGCGGCTGAGACGAGGTGGTCGGGCGCGGACCCTGGGCCACCGCACCTGCGGGCGCCGGCGCCGGGTCATTGGAGGCCCCAGCGATATCGAGCCGACGCTCGATCACGTCGAGGCGACTGGCGTAGCCCCCTTCGCCGTGGGCTCCAGGCAGCAGGACCCTGGCGGCGATTAACTCGAGCTGGAGCCGAGGGGAGGTCGCGCCGGTCATCTCGGTGAGGCCCGCGTTGACGAGGTCGGCAGCCCGCGAGAGCGACGCCGGCCCAAAGGCTGCCGACTGCTGACGCATCCGGTCCACCTGATCGGCCGGGTAGCCGCGCAGGATCGCTCCCGCACCATCGGGCGAGGCGGCAATGATGATCAGGTCGCGCAGCCGCTCGAGCAGGTCTTCGACGAAGCGGCGGGGGTCCAGGCCGGTCTCGACGACCGCGTCGATCTGCGAGAAGACCCCGGCGGCATCCCCCGCGGCGAGCGCGGTGACCGTCGCGTCAAGGAGCTCGCCATCGGTAAAGCCCAACAGCGACGCCGCGCCCTCATAGGTCAGACCCTCTGAGCCACTCCCGGCGATCAACTGGTCGAGAACCGACAGCGAGTCCCGCACGGACCCACCCCCCGCGCGCACGACGAAGGACAGCACGCCCGGCTCGACGGCCACCCCTTCGGCCTCACACAACTGCTCCATGTAGTCGTGGAGGCGAGCGGGCGGGACCAGCCGGAAGGGGTAGTGGTGTGTCCGCGAGCGGATCGTCCCGATGACCTTCTCGGGTTCGGTGGTCGCGAAGACAAACTTCACGTGCTCGGGTGGCTCCTCGACGATCTTCAGCAGTGCGTTGAAGCCCTGCGGCGTCACCATGTGCGCCTCGTCGATGATGTAAATCTTGTAGCGGCTCTGCGCCGGGCCGTACGACGCGCGTTCGCGCAGGTCGCGGGCGTCATCGACGCCACCATGGCTGGCGGCGTCGATCTCGATCACATCGACGGTCCCAGCGCCCCCACGCGAGAGCGCCACGCAGGAGTCGCAGACACCGCAGGGCTGCGGGGTCGGGCCCTGCTCGCAGTTGAGGCAGCGAGCGAGGATGCGGGCGCTGGTCGTCTTGCCACACCCGCGCGGCCCGCTGAAGAGGTAGGCGTGGTTGACCCGCCCCGTCCGCAGTGCCTGCATGAGCGGCTCTGTGACGTGCTCCTGCCCGATGACGTCGGCGAAGGACTCTGGCCGATAGCGGCGGTAGAGGGCGGTGCTCACGGCGATGACCCTAGCCGCGCTCGCTGACAACCGTTAGCGCCGGCGCCTAGTCGTCGTCATCATCATCGTCATCGTCGTCATCGCCGACGAAGGTTCGAACGGGAGGCGCGACGGGACGCGGAGCCGCCGGAGCTTGGCTCGCCCTCGGGGCTGGCGCGGGAGGGCGGCTCGTTGTGGTCGGCCGCGGCACGGCACTCACCCCATCGGGTCCCAACACGGCGTGCTCACGATCGGAGTCGGGAGCGACCACGGCATCACCGTCGGCGGTCGCGGTCTGCTCGAGGCGGATGCCCTCATCGGAGCCGGAGGCACTTCCTCCGACCATCATGACCGCCGCGACAACTGCCCCGATCGCCACGCTCACGACGCCCATCCCCGCCAGCACCACCCACCGCGTCATCGTCATGGGCTCCACCCTGGTGATGGGTGATGAGAGGCGCAGGAGGCAAAGATGAGAAGGCTCTCATCTTTGGCGCGGAAGGCAGGCCTAGGGCATCCGATAGCCCATCCCCCGGACCGTTTCGATCCGCTCAGCGCCGAGCTTGCGGCGCAGGTAACGCACGTAGACGTCGACAACATTGGACTCGGGATCGAAGTCGTACCCCCAGACGCGCGAGAGCAACTGCTCCCGAGACAGGACCTGCCCCGGGTGCTCCATGAAGGTCTCGGCGAGCGAGTACTCCCGCGAGGAGAGGTCGATGACTCGGTCGGCGACCCGTGCCTGACGGGTTCGGACATCGAGGACGAGGTCGCCGTGGCGCAACTCCGAGGTGGGCCCGGTCGCCCCGCCAGAGGCATCGCGCAGGCGCAGCTTGACCCGGGCGAGCAGCTCCTCGAAGCGGAAGGGTTTGGCCATGTAGTCATCGGCGCCCCCTTCGAGCCCGGTCACGGTGTCCGACACCGAATCGCGCGCGGTCAAGATGATGACCGGCACGCTCGAACCGCTTCCCCGCAGGGCCGCGAGGACGTCGAAACCGTCCTTGCCGGGGAGCCCGATATCGAGCACCAACAGATCGAACTCGCCAGTGAGTGCAAGGTCTAAGGCGGCGTCTCCGTCGGCGACCACCGTGGTGGTGTACCCGGCGGCGCGCAGGCCCTTGTCGACGAAGGAGGAGATCCGCCGCTCGTCCTCGGCAATCAAGATGCTGCTCATGGGCCCTCCTTGGGGGCTCGGTCGGTCACGGCTCGGTCTCTAGCGGAAGGGAGATGGTGAAGATGGCACCACCGCCTGGGGCATCGGTCACGGCGACGCTCCCGCCATGCGCCTCGGCGATGGCCCTGACGATCGCGAGACCGAGGCCGGATCCTTCGATACCTCGCCCGGTCTCGGCCCTCCCGAAGCGCTCGAAGATGCGCTCCCGATCGCCCTCGGCCACCCCCGGACCCTGATCGCGCACCCACAGGCGAGCGATCCCCCCTTCGGCGGCGCTCCCGATCGCGATCTCGCAGGCGTCGGGGCCAAACTTCACCGCGTTGTGGGCGAGTTGCAGTACTGCCTGCGTGATCCGGTGCGGGTCGGCGCGCACGACCACCGGTGCGACTCCATCAAGGCGCCAGTCCCGGTCGGCCAGCCCGCGAGCCTTGGTGAGGATCGATTCGGTGAGTTCGGCCAGGTCGACGGGCACGAGATCGACGAACTGCTCGCCCTCGGCCTTCGCCAGCAAGATGAGGTCCTCGACGAGGCGTCCCATCCGGTCGGTCTCGTCGAGCAACAACTCGCGCGTTTCGCTCACGTCATCGACATCGCTCGGGTCGAGCAGTTCTAGATGCCCACGAAGGATCGTGACCGGAGTCCGCAGTTCGTGCCCGGCATCGTCGATCAGCCGGCGTTGCTCGGCGAAGGCCTCTTCCAACCGGCCGACCATCGTGTTGAAGGCCTGCGCCAATTGAGACACGTCGTCGCCGCCGCGAACCGGGACCCGCTGAGTGAGATCCTCTTCGCTCGTTCGCAGCGCCGCATCGCGCAGATCTTGAAGGGGGCGGAGCAGCCGCCCGATGATGAACCACGCCGCGATCCCGATCAGGGCCAGCGAGACGAGGGACACCGCGGCGTAGGTCTGGGTGAGGCGGTACTGGCGCGAGAGGTTTGCCGAGACGTCGTAAACGACGACATAGGACCCGGCGCGCGGACCATCCCCGATCCGCACGGGTACTGCAGCGATCCGGTAGTCGCGTCCGTCGATCCGCACATCTCGATAGACGACCCGGGTCCCCGTGGGCGGGAGGCTCTCGACCGCTTCGCGAAGTTCCTCGGCCCCCGCGACCGCGGCATCTCCGCCTCCGGAGTACTGCTGGGGACGTCCCCCGACATAGGTGACGATCGTCTCATCCGAGGACGGGACGTTGCGCTCCATCGCCACCCGCAGCAGTTGCTCGACATCGGCGAAGGGCTGCCCGGTCTGCGGGTCGACCCCCTTCGTCGCGAGCGCCCGGAACTCAGCCACCTCTTGCTCCAGCGACTCTTGGGCGTCGTCCCGCAGATTGCCCAAGGCGACGACGTGGGAGACGGCTCCGGCGACGATCAGCCCGGTCGCGACCAGCGCGAGCACGGTGAGCAGCACCCGGCTGCGGACCGTCAGTCTCCTCATGCGCCCTCATCTTGCCTGGTCCACGAGGTGGCCGGGGTGGGGCGACGCCGGGGCGATGCTCAGCTTTTCGGGGCATAAAGGACACCCCGCGTACCTGGAAGAGCTCTCCTACCCTTGCTGCATTCCTGCCCTGGGGGAGTTCGGAGAGGTACCACCACGCGGGGTGCCGAGGGATCACTCTACTATCGATCAGGACATGACTCCTCGCACCCTCTTTCGCACCGCATCCACCGCCGAAGCCATCACCTGGACCCTGCTCATCATCGGCATGGTCTTGAAGTACGTGACCAAGACGACCGAGTTGGGCGTTCGCGTCTTCGGCCTCATCCACGGCGTGGTCTTCCTCGCCTACGTCCTCGTCGCGCTCGCCCTGTGGATCAACCAGCGCTGGTCGACCAAGACCGCCTTCTTCGCGCTCGCCGCGGCGATCCCGCCGTGGGCGACGCTGTGGTTCGACAAGCACGCCGAGAAGCACGGGCTCGTCGAGGGCCCGTGGCGAGTCGGTCCCGGGACCTCGGTTGCGACGCGCGAAGGGGAGTCGCTCAGCCTGCCCGAACGTGGCCTGGATACCGCCCTTCGCTACCCGGTCCTGTCGTTGGTGGCTGGGGCCGCGGTCGTGGCGGTCGCGACGGC
Organism: Janibacter sp. GXQ6167; assembly: GCF_041365945.1. NCBI lineage: Bacteria > Bacillati > Actinomycetota > Actinomycetes > Micrococcales > Intrasporangiaceae > Janibacter > Janibacter sp. GXQ6167. Next base: position 495,675 of record NZ_JBGFSK010000001.1, on the reverse strand, counting down.
GATCCTGCTGTGGATCGGCCCGCCCGTCCCCTGGGCGCGCTGACCGCCCCCTTCTCGTCAGTGGCCGCTCCTTCCGAATCGCGAGTAACCACGACGGCGGCATAGGCTCGTGGGTCGCCCTCAGGGGCGACCACCCCGCCTCGAGGAGTTTTTCGCGATGTCCCCCACCGCCCTGCTTGCTGGGCCCTCCCGACGCGCGATCGCTAAGGGCGCCGCCTGGGCGGCGCCCGCGATCGTCATTGGTGCAGCGGCCCCGGCCTTGGCTGCCTCGCAGCCCGACATCCAGGTGACCCGCGTCACCTGCTTCGACCCACTGATCGGCACCAACCTGCTGACCTACCGCGTCTGCGCGGTGGACACCACCTTGGCCGCTGGCAGTCGACTGAAGTGGACCTACTCGGGTGCCAACTCGCGGCCCACCGCCACCGGAAGCCTCGTGACGAACAGCACCGTCACGTTCAACTACCAGGGGACTTACTCGGGGTCCCGCGGCTGGGGGACGGCGACCATCACCACGACGTCGGAACTCGCCCGCGGCGCATGCTGGGACATCACCTTCGGCTACGACATCGGCGTAGGTGCCGAGAGGGACACCACCGTGTGTCTGGAGCTGACGTCGACGACCTCGCAGAACTTGGTGAGCACCAACGACAAGGGATGCTTCACCGTCGGCCGCGGCTCCTGCGACCGCTGATCACCCATCCCACCTCGGCGCGCTGTCGACGTCCGATGGCATGCGAAAGGGCCCCGCTTGAGCGGGGCCCTTTCGGCTGGCGGAGGATGCGGGATTTGAACCCGCGAGGGGTTTCATCCCCAACACGATTTCCAATCGTGCGCACTAGGCCACTATGCGAATCCTCCACCGCGGAGGGTACCTGAGCGCGCGCCCCTCCCCGAAATCGTCGCCTCCCGAGCCCGGCCGAAGGGAGGTCTCCGGCCGCTTTGCCTATCCTGGAGGTCGCCCACCGACCACGCCCCGAAAGCCGCCCGATGAGCACCCCCACCCCGCCCGACCCGGACCAACGCCCCATGCCGGAGGCCGACGCACGCGCGGTCGAGGACGCACCGGCACCCTCGTCGGGTCGATCGCCTCGCACTCCCCTTGTCGTCGCGGCCGTCGCGATCGTGGTCACCCTGGGGTTCTTCCTCATCCCGGCGCTCGGTGGCTCGTCCGCGTCCGATTCCGACCAGACCGCGGCCGCGACCGGGAGCAGTGGATCGCCGACGACGTCGCAGGCGACCCCCAGCACGCAGGGCCAATCCGATGCCCCCTTCCCTGACCACGCCCGTCGCACGGAGGGTGACCCGCTCGCGCTCGGCCGCGTCGACGCGCCCGTCGTCATCGTCAACTGGAGCGACTTCCAGTGCCACTACTGCGGCCTCTTCGCCACGGATATCGCGCCGAAGCTCGAGCACTACATCAAGGACGGGACGGTGCGCGTCGAGTGGCGCGACTTCCCCTACCTCGGTCCGGATTCGCTGGTCGCCGCCCGCGGCGCCCGAGCCGCAGCCGAGCAGGGCAAGTTCTGGGAGTTCCACGATGCGCTCTACTCCGATATGGCACCCCCAAACTCCGGGGCGCTGACCGATACCCGCATGCGCGAGATCGCCGCGCAGTTACAGCTCGATCAGGACGCCTTCGCCAAAGACCTCACGAGCGAAAAACTCCTTCAAGACATCCAGCGCGACGGCCGCGAGGCGCAGGACCTCGGGATCAGCGGCACCCCGTCCTTCCTCATCAACGGCCAGCCCGTCCAAGGCGCCCAGCCGGTCGAGGCCTTCGATGCCGTCATCGACAAGGTGCTGAAGGGGACGTCCTGATCCGCGCCTACCCGTACCGATGATCGAGGTCTCCTGGGCGGTCGCGCTGGTGGCGGGCGCCTTGTCGCTGCTCTCTCCCTGCAGCGCGCTCCTCTTGCCCTCCTTCTTCGCCTACGCCTTCGCGTCCCGGCGCCGCCTGATCGCGCGGACGGCGGTCTTCGCGCTCGGACTCATGGCCGTGCTCGTCCCGCTCGGATTAGGGGTGCGCAGCGTCGTCGGTGCGGTCACCGAGCATCGAGGCATCGTCATCCAGGTGGCGGGCTGGCTGCTGATTGGCCTCGGTGTCCTCACGGCTCTGGGTCGCGGTGTCCTGCCGTGGGCGCGCCCGATCCAACAACGGACCGCTCATTTCGGTACGACCGCTCGCGCCGGGGGGCTCGCGAGCTGGTTCGCCACGGCCGGACTGGGGGCTGTCTACGGTGTCGCCGGGTTCTGCGCTGGGCCAGCCCTCGGTGCGATTCTCACCCTTGCGGCGACGACCGGGACCGCGGCCGAAGGGGGCGTGCTGCTCGCCCTCTACGCGCTCGGGATGAGCGTCCCGCTCTTCCTCCTCGCGCTGCTCTGGGAGCGCCTCGACCTCGGTTCGCGGTCGTTCGTCCGCGGACGGGTCATCGAGATCCCGCTTGGGCGGTGGCGGATCCCCCTTCACACCACCTCGGTCCTCTCCGGCGCGCTCTTTATCGCCGTCGGTGTCCTCTTCCTCGTCTACGACGGTGGGGCCAGTCTGCAGACCCTGACCCGGATCGACCTGAGCTCGCTCCAACTTGGGGCGCAGCAATGGGTGATGAACTCGTTGGGGGCGATCCCCTGGTGGACCCTGCCAGCGGCGATCGCGCTCGGCGCGCTTACGGTCGCCTGGCGACGCGCCCGCTAGCCCCAGCCCCGCCCCCACCGTGCCGTCGCCGAGGAGATTTCGGCATCCAGGCAGCCGCTCGGCGCGTCTCGCGCCACGTTCGCCGGGCGAAGGGCGACCCGCTGTGGTCACCCATCGCCGCTCCCGCCACGATGGGGCTATGAGCAATGGCGCCTACGCATCGGCATACGAGCAGAGCATCTCCGACCCGAACGCCTTCTGGGGTGAGGCCGCTTCGGCCATCGAGTGGATCACTCCCCCGTCGACGGTGCTCGACGACAGCAACCCGCCCTTCTACCGCTGGTTCAGCGACGGGACGCTCAACACCTGCTTCAACGCGGTCGACCGTCACGTGCGCGACGGCCGCGGCGGCCAGGACGCGATCATCTATGACTCGCCCGTGACGGGCACCAAGAGGCGCCTCACTTACGACGAGTTGCTCGACCAGGTTTCTCGGTTCGCCGGGGGCCTGCGCTCCCTCGGCGTCGAGAAGGGCGATCGGGTCGTCGTCTATATGCCGATGGTCCCCGAGGCGGTCATCGCGATGCTCGCCTGCGCGCGCCTCGGCGCGATCCACTCGGTGGTCTTTGGTGGGTTCGCCCCGGCCGAGCTCGCGGCGCGGATCGAAGACGCCACCCCGAAGGTCATCGTTTCGGCGTCGTGTGGCATCGAGCCGAATCGGGTCATCGCCTACAAGCCGATGCTCGATGCGGCGATCGAGCGCAGCGAGCACAAGCCGGACAAGGTCGTCATGCTCCAGCGCGAGCAGGCCGTCGCCGACATGGGCGAGCGCGATGTGGACTGGGGCGAGTTGATGGAGGGCGCGGAGCCTGTCGACTGCGTCGAGGTCGCCGCGACCGACCCGCTCTACATCCTTTACACCTCCGGGACCACGGGCCGCCCCAAGGGGATCGTCCGCGACAACGGCGGGCATGCGGTCGCCATGCGGTGGTCGATGGAAAACATCTACGACGTGCACCCCGGCGAGGTCTGGTTCACGGCGTCCGACGTCGGCTGGGTCGTCGGCCACTCCTACATCGTCTACGCCCCGCTGCTCACCGGTGCGACGACGATCGTCTACGAGGGCAAGCCGGTCGGGACTCCTGACGCGAGCGCCTTCTGGCGGATCATGGGCGAGTACGGCGCGGTCGCGATGTTTACCGCACCGACGGCCTACCGAGCGATCAAGCGCGAGGACGCTGGGGCCGAGCTCAAGGCCGGGTACGACCTGAGCGCCCTGCGCAATGTCTTCCTCGCGGGCGAGCGACTCGACCCGGACACCTACGAGTGGGCGAGCAAGATCCTCGGCGTCCCGGTCGTGGACAACTGGTGGCAGACCGAGACTGGCTGGGCGATCGCGGCAAACCTGCGTGGTCTCGAGCCCATGCCGATCAAGGCGGGATCCCCGTCGGTGCGTGTCCCTGGCTATGACGTGCAGGTCCTGGACGAGGTCGGGGCCGAGTGCGAGCCCGGCAACGAGGGCGCGATCTGCATCAAGCTCCCGATGCCGCCCGGCACCCTCCCGACCTTGTGGCAGGACGATGAGCGCTATGTCTCGGGTTACCTCACCGCCTACGAGGGCTACTACCTCACCGGCGATGGCGGGATGATCGATGAGGACGGCTACCTCTTCGTCATGGGCCGCACCGACGACGTGCTCAACGTTGCTGGTCACCGCCTCTCCACGGGATCGATCGAGGCGGCGCTCGCGGGACACCCGGACGTCGCCGAGTGCGCGGTGATCGGCGTTGCCGACGACTTCAAGGGGCAGATCCCCCGCGGTCTGGTGGTGCTCAAGGGCAACGTTGACGCCGAGGCCGAAGGGGATCGGATCCGTCAGGAACTCGTCCAGCGCGTGCGCGACGAGGTCGGCGCGGTGGCTTCCCTCAAGCAGATCGACATCGTCGGCGGCCTGCCGAAGACCCGCTCGGGGAAGATCCTGCGCAAGACCATGCGCGAGATCGCCGATGGGAAGACGCCGAACGTGCCCGGAACCATCGAGGACGCCTCGGTCCTCGACACCCTGGGCCCGATCCTGCGCGGCTAGGGGCTCGCGGCCCACCATCACCGCGCTCGGTAGTCGAAGGTGCCCCGGTCGAGGACGACATCACCGGAACTGTCTCGGGTCTGGAAGATCGCCCGCCCGCCGTCGGTCCAGACCGTCACCGTGAGGGCCTCACCCGGCATGACTGGCTTGCTGAACAGTCCATACATACCGGAGACACGGGTGGCATCGCCCTCGCACAGCGCATTGATCAGGAGCCGCGAGGTGATCCCATACGTACACATCCCATGGAGGATCGGGCGCTCAAACCCGCCCTGACGCGCGTACTCCGGATCGGAGTGCAAGGGGTTGCGGTCGCCGGAGAGACGGTAGAGGAGTGCCTGGTCCTCTCGAACGGTCGCGGTGAGTTCGTGATCGGGGCGGCGAAGGGGGATCTTCCCCTGCGAGCCTGGTTGCTTGTCGCCGCCGAAACCCCCTTCGCCTCGGACAAACAGCCCCGTCGTGCTGGTCATGAAGAGGTCACCCGCGTCGGCGTCGGTCAAGGTGGTCTCGATCGTGACGAGTGCCCCACTGCCCTTGTCGTACATGCCGGTGACCACCGATGAGATCCGGGCACTTCCCTCAACGGGAAGAGGCTTGTGTACGACGAAGCCCTGGTCGCCATGGAGGACCTGCGACCGCGGGAAGTCGCCGAGGTCCGGACGGTTGCCGTGCGTCATCCCCACGACGACGCCAAAGGCGGGGAGCACCTGCTGGATGACTGCGCTCGAGTTCTCGGTCGTGAACTGCAACTCGGCGAGCGGGTCCTGCTGCCCGGCCCCTACCCCGAGCGCATAGATGATCGCGTCCCGGTGGTCCCACCGGGACAGGGCGGGTTCTTGGTTTGCACCGACTACCGCGCGGTTCATCACCATGTCAGCGCCCTAGCCTCTGTGGTACTTCGGGGGGCGCCGCTCACGCCAGGCATCCCGCGCCTCTCGAGCGTGGTCGCTGGTGGCAGCCAGACCCATGTACGACGAGATGAGGTCCAAGTTGGTCCGTAGGTCGTTGTGCAAACTGAGGTGAACGGCGCGCGTGATGAGCCGGGTGGCGACCGGCGGTCCCGCGGCGAGCCGAGCAGCAAACGCCTGAGTCTCGGCCAGAAGGTCGGCGTCATCTACGACCCGTGACACCAGCCCGATCGCCAACGCCTCGTCGGCCCCCACCGCATCACCGGTCAGCAGCAACTCGAGCGCCTTGGCTACCCCGACGATGCGCGGGAGGTAATGGGCGCCGCCGTCGCCCGGCACGAGCCCGAGCGTCACATAACCCTCACTCATCCGCGCGCGTCTCGCCATGTAACGGATGTCGCACATCAGCGCCATGTCCATGCCCGCCCCCACGGCGACGCCATTGACCGCAGCGATCGACGGCTTATCCAGGTCATCCATCGCGAGCGCGACGCGATGGACATGCTCGGTCAAGGTCGCGCGCCCGACGAGGGGCGAGTTCTCCATCCCGTCGATCATGGTGAGGTCGCCGCCGGCCCAGAGGTCCACCTCGGCGGTGCTCCAATCGTTGATCTTCTCGGCCCACTCCGCCGCGCCGCCAAACTCCTCGGCCCAGGACCAGAGGCGCGTTGTGGCCCGATGGAGGTCGTGCTCGCGGGTCGTCCCGATGGCTCCGTGGACTTGGTGGGCGGCTCGAGCGATCCGAGCTGCGGCCTCGGAGGCGTTCTGCTTCGCCGCGGCGCTCGCGAAAGCCTCACCGCTTGTCCCGACCAAAGCGACCGCCGCCCGAGTGCTGCTCTCGATGAGGAAGGTCTCCGAGGCCATCTGAGCGAGGAGATGCTGCACCGCCTGAAAGCGGGCGATCGGGCGGCCAAACTGCTCGCGCTCGCTCGCGTACCTGACGCTGAGCTCCAGCGCTCGACGCGCCGCGCCCCTGATCTGGATCGCTCGCGCCAGGGCACCGCGCAGCCGGAACTGTTCCGCCGTGATGGTCGTAGGCAGGATCTCGGCCGCGGCGTGGGACAAGGTCACGGTGGAGCGGTCCTCCCCGGCGAGATTCCGGCCTGGCTCCACCTGAACGGCGTCTCGGGCCACTCGCGCGAGGAATCCACGACCGAGGATGACGAACTCTTCGGCGCGATCGGCCTGTGGGACGCGGCGGAAGTGACCCGAGACGCGCTCGCCGTCGATCTCGATGTCGCCAGCGATGGCGCTCGCCCGGCCCGTCGGGGCGTGCGCCCCCGAGGACGTGAGGAGCCATCCGGCAAGCCACCCCGTCTCCGCTACCGGCCCGTCGAGGAAGGCATACGCTGCCGCGTCCAGCACGACGGCGGCGTCGGCCACGGTGCCGCCACTGCCGCCGAGCACCTCAGGTAGGCCAATCCCGACGAAGCCGCCGTCCGCCAATGCAGCGAAATCCGCGCCGTCACCGAGCATTCGCTCAAGGATCCTCGCAATCTCGTCCTGCTCTGAGCTCATCTCAGCGCACCCCCAGACCGCGAGCGATGATGCCGCGCAGAATCTCGGTGGTTCCGCCGCGCAGGGTGAAGGTCGGGGAGTTGAGTCGTGCGGTGGCGATGAGCCTTGCGAGACCATCGGCTGACCCTGGGTCGGGCTCGATCCGTTGGCTCGCCAGGGCGGCGTCGACGACCTCATTTTCGAACTGGGTCCCTAGATCCTTGACCATCACGGCCTGAACCTCCGGCGGCGTCCCTCGCTCGATCGCCGCGTTCACGGCGATCGACGCCTGACGCAGGGCCCACAAACGCGCGAGGAGGCGGCCACGCTCGGCCCCCTTCACACTGGGCAAGAGGACCGCAGTCGAGAGCACCCGCTCGGGACCGCTGCGCTCGTAAGCCAGCTCGGCGTTGGCCTGCTGCCAGCCTCGTCCGGGCTCACCGAGGACCTCGTCGTCCCTCACGAAGGCCCGGTCGAACACCACCTCGCCGAAGTGCTCCGAGCCATTCATCCCTTCGATCGGCCGCACTGTCACGCCTTCGCTCGGCAGTGCCACCACGAACTGGGTGAGGCCGCCGTGCCGGTCATCTCGGCGTGCGGGCTCGGTCCGGGCCAGAACCACGATCGCGTGAGCATGGGGCGCCATGGAGGTCCAGACCTTCGCGCCGGTGAGTTCCCAGCCGCCGGGCACCTTCTCGGCGCGGGTGCGAATCGATGCCAGATCTGAGCCAGCGTCGGGCTCCGACAGCCCGATCGCGAAGTATGACCGCCCGCTCGCGATCGCGGGCAGCCACCGCTGCTTCAGGGATTCATTGCCGTACGCCAGCAGGCTCGGCGCCATCTGCCGGTCAGCGACCCAGTGGGCGAAGACCGGCGCACCGGCCGCCAGCAACTCCTCGACCACGATGTACCGCTCGAGCGGACTGCGCCCACCACCGCCGTACTCGACGGGAATCGTCATGCCGACCCAGCCCCGCTCGCCGAGGGCCGCGCTGAACTCCGGGTCGTAGGCACCGACCCATGAGTCAGCGATCGGGGTGAAGCTCTGGTCCGCCAAGAAATCGCGCACCTCCTGGCGCAGGGCCATTTCGTGTGCGGGGAACTCACCTGATGCAAGGGAGAGGCCCGCCACCTGACCAACAGGGCCCGCCGTGCGCGTCGACATCTCGGTCACTTCCTTGGTTGCCTGCTCGTCGAGGGCAACGTACCTACCCAGCCCTGGCATAGTCAATGCACGTTAACTTAAGCATCCTCAACCCCTGTCCTCGCTCGCCCAGTAGACTCCTTGCCATGCACGACCGTTCACCACGCAGGAGATGTGCGTGACCGGCACCCCCTCTCACCGCCGGGAGACCCGGACGCGCCTTCCTGCCGGACAGCGTCGGGCCCAGATCGTCGATGCGGCCGCCCACCTCTTCCGGCAGCGGGGATACAACAGCGTGGGGATCGACGACATCGGTGCCGCGGTCGGGATCAGCGGACCGGCGGTGTATCGCCATATCGCGAGCAAGGAGGCGTTGGTAGCCGAGATCGGCACGGGCCTGCTCGATGACATGGTCGCCGCGACCCACGCTGTGCTCGCGCAAGCACGCGCCGAAGGGTGGGAATCTCGCCCTACGCTCGATCACCTGATGTCACGGTCGGTGGCCGTCGGCCTCGAACACACGGCGGCCTTGACCGTGTCGGTGCGCCACCTGTGGGGGCTGGACGCGGGGCTCGCCGCGCCACTCTCGCAACGCTGGGCCGAGCTCCAGGCGATGTGGGGTCCCGTCGTCGGGGCGGTCCACCCGCACCTTCGCGTCGAGGACGCGGGCCTCACCATCCGCGCCTCCGCAGGCATGCTCATTGGCGGCGAACGGGCGTTAACTGACCTCCCCCATGACCGGGCGAACGCGCTCCTGTCGGACGCGATGGCACGCCTCCTGAGCGTCCGCTTGCCTCCCCCGTCTCGTCCGAACCCACAGCCCACGGGGATCTGGACCCGCTCCTCCCGACGCGAGCGACTCCTTGAGACCTCAATCGCGCTCTTTCGAGAGCGCGGGTATGGAGGTGTGTCGCTGGCCGACATCGCCGAGGCGGTCGGCGTCACGGCATCGGCTTCGTACCGCCACTTCGACAACAAGGAGGAACTGCTCACCACCGCCATCGACCGCGCTGGCGACCGCGTCGTCGCTGGGGTGAGTGAGGCGCTGCGGCATGCGGTGAGCGCCGAGGACGCCCTCGATCGGCTGCTCCGCTCGTACGCGCAGATCTGCGTTGACAACAGTGATCTCGTCGCGGTCGCCGTCACGGAGCGCTATCACCTGACCGACGACGCGAAGGCGCGACGACGCATGCGGGCGCGGCTGGTCGTGGAGGAGTGGGCTCATTGTCTCGCCGTAACCCGCCCCGACCTCACGAGCTCGCAGGCGAGTGCCCTAGCCGTCGCGGTCCAAGGGATGGTGATCGAGTGTGTCCGATCCTCGGCCCTCTCTCGCCGCCCCGATCTCGCCGACGAGCTCTACCGTCTCGCCCGCTCCATCCTCTCCTAGCAAATAGCGGCTCGCGGGGTGACTCTCCCGCCCCGGGTCCGCCTCAGATCTGCTGTTGCGGCACGGCCACCAGACCGGCATCGATCAGGCCGGCCGCCTCTTCGGCACCGATCCCAACATCAGCGAGCGCGCGCTCGATCGACGCGCGGTCAGCCGACATCCGCGGGGGCAGCGGCGCGGGGGTGGCCGAGAACCTCGGTGCTGGCACCGGTTGCATCACGCCATCGACTTCGACGAAGGTCGCCCGCGCCGCGACGTGAGGGTGATGGGGGGCTTCGGTCATCGAGAGCACCGGTGTCGTGCAGGCGTCGGTGCGCGCAAACGCATCCTCCCAATCGGCCCTCGGTTTCGTCGCGAAGATCGCGGCGATGCGCTCGGCCTGCTCGTCCCACCGGGAGCGATCAAGCTGCTGGGAGAAGAGCTCGTCGTCGGAGAGGTCCAGTACCTCTAAGAAGGCGCGGTAGAACGGTGGCTCGATGCACCCGACCGCCATGTGTCCTTCGTCCGCGCACCGGTAGGTCCGATAGAAGGGAGCGGCGCCGTCCAAGAGATTGGACCCCCTCTCGTCGATCCACATCCCGCTCGAGAGGAAGCCGTAGGTCATCGCCATGAGCGACGAGGCTCCATCGACCATCGCGGCATCAACCACCTGCCCCTTGCCAGTAGCTCGGGTGCTCAAGAGGGCGCAGGCGATGCCATAGGCCAAGAGCATCCCGCCGCCACCAAAATCTGCCACCAGGTTCAACGGAGGGACCGGGTCACGGCCCTTCTCGCCGATCGCATGGAGCGCCCCGGTCAGGCCGAGGTAGTTGATGTCATGCCCAGGAGTGTCAGCCCACGGACCCTCCTGGCCCCAACCGGTCATCCGGCCATAGACCAGTCCCGGATTTACCGCAAGCAGGTCCTCGGGACCAAGACCGAGCCGCTCGGCGACCCCGGGTCGAAAGCCTTCGATCACGACGTCCGCGCCGGCCGCCATGGTGCGCACTGCGGCGGCGCCTGCGGGGTCCTTTAAGTCGACGTCGATGGCGGTGCGCCCTCGATGCAGGATCGGGTAGCGATCCCACCCCGGCCCCCGCACCAGGCGGATCACCCGCGCGCCGAGATCGGCCAGCATCATCCCGGCGAACGGGCCGGGACCGATGCCACCGAGTTCAAGGACAGTGACGCCGGCGAGCGGGCCAGCTGGTGGGGGGACCGGCGACGAACCACCCGGTGTACTCATCCGTTCACCTCGTGACCTCTTCGCATGAAACGAAACGCGCCCTATAGGTCCCGGAGCAGCCTTAGCGGTGGCCTCCGGTAGTCAAACACCGATCGCCAGCAACGTCAATGAGCGTTAACTTCAGGCGCTTGACCCGATCGTCAGGCCCATGCGAGTCGATCGACCACGTGCTCGGCGATCGCCAGGCATGAGGTGGCGGCCGGAGACGGGGCATTACGGACCGCGGTCACCGCACCCGAACGCTCGATGACGAAGTCGTCGACCAGCGATCCATCGCGATCGAGCGCCTGCGCCCGGACCCCGCTCGGGCCCCGGGTGAGGTCCGCCGCCCGAAGCTCGGGGACATAGCGCCTCGCCGCGTCGACGAAGCGCCGCCCCGAGACCGATCCGAGGACCTCGCGGACGCCCGTCGGCCAGTGTTCTCGAGCCATCGAACGCAGCCCCGGCGAGCGCGCATAGTCGCGCACATCGGCCCAGTTGAGATCCATCCGGCCATACCCTTCCCGTGCCAACGCAAGCACCGCATTGGGGCCCACGTCGACGCTGCCGTCGACCCGGCGGGTCAGGTGGACCCCGAGGAATGGGTAGCGCGGATCGGGCACCGGGTAGACGAGGCCGCTCACGAGGTGAGCGCGCTCCGGCCGCAGGAGGTGGTACTCACCGCGAAAGGGCACGATGGCCGGATCTGGCGCACCGCCTGCAAATTGCGCGAGCCGGTCGGCGTGGAGTCCGGCGCAGATCACCACTTCGCGGGCGGTGAGGATCTCGGTGTGGGCGAAGGGGGATCCGCTCACCTCGCGACGCGCCGTGAGGTAAACGCCATCGGCCCCTTCGGTGAGGCCAGTGACCTCGCAGGACAGGCGCACTTCACCCCCTTCGGCCTCGATCTGCGCGGCCAGTGCCCGCGCGACCCCGGGGAAGTCGATCACCGCTGTCGTCGGGGAATGCAACGCGGCGACGCCGACGACGTGCGGTTCGAGATCGCGCAGACCGGAGGGGCCAAGCAGGTTGACCCCCGGGACACCGTTCGCCTCGGCGCGCTCGGCGATCTGAGTCAGTCGGTGCTGCTCGATCCCGGTCGTCGCGACGACGACCTTCCCCAGGTCCTGCCAGGCGACGTCATGCTCGGCGGCGAACTCGCGAAGGAGCCCCACCCCGCGGCGGACGAGTTGGGCCTTTAACGACCCGGGGGGGTAGTAGACCCCCGCGTGGACGACCCCGGAGTTGTGCCCCGACTGGTGGGCGGCGACATGGTCTTCCTTATCGACCACCAGGACGCTGGCACCGGGCCGGACCTGCTGGATTCGGCGAGCGATGGCAAGCCCGACCAGCCCTGCTCCGATGACCACGACATCCATCGATCCATCATCACCCGCGCCAGCATCCGCGCGGGTGCGGGGTGGCAAAGTGGGGCTCATGAAGATCGTCTCGCTCGAAGAAGTCGCCCGTATCGTCCGTGACCGCGGGGCCGTCGAGCCGCGGATCGTCATGAGCGGCAATTTCGCCGCGCCGGTGGAGTTGGCCGAGGCCGTCCTCGCCGAACTCCCTTCGGTCCGGTTGCATGCCCTCAACGCCCAGCCGTCGGTCTCACTCCACGACGGGGTGACTCCCGAGACCACCTTCGTTGGCCCCGCTTACCGCAAGCACCCGCGCCTGTCCTACGTCCCGTGCCGACTCTCGATGGTGCCGCGCCTCTTCCACGGTTTCCTGCGCCCCGACGCGGTCCTCATCCACACCACGGTCCCGCGCCACGGGAAGGTCTCCATGGGCCTCGAATGCAACATCCTCCCGGGCGCGATTGAGGCTGCCCGCCAGGTCGGTGCGCCGGTCATCGCCCAACTGAACCCCCGGATGCCGTGGACCTTCGGCGACTCCGAGTTGATGCTCGATGAGGTCGACTACGGTGTCGAGGTCGACGCCCCGATGACGACGCACAGCGCGCCACCCCCGGGCGATGACGCCCAGCTGATCGGTGCGCGCGTCGCCTCCGAGATCCGTAACGGCGCGACCCTCCAGGCCGGGATCGGCGAGGTCCCCGATGCGACGATCGCGGGACTCACCGATCGGCACAATCTGCGGATCTGGACCGAGATGTTCAGCGACGGAGTCCTCGCGCTCGAGCGGGCGAGCGCGACCGACCGCGGCGTGCAGATGGTGACCTCGTTCATCTTCGGCAGCCAGGAGCTCTACGACTGGGTCGATGACAACCCGCGGGTGCGGATGACGCGCACCGAGGTCACCAATGCCCCGTCCAAGATCGCCAAGCAGCCGCGGATGACGTCGATCAACACCGCCTTGCAGGTCGACCTCTACGACCAGGCCAATGCCTCACGGATGAACAACCGGATCTACTCCGGCTTCGGTGGCCAGACGGACTTCACCGTCGGAGCGAGCCACTCCCAGGGCGGACAGGCCTTCATGGCTCTGCGCTCGTGGCACCCGAAGGCGGACGTGTCGACGATCGTCCCCTTGATCGATGAGCCGGTGACCTCCTTCCAACACACCGCGGTGGTGACCGAACAAGGGCTCGCGTGGATGTGGGGCAACGACGAAAAGACGCAGGCCCGCAACATGATCGAGCAGGCGGCCCACCCTCAGGTGCGCGATGAGCTCTGGGAGGAAGCTGCCGCGATGGGCAAGGCCTAGGTCATCGGCGGCGGCGCGCGGTCCCGAAGATCGAGCGGGTGATCTCGCGACCGAGAACCGTCCCGGCCGAGCGCAGCGCCGACTTAAAGGCGCTCGATTGCACCACTTGCTCGACGATGCCGGGCTCCTCCTTCGCCGGCTTCGGAGCCGGCGCCTGCTTGGGAGCGGGAGCCGGAGCAGCCGGCTTCTCCGCCTCGGGCGCGGGGGCCGGGGCAGGTGCCAAGCGGGCCTTCAAGATCTCGTAGGCGGACTCCCGGTCGATGGCGGCCTGATACTTCGGCGCCAACGGCGACGCGGCGATCACCCCATCGATCACGGACTGCTCGCTCGGCGCCATCAAGGACTGCGGCGCACGCATCATCGTCCATGCCACCGGGGTCGGGGCACCACGCTCGGAGAGGACGGTCACCACTGCCTCGCCCGTGCCGAGTTGGGTGAGGAGCTCGGCGAGGTCGTAGTCGGTCTTCGGGTAGGTCGACACCGCCGCCTTCAGCGCCTTGGCGTCGTCGGGCGTGAAGGCGCGCAGGGCGTGCTGCACCCGGTTACCGAGTTGGGCGAGGACATCGCCCGGCACGTCCTTCGGCGACTGGGTCACGAAGAACACGCCGACCCCCTTCGAGCGAATGAGCCGGACGGTCTGTTCGATGGCCTCCTGGAAGGGCTTGCTCGCCCCGTTAAAGAGCAGGTGGGCCTCGTCGAAGAAGAAGACCAACTTCGGCTTATCGAGGTCACCGACTTCGGGCAGGTCCTGGAAGAGGTCGGCGAGCATCCACATCAAGAAGGTGGAGAAGAGCTTCGGGCGGTCCTGCACGGCCGGCAACTCAAGGCAGGTGACCATGCCCCGGCCGTCCGGGGCGATGCGCAGCAGATCGGCGGTGTCGAGTTCGGGTTCGCCGAAGAAGACGTCGGCGCCCTGGTCCTCGAAGGCGATGAGATTGCGCAAGATGACCCCGGCCGTCGCCGAGGACAAGCCGCCGAGGGCCTTCAGCTCCCCCTTCCCGGCATCGGAGACGAGGTAGGTGATGACCTCGCGCAGATCCTTCAGGTCTAGCAGGGCGAGACCGTTCTTGTCGGCGTAGTGGAAGACCAGGCCCAGGCTGGACTCCTGGGTGGCGTTGAGATCGAGGACCTTGCTCAGCAGGGTCGGGCCGAAGGCGGTCACCGTCGCCCGGACGGGAATGCCGTGGCCCATGCCACCGAGGGAGAGGAACTCGGTCGGGCAGCCCGCGCCGACCCACTCCTGTCCGACGGCGGTGGCCCGCTCGGTGATGCGCTCGTTCGCGACTCCAGGGCTCGCCATCCCGGAGAGGTCGCCCTTGATGTCGGCGAGGAAGACCGGGACGCCCTGCGCCGAGAGCTGCTCGGCCATCATCTGGAGGGTTTTTGTCTTGCCCGTCCCGGTCGCTCCGGCAACGAGTCCGTGTTTGTTGAGCGCACTGAGCGGGATCCGGACGGGGGCGTCGGGGTGCGCCTCACCATCGACCACGGCGGCCCCGAGCTCAAGCGCGCCGCCGGTGAAGGCGTAGCCGTCGCGGATGGTGTCAAGGAGTGAAGAGTCGGTCACGTTACGTGAGCGTACTGGGGTGATCTCCCCCTGCCGACCTAGTCTGGCCTGCGTGATCTTCAAGGCCGTGCGCGATACCCGCCCGTACCCGGACCACGGGCAGACCATGCGTGATTGGGCTGCGATCCCTCCGCGGATGGTCCGCCTCGAGTTGTTGACCACGACCAAGAGCACCCTGGACCTGCACGGGCTCCTTGCCGAAGACTCCACCTTCTATGGCGATCTCTTCCCCCACGTGGTCGAGTGGCAAGGCGAGTTCTACCTCGAAGATGGCCTCCACCGCGCCCTTCGCGCCGCTCTACAACAGCGTCCGACCATCCACGCCCGCGTCCTGACACTGCCGGACTGATCGCCCACCCACCGGATACGACATGAGCGAGACGACCGAGGATATCCCCCGCCCGGAGCACACCCCCGAGGAGCGACGACGACGCCGCGCCCTGGTCACCTTCGTCATCGTCATGCTCTTCCTCGCCGGTGCCTTCTGGTACGCGTACTCGTACTACCGCGACTCGACGAATAGCTCCGCAGCGCCCGCCCCGTCGGTCACCCGCACCTGCACGCTGCAGCCGAAGAGCGTCCAGGTCAACGTCTACAACGCGACGAGCCGCGACGGACTCGCCGGTCGCGTCAGCAAGGAGCTCAAGCAACGCGGCTTCACGATCAAGACCGTCGCCAACGACCCGAAGAAGACCGAGGTCACCGGCGTCGGGCAGATCCGGTATGGGACGAAGGGAGCGAAGGGAGCCAAGCTGGTCGGCTCCCACTTCGCTGGCGCCAAAACGGTCACCGATCAGCGCAAGTACGCCACCGTCGATGTCGTGCTGGGACCGAAGTTCCGCGCGCTCGAACCGGAAGACCGCGTCACCCCAACCTGCTGATCGCGGCGTCCTGACCGAAGCGCGAAGCCCCCGGGAACGTGATGTCCCCAGGGGCTTCGCACATCTGGCGGTGGCGGTGGGATTTGAACCCACGGAGGGCGTAAACCCTCACACGCTTTCGAGGCGTGCTCCTTAGGCCGCTCGGACACGCCACCGCCGAGCAGGGTACTACCCGGATGGGGTCGGTCCCAAAACGCCCGTTCTAGCGCCCGCCGCGCCCCTGGTGACGGGGAACGGTTGGGGGGCGCGGTTATATCCGCGCCCGGGGTGATTTTCCGCGGCAGCGGAAGGGAGAGCGCCCCTCGGCTTCAGGACAGACGGTGCTGGGCAAAGAAGGCCCGCAACTGCTCGGCGCACTCGTCTTCGAGCACTCCCCCGATCACCTCGGCCCGATGCGTGGCCCGACGATCACGCACCAGATCCCAGACCGAGCCGCACGCGCCGAGTTTGTCGTCCCACGCCCCGAGCACCACCCGGGCGATTCGCGCGAGCATCAGTGCACCGGCGCACATCGGGCATGGCTCGAGGGTGACCACCAGGGTGCAGTCCGTGAGCCGCCAGGTGCCACGTTTCGCGGCCGCGTCGCGAAGCGCGACCACTTCGGCGTGACCCGCGGGGTCGCCGTCGCGCTCTCGGACATTGCGCCCCGTCCCGATGATCGCGCCCGCAGGGTCGATGATGAGGGCACCGACGGGGACATCACCATCGCGGGCCGCTTGCGCCGCCAGCGTCATCGCCTCGCGCATCCAGGCCTCTTCCTGCGCACGGCTCGCGCGCGGGGGCGAAGGGGGCAGGCTCACCCCGGTAGTCTCCCAAGAAAGCGCCGTTAACGAGAACGCGAAGGGGGCCGTCCCTTGTCGACTGCCATCACGGGCGTCATGATCGCCATCGTCCTTGCCGGCTTGGTGCTCGTCATCGCTGCCGGGGTCGTGACCGTCCTGCTCCTGCGCCGCATCCTCTTTCGCGACGTGCCGAAGCACCCCATCTCGGACGAGCGCGCGGCTTCCCTCGGTCCAGCTCGCCCCCTCGACCCGGGCGAGCGCGAGGCCCTTCGCCGTGCTCTCCCTGAGCGGCCGGAGTAGGTTGCGAGCGGGCCCCCTTCAATGCCCCGTATGACAGGAGTCCTCCATGCTCGATGACCTCGCCTCCGACACCGGGACCACGGTGATGATCGGAGCCTTCGTGGTGATCGGGTTGCTCGTTGCGTGCGTCTTCGCCTACGTCATCATCCGAGGCCTGACCCAGTGGACGCGCAACAATGCCTCGCCGCTCGAAACCGTCCCCGCGACCGTGGTCACCAAGCGCACGGAGCAGGGGATGTCCTCGTCGAGCACCACCAGCGCGAGCACCATGTCGAGGAGCGCTTCCACCTTCTACTTCGCGACCTTCGAGATGGCCGACGGATCTCGGATTGAGCTCCCCCTTCGCGCGCACGACTACGCGATGCTCGCCGATGGCGATCGCGGACAACTCACCCACCAGGGGACCCGCTTCAAGGGCTTCGCCCGCGACGGCGCTCCCACCTCGACCCTGTAGGTTCATCACTATGCGCGTGCACGTAGCCGATCACCCGCTCATCGCCCACAAGTTGACGTACCTCCGCAAGCGGGAGACCGATAGCCCGACCTTCCGGCGGCTCGCCGATGAGCTCGTGACGCTGCTCGCGTACGAAGCGACCCGCGAGGTGCGCACCGAGCCATTCGACATCATGACCCCGGTCTCGCAGACCTGCGGGGTGAAGCTCTCGACCCCCAAGCCGCTCGTCGTACCGATCCTGCGTGCGGGTCTCGGGATGCTCGAAGGCATGGTCCGCTTGCTTCCGACCGCCGAGGTCGGCTTCCTCGGCATGCTGCGCAACGAGGAGACGCTCGAAGCCGTCACCTACGCCAACCGCCTCCCCGACGATCTGTCGGGTCGGCAGTGCTATGTCCTCGACCCGATGCTCGCGACGGGCGGGACCCTCGCGATGTCGATCCAGTACCTCGTCGAGCGCGGCGCCGATGACATCACCGCCGTCACCCTGCTTGCCGCCCCCGAGGGCATCGACGCGCTCCAAGCCGAACTCGGCTCCCTCGATGTCCCCATCACGCTCGTAACCGGCGCAATTGACGAGCGGCTCAATGAACACGGCTACATCGTCCCGGGTCTCGGGGACGCCGGAGACCGCCTCTACGGCGTCGTCTGACGCAGGTCCGCTCGCGCTCCCCTGTCAGGCTCGACAGCAGGGGGCGGCAGCACCAGCAGTGCGCTTCGCCCCGGAAGGGAGATCCGCCGCTGCCAACTCCCCGCCCCGTCGCCGGTCACCAAGACGCTGCGCTCATCGGCTAGGGCCGCGAGGGCACTGGCGGACTCCCCCTTCGGGACCTGCCGGGCGCGGCCAGGGAGCGCCGCGACTTCGGCCAGGTCGATTCGCCCGCTCGAGCGCCGGGTGCGCACGATGAGGTGGGCGATCCCCCCTTCGAGATGGCGCTGCCACACATCGAAGCCCGGCCGTTGCGCGACGATCCGGCCGGCTCGTACGAGCGGATCCTGATTGATCGCGAGCAAGTGGGGATCACCAAGCGTGTCGATCGTTGAGTCCGAGGCTCGGCGCAGGTCGGTGCCGATCATGAGTGGCGCCGCGAGGAACGCCCACATCGCCTGATGCGCCCACCCGGCGGCATCGACCAGTTGGCGATTGCCGACCTCGAGCATGTCCGGGTCGTTGACCGAGCCAGGACGCGCGAAGGGGGCGAGCGGTGCCGTGCGTCGCGCCACCCGCAGCACCGAACTCCATCGCGGTGCGATGTCCGGCGTCGTGCGCCACGAGTGAATCCGGCCGGGCGCCCACGTCCATGGTCGGCTGCGCCCGTACTCGCTGATGCTGAGGATCATCGGCCGTGGGAGGGCCTCGACCAGTGACGAGGCGCGCAAGAAGGTCCGGCGCTGCGTCAGGTCGGTCCCGCATCCGGCCCGGCACCAGTCGAGCTTGACGTAGTCGACGCCCCAGTCCGCGAGGTCGTCGAGGTCCTGCGCAAGACGACCGTAACTGCCAAGCCCCCGGCGCTGCCCGTAGCGGTCGTAGATCTCCGCGCAGGTCCGAGGGCCTGGGGCGAGGTAAAGACCGAGGCGCAACCCCCTTCGACGCAACTCTTCACCAAGGGCACGCATGCCGGAGGGGAAGCGCGTCGGGTGAGCACGAAGGCGTCCTTGCTCGCGCCCTTCGGCCTGCCAGCAATCGTCGACCACGACATATCGGTACCCCGCCGCCCGCAGGCCACTCGAGACGAGAGCATCGGCGACGCCGAGGATGGCCTCTTCGGTGAGGTCGTAGCAGCGGAAGGCATTCCAGGAGTTCCACCCGAGAGCCGGGGTGAGTTGCTCGGCGAGGGTCATCGGCTAGTCGAAGGCCTTGACCTGGCGCAGCAGAACCCCGCCGACGATGGCGAGCAGAGCCGCGAGGAGGTAGAGGCCGGGGTAACCGCCGAGGAGTTTCAGGGCGAGCGCGGCGACGACCGGGGCGCAGGTGTTGGGCACGGCGACGGCGATATTCATGATCCCCATGTCGCGCCCGCGGTCATCGGCGCTCGGGAGGACCTCGTTGATCAGGGCCTGGTCGACCGCGGTGTAGACGCCCCAGGCCACCCCGAGGATCGCCGCGCCGAGCATGATCCCGGTGAACTGGGTCACGATCGCCATCAGCCCAGTCGCCAGCGCCACCCCGTAGGACGCGGCTGCGACGAAGGGCTTACGCCGGCGCCATCGATCGGAAAGCCGTCCGGAGATCAGCGCCGAGGGGACAACGGTGACGGCGTAGATCGCGGTCAGGATCAGCACGCCCGTGTCCGCCTCCCCGTCGCCGGTCATCCCGATCCGGTCACGCAGGAAGTAGAAGAGGTAGAAGAGCGCGATCGTGTTCCCGAGGGTGACGAGCAGACGAGTGATGAAGACCCACCAGTAGTCGCGCGCCGACCGCCAGCTCGGGAACCCCGACGGGAGGAGATCGCCTTCCGCTGCGGCCGCCTCGCGCGGTGGCGGAAGGGGGTCGTCGGTCGTAAGGACGTACTGCAGGACCAACGCCACGAGGACCGCCGCGGTCATGAGGTACGCGACCTGGATCCCGAAGAGGGCCGCGATCACCGTGCCGACGACGATGGCGAGCGTGTACGTCAGGCCCATGACGCCCGAGACCGTCCCGTACTGGCCCCTCGAGACCTGATCTGGCGGGACGGATTGGGCCGAGTTGATCGAGAGGGCAATGCCGAACTGGAACACCATCCAGGCCGCGACGAGCATCGCGTATCCGGTCGCGAACCCCATAGCGACCAGGGCCATCGCACCGAGGATCGCGCCGATGAGGATCCAGGGACGGCGGCGCCCGAACCGCGAGCGGGTCCGGTCGGAGATATAGCCCGCGAGTGGCGTCGCGATCAGCGAGACGATGCCTCCGGCCGCCATGATCCAGGCGAGGTGGTCCTCCTTGCTGGCCGGGTGCCAGATCGCGATCTGACTCGCGACGAGCAATTGCGATGGGGCCGCCCAGGCGACGTTTTGCCCGAGGTAGAGCAGGCCAAACCGCGCAATCCACCCGGAGGACTTCTGCGGACGCCCGTCGTCATATCCGAAGACCTCGGGGGCCGTTGCGGGCGCCCCAGACAGCGGTGGTGACTCGCCAGTAACCATGCGCTGGATCGTACCGGCACCCGCCCTCAACCGCGCTCGGTTCGGCGCGTCGCGGCAGTACCACGCGTCACATCTGTGACACTAGGCACGACCTTTGGGTGCCGTCAGGCGCTCAGCATCTTCGTCCACCCCTGGGAGCCAGCCGCCATGTCGACCCCGCCGATCAAGAAGATCGTCTTGTGGCTGCTCGTGATCTTCTTGCTCTACGCCATCTTCACCAACCCGGACTCCGCCGCCAACATGGTCGGGAGCGCCTGGGACATCATCGAAAACGGCGTGCAGAACATCTTCCGCTTCTTCGACTCCCTGATTCGCGGCTAAACCCATGGCCCGGCCTGCTCGCCGGTATCCGCTCCGGGAAGCGGGCAAGTACCTCGTTGCGCGCGAAGAGGTCGTCGCCGAGATCCGCATGCACTGGATCGTGCTGGCCAAACCCCTGGCGATCCTGGCGGCAGTGACCGCCTCGATCCTGTGGATCGATGCCCGGGCCGGATCGGATAGCGACGGCCTCATGCGCGTCCTCTGGTACGGCTGGATGGCGGTGGCGGCCTGGGCCCTCTACAAGGTCTTGGAGTGGCGCCGCGAGCGACTCATCGTCACCGATAAGCGGATCATGCTCTTCTACGGCTTCATCATCCGCAAGGTCGCGATGATGCCGCTGAAGAAGGTGACGGACATGAGTTATCACCGCACGATCCCGGGCCGGATCTTTCGCTACGGGCGCTTCGTCCTCGAAAGCGCGGGCCAGGACCAGGCCCTGTCCGATATCAACTTCATCCCCGACCCGGACGCGAACTACCGCGCGATCGTGAGCACCATCTTCAATGCCGGCGGCGACCCCGACGAGGACGGCGACGAGGAGCCCGAGGAGCGCGAAGGGCGAGGCCGCTGGCTCTCCCGGTGGCGCCGCCCGGAGCAGCGCTACGACGAATGGGAAGAGCCCGAGCGCTGGCACGACGGTGAGCGCGTGGATCCCGATGATGATCGGTGGTGGCCGTCGAGGCAGAGCCCGGCGCCCCACGTGTTAAACCCACACCGCAGCCTCCGCGGCACCCGCCCCGAGGTCCCGCAGCAGCGCACGACGCCACCGCCGCTCCCCCCTTCGGAGTCGATCTATCGCAGCGACGACGACTACCCGACCGGCGAACTCCCGCCCTACGACCCCACCTGGCACCCGGACGACTAGTCCGTCCGGGACCGTCAGAGGGCGGCGATGATGTCGTCGACGCGCTCCTTGGCGTCGCCGAAGAGCATCTGGCTGTTGTCCCGGAAGAAGAGCGGGTTCTGCACACCCGCGTACCCGGTCGCCATGGAGCGCTTGAAGACGATCACGTCGTGGGCGTTCCACACCTCGAGCACCGGCATGCCCGCGATGGGGCTCGACGGGTCTTCGGCGGCAGACGGGTTGACGGTGTCGTTGGCGCCGATCACGAGGACGACGTCGGTGTCGGCGAAGTCGTCATTGATCTCATCGAGTTCGAGCACGATGTCGTAGGGCACCTTGGCCTCGGCGAGCAGCACGTTCATGTGCCCGGGCAGACGCCCGGCGACCGGGTGGATGCCGAAGCGCACGTTGACCCCGCGCTCGCGCAGCCGCTTGGTGAGCTCGGCGACCGGGTACTGCGCCTGGGCGACGGCCATGCCGTAACCCGGCGTGATGATCACCGATGACGCCCCCTTCAGCATCTCGGCGACGCCGGCCGCGTCGATCTCGCGGTGCTCGCCGTAATCCTTGGCCTCCCCGACGACCCCGCCGTCGGAACCGAATCCGCCGGCGATCACCGAGATGAAGGAGCGGTTCATCGCCTTGCACATGATGTAGCTGAGGAAGGCACCGGACGAACCGACGAGCGCACCGGTGATGATCAGCAGGTCGTTGTTGAGCAGGAAGCCTGCCGCGGCCGCGGCCCACCCGGAGTAGCTGTTGAGCATCGAGACGACGACCGGCATGTCGCCGCCACCGATCGAGGCGACGAGGTGCCACCCGAGGAAGAGGGCGAGCGCCGTCATGATGCCGAGCAGCAGTTGCCGCGCGAAGAGCTGCTCGTGCGGGATCGCGGTGTAGACCGCCGTCATCACGAAGAACGCGACGATGATCCCGAGATTGATGAAGTGCCGCCCGGGCAACATCATCGAGGCGCTCTTGATCTTCGCCGAGAGTTTCAAGTACGCGACGATCGAGCCGGTGAAGGTGACCGCACCGATGAAGACACCGACGAAGACCTCGACGTCGTGGACCTTGGCGAAGGGGGCCGCCTCGTAGGAGGAGTTCCACCCGACGAGCACCGCGGCCAGACCAACGAAGGAGTGCAGCATCGCGATGAGCTCGGGCATGCCGGTCATCTCGACCTTGCGCGCCTTGGCGATGCCGATGACGGCGCCGATCGCCATCGCGGCGGCGATCAGGAGCAGACCGATCAGGCCCGACCCCTTCGTCTCACCGCCGGTGAAGCGGACGCCACCGGTGGCGGCGAGGATCGTCACGACCAGGGCAATCGTCATGCCGATGATGCCGTAGCGGTTCCCCGCGGGGGCACTTTCGTGCTTGGACAGGCCCGCGAGGGCGAGGATGAAGAACAGGCCAGCGACGATGTACGAGCCTTGGACCAGGGTGAGCGGCATCATCGGGTGGCGTCCTCTCGCTTGAACATCTGGAGCATGCGGCCGGTGACGGTAAATCCACCGAAGACGTTGATGCTCGCCACGAGGATGCCGATGAACGCGAGGACCGAGATCCACACGTTCGTGTCAGGTCGGCCGACTTGGAGGAGCGCGCCGACGAGGATGATGCCGCTGATCGCGTTGGTGACCGACATCAGCGGCGTGTGAAGGGCGTGGTGCACGTTGCCGATCACGTAGAAGCCGATGACGACGCTCAGCATGAAGACCATGAAGTGGCCAAGGAAGGGCTCGGGCGAGACCGCCGAGAGGCCGAGGAAGGACAGGGCCGCGATCGCGAAGAGGGCGAGCTTGGCCTCCTTCGACATGGGCTTCTTCGCCGGCTTGGGCTCGACCGGTTCGGGCGCGGCCGCGGCCGGCGCGGCGCTCACTTGGACCGGCGGTGGGGGCCAGAGCGTCTCTCCCCCCTTCGTCACGGTCATCCCGCGCTGCACGACATCGTCGAGGTCGAGGACGAGCTCGCCGTCCTTGCCGGGGGTGAGCAGCTTCATCAGGTTGACGATGTTGGTGCCGTAGAGCTGACTGGCCTGAGTCGGCAGGCGGCCGGGGAGGTCGGTGTAGCCGATGATCTTCACGCCGTTATCGGTGACGACCATGGCGTCGGGGACGGAGCCGGCGACATTGCCACCGCTGGCGGCCGCCATGTCGACCAGCACCGAGCCGGGCTTCATCGAGGCGACCATCTCCTCGGTGATCAGGCGCGGTGCCGGACGGCCCGGGATCAACGCCGTCGTGATGATGATGTCGACGTCCTTGGCCTGCTCGGCGTAGAGCTCGGCCGACTTGCGGTTGAATTCCTCGCCGGCCTCCTTCGCGTAACCGTCGGAGGACTTCTCGAGCTCCATGTCGATCGTGAGGAACTCGGCGCCCATCGATTCGACCTGCTCGGCGACCTCGGGACGCACGTCGAAGGCGCGCACGATCGCGCCGAGACTGCCCGCGGTCCCGATCGCGGCGAGCCCGGCGACTCCAGCGCCACAGACGAGGACCTTCGCGGGCGGGACCTTGCCCGCCGCGGTGACCTGCCCGGTGAAGAGGCTGCCGAACTCGTTAGCGGCTTCGATGACCGCGCGGTAGCCAGCGATATTGGCCATCGAGGAGAGCACGTCAAGGGACTGCGCGCGAGAGATGCGCGGAACCGCATCCATCGCGAGGGCGGTGACGCCGCGCTCGGCCAGCCGCTGGACGAGGTCGGGGTTGAGCGCCGGGGACATCAGGCTCGCGAGGACCATCCCCTCCCTTAGCCGCGCGACCTCGGCGTCGTCGGGGGCGTTGACCTTCGCGACGATGTCGCTCGACCACACCTCATCCCCGTCGGCAACCTGAGCACCGGCCGCTTCGTAGGCGGCGTCGGTGTACGAAGAGGCCGCACCGGCCCCCTTCTCGATCACCACGTCGTAGCCCAGCTTGATCAGCTGTTCTACGGTCTTCGGGGTGGCGGCCGCTCGGGTTTCTCCCGCGCGCGACTCCCTCGGCACACCGAGTCTCATCAGCATCGCTCCTTGACTAACGGGCAGGCGAGACGACGTCGACGCCTCCCTTACTGCCGAACCTATGTCCTTCCGCGGGTGCTGCGGTGCACTTTGTGGTGACCGCAACAACCGCCGCATGCATCTCGGCTCGCGCCGAGACGTCTGTGGCCGAAGGGGGTGAATCCGCTACCGCCGCAACGGATTCGCCGGACGATCACGCAGCGAATCAGGCGCGGTGGAAGCCCGCTCGCTCTGCGGCCTCTGCGTCGGTGAACCACACATCGACGGTCGTTTGGTCGTACCACTGGCTGCCGGGCTCGTGATACTGCTTCCACTCCTCATGACCCTTGACCGGGTGCCCCTTGGGCTGGCGTCCGTCCGACGTGGGTGCGGCCGAGCCCCACCCGTAACCGCCATCGCGCACCTCCGGCGACTCCTCAGAGTCCTCGTCACTAGGCTCTTCGGCCTCGGGGGCCGCCACCTCTGCGGTATCTGGCGTAACGTCATCGGCCGCCTCAAGGGCGTTGGGCGCCGGGTCCTCGTCCACGATCTGAGGCTCCTCCGAGACCTCTTCGGCCTCAGCGTCGACCTCCTGCTCGGGTGCGTCCTGTGGCTCGGGCGTTTCGAAGTCCGTCGCGCTAGGCGGCTCGGGTGCGTCCTGCGGCTCGGGCGTTTCGAGGTCCGTCGCGGTAGGCGGCTCGGGCGGACGGGTGGTCGGCGTCCAGGCAGGTCGATAAGCCGGCGCGGTGTGACGTTCGACCAGCGGCCGCTCCGCCTGCTCCGGCGTGGGCTCGGCGGCCGCGGCGTCGTCCTCATCCTGGAGCACATCGGGGACGCCGTCGCCGTCGTCATCGCGCTCGACGAGCTCATCTCGCGCAGCGCCCTCGGCGTCCCACACGGTCTCGTCATCACGCTCTTGGGCGGCGCGGGCGCTCTCGACCACCACCGGCTCGGGGTCGCCGAGCGGGATGGCAGCAGACCACGCGGGGACCGGGGTGACCGGGCGAGACTCCGCTGCCGACTCGGCAACGTCCTCGCTCGGGTCTTCCGCAGCTTCCGGCTCGGCGATCGGCACGATGGCCTCGGCTTCGACGACCTCGGTCACGGCCCCGGCCTCGATGGCGTCGTCGCTCGGCTCGGGCTCCTCGACCTCAGCGGCCACTGGTTCTTCGACCTCGGCAGGCACCGGCTCCTCGTCAACCACCGGCTCCGGCTCTTCGACCTCGGCAGGCTCCGGCGCGTCAACCTCGGCAGGCACCGGCTCCTCTACGACCTCCGACTCGGGCACCTCAACCTCGGCAGCCACCGGCTCCTCGTCGACCACCGGCTGGGGCTCTTCGACGTCGGTGGCCACCAGCTCCTCTTCGACCTCCGACTCGGGCCCCTCAGCCGTATCGGGTTCGCCGACAACCTCGGCCTCGGGGGAGTTCTCGACCACGTCACCACGCGCCTCAACCCACTCGACGACCGGCGCGTCGACCGCATCGATGACCTCGGGCACCTGCGGCGGCGCCGGCGGTCCGGGGATCTCATCGGCGGGATCGTCGACCGCGACCGGCTCGACCTTCTCGGTCTGCATCAGTTCCGCCGGCGCATCGTGCGCGACGTCGCGGTCCGGCAGGTGGGGCGGAGCCGGGACCGCGGCAGCAGCGACCCGGTCGGCTCCCCCTTCGGCAGAGCCTCGGTCATGAGGAACGGCCGCGTGCTGACCGGCGGGCTCGGCCTTGCCGCGACGCACCGCCCACACGATGAGCCCGATGACCAGCAGGAGGACGATGACCGCCACGACCGCGATGACCAGTACGACCGTGTTCCCGTTCGTCATCTCTTGCCTCCACCTGGATTGGGGCGTAGGCCGCCCCACGTCGATGGGGCCCACCGCCGATCTGACGCCGGTGGATACCCCGAGGGTCCTTAGTCCCTCCAGCCTATCGGCGCAGATCGGCGAGGACGACGACACTCGCGGGGTGGCCGAGGACCATTCGGTGACCGGTCGAGCCAATCCTTCGGTGCACCTCTCACCAATCGTGATCGGTCAGATACCTGTCGACCTCTCCCCAAGTTCCTTACCGCACAGTAACCTCGGGCGCATGTCGGACGATGGGGCCTCGGTGGATGTCAGCGCTGGCGCACGGGCGGTCGAAATCGCCGTGGCGCATGGGGCCGAGACGATGTTTACGCTCTCTGGAGCGCACGTCTTCCCGCTCCTCGACGGCGCGGCGAGGGGCCCGGCGAAGATGCGTCTGGTCGATGTCCGCCACGAGCAGACCGCCGTCTTCGCGGCCGAGGCCACCGGCAAGCTCACGCGCGTCCCCGGACTCGCCGTGCTCACTGCCGGACCCGGGGTCACGAACGGAATGAGCCCGGTCGCCCAGGCGTGCTTCAACGGCTCCCCGCTCGTGGTCGTCGGGGGTCGAGCACCGTCCTTTAGTTGGGGGAAGGGGGCGCTCCAAGAGCTCGACCACCCGCCACTGTTCGCCCCGGTTGCCAAACGGTCGACGACCGCGGATTCGCCCGACGCCGTGGCGGTCGAGATGGATGCTGCCTTCTCGGTCGCGGGGGGCTCGCACCGTGGACCGGTCTTCTTCGACGCGGCGATTGACCACCTCTTCACCCCAGCGGCCGAACCACACCTCGAGGTCAGACCGCGGAGCAAAGAGGTGCCAGACAGCGACGCCATCGCGCGGATCGCAGATCTCATCGCCGCTGCCAAGCGGCCCGTCGTGATCCTCGGGACCGATGTCTGGGCCGATGGCGCCGAAGAGGCCGCCCGTCGCCTCGTGAGCGAACTCGCCATTCCGACGATCACCAATGGCATGGGGCGCGGGATCATCCCGAGCGGCGACCTCCTTCTGGTCACCAAGGCTCGCGGATCCGCGCTCGGCGGGTGCGACCTCGCGATCGTCATCGGCACGCGACTGGACTTCCGATTGGGGTATGGCGCCTTTGGTGGCCGCGACGACCAGCCCGCTGCCAAGGTCGTGCACATCGCCGATTCCGCGGAGCAGATCAGTTCGCATGTCGACCTTGCGGCGAGTGTCCACGGTGACCTCACCCTCGCCTGCGACAACCTGCTCGAAGAGAGCCTCCGGCGCTCGGTTGGCGGCTGGGCGGACTGGGCGAACGCGCTGGCCGAGGAGTCTCGCGCGAAGGGCGAATCCGCGTCCGAACTCCTGACGAGCGCCGCCGACCCGATCCACCCGGCACGGATCTATGGAGAGCTGCTGCCGCGCCTCGCCGAGGACGCGGTCGTGATTGGGGACGGCGGAGACTTCGTCTCATGGGCCGGCAAGTTCGTCGAACCCGCTCAGCCCGGATGCTGGCTCGACCCCGGGCCCTTCGGGTGCCTCGGCGCCGGTCTCGGGGCAGCGATCGCGGCCCGGATCGCCCGCCCTTCGTCACAAGTGGTCCTGCTCCTTGGTGACGGTGCAGCGGGGATGTCGCTGATGGATGTCGACACGCTGGTCCGTCACCGTCTCCCGGTCGTGATGGTGATGGGCAACAACAGCGCCTGGGGGTTAGAGAAGCAGCCGATGCAGATGGTTTACGGCTACGACGTCGCGGCGGACCTCGCCCCGCAGACCCGCTACGACGAGGTGGTTTCGGCCCTGGGCGGTGCTGGCGAACTCGTCACCGATCCCACCGAGATCGGTCCGGCCCTCGATCGAGCATTTGCCTCCGGGGTTCCCTATCTCGTCAATATCGTGACCGACACCTCGATCCCCTACCCCCGCAGCACGACCGGGCTGTAGCGATCTCGGCGCCCAACGTGGCTCCCCAGGTCTCACGAGGAAGCCGAAGACTGAAAGGGATCTCGTGATGTACCTCGATCGAGCGCAAGCCGATGTCCGCGCTATCTACTCCGGCGGCTGGGGCGGCCCAGCCGTCTCGGCGCTGGTGTGGCTGGCATCGGGACTGTCAGCCGCGCGCGTCGGGATCGGTGTGGCCGCTGTCGTCCTCTTCGTCGGAGGATTCTTGATCTTCCCGATCGGCCTGTTGATCAACCGCGTGCAGTCCGGGCAGTCCGACCTGCCTCCCGGGCACCCGATGCGTGGACTTGCGATGCAGCTGGCCATGGGGATGGCGTTGATCCTTCTCCCCCTGTGCCTCATGGCGCCGCGGATCGAGTCTGCTTTCTTCCCCTTGGCAATGATCGTGGTGGGGGCGCACTACCTCCCCTTCACGCACTTGTACGGCAACCGCGGGTTCGTCATCATCGGCTCCGTCATTTGTCTCGCAGGCTTCGTCCTGCTGATGACGCGGGCCCCCGTCGCATCGGGGGCCTACGTCATGTCTGCCCTTTTAGCGCTGAGTTCAGCGGCGCTCTTTGTATGGCACCGAAGTCGGCGCGATGAGGCATCCGCGTAAGGACGGCGGCTCGGAGCGCCTCTCCCACTTCGCGCGCCGTTCGCCGGCACCAACTTATTGATTCGAGCGAAGGGCGGAGGCTGCCTCGCGAGCTTCGCGCAGCAACTCCGCGATGAGCGCTTGGTGATCCAGCGATTCGGGGTCGAGCTCTCCGGAGTGGTCTCGGGCGGGGACGTCGCTTCGGACCTCCGAGGCGCGGTAGGGGCCCTGGCGGAAGTCGCGAGCGAGCACCGTCATGATCGGCTCCTTCGTCGCTGATCGGATCCCGATGATCATCAGGTCGGCGAGCGCGGTCCGATACTGCTCCAACGCCGCGCTCTTGGCCGGCTGCTCGTCGGCATCGTCGAGGACGAGTTCGGCCCGGGCCGCTGCTGCCTCTCTGATCGCTCGCGCAGGTGTCGCCTCCATCGGCTCGTCCCCTGCACGCATCGCGTCGAGGGCGGCGCCCGTTGCCTCCCAGGCGCGTTCGACCCGCGCGGTGAGGGGAAGGGGGCGAAGGGCCGGCACGACCGCGAAGCCCACGACGGTCGCCACCAGGACCGCCGCCATCATCAAGGCGGTGTACTCGAGCAGCGTGCCCGTCGGGTCGAGATGCCGGGTCGAGACGTTGAGGCCGACGGTCACGAGGACCATGCAGCCGTACCCGATCGCTGGCGCCGCAGTCATGTACCACAGGCCGACCACCAAGGCCACCAGGCTGAGCGGAAGCAGCCAGCCCGGTGGCACGGTGAGGAAGACGACGTAGACCAGTGCCGCACCCACCAGAACACCGACGAGTCGGGGCCACGCCTTGGCGAGCGACTGCTTCCAACTCGCCTGCAGGATCCCAAACGCCGCGAGCAGCACGGTCGCGACGAGTGGGTCCCCGGGCCGCAGCATCGCGGCGAGCACCAGCATCACGAGGATGCCGATCGCGGTTCGGACGGCGTGCCGCAACTGAATCGATCGGGGGCGAACCGCAGGTCGGCGCGCGACCCTGATGGCGGCCCGCTGGGCGCGAGTGAGGTGCGCGCTCTGACCGTCGCGGTGATCAAGGGCGGCCGCGACCATATCCAGTCCTGCTTCGGCCGACCGGATCGACGCGGGCGTATCGGCCTCCAGCTCGGGCGCTGGCGCCCCTTCGCGCGCGGCCTCCCCCTTCGCCCGCATCTGCTCGGCGAGAGACTCGGCTCGTTCGCTCAGGACGTCGAGGGTGGCAAGCGCACCGGCATCACCGCGCACCCGAGCGACTGAGGCTGCCTCTTGAGCCGCGACGCGATAGCGCACGGCGCCCTCCAGCGCCTCACCGAGCCAGACTGGCGCACCGTCGTTCACCCAGGTATCGAAGGCTCCAGCCGTCATGGGGCTCTGGCGATCGAGCACGCCCGCGATCGCGGCACGAGTTTCCTTGCGAGGGTCGCCAAGGCCGAAGAGGACCCGGAGCGCGAAGGCAACGATGAGCCCAGCGATGACGGCGAGGACGAGTTGGTGTGGTTCGAAGGAACCCGTCACCGCGGCTCCGTAGGCGAAAAGGGTGACCATCCCGATGCCCTGGGCCACGCTGTCGAAACGCGGCCCGAGGATCGGCAGCAATGCACCGACGAAGACAATCGCGACGACCGCCGCGATCCCTGCTGGCTGCGATACCTCGCTCAGTAGCCGGGGGACCACCCCTGCGGCAAGGAGGAAGGGGGCGAGCACCGCGGCCAGACGGATGTCCGAGCGCAGGGGTCCGCCGAGGAAGGCAATGAGCGCGAAAAGGGCGACCAGCGCTCCGACGACGGTGACGCCGCCCGCACCGAGTGCCGCTCCGAGCAGCGCAGACGGCACGATCGCGGCGATCATCAGGAGCAAGACGACCGGATCGCCCTTCGGTATCAGCGACCGATTCCCGTCACCACCAGCCACCGTCACCCTCCCCATCTGTCGGCTACAGATCCGCCGCGAAGAGGTGAACGAACCTTCGCAGGAAGTCCACGGTACTCACCGAAGGTCCGCTATCGATGAGGGCGAATCACCGCGTCGCCCGCTGTGATCGGCGAGTCCGCGAAACGTCGGCGAGGCACCCGACCTTGCACTCACCGACACTTCCCGGCCCCCAACCCCGCGATAAGGCCCCCCACCTTGCACTCACCGACACTTCCCAGCCCCCAACCCCGCGATAAGGCCCCCCACCTTGCACTCACCGACACTTCCCAGCCCCCAACCCCGCGGTAAGGCCACCGACCTTGCACTCACCGACACTTCCCCGCCCCCAACCCCGCGGTAAGGCCACCGACCTTGCACTTACCGACACTTCCCCGCCCCCAACCCCGCGGTAAGGCCACCGACCTTGCACTTACCGACACTTCCCCGCCCCCAACCCCGCGGTAAGGCCACCGACCTTGCACTCACCGACACTTCCCCGCCCCCAACCCCGCGGTAAGGCCACCGACCTTGCACTCACCGACACTTCCCAGCTCCCAACCCCGCGGTAAGGCCACCGACCTTGCACTCACCGACACTTCCCGGCCCCCAACCCCGCGATAAGGCCCCCCACCTTGCACTCACCGACACTTCCCAGCCACATCAACGCTTAGACGGACCAGCCGACTTGCAGTGAAACCAACCGGAACCCTTAGGGCCTCAAGGTGCCGACGCCGCCGAACGCGCCACCGAGGACGACCGCCACAGTGACCACGATGACCAACAGCGCAACCATGACCCCGGAGATGATCCCGGCGATCACCGCCCGCCGCCAGGTCGGCGCTCTGCGGATGTAGAACGGTGCGGCGATGCCGCCGAAGACCAGGCCGACCAATAGCGCCACCACGGCGGTGGCGATGTTGAACACTCCGGCCATCAGTCCGCAGCCGAAGCGCTCACACATCGCGTTGGCATCTGGCTCCATCCACCTCGTGGCCACGGCGGTCACATAGAGCGCGACCAGGGCACCCACAAGCGCCATAGCACCGGCGATCATCAGCGCAACGAGGGCGAGGACGATGATGTTCGGGCCCTCAGCACGCACGGGCGCTGAGGGCCCGAAGGGCGGCACGCCGGAGGGTTGCTGGAGCTCGCTCATCGGCTCATCCGACCAAAGACGGCCGTGAGCAGCGCCTCACCCAGGGTTGCACTCATGCGGGCAGCCTTGGTGCCCCCACTTCGGCGGGCTGCGGCATCGCACTCATGCGGGCGAGCGTAGTAGGTCCGTCCTGGCCGCGATGTCTGAAGCGACCAAGAGCGAACGGCGTCGTCACCGGCCCAGCGACTCGGCCCACACCTCTATCTCGCTGAACGGGAGGATCAGCGCATGGCCGCTCGGCCTAGGTCCGTCGACAGCTGCCGCAGTGACGAGAACGGGGACGATCTCCCAAGGGGCCGCACTGCCCGCCTCGGCCGCGATCTCGTATAGCTCGGCGAGTGCATGCAAGATTCGCTGGCGACCCGAAGGCGGCGGCGGCTGGAAGGAGCGCCATGGCATCCAGCGCAAGGTCGGGAGGTCCTCGATGACATAACACGTGCGGTCCAGGAGAACCACATGGTGTGCCACGCGCCCACGCGGAGTGCCGCGGTCGTGCAGCGTGATCGCGCGGGCCGGCAGAGCCTTCGCGAGTTGCCCGGCGACCTTCCGCTGGAGGCGCGCTGAGCGTCCGAGTTCATGGGTCTCCCAACGAAGGTCCATGACGAACATCAGCGACAAACCGATAAGTACCACGGTGACGATGACCGCCAGCGACGCTTGCGGCTGGAAGGGTGTCCCCACCGTCGCTTTCAACGCGACCACTCCCGCGAGGACCACAACCACCCCAATGCGCCGAGGCGACGTCTTCACCTGATTCCGCCGTTCAACCGCGTGGAGGGCCGCCGCGCCTCGACCCGCCCGTTCGATCGGGTCGCTCGCGCCCGCCCGGCGCCAGGCGTCCGGGGTGTCCAGATCGCGTCGGGCCATAGCCTCATCATCCTCTTTGCCCTCGAAACGATCCGGGACACAACTCGACGGCACCGCCTGCGAGACTTGGCCGCATGCGCCGAATCACCCAGAGCCGCAAGCTGCAAGACGTCCGCTACGACGTGCGCGGGCCGATCCTCGTCGAGGCGCAGCGCCTCGAGGCCGAGGGCCACAAGATCTTGAAGCTCAACATCGGCAACACCGCCCCCTTCGGCTTCAAGGCACCCGAAGCCATCGTCGCGGACATGACCCGGCACCTGCCCGACGCGCAGGGCTACGTCGACTCCAAGGGGATCTACTCGGCGCGCACTGCGGTGGCGCAGTACTACCAGTCGAAGGGGTTGCGAGAGACCACCGTCGAGGATGTCTACATCGGCAATGGCGTCAGCGAGTTGATCTCCATGGTCCTCCAGGCCTTCGTCGACGACGGCAACGAGATCCTCGTCCCAGCGCCCGACTACCCCCTGTGGACCGGCGCGGTGAGCCTCGCGGGCGGCACCCCGATCCACTACCGCTGCGATGAGCAAAACGGCTGGGATCCCGACCTCGCGGATATCGAAGCCAAGATCACCGATAACACCCAGGCGATCGTCATCATCAACCCCAACAACCCCACGGGCGCGGTCTATAGCGAGGAGACCGTCAAGGGCCTCATTGATATCGCTCGCCGTCACGACCTCGTGGTGATGGCCGATGAGATCTACGAAAAGATCCTCTTCGACGGCGCGGTGCACCATCATGCGGCGACCTACGCCGGCGACGACGTCTTCTGCTTGACCTTCTCGGGCCTGTCCAAGGCCTACCGCGTCTGCGGCTACCGCGCGGGGTGGGTGATGGTCTCGGGGCCGAAGGACCGGGCCGAGGACTTCCTAGAGGGACTCACCCTTCTCTCCAACATGCGGATGTGCGCGAACGTCCCGGCGCAACACGCGATCCAGACCGCGCTCGGCGGATACCAGTCGGTCGACGAACTGATCGCGCCCGGCGGTCGCTTCTACGAGCAAGCCAAGCTGGCCGCTCGGCTGCTGAACGAGATCCCCGGCGTCAGCTGTGTCGAGCCGAAGGGGGCCCTGTACTGCTTCCCGCGCCTGGACCCGGAGGTGTACCCGATCGAGGACGACGAAGCCTTCGTGATCGACCTGCTGCGCGCGAAGAAGATCCTGGTGACGCACGGGACCGGCTTTAACTGGTTTGAGCCGGACCACTTCCGCGTGGTGTGCCTGCCCGACACCGAGGTGTTGACCGAGGCGATCGGCCGGATCGCGGACTTCCTCGAAACCCGCCGCGCCTAGGACCCCGCCGATGCTCGGCGCCGCTGCCGACCGGAGACCGCATCGCTCCCCCTCTCATGGGAAGGGGGAGCCGGTGTCGGTTGTGCTCGGTGTCGTCGCACTCGGCGGAGTGATCGGTTCGCTCGGACGCTGGCTCGTGGGGTTGGGCCTCCCAGGCGCGGGATCGGGGTTCGCGTGGGGGACGCTCGCGGTCAACCTCACCGGCGCCCTTGCGATGGGCCTGCTCGTCGGATGGTTGAGCGACGGAGACGCGGCTTCGGAGGCCGATGAAGATGGCGTGCTTGCCGACCGTGAGATCCCGGCTTCGCGGGTCGATCCCGCTCACGTCGAGCCGTGGTGGGTGCGCCCCTTCGCCATGACGGGCCTGCTGGGTGGCTGGACTACCTACTCGGCGCTCGCGCTCGACGTCCACACCCTCGGCTCCCCCGCGGGGGTCACCTACCTCGCCACCACCCTGATCGCTGGAGTCGCAGCGTGCCTCGCCGGGCTCGTCCTCGGTGAGCGCCTCTCGGGACGGGCTGCCATCGCCAAGGACCGCGCCTGATGACCCTCGTCCTCGTGGCCATGGGCGCAGCGATCGGAGCGCCCCTTCGCTATCTCGTAACGACCCAGCTGAGGGCGAAGGGGGCGACCCCTGCGGGCGGAACTCTCGCCGTGAACATCGTCGGCTCCCTCATGCTCGGACTCGTTGCGGGCTGGGCGAGTCGGGGCGCGCCGGGCTGGGTGCTCCCGTTCCTCGGGATCGGGTTTTGCGGGTCTTTCACGACCTTCTCGGCGTTCGCGCTCGAGGTGGCGAACGCCCTTCGCGCCCGCGCGTGGAGTGCCGTCGCGGGGATAACGGGGATGAGCATCGCCCTTCCGCTATTGGCCGTTTACATCGGGTGGGCCCTCGCGGCTTAAGCGCGATGGCCTCGGCTGGCCGCCCCCTTCCCGCCCGTGACGGGAAACGGTCACCGGGCGCGGTAATAACCCCGCCCCCTGCCCCTATCCCCGCCACACAGCGGAGGCTGGCCGCCCCCTTCCTGCCGGTGACGGGGAAACGGTCACCGGGCGCAGTGATAACCCCGCCCCCTGCCCCTAACCCCGCCATGAAGGCAACCCTCACCCCCACCCCGCTCACCAGGCGCGATACGTTGTTGCAACGAGTTCGCATCTACGAACGGAGCTTCCATGTACACCCTGCCCGACCTCCCGTACGACTACGGGGCGCTCGAGCCCGCGATGAGCGGCGAGATCCTCGAACTGCACCACGACAAGCACCACGCCGCCTACGTCAAGGGAGCGAACGACACCCTCGAGCAGCTCGCCGAGGCCCGCGACAAGGGGCAGCTCGGTGGCCTCGTCGGCCTCGAAAAGACCCTCGCCTTCAACGTCTCCGGTCACGTGCTGCACTCGATCTTCTGGGAGAACCTCTCCCCGGACGGCGGCGACCGCCCCGACGGCGCCCTCGCCACCGCTCTCGATGAGCACTTCGGCTCCTTCGACGCCTTCCGGTCCCAGCTGACCACGGCGACCCAGGGCGTGCAGGGCTCCGGCTGGGGCGTGCTCGCGTGGGAGCCGCTCGGTCAGCGCCTCCTCGTGACCCAGGTCTACGACCACCACGGCAACGTCGCGACCGGCATGACCCCGCTGCTCGCGTTCGACGCGTGGGAGCACGCGTACTACCTCCAGTACCGCAACGTGCGCCCGGACTACGTCGAAAAGCTTTGGGATCTCGTGAACTGGAATGACGTCTCGCGCCGTCTCGAAGAGGCAAAGGGCGCCTGACGCACCTGGGAATCGTGAAGGGAGCACACCCCCTTCACGATTCATGACGCGGAAACGGTCATCGGACGGGGACATGTCCTCGTCCGATGACCGTTTCCGCGCCCCCAACCCGGTTCGACCCATCGAGCTGACCACTCCACCATCGCACCCGTCGTCGCCAGGGTGTGCGGCACGATGAGCTCATGCCGCGAGAGCGAGAGATCACCCAGCCGATCGCGCTGACCACAGCGGACGGACGTCTCAACCCCGACGCGATCGGGTGGACTCGCAGACCGCTGCATGACACCACCTCCCTCACCAGGCCCGGTTGGCGGCAGCACCCACGAGCGGTGCTCGAGCACCTGCCCCCTCGCTGGGGACGGACCAAACGATGGGAGTACTGGGCAATCACCACGGACACCCACGTCGTGGCGCTGACGATCTCCGACATCGACTACGCCGGGGTCAACGCGCTCTTCGTCCTCGATCGGCGGACCGGGGAGCAGATCAGCGCCGAAGCGATCACCCCATTCGGTCGCGGGGTAACCCTCCCCACCGGATCCAGCGGAGGTCACGCACGGTTCACCGGCCGGAACCTGTCTCTGGAGGCCACCGATTCTCTCGAAGGCACTCGCCTGCGCGCCCAGTCGCCCCGCGTGCGCCTCGACGCCGAGGTCCCCCTCCCGCCAGGCCATGAGCGCTTGGGGGTCGTCGTCCCCTGGAGCCCGACGCGCTTCCAATACACGATCAAAGACGTCGCCCGCCCCGCGACCGGGACGCTTTGGGTGGACGGCACGCAATACCCCCTTCGCGAAGGCAGGACCTGGGCCACTCTCGATCACGGACGCGGCCGCTGGCCGTACCGAATCGCCTGGAACTGGGGTGCGGGCAGTGGCCGAATCGACGGCCAGGTCATCGGGCTCCAGATCGGCGGCCGGTGGACCGACGGGACCGGATCGACCGAAAACGCCCTGGTGATTGATGGCTCGCTCACCAAGATCTCCGACGATGTGCGCTGGACCTACGACCTCGGCAACTGGCAGGAACCATGGCGAGTCGAAGGGGGCGACGTCGACCTGACTTTCCGCCCCGAACACCTCCGCGAGGCGAGCACCCAACTCGGTGTCCTCGCCTCGCGCACGTCGCAGTGCTTCGGCACGTGGAGCGGACGAGTAGGCGACCAGCGAATCGACGACCTCTACGGCTGGGCCGAGGACGTCGCCCAGCGCTGGTAAGAGGTACGGCGCGCTGCCGTACGAACGCCCCCCACCCCTTCCTCCCCCTCCTTTCGCAAATGCCCGGGCATTTTTTGCGGCAAATGCCCGGGCATTTGCGAAAGCGGCGGATCGGGGAGGGCCCCAGGGTGTCGCTCACCTGCCGGAAGGGGGAAGGCGGTCGCCGGTTGGTCCTCGCGCCGCCTCATCCGTCATAGTGGTGTGTGATCGCGCTCACAAGGCGCACCCACCGCAGCGTCGCGGGGCCCCTTCTTGGCATCTCGCGGCACCGCCAAGAGGAGGACCCCACCCATGACCTCGACCTCGACCGCCCCGACGACCGCCGCTGCCGGCGACCAGCCCGCGAGCGCGGAGAGCCCGGCGAAGGCCCCGCAGTCGACCGGTCGGCCGGAGCTCTATCGCGCGGAGCACCCGGTGCGTTTCGTGACGGCGTCCTCCCTCTTCGATGGCCATGACGCCTCGATCAACATCATGCGGCGCATCCTGCAGAGCCAGGGTGCCGAAGTGGTCCACCTGGGGCACAACCGCGCGGTCTCCGAAGTGGTGGACGCGGCGATTGATGAGGACGCGCAGGGCATCGCGGTGAGCTCGTATCAGGGCGGTCACGTCGAGTACTTCGAGTACCTCGTGGAGTTGCTGAAAGAGCGCGGGGCCTCGCATATCAAGGTCTACGGCGGTGGCGGCGGCGTGATCGTCCCGGCCGAGATCGAGCGCCTGCGTGAGTCTGGCGTGCACATCTTCTCCCCCGAGGACGGGCAGCGACTCGGCCTTCCGGGCATGATCAACTCCCTCATCCGCGAGTGCGACGTCGACCTCTGGGCCACCCACCCGGTCACCGTCGACGATGTGCTCGGCGGCGATCGCACCGCCCTCGCTCGGGCCATCACCGGTGCCGAACTCGGACATCTCGACGATGACTTCCGCGAGCGGATCGCGACGGCCGCCGCCGGGTCGCATGCCCCGGTGCTCGGTCTGACCGGCACCGGCGGGTCCGGCAAATCCTCGCTGACCGATGAGATCGTGCGCCGTTTCCGCGTCGACCAGGGTGACTCCCTTCGCATCGCGGTGATCGCCGTCGACCCCA
This sequence comes from Janibacter sp. GXQ6167, assembly GCF_041365945.1. Classification (NCBI taxonomy): domain Bacteria; kingdom Bacillati; phylum Actinomycetota; class Actinomycetes; order Micrococcales; family Intrasporangiaceae; genus Janibacter; species Janibacter sp. GXQ6167. The sequence goes on along the minus strand of NZ_JBGFSK010000001.1, from coordinate 457,254 downwards.
CTCGGCGGAAGGGGGGAGGCGCGCTCCTCGGTGACCGTATCCGGATGAACGCCCTGCAAGAGAAGGCCGACGGCACGCTCCCGGTGTACTTCCGCTCGCTCGCGACCCGCGGCAACCACGAAGTGCCGGCTGCCCTCACGACAGTCATCGATCTCGTCAAGGCCGCCGGGTACGACCTGGTCATTGTCGAGACCCCCGGCATCGGTCAGGGCGACGCCGCGATCGTGCCTTACGTGGACATCCCGATGTACGTGATGACTCCAGACTTCGGGGCCGCGAGCCAACTCGAGAAGATCGACATGCTCGACTTCGCCGAGGTCGTCGCGATCAACAAGTTCGAGCGGCGCGGCGCCGCGGACGCGATGCGCGATGTCGGACGGCAGTTGGTCCGCAATCGCGAGGCATTCGGCCAAAAGCCCGAGGACATGCCGGTCTTCGGGACCTCAGCAGCGACCTTCGCCGATGACGGCGTGACGGCGCTCTACCAGCACCTGCGGGATCTGCTCGCCGAACGCGGGCTCCCGGTGGTCGAGGGCAGTCTCCCGCGCGTCGACACCAAGCGCTCCACCCGGATCAGCCAGGTCGTCCCGCCCGCTCGGGTTCGCTACCTCGCCGAAATCGCCGAGACCGTGCGCGGTTACCACGCGCAGACCGCGGAGCTCGCCGAGACAGCTCGCCGGATCCAACGGCTCACCCTGGTCGATGACGAACTCGCCGCGGCGGGACACACCGACCACGGTGTCGACCAACTCCTCGACGCCGCCCGCGCCGACCTCCCCACCGAGATCGCTGAGCAGATCGAGGCCTGGCCCTCGGTCGTCGAGGCCTACTCCGGTGAGGAGCAGATCAGCACCGTGCGCGGCAAGGAGATCCGCACACGCCTCACGCGAGAGTCGCTGTCGGGCAACGCGATTCCGCGTGTGGCGCTCCCCCGCTACAGCGACCACGGAGACCTCGTCTCCTTCTGGCGGCGGGAGAACCTGCCCGGCTTCTACCCCTTCACCGCTGGGGTCTTCCCCTTCAAGCGCGAGGGCGAAGACCCGGCGCGCATGTTCGCCGGCGAGGGCGACCCCTTCCGGACCAACCGGCGCTTCCGGCTGCTCTCGAAGGGGCAGTCCGCCACTCGCCTGTCGACCGCCTTCGACTCGGTCACCCTTTACGGCCGCGACCCCGGCGAGCGCCCGGACATCTACGGCAAGGTCGGCACCTCCGGGGTCTCGGTCGCGACGCTCGATGACATGAAGGCGCTCTACGACGGTTTTGACCTGCTCGCGCCGACGACGAGCGTGTCCATGACGATCAACGGCCCTGCGCCGACGGTGCTCGCCTTCTTCCTCAACACCGCGATCGACCAGGCCCTCGACGCCTTCCGCGAGCGCGAAGGGCGTGAACCGAGCGGCGCCGAAGCCGATGAGGTCCGCGCGAACGCCCTCGCGACCGTGCGCGGCACCGTCCAGGCGGACATCTTGAAGGAGGACCAGGGCCAAAACACCTGCCTGTTCTCCACGGAGTTCTCACTGCGGATGATGGCCGACATCCAGGAGTGGTTCATCGAGCAGCAGGTCCAGGGCTTCTACTCGGTCTCGATCAGCGGCTATCACATCGCCGAAGCCGGGGCGAACCCGATCAGCCAGCTCGCCTTCACCCTCGCCAATGGCTTCACCTATGTCGAGGCGTACCTCGCGCGGGGCATGGACATCGATGCCTTCGCCCCCAACCTGTCCTTCTTCTTCTCCTCCGGCATGGACCCGGAGTACTCGGTCCTCGGACGGGTGGCGCGCCGCATCTGGGCGGTGACGATGAAGGAGAAGTACGGAGCGAGCGAGCGCAGCCAGAAGCTCAAGTACCACATCCAAACGAGCGGCCGGAGTCTGCACGCGCAGGAGATGGACTTCAACGATGTGCGCACCACCCTGCAAGCGCTTAATGCCCTCTACGACAACGCAAACTCCTTGCACACCAACGCCTACGACGAGGCGATCACGACCCCGTCGTCGGAGTCGGTGCGCCGGGCGCTCGCGATCCAGCTGATCATCACCCGAGAGTGGGGCCTGTCGACGAACGAGAACCCGCTGCAGGGCTCCTTCATCATCGATGAACTCACCGATCTGGTCGAAGAGGCGGTGCTCACCGAGTTCGACCGGATCAGCGAGCGCGGCGGCGTGCTGGGTGCGATGGAGACCGGGTACCAGCGGGGTCGGATCCAGGACGAGTCGATGCTCTACGAGCACCGCAAGCACGACGGCTCATTGCCGATCATCGGGGTCAACACCTTCCTGCGTGACGACGCCGAGGGTCCGGCCGAAGAGGTCGAACTGGCCCGAGCCACCGAGTCGGAGAAGCAGTCGCAGCTCACGCGAGTGCGCGAGTTCCAGGCCGCGCACGCCGATGAGGCCGCCGAGGCGATCGCGGCCCTGAAGGACGCAGCCATGAGCGGCGACAACGTCTTCGCCGTGCTCATGGACGCTGCCCGCGTGTGCACGCTCCAACAGGTCACCGACGCCTTCTTCGAGGTCGGCGGCCAGTACCGCCGCAACGTCTAAGCCGCCGGCGCCTCCCGCCGACCACCCGCGGGGTGCCTAGGACATGGGGGCGGCTTCCAGGGCGGCGGCGAAGCGCTGCATCCCCGCGATCCAGCGGTCGTAGTCGGCGCCCTTGCCGCGGAAGTACTCGAGCACTTCCGGGTGCGGCAGGATCAGGAAGTCCTCCGCAGCGATCCCGGCGATCACCGAGTCCGCCACCTGCTGAGCCGTCAGCACGGCGCCGGCTGCGGCCACCGCCCGCGTCGGCAGTTCCGCCTCCGAGCCGGGCACTGACCCCTCGCGCAGCAGAGGAGTGTCCACGCCCATCGGGCAGAGGCAGCTCACGCCAACCCCCTTCGCGCCGTAGGTGACCGCGAGCCATTCGGCGAAGGCCACCGCTCCGTGCTTCGTGACGGCGTACGTGGCCGACCCGACCTGCGTCAGCAGCCCAGCGGCCGATGCGGTGGTGACGAAATACCCGCGGCCACGCTCGACCCACCCGGGCACCAGCAGCCGCGCGGCACGCACATGCGCCATCACATTGATTTCGATCGTGCGCTGCCACTGCTCGTCCGTCGCGTCCAGACCTGCGCCCCCGCCGATCCCAGCGTTAGCGACGAAGAGGTCCACCGGCCCGAAGTCTCGCTCCGCTGCCCGGATGCACCGCTGCAGGTCCACCTCATTGGAGGCGTCACCCGCGACGGCAAGGATCCGGCCGCGGTACTCACCCGCGAGGCGCTCGGCCTCCCCTTCGAGCCGCGCCCGGTCGAGATCGGTGATGAGCACCGAGGCACCCTCCTCAAGGAGGCGCTCGGCGACGGCGAGCCCAATCCCTCCGGCAGCTCCGGTGACGATGGCGACCTGGTGAGTGACGTTCATGCGGGGTCCTTCCGAGGCGAAGAGGGTGCGTCGTTTTCAAGGCGAAGGGCGTTGGCCCACAGGCGGGTACAGGTCTCGACGAGCTCATCCATCGGCGCGCTCTCGCCCAACCCGAAGACGCGGTAGGCCATCCGGCCGACCATCCCGGACAGTGCCTGCGCCGCAAGCACCGGGTCCAGGGCCGGGTCGGCGTGGCCGGCACGTTGGAGGCGCTCGATGGCGCGGGCGTTGCGCTCGGCGAAGGCGGCGCTGCGCTGGCGCCGGATCTCTCGGAAGCGTGGATCGGCCGCAGCCACCTGCTCAAGAATCATCATCAGCCGGGCGTTGCGCTCGTAGGCCTGGAAGTAGGCGAGGTTCGCGGCGCGGATCTGCTCGACCGGCGAATCCTCTCGCCGCGGCATCTCCGGATAGAGCAGGTCGTCCTTGGCCGCATCAATAACCGCGCGGAAGATCTCGTCCTTGCTAGTGAAGTACGTGTAGAAGGTCCCGGTCGCAACGCCTGCCTCGGCGGGGATGTCGGCGAGCCGCGTGCCGAGGTACCCGTCGCGCTCGAAGATCGTGCGGGCCGCGGCGACGAGGGCGGCCCGAGTCCGCGCCCCGCGCGCGGTCTGTGGCCGAGGACGAAAGCTCGAGGTGTCCGCGAGCGGAGGAAGCACCTCCTCCGGCGCCGCCTCCGTCTCGGCGGCAGTCTCGGACGACCGAGCGGTCACGGCAGGACCAATACCTTGCCCGTCGCCTGTCGCGTTTCGAGCGCCTGGAGGGCCTCGCCGACTCGATCGAGCGGGAAGGTCGGGCCGATGATCGGGCGCAGCGTCCCGCCGGCGAGATGCGGGAGCATCGCCTCCCATTGGCTACCGACATGACCGGGCCGGGGCAAGGAGTAGGCGCCCCAGCCGACGCCGACGACCGCGATGTTGTTCAGCAGAAGGCGGTTCACCTTCACCTCCGGGATGTCACCGGCGGTAAACCCGATGACGAGGAGACGGCCGTGCTCGCGCAGCGTCCGCAGCGAATCGGTGAAGCGACCCCCGCCGACCGGATCGACGACGATATCGATGCTTCGCCCGACGGCATCCCGGAAGCCGTCGGCGAGGACGACCTCGTCTGCGCCCGCGGCCCGCGCGACCTCCCCCTTCTCCTCGGTGGAAACGACGGCGACCACGCGCTCGGCGCCGAAGGCCTTGGCCACCTGGATCGCGGCGGTCCCGACACCCCCGGCAGCGCCGTGGACCAGGACACTCTCGCCGCCGCGCAGCCCACCGCGCTCGACGAGGGCGAAGTAGGCGGTGCCGTAGTTGAAGAGGAACGCCGCGCCTTCGTGCATGCCGACGGAGTCGGGCAGTTTGAAGGTGAGGTGCGGTGCTGCTTGCACCCGCTCGGCCAGCCCGCCGAGAAGGGAGAGCGCGCAGACTCGGTCACCGACGGCGAGGTCGCTACCCTCCGGGACCCCTTCGACCACTCCGGCGACCTCTGCCCCCGGGACAAACGGCAACTCGGGCTTGAACTGGTAGAGCCCACGGGTCTGTAACAGCTCCGGGAAGGCGACGCCGGCGGCCTCCACGCGGATCGTGACCAGGCTCGGATCACTCGGGTCGGGCAGATCGACGATCTGGACCGCATCGGGTCCGTCAAGAGTGCTGATCTGGGCGGCGCGCATGAAGATGCCCCTTCGCATCGGTGGTGAAACCTCAGCCGGTTCCCCGGCACATGACGGCGACGCTAGACGAACCTGAATCCTGATTCAAGTATGCGCCCATCGCTGCGACCGCCTTCTGGCTCACCAGACTTCGCTACCGTCGATCAGATGCGGACCCGGATCGATGACCTCGGCACGGCCCTCACGCTGCCAGCGCGCCCTGAGCGACTCGTGAGCCTCGTCCCCTCCCTTACCGAGGCTCTCGCCGTCAGCGTCCCCGATCGGCTTGTCGGGGCGACGCAGTGGTGTACTCACCCGCCAGATCTCGACGTCGCCCGGGTGCGCGGTACCAAAAACCCCGACCTCGCCGCCATCGCCGACCTCTCCCCCGACCTCGTCATCGCCAACCGCGAGGAGAACCGCGAGCTCGACGTTCGCCGCCTTCGGGAGCGCGGCATCGCCGTCTGGGTCACGGAGATCGAAACCGTGCCGCAGGCGCTGACCTCGATGGGCCGGCTCTTTACCGAAGCTCTCGGCTCCGATCGTCCGGGCTGGCTCGACGAGGCCGCCCGCGCCTGGGGCACCGACGAGGAGCCGGCGAACCCTCCAGAAGGGGGACCGACTGTCGCCGTGGCCATCTGGCGCGACCCGTGGATGGCCGTCGGCCCGCGCACCTACACCCAAGACCTGGTGCACCGGCTCGGATGGCGCAACGCCTTCGCGACCCATGCCGATCGCTACCCTCACGTAGACCTCGGTGACCTTGACCGGCCGGAGATCGACCTCGTCCTGCTGCCCGACGAGCCCTACGAGTTCACCGCTACCGACGGTCCAGAAGCCTTCTCCCGCACTGAAACTCACCTCGTCAGCGGGCGGCTGCTCACCTGGTACGGACCCGCGATGGTCGAGGCGCACGCGCGCCTGCCGCGCCCTCAGGCGTAGACACACGACGAAGGGGGTGAGCCCGAGCTCACCCCCTTCGCTCCCTCCCCGGCTAGCGGCGCGGGAAGCGCATGGCCTCGTAGGCGTTGACGATGCCGTCACCATAGAAGCCGTTGAAGGCAGCACCGCCGACGCACTCGGCGTTGAACCGCGACGCGAGCCCCGGGTAGGTGAAGAGGCGCGGCTCCGGGCACGGCGTGTCGACCGCGGTACCCATGAGGATCTGACGGGTCCGGTTGGCGTCGAGCGTGAAGCCCTGCTTGCCCTGGACTCGACCGAAGCGAGAAACGATCAGGGCCGCGACACCGGCGGCGTGCGGGGAAGCCATCGAGGTGCCCTGGTAGTACTCGTAGTACCCACACTCGGTCTTGGAGCCCTTGCCCTTGCCGGTCGTGCGGCAGTCCTTGAGGACCCACCCTTCGCCGTCTTCGGTGATGTTGCCGTCGGCGTCGACCGAGCCCTCCTCCTGGAGCACCTTCAGCGGGACGGTGGAAAGGATCAGGTTGCCAGGCGTCGCGTACTGGTCGGTGCCGTAGTGGTCGCGGTAGTCGCCGCCGGGCGCAGAGACCTCGATCTCACCCGAGTGGATGTCGGTGGTGTAGTTCGAGTAGTACGCCTTGCGCTTGGTCGGGCCCACCGAGGAGACGCCGATGACGTGCGGGCCTTCGACCGGCAGGTCGAAGCAGGTCGCATTGTCGATCGTGCGCGGGTACTCGTTGCCCTCCGGGTAGTCCGGGCTGGAGGTGTCCGTGCCGGGGTTCGCCAGATCGGTGTACGAGTTCCCGAGAGCGCCGACGAGAGTGACGTTCTTCTTGTGGGCATAGGTCAGCGCTCGGGTCATCGACTCGATGATGAGATTCTGCTCCTGCGCCGCCTCGTCGTTGTCCTCCGGCGCCCCATCGAGGCAGTTGTAGGCCCACGGGTCGACGTAGAAGCTCATGTTGACGACGTCCAGGCCAGCGTCCGCGGAGTAGGTGAGCGCGTTCACGACCGGGCCGACGAAGAAGTAGCCACTGTCCTGACCGGCGCGCACGTTGACGATCGAGACGTCCGGGGCGACGCCGGAGACGCCCATCCCGTTCTTCGCGGCAGCGATGGTCCCGGCGACGTGGGTGCCGTGGCCGCCTTCGTCGACATCGGCCGGGTCGACGCAGTTCGAGGTCTCACACGGACCATCGATGTCCGGCATGTCGGTGACGAAGTTGCGTGAGAGCTTGCGGTCGAAGTTGGGCTTGATGTCCGGGTGGCTCGCGTCGACGCCGGTGTCCATGACACCGACCTTGACGCGCTTGTCGCCGGATTCGATCTTGTGGGCGGCGGAGACGTCGAGCATGTCCATGCCCCAGAGGAGGTGGTCGAGCGGGTCGGCCTTCTTGCCCTTCTTGTACCGGCCGTGACCGTTGCCCTTGCCCTTGCCGCCCTTGTTGTTGGACTCAAAGCGCGGGCGCATGATCGCGTCGCGGTTGCGCTCCGCAACTCGCTTGGGGGCGCGTCCGACGACCCCCTCGGTAGCGGCGCCGTAAACCCCCTTCATCGCCCTGGCGGACTTGGCGAAGTTCGCCCGGTCGCTGCTGACGATCACCAGTCCGACGGCCTCGTTGACGGAGGTCACGGTGGCGCCCTTGGCCTCCAGGTCGTCGGCGACTTTCTGCGCGCTGACGCCCTGGTCGGCGAGCACCACGTAGTTGGTGTCCTTACCCGTGGCCGCTCCAAGCGGCACTGCGGCGGGGGCGGCGCTGGCCGACGCCGTGACCATTCCGGCGCTCACTAGGCCAAGTGCCGCGACCATCGACAGGATGCGGGGATGGCGCATCGTTTCCTCCTCGTGGCGAAACGTGGCGCAGGGGATTCGCCACCAGAGCACTGTATGCGCTGGGTCACAATCCTGTGAAGGGCGGTGCGCCGAGAGGTTAATTCTTTCCGTCGTCGGGTAGGGCCTCGGCGAGAATCTGGTCGAAGATGCGCGCTACCTCTCGAGCCCCGCGGTCCTTTACGTCATGGATCGGGGTAAACGACCCCTGGGCGCGCTGGATGGCGGTGCGCTCGGGGATCTGCTCGGCGAGGACCGATGAGCCGAAGACCGAGGCCAATTCCTCGGTCCGATACCGGTGTTCGCTCAGGTGGCCGCGGGCGCGGTTGACGAGGATGCCGAGGAGATGGAGGTCGGGGTTGTCGTCCTCGCGGATGCTGGCGACGGCGCGCAGCGCCCGCTCTGCGGCGTTCACGGCGAAGACCCCGGGCTCGGTGACGATCAGCGCGCGGTCCGCGGCGGCCAGCCCAATGCGGGTAAGCCCGCCCATCGACGGCGGGCAGTCGACGATGACCACGTCGTAATCGGCCTCGACCTTGGCGAGGACCCTTCGCAGCGCGGTCGTCTCGCGGGGACCGAGATCGGTCCGATCATCGTGCATGAGTCCGGCTCCGCCGATCGCCACATCGACCGGGGCTCCATCGCGGGACCATTCGCTGGCGCGAATCGCCGCGCTGAGCACCGTGCGTTTGGGCCGGTCGATGACGTCGGCGAGGGTGCCGGAATCGCTCCCGACGACGCCGAGCCCGAAGGTCGCATCGCCTTGTGGGTCGAGATCGACGATCAGCGTCCGCACGCCGCGCGACCGGGCCGCCGAGGCAAGCCCCATCACGACGGAGGTCTTGCCGACCCCGCCCTTCCAACTGCAGACCGCGATGGTGGTCACGCCAGCCACCCTAGTGGGGGAACCCCGGGGAAACGCGGCGCCGCCACACCGGTCCTTACCGAGGTGGCGGCGCCGCGTTACGACCCGTGGGGTCAGGACATCTTGGTCAGGCCGGCGGTGAGACCACCGTCGACCACGAACTCAGCGCCCGTGGAGTAGCTCGACTCGTCGCTCGCGAGGTAGACCACGAGTGCCGAGACCTCATCGGAGTTGGCCCCACGGCCGAGGGGGATGCCGAGGTCCACGGCGTGGAAGCTCTCGGTCATCGCGGTCTCGATGAAGCCTGGGTGGATCGAGTTGACCCGCACCCCAGCCCGGGCGAACTCGAGCGCGACCGACTTCGTGAGACCACGAAGGCCAAACTTGGAGGCGCCGTAGGCGTGCAGGCCGGCGCTGCCGCGCATGCCCTCGACCGAGGAGATGTTGATGACCGAGCCGCCACCGTGCGCCGCGAGATGCGGGACGACGGCGCGGAGGCCATAGAAGGCCCCGGTCAGGTTGATGTCGATGATGCGCTGCCAGGCCTCGTCGGTGGTCTTGGCAAGGGGCGCCATGTCGGCGACACCGGCGTTGTTGACCAGCACATCGAGGCGACCGAAGGTCGAGGTGGCGAGCTCGACGACCTCGACCCACTGCTTCGGGTCGGAGACATCGAGGTGGGCGAAGACGGCCTGGTCGCCGAGTTCCTCGGCGAGCGCGCGCCCTTCCTCATCGGCCACGTCGGCGATGACGACGCGACCCCCTTCGGCCACCAGTGCCCGGGCGTGATGCGCGCCCATGCCACGGGCCCCTCCGGTGACGATGGCGACCTTGTCTTGAACGCGGCTCATGACCACTCCTTATTTCTGACTTCACTCATTAATGAGCGTACTCCTTTTTGAGTGTCATGTCAGAATGGGAGCATGAGTACGCTGGTCATGAGCCGGCGCGAACGCAACAAGGCCGACAAGGCCGCGCGCATCTTCGCCGCCGCTCGAGAACTCTTTATGCGTCATGGCTACGAGGCCGTGACCACGCAGCAGATCGCCGACCACGCCGATGTGGCGGTCGGCACCGTCTTTCGGTACGCGAGCACGAAGGCGGATCTGCTCGCCCGCGTCATGAACGCCGAACTCGCCCGCCCGCAACACGAGACGAGCACCGCCGACGCTCCGGTCGAGGCCGTGATGGACCTGCTCGAGCCCCTCATCGAGGTGGCCCGGACCCAACCGGACAACCTGCTCCACTACCAGCAGATCGTCCTGTTCGACCGGGCCGGCGCTCCTCGGGACGCCGCGCTGTCCGCGATCGACGAGCTCGAGCGCGAGATCGAGACCCTGCTCGGCCGGATCACCGTCACCGAGTCACCTCGTCCCGGCGTCGACCTCACCGAGGCGGCGCGCACCCTCTTCTCCGGTCTCCATATGGCGGTGATCCGGATCGCCCTTGGCCGGCTCGACCCGGACGACTTCGGCGATGTCGTGCGCCAACACGTCGACATCGTCTTGCACGGGCTCCTCACCGACTGATTCACCGCGCGCGGGCCCCCTTCGCCGTGACGAAGGGGGCATCGAGCGTCCCCGGAAACTCCCGAAATCCCCTGGAGTTCCACGAGAAAACGGGAGTTTCCCGAGACGGAGCCAGGCTCGGCGCCCGGCTAGCGCAGTTGCTGGCTGGAGTAACCGAGCAGGCGCCGGGCGACCACGAGCAACTGGATCTGCTGGGTCCCTTCAAAGATGTCGAGGATCTTGGAGTCGCGCGCCCACTTCTCGAGCAGGTGGGTCTCGGCGTAACCGCTCGCGCCGCACAGCTCGACACAGGCGAGGGCGATGTCGACGCAACTGCGCCCCGCCTTGGCCTTGGCCATCGACGCCTCCATCGAGTTGGGCTTGCCGTTATCGGCCATCCACGCCGCGCGCAGGGTGAGCAGGTAGGCCGACTGGTAGTCAGCCTCCATCTGGAGCAACCGAGCGGCCGCGGCGGTCTGCACCGCCGCGGGGCGGTCGGGATCGGCCGTCACGCCCGCCTCGGCGAGCAGGCGAGTGGTCTCGTCCAGGCACGCCCGGGCCAGGCCGCACGCCATGGCCGCGACGAGCGGGCGCGTGTTGTCGAAGGTCTGCATCGCGCCACCGAAGCCCCCTTCGATGCGGATCTCGGGGTCACCGAGGAGGTCCTCGGCGGGCACCCGGCAGTCCTGGAGGCTGAAGGCCGCGGTGTCCGACGAACGGATCCCGAGCTTGTGCTCGAGGCGGACCAGTTTCAGGCCCGGGTTGGAGCGCTCGACGACGAAGGATTTTATCGCCTGCTTACCGAGCGAGCGATCGAGAGTCGCCCAGACGACGACGAGCTCCGCGCGTTCCCCGGCGGTGACGAAGATCTTCTCGCCGTTGAGGACATACTCATCGCCGTCCTTGATCGCGGTGGTGCGGATCGCACCGGAGTCCGAACCGGTGTCCGGCTCGGTGATCGCCATCGCCGCCCACCGCTTGCCATAGCGCGCCTTCTGCTCGTCATTGGCGACCGCAGCGATCGCGGCGTTGCCAAGGCCCTGGCGCGGGATCGACAGGGTGAGCCCGACGTCGCCGCGGCAGGTCTCCATGATCGACAGCGCGGAGGAGAGATTGGCGCCATTGCGGTTACTGCGCTCCCCCTTCTCCTTGCGGCCGGAGCCGACGGCGGGCAACTCGGCATCGGCACGCGTTGAGGCCGACGCCCCGGCGCCCTGACCGGCACCGGAGTCGCTCAGTCCGTCGATCGCTGCGGAGACGAGGTCAAGCTCGGCGGGATAGTCGTGTTCGGCGAGGTCATAGCGTCGCGAGATCGGACGGAACACCTCTTCGGCCAGCATGCGGGCCTGGCCGACGAGGGGGCGGAACTTCTTCGGAACCTCGAGGTCAATCATCTCTTCAGTGGTCTTTCGCGTCGGTCGGAAAAAGTGAGCAGAAGGGGGTCAGATCAGCAAGGAGCCCTCGAGGACGCCGGCGCCCCGGAGGTCGCGGTACCAGCGCTCGTTATCGAACTCCTTGACGAACCCATGCCCCCCGAGCAACTGCACGGCGGACGAGCCGATCTCGGCACCGACCGAGGCGGTAAGACGCCGCGCGGAAGCGATGAGATCCGAGGCGTCCTTCCCCCGGTCGAGGCGAGCAGCCGCCCGCCAGACCACGAGCCGGAGCCCTTCGAGTTCGATCGCGATATCGGCAACGGTGAAGGCGACGGCCTGGCGGTATCCGATCGGTTCGCCGAAGGCGTGCCGCTCGGTGACGTAGGTGCGGACATGATCCAGCACCGCCTGGGCGGTCCCGACGGCCGCAGCGGACCAGGCGAGTCGGGCGCGGCGCACCGCGTCGAGATGGTCGGCGCTCGTTCCGAGCAGATTTGCTACCGGGACGCGCACCCCGCAGAGTTCGAGCCGACCGGTCGCGGCAGCCCGGACCCCCATCGCCGGATCGTCCTGGACGGCGAGGCCATCAACCGCGGCACCCCCTTCGTCCACCCTCTCCACGATCACCAGCCGCGGCTCGTCTCCGACCATCGCCGAGATGACGAAGAGGTCCGCGCTCGCGGCGCCGGGCACGATCGCCTTCACCCCGTCGAGGACGAGATCGCCGCCTTCGTAGCGTCCCGTCGTGGTCGGCGCGAGCGGGTCGGCCAGCGGCTGCGGCTCCATCAGCGCGAGGGCGGCGACGGCCGGGGTTTCGCTCACCAGTTCGGGTAGGTAGGTGGCCTGCTGGTCCGCCGAGCCATAGGACGCGATCGCGGTTGCGACCGCTGCGGGCGCCATGAGGGCGACGGCAATCCCCATGTCGCCGCGGGCGAGTTCTTCCAGGACCAAGGCGGCGGTGACAGCCGAGCGCTCCTCAGCAATACCGCCGAGAGCTTCGGGCACCCCGACGAGGTGCAGGCCCATTTGCGTCGCTGCGTCGCGGACCTCGGCGGGCACGGCGCGGTCGGTGTCGGCCGCCGAGCCAGCCGGGCGGATCATCTCGTCGGCGAGCTCACGGGCGACCCCTTGGATCATCGCCTGATCCTCGCTCGCGGTGAGGTCGAAGACCGTCCCCGGGCGGACCGGGCGAGGCCGAGCCGGCTCCCCCGACCCCTTCTTCTTCACAAAGGCCTTGCCAGCGACCTGTTGAGCGGCGAACCCCGTCTTCGCGCTGCGGTAGAGATAGCGCCCGAGAGTGCTGCGCACCTTCGGATCCTGCAGGGCCGGCAGGCCCCCGGCCCGCGCCATGAGCCGCAGCCCAATCCGCTGCCCCTTATCGGCCAGGGACGTGTTCTTCGTTGACATCTGGCGCTCAGCCTTCCTCGCAAGGTCCTTCGACGATGAGTCCTCGCGCGCGACATCCGCCCGCGCGAAAGTGTGCGATACCGACAGTACCTGCTACACCTCGTACCGGTAAACCCGTAAGTAACAAGTCGAAGGGGGTGAGGGCCGTCACCGGACCATCACCCCCTTCACCCGCATGCCGCGCGCGTTACGTCCCCGCGGGATTGGTCGCTGGATCGCCCGGGCGCCCAGCATCCTTGTCCACGACGGCGGCGGTGTGTCCACGCCGGTTGATCCGCCGCTCCAGCCGGCTCGCGACCCAGGTCAGGGCGTAATTGATGACGATGAAGATCAGCGCCGCCATCACGAGCGGCTGCAGGGTGTTGCCGCCAGCCGCGAGATTGCGCGACATCTGAAGCAGCTCGGGATAGGTGATGATCGTCCCGAGCGCGCTGTCCTTCAGCACGACCACCAGTTGGCTCACCAGCGCCGGAAGCATCGCCGTGATCGCTTGGGGCAATTGGATCGAGCGCATCGTCTGCCCACGCGTCAGTCCGACCGACAGGCCCGCCTCCGCTTGGCCCTTCGGCAGCGATCCGACGCCCGAGCGCACGAGTTCGGCGATCACCGAGCCGTTATAGAGCGTCAGCGCGGCAACCACGGCGACGAAGGGGTTGATCTGGGCGCTGAAGACGCCGCGGAAGGCGAGGAAGTAGAAGAACGCGATCATCATGATCAGCACCGGGATCCCGCGGAAGAACTCCACGATGGCGCCACTCACCCACCGAATCGCGCGGTGCTGCGACAACCGGCCCATCCCGAAGACCAGGCCGAAGACCATCGCGAGCAGCACCGAGACGATCGCGGCTTGCAAGGTCGCGCGGATGCCGGGGAGGAAGTAGTAGCGCCACGATCGCTCGGTGAACATTGCCGTCCACTTGGCGGCCTCAAGTTCGCCGCGATCGCCCAGGCGCATGAGCGCGATGACGACGAGTGCAGCGAGGACGAGCGCGGAGAAGATCGTGGCGATCAGATAGCGCCGTCGCGCCTTGGGCCCGGGGGCATCGAAGAGGACCGAACTGCTCATCGCTTCACCGCCAACTTCTGCGAGAGGGCGGTTAAACCCACCCCAATCGGCAGCGTGAGGCAGAGGAAGAAGACCGCGATGAGCAGGAAGAGCTGCCAGATGAGGTCGGGTCGGAACTCGATCCCCTCACGCATGAAGACCGATGCCTGCTGGACCCCGATGATCGACGCCACGGTGGTGTTCTTGATCAAGGCGATCAGCACCGACGCAAGCGGAGCGATCGCGCCGCGGAAGGCCTGCGGGAGCACCACATAGCGCAGAGACTGGCCGAAGCCGAGCCCGATCGAGCGCGCCGCCTCGGCCTGCCCCGGCGGAACCGTGTTGACCCCGGACCGCAGCGCTTCACACACGAAGGCTGCGTGGTAGATCGACAATCCGAAGATCGCCCACCGGATGGCCTCGTCCACCAAGAAGGTGGGGCTCTCTTGGTTGGCGATCGAGATCCCAAGGCGCGTGCCGAGCACCGTCAGGGAGAAGAGGACCACCAGCGTCAAGGGGGTGTTGCGCACGGTGTTGACGTAGAAGGCGCCGACTTCGTTCAGGATGCGGACCGGGCTCACCCGCATGATCGCAAGGAGCGTGCCGAGAAGGCCCGCCCAGAGAGCCGACCATAGCGACAGCTTGATCGTCATCCAAAAGTAGCTCCACACATCAAATTGCTGGAACAACTCCTGCATTGCGTCGTCACACCCCTTCCAGGTCCGTCAACAAAAGAGCGCCGCCGGTGGGCGGGAAGGGCGAGACAACCCCCTTCCCGCCCACCTGCGGGTGGATGCCTTAGGAGCAGGCGTCGAGCTTCGGCGGGTTGGTCTCGGTGTCGACCTTGAAGCCGGCCGGCCCGAAGTTGTCATCCACGGCCTTTTGCCACGCTCCGTCGCTCACCATCTTCTCCAGCGCCTTGTTGACGCTCTCGCAGAGTGCGGTGTCGCCCTTCTTCAGGCCGACGCCGTAGCGCTCCTCGGAGAAGGTGTTGCCGACGACCTTCAGCTTGCCCTTGTACTGCTCCTGCGCGGCATATCCCGCGAGGATCGTGTTGTCCGTAGTCAGCGCGTCGAGCTGACCGTTGACGAGGCCATCGAGGCACTCCGAGTAGGTGTCGAACTCACGCAGCTGGACCCCCGGGACCTCCTTTTGGACGTTGGCGGCCGAGGTCGAGCCGGACACCGAGCACAGGCGCTTGCCGTCGAGGCCGTCGACTCCGGTGATATCACTGTCCTCGCGCACGAGGAGGTCCTGACCGGCGATGAAGTAGGGGCCGGCGAAGGAGACCTTTTGCTTGCGTTCGTCGGTGATCGAGTAGGTCGCGAAGATCAGGTCGACCTGACCGGTCTCGATGAGGGTCTCGCGCTGGGGGCTCGGCGCTTGGATGAATTCCGGTGTCCGGCCAAGTTCCTTCGCGACATAGTTCGCGACATCGACGTCGAAGCCGGTGTAGTTGCCACCGTCTTGCAGACCCAATCCGGGTTGGTCGAACTTGATCCCGATCTTGATCGGGTCGCCGCCACCTGAACCCGAGCCAGAGCCGGAGTCGTCGGAGCCGCAAGCGGCGAGCCCCACGGTGAACAGCGCGGCGGCGGCCACCGCGGTCATGCGTCGTGCGTTCATCTGTTTTCTCCTTGATCGTGCGACGCCGTCTGCTCGGGCCGCTCGGGGTTGGGTGGTACCTGTTTTCTTCAGGGGACGAAGGGGGGATCGCGCGCTAGTGGGCCAGGATCTTGGCGAGGAAGTCCTGGGCGCGGGCGCTCTGCGGGTTGGTAAAGAACTCCTCGGGCTCGGCCTGCTCGACGATTTGGCCATCGGACATGAAGATGACGCGGTCCGCCGCCTTGCGCGCAAAACCCATCTCGTGGGTGACGACGATCATCGTCATGCCGCTGCGGGCCAGGCCCGTCATCACGTCGAGAACCTCGTTGATCATCTCCGGGTCAAGCGCCGAGGTGGGCTCGTCGAAGAGCATGACCTTGGGGTCCATCGCGAGCGATCGAGCGATCGCCACGCGCTGCTGCTGACCGCCCGAAAGTTGAGCGGGATACTTCTCCGCCTGGGCCTCGACGCCGACGCGGGTGAGCAACTCCATCGCGCGCCGCTCGGCATCGGCCTTCTTCATCTTGCGGACCTTGATCGGCCCGAGGGTGACGTTGTCGAGGATCGTCTTGTGGGCGAAGAGGTTAAAGGACTGGAAGACCATGCCGACATCGGCCCGCAGTTGGGCGAGCTCTTTGCCCTCTTCGGGCAGTGGCTTGCCGTCGACGGTGATCGACCCGGAGCCGATCGTTTCAAGTCGGTTGATCGCCCGGCAGAGCGTGGACTTCCCCGAACCGGACGGACCGATCACGACCACCACCTCGCCCTGATCGACGGTCAGGTTGATGTCCTGAAGGACGTGCAGGTCGCCGAAGTGCTTATTGACGTCCCGGAGGACAACGAGGGGCTCAGCCATGCACCGAACCTAGCGGCGCGACCTGTGATCTGAGCCACTTAGCGCCCCAGGCGTTGTCGAGTCGATACCTGGCTCCGGCGCCCTGGCCAGCGTTACGAGCGCTCCCGGCGGCGGCGAAGCGCATGGATGAGCCACCGGGCGATGCGCATCGTGCGCCAGGAGTACGGTCCGAGCGGGCTACCTCCGCAGACACTCGCGTTCGGCACGCCGTCAAGGGTGATCTGGGACGCGCGAGTGACGCCGGCCCGGTCGACCGGGACACCATCGACGACGATCTGCACGGTCTCGGCGCCGGGTCCGCCTTCATCGCACAGGTGGACCACGCTCGCCCGGATCGTCGGATATGCCGCGCCGTCCAGCCTCCCGTCCACCGACCACACTTGGTCGCGAGAAGACCAGGTGAGGCGCTCGACGGATCGGCCGATCACGGCCCGGTCCGCGGTCAATGACACCCGGCGGAGCCGTGCGTTGACCGCGGAGCGCCGCATCTGTAACCACCCCACCCCGGGCGGAGCCCAGCCGGGAAGGGGGTCGATCAGGGTGACCTTGGCGCCCGGATGGGCTCTTAAGACTCGTCGCGCGATGACGGCCTCCGCGGGCCGCGCTCCCACCATGACGAGGTCCTGCCGCTCGGGCGCGACACCGTCCCCTCGGTGAGCAGAATGCCGAAGCCTCGACGCATAACTAGACACTCCGGTACTCTCACAGTTACAAATTTGACGAACTTTCCCTCGCCCGACGAGTATTTCTCCTGAGACGACATGAACCTTCACGCGATGACCGTGCAGTCCTCATCGTTGCGCGGATACGCCGAGATCGTGTCCGAGCTCGGCGGCGACCCCGAAGCGTGGATCCGGACGGCTTTCCTCCCGCCCGAAGCGCTCACCCGCGACGACCTTGCTCTCCCGGTGATCGCGGTGGGGACACTGCTCGAGGTGACGTCCAAGCGGCTCAACTGCCCGGACCTGGGGCTGCGGCTATCGACCCATCAGGACGAGTCGGTGCTGGGCCCGCTGGCGCTGGCCCTGCAAAACGCCGCGACCGGTTCGGAGGCACTGGACCTGGCCTCGCGATTCCTACGGGTTCACTCTCAGGCCCTCGCCCTCGCGGTCGTCCCGGACCCCGAGTTAGACCTCCGGCGCTTCGGGATCACCCTGTCCATCCCGATGTCGCGCTTCGTCCCGCAGACCGTCGACCTCGGGATTGGCCTGATCCATCGGGCGTGCCAGTCGATCGGCAAGACGATCTACCGGCCCCTCGAAGTGCGCTTCTCCCACCCCCCGCTCGTGGCGGTCGAGGTCTACCAGCAGTACTTCAACATCCCGGTGAGTTTCCGCCACCCGCAACCAATGATCGTTGCCGACTCTGACGGTCTCGACCGCCCGATTGCCGGGAGCGATTCCACCCTGCGCGATCGGGCGCTGGCCCACCTGCGCCGTCAGCGGCTGGGTCAGCTCGATAGCGTCACGGCCGACGCCCGGGTCGCGATCGAGGGCACCCTCGGCATCGAGACGCTCACCCTGCGATCGTGCGCAGAACTCATGGGGATCCACGAGCGCACCCTCCAGCGTCGGCTCGCCAGCGAGGGCCAAAGCTGGGAGTCGCTCATCGCCGAGGTTCGCCAGGAGCGGGTCTACCACCTCTTGACCGAGACGAGCCTGCCCCTGTCGCATGTCTCGGCCCAGGTCGGCTTCGCCGAACAATCCGCTCTCACCCGAGCGAGCCGACGCTGGTGGGGCCTTACGCCGAGCGCCGTGCGCAACCAGGGCCTCACCGATGCCTGCCTCTACCCCCACCCCCTTCCGACGGACATGCGGGCGGTCGTGAAGAAGATCTTCAACCGGGCTTGCAGTGACGACAACGATCCCGGGAGCACCGCAGCCACGCGGACTTCGGCTTCCTAGGGACGTCGCGACCAGCGCGATCGTCCGCGCGTTAGCGCCGCAGAGCGGCCAGCAGCAGGTTCAGCAAGCGCCGCTCGTGCGACCACTTTGACCGGCGACGCCGGGACCGAAGCCCGAGCCGTGGCGCGACATGGCGGCCCTGCGCGAGCTCCTCCACGAGATCGGCGTAGCCCTGGCTCACCCCGTCCCAGGAGTAGGTGTCAGCGCGACGGCGCGCCGCGGTCCGCAACGTGCCCGCGAGATCCCCCTTCTCGATGCGCTGGAGCGTGAGCGCAAGATCCGACGGCGCGGTGAAGAAAAGGCCACTATCGGCGAGCACTTCGCGGTTGAAGACCACGTCGTAGGCGACGCAGACGGCCCCGGCACCCATGGCCCGGAGCAAAGAAGGGTTGGTGCCGCCAACGGAGTGCCCGTGCAGATAACTGGCGCTGTGTTGGTAAAGGTCGTTGAGCAACTCCTGATCCCACACCGACCCGAGGAAGAGCGTGCGGTCATCGGCGGCGTCGTGGATCTGCTGGGTGTATTCGGCGGCGTACGGCGCAGAGCCGACCACGACAAGGGGGAACTCCGCCGCGCTCGCGGTGTACCCCTCGATGATCTCCCGGACGTGATTCTCCGGCTCGAAGCGGGCCACGACGAGATGGAATCGCCCGGGCGTGAGCCCCAGGCGTTCCAACGAATCGCCCGAGGTTGGCGCGACCTCCGGTGCACCGTAGGCGAGGTGGATCGAATCCCGGCCAAACTCTTCGGCGTAATAGGACGCGATTCCCTTGGCATCGCTGATCAGCGCGTTAGCCCAGCGGACGGCAAGGGACTCGGCGACCCGGTAGTACAGCTGCCCGATCAGCCCCCACTTCCCCCGGCGCCACTCGAGCCCATCGACGTGGACGGCGACGGGGATCCCTGCCGAGCGCACCAGCGGCAGCCAGATCGAGTTGGCCGCATTAAAAACGATGACCGAGTCCACGCGATGACGCCGGACATGCAGAAGGGAGGCCAGCGTGTGCGTGAGCGTCTCCAGCACACGGCGACGCACGGCTCGCCGATAGACCAGACGCATGCCCTCGTACTCGGTGAGTTCGGGCTCGCCCGGGCTCCGGCGGCAGTACACGGTCACCTCGAAGCCCTGTTGCACCAAACGCTTGCCGACTTCTTCGACACAGGTCTCGAAGCCGCCGTATCGCGCCGGCACTCCGCGAGTGCCGACCAGAGCGACGGACGCTCGGCGATGTGGCTGCGGCTGCGGTTGCGCGAGGGCCGCGGGTTCGACAGTGCGGCTCCGCTCGACATCGCGATGTTCCTGGATCAGCGGGCTGGCGTCTTGCACCGCGTGAGTCATCGTCCCCCCGTGAGCGCGGTTCATGGTCAAGCTCGCGATGCCCGGCGGACCCCTTTGGGTCGACCGATGTCGTGCCGGTTCTCATGCGAGCCAACCGAGGACGTTAACACCGGCACCGGCGGTGTCCTTGCCCTCAGGCGTCACTCCCTTGACCGCAGACGCCCGGTTGCCGATTGGGCCGTGACCTGCGGGAACGGCGCTCCTGTCAGCGGCGGACCAGCGCGACCACAAGATGGCGCAGGCGGCGCTCGCTCGACCAGGTCGAGCGACGTCGACGGACGCTCACACTGGCCCGCGGGACGCTGTGTCGCCGGGCGATGAGGTTGTCAATCATCGTGGCGTAGCCGGCGGACACATCCTCCCAGCAGTACGCCTTCGCGCGCTCGCTAGCGAGCCGACTCCACGCCGGCGCGTCCTCACTGGCCTCGACCTGCTCGATCAGCCGCCCGAGAGCCGCCGGGTCGGCGAAGAACCGCCCCGCGACGCCGAGCACCTCACGGTTGAAGACGACGTCGTAGGCGAGACAGACGCTGCCCGCCCCCATCGCTCGCAGGAGGGAGGGGTTGGTCCCTCCGACGGAGTGACCGTGGAGGTAGGTGGCGCTGTGCTGGTACAGGTCGTCAAGGAGCGCTTGGTCCCACACGCCGCCGACGAAGCGGACCCGCTCGTCGGCCGCGGCGTGCACCGCCTTCGTGTAGTCCGCCGAGTAGGGAGCCGAACCCACCACCACCAAGGGGAGGGTCGCTCGGCTCGCGCAGTAGCCCTCGATGATCTCCAGGACGTGGTTCTCGCGCTCGAAGCGGGCCACGACGAGGTGATACTCGCCCGGCGTGAGGTCGAGTTCGGCGAGACGGGACCCGTCGGTGCGCTCGGCGCGCGGCGCTCCGTAGGCCAGTTGGATGGTCTCGCGGCCGAACTCGTCCGCGTAGTAGTCGGCGATCGCCTGGGCATCGCTGATCAGGGCATTGGACCAGCGCACGGCGAGAGACTCGGCGTATCGGTAATAGAGCTGACCGATCGGCCCCCACTTCCCACGGCGCCACTCGAGCCCATCGACATGCACGGCGACCGGGATCCGCATCAGCCACAGCAGCGGCAGCCAGATCGCGTTGGCCGCGTTAAAGACGATGACCGCCTGCACGCGGTGGGTCACGATGTGCAGGATCGACATCAGCGTGTGGGAAAGGGTCTCTAAAGCGCGCCGCCGCAGCGCCGGCCGATAGACCAGCTCCATCCCGAGGTGAGTGGCGGGCCGAGGCTCGTCCTTGGCGGCGCGGCAATACACGCGGACGCGCATCCCATCGCGGGCGAGACGCTGCCCGACCTCTTCGACGCAGGTCTCGAAACCGCCGTAGGCCGCCGGCACCCCTCGGGTCCCTACCAACGCGACGCTCTGTTGCTTCGTCATGGCACGCCCACCGCCGCCCGCTCGCGGTCCTGGGTACGCAGTTCGCGCCACCACTTCCGCAGCGCTGCGGCAAGGGCTAGTGCTGCGCAGATGCCGAAAGCGCTGTACCCGGCGAAGAAGAGGGTGGGCGAGGCGAGCAGCAGGAAGAGCCAGCACACCATCCCGTAGTCGACCGGGAGGAGCAGCCACGCGCGAAGGGGGTTCTCCGGCGGCAGAGTCGCCGGGTCGGCGGGAGCGGCGCGGCGCAATGTCGGCAGGAGAATCAGTCCGAAGTAGGTCGTTGTGGCGACGACGAGAAAGCCCATCGGGATCAACAACACCACACTGCCCTCGAGGGGAGGCCAGCGGTACCACGAGATCAGGACCGCGAGGTGGAGGCAGAGGGTCTTGACCAGGTCGACGGTGTGGTCGAGCCACTCTCCGGCCGCAGAGCCTTGGCCTCGGAGCCGGGCGAGTTGACCGTCAACCGAGTCCATCACGTAGCCAAAGGCGAGGAGCACCGGCACCAAGACGGCGCTCAAGACGTCCGGGGGACGCAGAGCGATCAGCGCAATCCCGCACGCCGACAGGGTGGCGCTCACCACGGTGGCCTGGTTGGGCGAGATGCCGAGGCGATGAGCGAGCGCCGCGACCTGTCGGCCGAGCGGCCGATTGACATACCGCGAGTAAGCGGCCGTGCCGCGGGCTGGCTTCTGCGCGCTGCGCAGCCGCTCGAGATTGTCCTGAATCGCCGCCCGGCCGGACCCCGTCCTGCCAGCCAGCGACCGCTCCTTCGCGGGTGCCTCAAATCGATTCACGTCGTGCTCATCCCCCCTTCTGGCGCCTTGGCGGGTCCCGACAGTACCCCCCCGCCGATGCCTCCACAAGTAAGGCAACGTATCGGATCTTCCGCACCCATTTGGGCCATTGGGACAATCGGTATCGAAGTGATCCCACGGCGTGCTTGAAGGCGAAGAGGCGTTGAAGTGCTGCCCTGATACCTCGGCCGGGTCATCGGCAGACGTCAATGGGCCCCGACCGGCGTTTCCGCTGGTCGGGGCCCATTGCCTCTGTCTCAACACAGAGCGCGCCCGAAGGGATTCGAACCCCTAACCTTCTGATCCGTAGTCAGATGCTCTATCCGTTGAGCTACGGGCGCTTCTTGTGCTGCCACGCGTGGTGGCAACGAGGACCAAAGGTACACGCCCTCGCCCCCTTCGGCGAAATCGTCCCCCACCCGGTGCCACGCCCCCGCACCCCGGGCTCGCAACGATTTGCGGCAACTTTGCAAGAGATCTGCAAATTCACGGCAGGTCACGCGAGCGATGACGGAAGGGGGACCCTCAGTTAGGCGCGCCACGGGAAAGGGAATACCGTGGAGGGGTCAGCAACCGGCGTCGGTTGGCTGAACTGTCTAGCCGTCCGGCGCTACCACTTATTGAGTTGCGCCCGTGCTTGGCCGTGGGCGCGAAAGGGAAACGCACGCTCATGAGCACCGAGACCACCATCACGGGTACGACCCACGAGGCCCTCCAGGCCTGGGTCGACGAGGTCGCCGCCCTCACCACTCCGGACCGCATCGTCTGGGCCGACGGCAGCGACGAGGAGTGGGACCGCCTGACCTCCGAGCTCGTCGAGGCCGGCACCTTCGTGAAGCTGAACGAGGAGAAGAAGCCCAACTCCTTCCTCTGCCTGTCCGACCCGAGCGATGTCGCCCGGGTTGAGGACCGCACCTACATCGCTTCCGAGAAGGAAGAGGACGCGGGCCCGACGAACAACTGGGTCGACCCGGTCGAGCTCAAGGCCGAGATGACCGAGCACTACCGCGGCTCCATGAAGGGTCGCACCATGTACGTGATCCCCTTCGTGATGGGTCACCTCAACGCTGACGTGCCGATGTTTGGTGTCGAGATCTCCGACTCCGCCTACGTGGTCACCAACATGCGGATCATGGCCCGGATCGGCTCCGAGGTCCTCGCCAAGATGGAGGAGCTGAACGCTCCCTTCGTCAAGGGCCTGCACTCCGTCGGCGCTCCCCTCGCCGATGGCGAAGAGGACGTCACCTGGCCGTGCAACGACACCAAGTACATCGCCCACTTCCCGGAGACCCGCGAGATCTGGTCCTACGGCTCCGGTTACGGCGGCAACGCCCTCCTCGGTAAGAAGTGCTACGCGCTGCGGATCGCCTCGGCGATGGCCCGGGACGAGGGCTGGATGGCCGAGCACATGCTGATCCTGAAGCTCACCTCCCCCGAGGGCAAGGTCCACTACATCGCTGGTGCGTTCCCGAGCCAGTGCGGCAAGACCAACCTCGCGATGATCGAGCCGACCATCGACGGCTGGAAGGCCGAAATGGTCGGGGACGACATCGCCTGGATGCGCTTCGGTGAGGACGGCCGCCTCTACGCCGTCAACCCCGAGTTCGGCCTCTTCGGCGTCGCCCCCGGTACCGGGATGTCGACCAACCCGCAGGCCGTGCGCACCATCGAAGAGGGCAACTCGATCTTCACCAATGTGGCGCTGACCGATGACGGTGACGTCTGGTGGGAGGGCCTGACCAAGGAAGCCCCCGACCACCTCATCGACTGGAAGGGTCGCGACTGGACCCCCGAGTCGGGCGAGGTCTCGAGCCACCCCAACAGCCGCTTCACCACCCCGGCGAAGCAGACCCCGATGATCGCCCCCGAGTACGACAACCCCAACGGTGTCCCGATCTCGGCGATCCTCTTCGGTGGCCGCCGCAAGACCACCATCCCCCTCGTGTACGAAGCCCGCGACTGGCAGCACGGCACCTTCGTCGGCGCGACGCTCTCCTCGGAGACCACCGCCGCCGCGACCGGTGCGGTCGGCGTTGTGCGCCGCGACCCGATGGCGATGCTCCCCTTCATCGGCTACCACGGTGGCGACTACATGAACCACTGGCTGGAGATCGGCAAGGAGGCCGACGAGTCCAAGCTCCCGAAGATCTACCAGGTCAACTGGTTCCGTCGGGACGAGGACGGCGGCTTCCTGTGGCCGGGCTTCGGCGACAACTCGCGCGTCCTGAAGTGGGTCGTCGACCGTCTGGAGGGTGACGTCGACGCGGTCGAGACCCCCGTGGGCCTCGTCCCGAACCCCGAGGACCTTGACCTCACCGGCCTCGACATGACCCCCGAGGACGCCGCGAAGGCGCTCGCGGTCAACGCCGAGGAGTGGGAGGCCGAGGTGCCGCTCATCGAGGAGTGGTTCGCGAAGTTCGGCGACAAGCTGCCGAGCCAGCTGAACACCGAGTTCGACAATCTGAAGGCCCGGATCGAGGACGCCGAGGCGTCTGCCTGATCCGCTCGAGATCGTCCGTGGTGAGCTGACCACTGCGGTCACGTAAGACGGCCCCTGCACCACCCTTCGTCGAAGGGGGTGCAGGGGCCGTCGCTCGTCATGGCAACCCGTAGAGTGACGCGCTATGTCCATCCCGGTCGAACTGCCGTCGTCGGATCGGCGTCGGCGCTGGCCGGATCCGTCGCACCCGGTGCTCCTCGTCGTCATCGGCGGCATCCTCTTCGGCACGGCCGGGACTGCTCAGGCCTACGCGCCGGTCGAGGCCGCGGCGCCGGCGATCGGCTCGGTACGGCTGCTCGGAGGCGCCCTGGCCCTCACTGCCTACCTCGCGATGCGCGGGTACCGGCTCTCCGGCCTCATCGAGATCTGGCGTTCGAAGGCGGGCGTCGTCGCGGCGCTCGGCGCGGGCCTGTTCCAACCGCTCTTCTTCTCCGGGATCGAACGCACCAGCGTCCCCCTCGGCACCCTCGTCACCGTCGGATCGGCGCCGGTCTTCACCGGACTGCTCGCCTGGGCGCTCTTTCGCGATCGGCCGACTCCCATCTGGGGAGCGGCCACGGCTCTCTGCATCCTCGGGCTGGGACTGTTGACTGGCTTTGGCACCGCGGGCGGCAGCGCGCTCGGTGTCCTCATGAATGCTGGCGCAGGGCTCGCGATCGCGTCCTTCACGGTCGCGGCCAAGACCCTCCTCGCGCGTGGTCGCGGCACGATCGAGATCCTCGCGGCCGCCTTCCTTCTCGGCTCGGTCGTCGTCGTCCCGCCGACCCTCTTCACCGACCTCAGCTGGCTCGCGACCCCGCGCGGCGCTGCGGTAGCCGTCTGGCTCGGAATCGCCACGATGGCGGCGGCCAATATCTTCTACGCCCGCGGCCTTGGCCGCCTGCCCGCGCCCACCACTGCCACCTTGGCCCTGACTGATCCCTTGACCGCGACCTTGCTGGGTGTCTTCGTCCTCGGGCAAGCGCTGACCGTCGCCGGCTGGGCGGGGGTCGCGGTGCTCCTCCTTGGCCTGCTGGTCCAGGGCGCCTTCGCCTCTAACCGCAAGGCCCAGGCGAGTGACATCGGGCGCACGGCTTCGGCTCCGGCCCAACAGCCCTAGGGAAGCGCGGTGTTCCCCGGGTATCGACGAGTCGTCGGTCCGTTCACCATCTCGGCGACGGTCTGGCGAGGCCGGTCAGTCGTGGCGATCGAGCGGCGGTAACGCGAAGGGGGTGAAGGCGCGCCTTCACCCCCTTCGGACGTGGTCGCTTACGCAGTCCAGTAGTCCGGGTAGCCGCTGTCCTCCTGCGGGTGCCGGTAGATCCGCGAACGGATCTCGCGCTCGCGGCGGATGAGGTCTTGCGAGGTGTCGCCGGTCACCCACATCTGCTGGATCATCACACCGGCCGCAGTCATATCCGCCTCGGTGAGCACGTCCCCTTCGGCGCGGGTATGCCGGATCAGGACCCCTTCGTCATTTTCGAGGTGGTGGACGTAGTCGTAGTCGAGGATGTCGGTCACCGGGCCGGTCTCCTTGCCGGTGATGAGGGCGATCAGCGTCCACTGGTTGACCTCGCCATCGAGCCACTTCTGCCACGGGGTCTTGCCCGGCAACTTCTCCCCGGAGCTAGCGAGCTTGAGGTTGTCCTCGTAGAGGCTGTCACCGAAGGAGTACCAATAGTTGTAGTGGTAGCTGTGGGCCGCGCGAGGGTTGATCTCGGTGAGCGCGATCGTCCCATCGGGCAGGATCCAGAACTCGAGGTTGAAGAACTGCCCGCGGTAGCCGAGGTCGGCGAGTTTGCCCATGTAGTCATCGACCCAGGCGGCGATGTCATCGGCCTTCTCCGGCCCGATCGTCAGCGGCGGGGTGATGTAACCGAGCGCCTGGTGGTCGGCGAAGTACACCTCTTCGGTGAGGGCATAGTGCACGACCTCCCCATCCGCGGTGATGTAGCCCTCGTAGCAGTACTCGATCGCGGTGCTCATGTCGACCATGTGCTCGCCGATGAAGGGCGGCACGACCTCCGGCATCAGCGCCGGGTCCATGCCCTCGGTGTAACTCGTCACCTGGTGGGCGATCATCTCCTGGAGCGCGACATCCTCCCGATAGGAGGCGAGAACCCCCTTCAACTGCTCCGGATCCTTGATCTTGAAGATGCCTCGACCGAGGGAGAGCGAGGTGTTCTTCAGCATGAACGGCCACTCGGCGATCGAATCGATGATCTCCTCGTCGCTCTGGCGGACCGGGTCAATCGCGGTGAACCAGAAGGGGTTCGACTCCAGGGTGCGCATGAGGTACTTGTTCATGCAGTAGAGGAAGGCGGGGCGCGAGGTCGTGACATTGCCGAGGCGCTCGTTGAGCAGGATGTGGTGGAAGGCGTCCTTCTGCGCGAAGCCGGCGACCGCCTCGATCCCGAGGTCGCGGCACTGCTGCGCCATCGCGTCCATCTCTTCGGTGGTCCAGCCCATCGGGTTCAACTCATGGACATCGAGCCGGGTGCGCATGTCGGCGATCGCCTGCGCCATATAGGGCTGCGGGCCAAGGAATCCGACGGCGGGTTTGGTGGCGGCTTCGGTCATGGTCGCGGCTCCTTCAGCGAGCGTGATGGTGTGTTCACCATCCTCCCGCTCGCGGCCGAGGCGCCGCATGTTGGGTCACCCTCACCCCCTTCTTACGACTTTGCTTAAGCAACTCCTCGATGCTCACCCTGGAGGGTGAGCACCGAGGCCGTGCTTAAGCAAAGTCGGTCGGGGAGGTCAGGTCTCGTCGGGCCTTAAGAGGTCGACGAGCCGGAAGGGGGTTCAGCATCGGACGACTCGTCGTCGCCGCCCGATCCAGGCGGACCCGACTCTGGCCGGTTGTCTCGCTCCCCACCCCACTCGCCCGACTGGCCATCCCCCTCGCGCGGCCCGCCATGACTCTCGCGTCGCTCGCCGCCATGGCGTTCAGGGCGCCCGGGACGGTCACCCCGTTCGCCCCATCCGCCGCGCTCCCCGCGCTCCACACGGGAGTCCGACCGGTCGTGACTGAGGGCCTTGGTGATGCCAGCCCCCGCGGCAGCGCCAACGGCCAGGAAACTCAGAGCGATCGCGGCGGCAATCGCGATGGCCCGGCCCGTCCAGCGGGTCACTCGCGGAGCGCGTGAGGCCGACGCCAGCGACGGGCCCGGGCTCCCGGGCTGTGGTGCCGCAGCGGAGGTCGACCACGGCCCGTTCGGGGGCGGCCCACCACCAGCATCGCTCCCTCGGGGAGCGCTCGGGGGAATCGGCGTGATGGGTGGGGCCGCGGACGCGGCAGGTGGCCCGCTACCGTCCGCTCGCTCGAAATTCTCAGTGGGGCTCTGCTCCAGCCGTGCGGTCTCATCGGGTGCCGGCTCGGACGGCGAGGGCGTCTCGTCTTTACTCATCCCCCGAGCCTCGGCAGCCACCCTGTGCTGACCCTGTGCCTCGCCCGTCGCCCGGCCATGAAGGGGGAGCGGCGCGGCACCCCCTTTCACAGGATTCCCACAGCGAACCCATGGCGAAGGGAGGGCCTCGCGGTGTCTACTCAGGTGTCATGAGCGCACCGCCTTCAACCCTCACCCGACCCGACGGCTCCCCCGTGCGAGTCCTCGTCGTCGACGACGAGGCCAACCTGACCGAGCTGCTGTCGATGGCGCTGCGCTACGAAGGGTGGGAGGTCCACACGGCGGGGACCGGCACCGCGGCCGTGCGCGCCGCCCGCGACCAGAGCCCCGACGCGGTCGTGCTGGACATGATGCTGCCGGACTTCGATGGGATGGAGGTTCTGCGGCGGATGCGCGCCGACAGCCCCAACCTGCCGGTCCTCTTCCTCACCGCCAAAGACGCCGTCGAAGATCGCGTGGCCGGGCTGACCGCTGGCGGCGACGATTACGTGACCAAACCCTTCTCGCTCGAAGAGGTTGTCGCCCGGGTGCGCGCGCTCATGCGCCGGACCGCTGTCGCGACAGGTGAACAGGCCTCGATGCTCGTCGTCGGCGACCTGACCCTCGATGAGGACAGCCACGAGGTGATCCGTGGAGGTGAGGAGATCGCGCTCACCGCGACCGAGTTCGAGTTGCTCCGGTATCTCATGCGCAACCCACGCCGGGTGCTCTCCAAGGCCCAGATCCTCGACCGCGTGTGGAACTACGACTTCGGCGGGCAGGCCAACGTCGTCGAGCTCTACATCTCCTACTTGCGCAAGAAGATCGACGTCGGCCGGGCCCCGATGATCCACACGATGCGTGGCGCGGGGTACGTCCTCAAACCCGCCGAATGATCCGCACCCGCCGGTCGCTCACGACCAAACTCCTGGCCTCGGTGATCGCGCTGTTCATCGCGGTGACCCTGATCACCGGAACCGCGACGGTCCTTGTCATGCAGCGCACCCTGACCTCCCAGGTCGACACCCAGTTGACCCAGCAGGTCGACCTCCTCCGCGGGCCGGACCGCGACGACGAGCACGACGACGACCACCCCGAAATCGATGCCATGACCCCTCGCCCGTGTGCCCAAGGCGGCCCAGGCCGCGGCGAAGGGACGGTTGTGGCATGTTTCAACGGCACCCGGGCGAGCGGGTACGTGGTCGCCCGCAACGAGCGAGTCCCGCTCGATGCGACGACGCTCGGCGCGGTCTCGTCGGCCGAGATCGGACCTCGCCCGAGCGAAGCACACCTGAAGGACCTCGGCGAGTACCGCATGATGGCGACGCGAACCTCCGACGGCACCGTGGTCGTGACCGGACTGCCGATGGAGCAGACCCACGATGCTGTCCGCACCCTCCTCGTCGTGGTCGTCGGCGCCGCACTCGTTGGGCTCCTGCTGGTGCTCGGAGTGGGTTCGTGGCTGATCCGGCGCAACCTCCTCCCCCTTCGCCGAGTGGCCGCCACGGCGGAGAAGGTCTCGACCCTCGAACTCGACTCCGGCGATGTCGCCCTAGTGGAGCGGGTCGCGCCAGCGGACGCCGACGGCAACACCGAGGTCGGCCAGGTTGGCCGCGCCCTGAACTCGATGCTAGATAACGTCGGTGGGGCTCTCACGGCACGTCACAAGTCGGAGATGCGGGTGCGCCAGTTCGTCGCCGACGCCTCCCATGAGCTCCGCACACCGCTGGCCTCCATCCGGGGATACGCCGAGCTTTCTCGGCGCGAACCTGCTCCCGTGCCCCCGTCGGTGACTCACGCCCTCGCCCGCGTCGAGTCTGAGGCGCTGCGGATGCAAGGGCTCGTCGAAGACCTGCTCCTGCTCGCTCGTCTCGATGCCGGGCGTCCCCTGGACCGCGAGCCGGTCGACCTGACGATGCTCGCCATGACCGCGGTGGGCGATGCTCATGCGGCCGCCCCTGGGCACCGGTGGTTGCTCGATCTGCCCGATGACCCCATCGAGGTCATCGGCGACCGGGCCCGACTCACCCAGGTCCTCGTCAACCTGCTCGCCAACGCCCGAACCCACACCCCGGAGGGCACGTCAGTGACGACGGCGCTGCATCGCGAAGGGGGTGACGTCGTCCTCTCGGTGACCGATGACGGACCCGGTGTGCCGGAGGCCCTGCAGGGCGAAGTCTTCCAGCGCTTCACGCGCGGTGATGAGTCCCGCCAACGGGCCTCGGGGTCGACCGGGCTCGGTCTGTCGATCGTCGAGTCGGTCGCGACCGCGCACGGTGGGCAGGTCACGCTCCGAAGCGAGCCCGGACACACCACCTTCGCCGTCCGCCTTCCGGCCTGAGCGTCAGCCTGGGGACGCCGCCGTAGCAGCAGCGAGGCGCGCTGCCGCGTCGGCAGACTCCTCGGCCGTGATCCCGGTCGGCTTGACGTGGTCGGGGTGAACGATCACGAAACTCAGCGCGGCCTGCTCGGCGACGCCCTCGCGCAGGCTGAGCGGTACCGAGGGATCACTCGCGACCGCGAGGGCTCGCTCGAACCAGACTCGCGAGCGATCGTCGAAGCGACCGCACCAGAGAAAGGGGGATTGCGCTACCTGCACGAACGCCGTCGCGAAATGGGACGCGACGCCCTCTCGGAGCCCTTCGCTCCTCGCCCGCTCGACGCCCTCCGCGAAGGCCTCGGCGGGTTCGACCCCGCAGACTCGGGCGGTGAGCAGTCCCCACCCGAGGCAGGCTTCCTTCGACCCGTCGCATTCTTTCCACAGGTCATCGAGGTCGCTGGCATCGCCGTACCAGCCGAGCAGCACCTGGCGGATCGGAATCGCCCACTTCGCCTTGAGCGCGGTCACCCGCTCGTACAGGGTTCGGGCTTGCGGGTGGCTGCTCTCGGCGAGCGCGATCCCGAGGGAGACCAGACCCGGTCGGTGGAGCGGGCTCCGGCTTGGCCCTTTGGCGAGCTGTCGCCAGTTCTTTGCCAGCGCATCGAGGTCGTCGTCGGTGAGTGCGCCGGCGTCCTGGACGACGTGCAAGCCGAAACTGAGCAGCCGCTCGTTGACCCCCTTCTGCCCGAAGTGAGCGCGCAGCCACGCGATCTGATCGGCGGATGGGGGGCACTCGAGGTAGGCGCGCATCGCCGTCTCCAGGGCGTAGTCACTCGTCGGGTCGAGATCCCACACCGTCGGGTTCATGCGCGCGGCGGTCCGGGCCGCTTCGGCAGCGCGGATCTGCGCTAGCCGCTCGTGCGCGACCGGCGAGGGCCAGGATTCGAGGACGTCCTCGTAGAGCGCGTCTACCCCGATCCCCTGAAGGATCCGGTCCGTGCGTGGCGACTCTTGCGCGAGGAGGCGACGGGCGAAGGTATTCAGGGCGTTCCCATCGGCACCATCGAAGAGGTTCGGGTCTTCAGCGAACGCGACCACCTCGTCGTCGAGCGGACCGCTCTTGGCCAGCATGAGCATCGCATCTCGGCGCACTGCCCGATCCACGCGTTGGTCGCCGACGACATCACGGCACCAGGAGGTCTCGGCATCGGTCAATTCTGCGGTGCGGTGGTACTCGATCATCTCGGCGAGGATCTCCCGCGCCGCGGGATCCCCCGGTTCGAGCTCAGCCAATCGGCTCTCTTTCACCAGGGCAAACGCGGTGTCGTCACTGTCACCGCCAACGATGCGAAACAGCGGGGGGACGGTCGCGAGCTTGGCGGCAACGACGCTGCGGTCACCGCCAAAGTAGATGTAGTTGGGTCGGGTCAGTGCGCCGCGACTGAAACCATGGGCCTGCCAGTGCCACACCGCGTAAGGGGTCCCAGCGGGTAGGCCGAGGTCGGCGATTTCTTCGGCCGCATCTTCGTGCCCCTCGTCTTGGGTGTATCGATCTCGAGTCGGCGGGCTCACCGCCACGAAACCGTCATCGGTCAGCGTCGCCCACCACTGCTTGATCACCGTCCAGTCACTCATGACAGCCCCCTACCCATGTCATTTACGTGCGCCTGGCCCGAGCCTAGATGCCGGCGACGCCGCGACGAGCTGCCCCCTCACGCACACCGCGGAAGGGAGATCAGGCCGTAAGTCGGGGGGAACTCCGCCGCGCTCGGGGCGTCGAGGGTCGTCCGGTTTTATCGGCTCTCGACTCTCACCGCATTGCGCCACTGGGTGCGCGTGGGGCCCTTCGAAGGAAGCCGAAGGGCCCCACGAGGCTAACTCGTGGGGCCCTTCGTGGTTGGCGGAGATGGAGGGATTTGAACCCTCGATGGGCGATAAACCCAAACCGCATTAGCAGTGCGGCGCCATAGACCGGACTAGGCGACATCTCCAGACAACCTGGACAGGGTAACCGGCCCGCCATGCTCGGAGCAAAAGCAGCCGTCAACTGCAGATATTGGTGTCGGCGCTGCGCGTCTCAAGCGGCGCCGCCTCGACCGCAGCGGGCGAAACAATCGCCGGCTCGGGGATCTTTTGGGTGCCGAGGCGGTTCGGGACCTCTCGCGCGTTGGGGGCGCCGTTGCCAAGCCAGACCTCGATCGAGCTAGCCGGAAGGGAGGCGTCCGGGACCAGGGTCGCGCCCTTGTACGCCGCGGCGACGGTCCGAGCCGAGCCGGACTTCTTCGGGTTGTAGCGCACGACGACCCCGGTGGTGTCACCACGGCCTGGCTCGTGCGACACGGAGGCCGTGAAGCCCTGGATCTCAAGCGCCTTGGCCTCTTGAGCCGCGAGGCCCTTCGCGGTCGTGTCGTTATGGACCGTCACCGAGATCTTGTCCGGAGTGACCGTGAGGGGCTTCTTCTCCGGCTTCGGCTTGACCTTCTCGCCCGGCAGCGGCTGGTCATTACGGATCGCTGCCCAGAGCTCATCAGCAGCGGGTGTCCACTCGACTCGATTGGGGTCGGGTGCGTACGTCTGCGTCGGGACCTTCACGAAGGTGACCTTGTCGGCACCGAGGTCCTTCACGCTGTCGGCGATATCGACCATCGTCGTGATCCCGAGATCCTTGTCGGCGGTCATCGACTTCGTCCCCGCATCGAGGAAGGAGTAGAGCTTGTCGGGACGCATCAGCAGCGAGGTCTTGGTGGCCTCCTGCACGACCGAGGACATGAAGGCCTGCTGCCGATCGATCCGTCCGATGTCCGACCCGTCCCCGACGGTCTTGCGGACGCGGACATACCCAAGTGCCTCCTCCCCCTTCAGTCGCTGCTTACCGGCGGGAAGGGAGAGGTGCGCATCCTTGTCGTCGATGGCCTGCGGGAGGCATACATCGACCCCGCCGAGGGCGTCGACCATCTCCTGGAAGCCGCGGAAGTCGAGGACCACGAAGTGGTCGACGTAGACGCCGGTCACGCCTTCGAGGGTGCGGATCGTGCAGCCTGGTCCGCCCTCGTGGAAGTTCTGGTTCCACTGCCGGATGGGACCGTCCTCGACCCGTGCGCTCGGGTCCTTGCAGTCTGCTGGCGCCTTGGTCATCGAGTCGCGAGGGATCGAGACGACGTAGGCGCGTGACCGATCGGCCGAGAGGTGGACGAGCAGGTTGGTGTCGGAGTGCGCGCCCCCTTCGATCGTGTCCTTCCCGTACTTCGTCGTCCCAATGCCCTTACGGGTATCCGAGCCCATGACGAGGATGTTGACCGGCTGCTGCGGCCCGGCGTCGCGGGCCGGGCGAACCCCGAGCTGCTGGGTCAGATCGACCCGGTTGATATTTGAGTTGAGTTTCAACGCGGCGAGCACGGTGCCGCTGACCGCCAGAGTGACGACGCAGACGGCCGCGATGATGGTGTTGCGGTGGCGGCGGCGCCTACGGTCTCGGCGTCGAGCAGCACGGGTCGGCGCGGGGGTCACCGCAACCTCCGGCTCGGCCAGCAAAGGGGGCGGTGTCTTGGGGTCCAGCTCGCGGTGTGCTCGTCGGCCCGTCTGGGATCGCGCGGGGGGCGATTGATGGCGGGAGGACGGCGCATGCCGACCGGTGTGTTTGCCCACCAAGGCTCCTTCGGACCACTCGCCCCTGATCGGCCCACGGTGAGGGCCCTTGCCGATCGCAAATAGTAGAGCCCCAACCTGGGCGTCCCCTCCATAGGCGTCACCCGCTCGACCTCGGCGATCTCGACGAAGGGAGGGGAGCCGCGGCAGAGGGGCCACGATGGCAACGAGCCCCCGCACCGAAAGTTCGGTGCGGGGGCTCGTTGATGGTCGCGGTGTCAGCGGCTCATCGAGCCGATGACGATCGCCTCGTCTCAGACGGGGCGGACGCGGTCAGCCTGCGGGCCCTTCGGGCCCTGGGTGACCTCGAACTCGACGCGCTGCGCCTCGTCGAGGCTGCGGTAGCCGGTGGTGTCGATGGCCGAGTAGTGGACGAAAACGTCCGGGCCGCCGCCGTCCTGGGCAATGAAGCCAAAGCCCTTCTCAGCGTTGAACCACTTAACGGTGCCCTGTGCCATGGGGTAAATCTCTTTCCTTTATGAAACGTAGAGGTCGCTGATGCGGCCTCCGGCCTAGCTGCAAAATTTCCCCTCGGACAGGGGACACGCCCCCGACATACCTTCAAAGGCGGGCCCTGCGGCCACGCCCCCTTCGCATCTTCGCGAGAAGTCGAACTGCAACTCGTCGGCGACGCTACCAGCATTTAGGGGTTGACGCGGCTTTGATCAGGTCCCGATTGTGGAACGCGCGCTCGCGATGGCGTCGATGGCGTCGGCGTATCCGCGCACGCCGCGTCCGACGATGACCGCGGCGGCCACATCGCTGATGTACGAGTGCCTCCGTAAGGGCTCCCGGGCGTGCACATCGGAGATGTGGACCTCGATCACCGGCGAGGCGACGGCGGCGAGCGCGTCGCGGATCGCGACCGAGGTGTGAGTCCATCCCCCGGCGTTGATCACCACGCCGATGGCGCTGCGGCGCACCTCGTGAATCGCATCGATCATGACGCCCTCGTGGTTGGTCTGCCGGAAGTCGATTTCCCATCCATGGGCAGCCGCCTGCGTGCGACAGAGGGCCTCGACATCGGCGAGGGTTTCGTGGCCGTAGACGCTCGGCTCGCGCTCGCCGAGGAGATTCAGATTCGGACCGTTGAGCACCACCACGACCTGGCGTGGGGGCCCGTCCGGCCCGTCGGCCTGAGCCTGCACCAGGTCCACATCGCTCATGGCCGCTCAGCCTAGCCCCGAGCCCCGAGCGCCGCGGGCCGGGCAGCACCTCCATCCGGGCAACCACTAGCCCTCGGGCTGAGGATGCTCGGGCTCGGCATCGGCGAGAGTCCGCTCGAAGAGGGCGCGGGTTCGCGCGGACAAAGCAGGCTCGCCGATCTGCACGTTGATCGGGGGGCGGTCACACTCCAGTCCGTAGCAGAACCCGTCCGGCACCGCCGGGGCCCGGGACACCGCCGCGAGGTCCTTATTGGCGATCAACGTCGTGAAGGCGTGGGCATCCTGCTCGGGCAAGTCACCGAGCGTCACCGTGCGGCGTCGGGTCAACCCGGCGAACCCGCCCGAGCGAGTCAGCGTGAGTTCCGAGTCGTGAGTCGGAAGGGGGCGCGAAGGGGGCTCGTCCTCCTGCGCGGGCCCCGGCCGGTCAGGTCGTTGACTGCTGCCGATCCCGACCTGCGCCCACGCGTCGGTCAC
The DNA here is from genome assembly GCF_041365945.1 of Janibacter sp. GXQ6167. NCBI lineage: Bacteria > Bacillati > Actinomycetota > Actinomycetes > Micrococcales > Intrasporangiaceae > Janibacter > Janibacter sp. GXQ6167. The sequence goes on along the minus strand of NZ_JBGFSK010000001.1, from coordinate 421,885 downwards.
GATGTCGGTCACCCACGCGCCGTACCGAGCCTGCGCGGCCTGAATCGTCAGGGCGGCGAAGCGCTCGAAATCACAGTCGGCGCGGATATCGCCGAGGATCGTGTCGACCCAGACCTGGCCGGCGACCTCCCACGCGCGCCCGCCGATTGCGGTGGCGGCCAGGTAGAAGGCGCGATTAGGGATGCCGGAATTGATGTGGACGCCGCCGTTGTCTGCGCTCGTCACGACGAAATCGTCCATGTGCGCCGGTTGCGGATCCTTGCCGAGGCGCGGATCGTCGTAAGCCGTGCCGGGCGCCGCCATCGAACGTAACGCGACCCCCTTCACCCCTTCGGCCAGCAGGTCGGCACCGATCAACCAGTCGGCCTCGTCGGCGCTCTGGTCAAGGTGATGCTGGGTCACGAGGACGCCGAAGACATCGGAGACGTGCTCGTTGAGGGCGCCGGACTGACCCTGATAGTTCAGCCCCGAGGTGTACTGCGTGATCCCGTGCGCGAGCTCGTGCCCGATCACGTCCAGGCTCGCGGTGAACCGGTTGAAGATGACTCCGTCTCCATCACCGAAGACCATCTGAGCGCCTTCCCAGAAGGCGTTGTCGTAGTCCTTGCCGTAATGCACCGTGGCGACGAGCGGCAGGCCCTTGCCGTCGAGGGAGTCGCGGCCGTAGGCATTGGCCCAGAGCTCCCAGGTCGCCCCGAGCCCGTCGTAGGCCTCGTTGACAGCGACATCCTGCGTCGCCGGCTCACCTTCCTTCCGGACTACCTCGCCCGGGAGATCTTGCTCCCCCTTCGCGTCGTGGATCGAGCGGTTCGGGCCGGGGGTCTCGCGGTCCTCGCTGGGCGGGATCGGCGTCTCATCCCCGCGCGCCTCCGGCCGCCCTCGACGGGCGCGAAGCAATCGCTCATCGATCGCGCGTGACTCTCTCGCCCGGGCGGCCAACTCGGGATCGCCCGACGTAGCGAGCGCGTCGAGCATGTGCGGCGGGATGATCGTGCAGCGGTCCATCTCCCTAGTGAAGCGGATCACACTGACAATCTCCCCCGAGCATCGCCCACGGGTGCTCAGCGCCGGAAGTGCCGGTCAGCGCACCGACATCGCGCTGACCGACACTTCCCACCGCTCCAAGCGTCGGGTAGGCCCTCGACCTTGCACGTACCGACACGTTGAGCCCGAAGGGAGTGCGCCCTCACCTAGACCGTGAACTCGACGCCCTGGGCGAGGGGGAGCTCGCCGCTGTAGTTGATGGTGTTGGTCGCGCGGCGCATGTACGCGCGCCAGGCGTCCGAACCTGACTCACGCCCGCCGCCGGTCTCCTTCTCGCCGCCGAAGGCTCCACCGATCTCGGCGCCCGACGTGCCGATGTTGACGTTGATGATCCCGCAGTCACTACCCGCCGCGGAGACGAAGCGCTCCGCCTCGGCCTGATCTTGGGTGAAGATCGACGACGACAACCCTTGCGGCACAGCGTTGTTGAGCGCGATCGCCTGCTCCAGCGTCTCGTAGGGCATCACATAGAGCAGGGGCGCGAAGGTCTCGGTCGCGACCACGTCGGTCTGCTCGGCCATACGCACGACGGCGGGGCGGACGTAGTAGGCGTCGCGTCCGGACTCTTCAAGCTCGCGCGACCCGCCGACGACGACCTCGCCCCCTTCCGCGACGGCCTTATCGATCGCGGCGCGGAAGCCCTCGTAGGACTTGCCCGACACAAGCGGCCCGACGAGCGTGCCGTCGGCGAGCGGATTGCCGATGGGGAGCTTCTCGTACGCCGCGGCGATCCGCGTGACGAGGTCATCGATCACCGAGGTGTGTGCGATGACCCGGCGCATCGTCGTGCAGCGCTGGCCGGCGGTGCCTGCAGCCGAGAAGACGATCCCGCGCGTGGTGAGGTCGAGATCGGCCGAAGGGGTCACGATCGCCGCGTTGTTGCCGCCGAGCTCGAGCAGCACCCGCCCGAAACGTTCGGCGACGACCGGCCCGACCGCTCGGCCCATCCGGGTCGAACCGGTGGCCGACAGGAGAGCGACCTTGTCGTTGCGCACCAGGGCTTCCCCGGCCTCGGCGCCGCCGATCACGACCTGGGAGATATCGGCCGAGTAGCCCCCTTCGGTCAAGGCCTGCTGGGCGAGTGCATTGCACGCCAGCGCGCAGAGCGGCGCCTGCTCCGATGGCTTCCACACGACCGTGTCGCCGCATACCAACGCGATCGCGGTGTTCCACGACCAGACGGCGACGGGGAAGTTAAACGCCGAGATGACGCCGACGACGCCGATCGGGTGCCAGGTCTCCATGAGGCGGTGCCCGGGGCGCTCGGACGGCATGGTCCGGCCGGTCAGTTGGCGCGAGAGGCCGACCGCGAAGTCGCAGATATCGATCATCTCCTGGACCTCGCCGAGCGCCTCGGAAGTGATCTTCCCGGCTTCGAGGCTGACCAGGGTCGCGAGGTCCTCCTTGTGCTCCACAAGGAGCTCGCCGAGGCGTTTGACGACCGCGCCGCGCGCCGGAGCAGGGACATCCCGCCAGGCGACGAAGGCCGCGGCGGCCGAGTTCACGGCGCCGTCGACGGCCGACGGCCCGCCCCACTCGATCGTCGAGAGCACCTGACCGTTGATCGGTGATCGCCCTTCGCGCCCCGAGCAGCCGATGACGGAATCGACCTTCACTCCGCAGGCGGCAGCGGCCTTGCGGGCGGCCTCGGTGATGTCCTCGGCGGTGGGCAATTCGGTGCGGTCCATGGTTCTCCTTATGGGTGATTCGGACGTGAATTAGACGATATTGCGCTCGTGTTGCAACGGGGAGCCGTCGAAACGGCGGACGTCGAAGGGGGTGATGTCGACGAAGGGGGTCTCTCGCCGGACGAGATCGGCGACGACCTCGCCCAGGGCCGGTCCGAGCAAGAAGCCGTGGCCCGAAAAACCGCCCGCGTAAAAGAAGCCCGACAGGTCGCTGGCCTCCCCCACGAGCCCGTTGTGATCGGGCGTCATCTCGTACAGGCCTGCCCACCCTCCGCTGATCCCGGCCTCGGCGATCGCGGGGGCTCGCCGCTCCATCGCGTCGATGAGCCCCGGCAGCCAGGCCTCATCACGCTCGAGTTTGAAGCCGACCGTCTCGTGCGGGTCCGACATTCCGACGAGGAGGCCGCGCCCTTCCCCGTGGAAGTAAAAACTCGTCGTGTAGTCGATGGTGAAGGGGGTATCCGGCACCAGGTCGGGCAGGGGTTCGGTGGTGAGGATCTGGCGTCGCAGGGGTTCGACGGGTAAATCGACACCGAAGAAGCGGGCGACATCTGCGAGCCACGGACCGGCCGCGCATACGACGGTGTCGGTCGCGATCTCACCCGCGACCGTGCTGACGGAGCGAATCTGCCCACCATCGATGGTCGCGCCGGTGACCGCACAGTGCGGGATCAGCGTCGCACCGTGCGCGCGAGCCGCCCGCGCGTACCCGAGGACCACCGACTCGGGCGTGCAGTGCCCGTCATCCGGCGTCCACGCGGCGGCGATCACTCCATCGAGCCTGACGAGTGGCGACAGGCGTTGCGCCTCAGCGGGGCTCAACATCTCCGCGCGCACCCCCAGAGAGGTCTGGAGGGCGACGTTGTCCTCGAAGTCGGCCACGTCCTCAGGCCGATCGAGCAAGAAGAGGTAACCCACCCGGTGCAGGTCGATTTCCTGGTCGAACTCCTTCTCGAAGCGAGCGAAGGTGGCCAGGCTGCGCTGTCCCAGTTGGATATTGAGCGCGTCGGAGAAGTTGGCGCGCACACCCCCGGCCGCCTTGCAGGTCGACCCCGAGCCGAACGTCCCACTGTCGACCAGCACGACGCCTTCCACTCCCGAGCGGGCCAAGTGATAGGCGGTGGCGAGGCCGATCACCCCGCCTCCGATGATGAGCACGCCTGCGCGGGAAGGGAGTTGGTGCTTCATCTAGGACCCACCTTCGGTCGTGAGTTCGGCGAGGGACGCCGCGATGTCGTCCTCGGAGAGCAGCACGGAGGTCGCTGCCGGACCCAGCGGGATGACGCTGTCCCGGCTCGTGACCCGAGCGATCCGCCCGGCGTACCCGCCATCGACGAGGGCGGTGACGACCCCTTCGGATACCCCTCCGGAGCGGCGGGTCTCGTCGGCCACCAAGACGGCGTCGTAGCGATGCGCCACGGCGAGCAGATCGTCGGTGGGAAGGGGGCTCACCCAGCGCAGGTCATAGACGTCGGCTGCCCCCTTCGCTGCCCGCCGCGACATCGCGACGCCGTTGCCGAAGGTCACGATCAGGGTCGTGCTCCCTTCGCCATGGAGGCGCCCTTCACCGAGGCGTGGGGTCGTCGCGCGCCAGCGCTCGGGGGGGTCGTAGGGGGCGCACCACGCGCCGTCGCCGGGATACAGGTCACGCGAGTGGTACAACGCGATCGGCTCGATCAGGACACAGACGGCCCCCTCGGCATGGGCCAACCCAGCGAGCGCCCGCACCAGACCGGGAGCTTCCGCGGCGCTGGACGGGATCGCCACGATGAGCCCAGGGATATCCCGCAGGACCGCGAGCGCATTGTCGTTGTGGAAGTGACCGCCGAACCCCTTCTGGTAGGCGAGCCCGGCGATCCGCACGAGCATCCCATTGCGGTACTGCCCGCGGGAGAAGAAGGCGAGAGTCGCCGCTTCACCGCGAAGTTGGTCCTCGGCGTTGTGGAGGTAGGCGAGGTATTGGATCTCGGGGATCGGGAGGTAACCGCTCAGCGCAGCGCCGAGCGCGGTGCCGAGGATCGATTGCTCGTCGAGCAGAGTGTCGAAGACGCGGCTCGCGCCGAAGGTCTGACGAAGCCCCCTCGTCACGCCGTAGACGCCTCCCTTGATCGCGACGTCCTCTCCGAAGACGATCGCCCCCTCGCGCGTCGCGAGCAGGTCCCGCAGGGCGGCGCCGATGGCCTGGGCAAGGGTGAGCGGACCGGCGTGCTCCGGGAGCCGGCCGCGGTGGGCGAGATCGCGGTCGGGGCCCGGGTGGGCGAGGGCAAGGACGGACTGGTCAGGTTCGGCGATCCGAAGGGGGCTCGCGACAGCCCGCGGATCCGCGAGTCGCCGGACCGGGAGCATCTCCTCGACCTCAGATGCGACCGCCGCGCGCGTCTCCTCATAGGCATCGAGCACCTCGCTCGGAGTGTGCACGCCGCGGCGCACTACCTCTGCGGCGGTGGCGAGCAGGGGGTCCCGGGCGAAGTCGCGCTCGATCTCCGCGCGGGTCCGGTAGGCGATCTCGGCGTCCGAACCCGCGTGCCCCATGTAGCGCACGGTTCGCAGGTGGATGATCGCCGGCCGGCGCGTGGCCCGAACCCGACCGACGACCGCGCGGCAGCAATCAATGAGGGCTACGGGGTCTGCTCCGTCCACGGCGTCGTAGCTAAAGCCCGGTCGGGATTGAAGGGTGGCCGCTGTCCACTGTCCGGGGGTGCGCGTACTGATCCCGATGCCGTTGTCTTCCACCACCACGACGAGCGGCAGGGGGACGCCCTGGTGAGCGGTATGACCGGCGGCGTTGAGCGCCCCCGCCGCGGTGGAGTGATTGACCGACGCATCTCCGATGCTGGTCACGACGACGGCGTCCGGCGGCCAGGGCGAGGCGGCTCCCGCCCTTCCCGCGCGGTCCAGCGAGAAGGCGAGGCCAACCGCCCTCGGCAGGTGCGAGGCGATCGTCGAGGTTTGCGGGATGATCGACAACTCGCGGTGCCCGAAGACCTTGTGGCGCCCACCCGAGATCGGGTCGTCGGCGCTGGAGGTCAGGCTGCGAAGGATGTCGCCGACCGGATTACCACCGACCTGGAAGGCCCGGGCGCAGTAAAACCCTCCCGACCGGTAGTGCAACAGTGCTGGATCGCTCGGCCAAGTCGCCATCGCGATCGCCGCATTGGCCTCATGCCCCGCCGAACCGATCGTGTAGAAGCCCTCGCCGCGGGCCTGGAGCAGTCGAGCCGCGAAGTCGAGATGCCGGCTCGACAGTTGGGCGCGCAGCAACTCGCGCAGGTCGTCATCGCTCGCTCGTTCGTCGACGGGTGCTGCGCGATGGAGCGCCGCGGTCTCCCAGCCAGTGACGGTCGCGACGAAGTGGGCATCGATCGGCTCGGTCATCGCTGGCCTGCCCGGGGCAGCCCGATGCCGTCAGCCGACACGTGACCTCCGCTTCGTTGCGTCGATGTCCGTACCCCTCGACACCATGCCTAACCGAGCGCCGCGAGTCCAGCGCCAGCCAGTCCCCCTTCACCTCTGACCCCGTCGTACGGCACAGTGAGGCCTGCGGCGGGGCCACCGATAGCCCGCCCCCGTCACTGCTGTCTCCACCGACCGGACGAAAGGACCATCGATGTCCGAGACCCAGCTCTCTAAGAACGCCGCTGAGAACCGCTACGAGGCCCACATCGATGGCACGCTCGCCGGTTTCGCCGTCTACCAGCTGACCGATGAACTAATCGTCTTCACCCACACCGAGGTGCAGCCGGAGTTCGAAGGGCGCGGTGTCGGCAGCGCACTCGCGCGGTTCGCCCTCGACGACGTGCGCGAGGAGGGCACCCGCAAGGTGCTGCCGATCTGCCCCTTCATCAAGGCGTGGATGGCCCGCCATCCCGACTATTTCTCGATGATGTACGGCGCCCCGGCCTCGACCGCTAAGGACTGACCCACCCGGGCTAAATGGCGGAGGGCGTGGGATTCGAACCCACGATGCCGTTACCGACATAGCGGTTTTCAAGACCGCCGCACTAGGCCACTATGCGAGCCCTCCTTCGCTCTCTCACCGAGAGCGCGGGGTCCACGGTATCCCGGAGCCGAGGGTCCCCGCTTCGCCGCGTCAATCCGTAGGGCGCGACGGGCGGGCTCCCGGCACTTCCGAGCACCCAGCCGGTAGGGTCGCTCCTGACGACGAAAGGACCTACACCCATGGGCAAGCTGTCCTTCCTATCCGGCATTGCTGTCGGATATGTGCTCGGTGCGCGCGCCGGGCGGGAACGCTACGAGCAGATCCGCGCCGGTGCCATGCAGTTGTGGCGCTCCGACCCCGTACAGGGCCAGATCGACAACGCGAAGCACGCCGCGAAGACCAAGGCCGCACCGGCCGCGCTCGGCGTGGTGAGCAATGCCGCCGCGGTCGCTGGCGACAAGTTGCGCGAGGGCGCCGACCGGATCAAGAGTGACCCGGCTCGCGATGTCGCGAGCGAAACCGTCCCAGACATCGAGCCGGACACGCACACGGATGACCCGATCGACGATTGGCGCGACGATGGCGGCGCGATCTACGGCGAATCGCAGGTCCCTCGGGGCTAACCCCCTTCGCTGATTCGAGGTATTTCGGCGCCTCATAGGACGTCGGTATACCTCGAACCAGGCCGGGAGGGGTCGGGATATGACGAAGGGGGCGGCCAGCGGCCGCCCCCTTCGTCCTGCGCGTTTTAGATATAGATCGCCGGATCGATGAAGGGGAGGTCCTTCGGGTCGATCTCGCGGCCGAGCGTCTCCTCGCCCTTGGCGATCTGCGGGAACCGATAGACCGCCGGCACACCCGTCGCAACCGCGCCGGTCGGGACGTCCTTGATGACGACCGAGTTCGCGCCGACCTTGGCGTTCGCGCCGACATGCACGGGACCGAGGATCTTCGCGCCCGCCCCGACGAGGACGTTGTCGCCAAGCGTCGGGTGGCGCTTGGTGCGCTTATGCGAGGTCCCACCGAGGGTGACGCCGTGGTAAAGCATCACGTCATCGCCGATTTCGGCGGTCTCGCCGATCACGACCCCCATCCCGTGATCGATAAAGAACCGTCGCCCGATGTGCGCTCCCGGGTGGATCTCCACGCCGGTGACCGCCCGCGAGATGTACGCGAGTAACCGCGCCGGCCACTTGAAGCCGCGCTTGAGCCACCACCGGTGGGCGATGCGGTGCAGCCAGATCGCGTGCAGCCCCGCCGAGGTCAGCAGCACGATGAGCCGTGAGGTCGCAGCCGGATCCTTGCGCATCGCGGCGTCGACGTCCTCGCGCACGGTCATCCAGGGCGTGGGGTGCTCCGGCATGGGCGACGGGGGTGCAAGCAGATTGATCACGGGGCCACGGCTTTCATCGGGCGAAGGGTTCCGGCTCCGAGCGCCCCCCTGCGGGCACCCGGAGCCGGAAGTTCGGGGCGGGTCAGTCCAACAGGTCGGAGAAGAGGATCGTCGACAGGTAGCGCTCACCGAAGCTCGGGATCACCACGACGATCGTCTTGCCGGCGTTTTCGGGACGGCCCGCGACCTCGGCGGCGGCAGCGAGCGCGGCACCCGAGGAGATCCCGACGAGCAGGCCCTCTTCCTTGGCGGCGCGGCGCGCCCACTCGACGGCCGTGTCGGCGTCGATGTCGATGACCTCGTCGTAGACCTCGCGGTCGAGGATGTCGGGGACGAAGTTGGCGCCAAGGCCCTGGATCTTGTGCGGGCCGGGCTGGCCACCGTTGAGGATCGGCGATTCGGCCGGCTCGACGGCGATGACCTGGACCTCGGGCTTGCGCTCCTTAAGGACCTGGCCGACACCGGTGATGGTGCCGCCGGTGCCGATGCCCGCGATGAAGATGTCGACCTTGCCGTCGGTGTCCGCCCAGATCTCTTCGGCGGTGGTCTCGCGGTGGATCTTCGGGTTCGCGGCGTTAGCGAACTGGCGCGCGAGGACGGCGCCGCGCTCCTCGGCGATCTCGTTCGCCTTCTCGACAGCCCCCTTCATCCCCTTCGCACCCTCGGTGAGGATGAGCTCGGCGCCGTAGGCACGCAGCAGCGCGCGACGCTCCTTGCTCATCGTCTCGGGCATGGTGAGCACCACGTTGTAGCCGCGGGCCGCGCCGACCATCGCGAGCGCGATGCCGGTGTTGCCCGAGGTCGCCTCGACGATCGTGCCGCCGGGCTTCAGTTCGCCGGACTCCTCGGCGGCGTCGATGATCGAGACGCCGATGCGGTCCTTGACGGAGTTAGCGGGGTTGTAGAACTCGAGCTTCGCCGCGACCGTGGTGCCGGACTCGGCGGTGTCGATGACCCGGTTGATCTTGACCAACGGGGTGCGGCCGATCAGGGCGGTGACGTCGTCGTAGATGGGCACTGTAAAAACTCCTGCAGGGACGAAGGGAGGCCGTTCGCTGGTGTGCGAGGCGGCGGGCTTGTTCGATCCAACCGTATCAACCGTTATAGATATTCCAACGCTGGGTTATGGATTGATGAACCCTGCTCTCCCCCTTCGAAGGGAGGGAAGGTAGGCCTAACGTGATCTAAGCCTTAGTGACCGCCAGGTGAGCAAGCGCTTAGCGCAAGTAGGATGCGACCCATGTCCGCCCTCGTGCCTGCGAACCTGGTGCTCACCTCCGATATGCCGTGGTGGCCCAAGCCCAACACGGAGCTCTTCGGTGAGCCGACCGCTTTGCAGTGGATCGCCTTGACCTTGTGCTTCATCATCCCGCTGATTGGCTGGGCACTTCTCGCCCGGCAGGTCTCCCGGTTCGTGAAGTTGTACCGCCTCGGCCGGTCCGAGTCACGCACCGACCAGCCCGCCAAGCGGACGTGGACGCTGCTGCGTGAGTTCTTCGGGCACACGCGGATGTCGCGGCTGCCGGTCGTCTCGGTGGCGCACTGGTTCACCGCCTTGTCCTTCCTCATCCTCTTCACGACGCTGGTCAACGCCTTCTTCCAGCTCGTGCGCCCCGACTTCCGCCTGCCGATCATCGGGCACTTCCCGCCCTTCGAGTGGCTCATCGAGACCTTTGCCTGGGCCGGCTTCATCGGCATCATCGTGCTGATCATCGTGCGGCAGAAGGCGCACCCGAGGAACTCCGCGGGCATCGATGGGCGGCGCTCGCGCTTCTTCGGCTCGAACTGGTGGCAGGCCTACTACGTCGAGTTCACGATCTTCGCGGTCTGCCTGTGCATCGTCACGCTGCGCACCCTCGAGGCCGCGATGGTCGCCAAGATCGAGCCGGACGTCTCGATCGCGCTGCACTTCCCGCTGACCGGTTGGGCCAAGGGCCTTTGGATGGGCATGTCGCTCGAGACCATCGCCCAGGTCGTCTACTTCGTCGCGATGGTCAAGATCCTGATCTCCTTCGCATGGATGATCACCATCTCGCTCCAGCCGACGATGGGTGTCGCCTGGCACCGTTTCCTTGCCTTCCCCAACATCTGGTTCAAGCGCAACGCTGACGGCCGCACCGCCCTTGGCGCCCTGGAGCCGATGATGGTCGGCGACAAGCCCTTCTCCATGGAGGCCATGGAGGAGATGGATGAGGACGCGACGCTCGGCGTCGGCAAGGTCGAGGACTTCACCTGGAAGGGGCTGCTCGACTTCTCCACCTGTACCGAGTGCGGCCGTTGCCAGAGCCAGTGCCCGGCGTGGAACACCGACAAGCCGCTCTCGCCGAAGCTGCTCATCATGACCCTGCGCAACCACGCCAACGCCAAGGCGCCCTACTTGCGCGCGCTGAAGGACACCGACGGCGATGTCGAGAAGGCGATGGCGCAGGTCGCGATCCACCCCAAGACGAGCGAAGAGGACGCCGACGCCGCCATCAATTGGAGCGAGCTCTCCCTCATCGGTCAGACCGGCTACGACGTCGACCACCCGCTCACCGCCTACAGCTCGGTCGGTCCGGACGCCGTCATCGACGAGGACGTGCTGTGGTCTTGCACCACCTGTGGCGCCTGCGTCGAGCAGTGTCCGGTGGACATCGAGCACGTCGACCACATCGTCGACATGCGGCGCTACCAGAACCTCATCGAATCCGCCTTCCCGAGCGAACTCGGCGGACTCTTTAAGAACATCGAGTCCAAGGGCAACCCGTGGGGCATGGGCGCCAAGGCCCGCATGGACTGGGCGAAGGATCTCCCCTTCGATGTCAAGGTCCTCGGCGAAGACGTCGAGTCCGCCAAGGACGTCGACTACCTCTTCTGGGTTGGCTGCGCGGGCGCTTACGAGGACCGCGCGAAGAAGACCACGCGCGCCGTCGCCGAGCTCTTCGACATGGCGGGCGTCAACTTCGCCGTGCTCGGCAATGGCGAGACCTGCACGGGTGACTCCGCTCGCCGCGCCGGTAACGAGGTCCTCTTCCAGATGCTCGCCGAGCAGAACGTCGAGACCTTGAACGCCATGGACGCGACCAAGATCGTCGTGACCTGTGCGCACTGCTTCAACACGATCAAGAACGAGTACCCGCAGCTCGGCGGCAACTACGAGGTCCTGCACCACACCCAGTTGCTGAACCGCCTCGTGCGCGACAAGAAGTTGACCCCGGTCACGCGACCGAACCGCCCGCAGAAGTCGAGCCTGAAGAACGTCGCCTCGACCGCGTCGTCGGTGACCTACCACGACCCGTGCTACCTCGGTCGCCACAACCACGTCTACGCCCCGCCCCGCGAGCTCATCGGCGCCCTGCCCGGCGTGGAGCTGAAGGAGATGGAGCGCACCGGCGAGAAGTCCTTCTGCTGTGGCGCCGGTGGCGCCCGCATGTGGATGGAGGAGCAGCTCGGCTCGCGGATCAACGTCAACCGCACCGATGAGGCCATCGCGACCGGTGCCGAGCGCATCGCGGTCGGGTGCCCCTTCTGCCGCGTGATGCTGACCGATGGCCTCACCGCCCGCCAGAGCGAGGGCGCGAGCGAGGACATCGAGGTCGTCGACATCGCCCAGATGCTCCTGGCGTCGGTCAAGGAAGCTCCGGCCGAGGAAGAGGTCGAAGAGGCTGCCCCGGCGGCCACTCCGGCCGCGGCACCGGCGGCTCCTGCGGTTGCTGCTGCTCAGCAGAGCGCTGCCGCCGAGCCGAAGGGGGAAGCCCCCACGGCTGCCGACGCCAACGCTGCTCCCTCCTGGGAGGCGGACGCTTCGACGGCCAATGCTGCACCGTCATGGGAGGACGAGGCCCCGGCTGCGGCCAATGCCGCTCCCTCCTGGGAGACCGACACCGCCTCGGCGAACGCCGCTCCGTCGTGGGAGTCCGACCCGGCCCCGGCCGTGGCCGCCGCGCAAGAGAAGGCAGCAGAGAGCCCGTCGGCTGCTGACGCCAACGCCGCTCCCTCCTGGGAGACCGACACGGCCTCGGCCAACGCAGCCCCCTCGTGGGAAGACGAGTCGCCTGCAGCGGCAAACGCCGCACCGTCGTGGGAAACCGATGCCGCGTCGGCCAACGCCGCCCCCTCGTGGGAGGACGCCGCGCCCGCAGCACCGGCCAAGGACGACGCTCCGGCGCCAGCCGAGGACAGCCCGGCTGCGGCGAACGCCGCTCCCGCCTGGGAGACCGACGCGGCTACCGCCAACGCTGCTCCCTCGTGGGAGACCGAGGCCCCGGCAGCCCCTGCGTCCGACGATGAGGTGAGCGAGCCCAAGCCCGAAGACGGCGTGACCGAACAGCAAGAGGTCACCGGCTCGGGCACCCCCACCGAAGGCGAAATCACCGCGACCGAACCCGCCGCCGACGCACCCAGCGTCGCCGACACCACGGCCGCACCCGCCGACGACAGCCTCGCCGCGCAGAACGCCGCTCCCTCGTGGGAGACCGAGGTCGCTGCCGCCAACGCCGCTCCGTCCTGGGAAACCGAGGCGCCCGCCGCCCCGGCCGCACCCGCGGCCGAGCAGCCCGCAGCCGAGCAGCCCGCGGCAGACGATGAGGTGAGCGAGCCCAAGCCCGAAGAGGGCGTGACCGACCAGCAGGAGGTCACCGGCTCCGGCACCCCCACCGAAGGCGAAATCACCGCGACCGAACCCGCCGCCGACGCCCCCAGCGTCGCCGACACCGACGAACCCGAGCCCGCGCCCAGCGCGAGCGCCGATGGCGACGTCGACCTCGATGAGCTCCGCCGGCTGAACTCCAACCCCTCCTGGGAGTAGTCGCCAGGACGGACGAAGGGGGCTCGCGCCACATCGGGCGCGAGCCCCCTTCTCGCGCCGCGGGACCGAACTCGTGATGCGCCGGGCCCGCTCACCCGATCAGGCGGGACGGAAGAAGGACTCCACGAGTTCGGCGGGGACCTCCGCGAGCGAAGCGTGCTTCCAGCGCGGCGACTTGTCCTTGTCGACGAGCTGCGCCCGCACCCCTTCGCTGAAGTCGCCATCGCGCAACATGTGCTCGCTCACGATCGCATCGGTGTCGAGGACCTCGCGGACCGAGGAGGCCCGCGCGGCACGGCGCAGCGCAGCGAGGGTGACCGCGACGGAGAGCGGCGAGCGCTGCTCGATCAGGTCGGCTGCTTCGGCCGCCCGGACCGAATCGTGGGCCCGGAGCCGGTCGAGGATCTCGACGGGGTCATCACTGGCGTAACACTCATCGATCCAGGCGCGGTCATCGGCGAGAGAGGACGAAGGGGGAACAGATCCGAAGCCCTCCAGAGCCTTCCCCTCCGCAGCAGCACCGAGGAGCACCGGAAAGGAGTCCGAGGCGACTTGGCGATCGGCGAAACCGACGTAGATGGCATCCGAGCCGTCGATGGTCTGCCCGGTGAGAGCGATGTGGGTCCCAACCTCGCCGGGCGCGCGCGAGAGCAGGTACGTCGCCCCCACATCGGGGAAGAAGCCGATGACGGTCTCGGGCATCGCGACCTGCGAGCGCTCGGTGACGATCCGGTGCGTCGCGAAGATCGAGAGCCCGAGGCCCCCGCCCATCACGATCCCGTCCATCACGGCGATCACGGGTTTGGGGTAGTCGGCGATGAGCGCGTCGAGGTCGTACTCGTGCTTCCAAAAGTCGATCCCGCCGGTCGTCCCCGCCTCGTGGGCCTCGCGAACGGCACGGACGTCTCCTCCGGCGCAGAGCCCCCGCTCCCCCGCCCCTTGGATCACGATGATCTGGACGTCATCGTCCCTGCGCCACTGCTCCAATTGGGCAAGCATGGCGCGGACCATCGCCTCGGTGAGCGCGTTGATCGCGCGCGGGCGGTTCAGCATGACCCGCCCTGCGACGCCGTCGCGAGCGAAGAGGACCTCGTCGGTACCGGTGCTTCCAGGAGCGAAATCAACCATGCCCGAAACCTTGCCACACCCCCTTCGACGCGGGGTGCGTCCTAGGCGAGCCCTGCCTCCGAGAGGAACTCCTCGGCGACCTTCTTCGGGTCGGTCTTGTCGATGTCGGTGCGCTTCAGCAGATCTTGGAGGGTCTCGGTCGTCAGCGCTGCCGAGACCGCATCCAGCGCCGGGGTGACCTGGTCGGCCACGTTGTCGCGCACGAGCGGCACGACATTTTGCGAACCGAAGAGCTTCTTGTTGTCCTCGAGCACGACGAAGTTGTTCTCCGCGATCGCGGGGTCGGTACTGAAGATGTTTGCGGCGTCGACCTGCCCGTTCTTCAGTGCCTGCACGGTGGCCTGACCTGAGCGCAACGGCCGGAAGGAGGAGAACGTCACGCCGTAGACCTTCTCCAGACCCGGCACGCCCTGCTCGCGGGTGCGGAACTCCGGCTGCGCTGCCAGGGTCATCGATCCCGCGGCGTCCTTCAGATCGGCGATCGTCGTGAGCTTCTTGCTCTTGGCGGTCTCGTCGGTGACCACGATGCAGTCGACGTCCTCTGCGGCAGACTTCTTCAGGACCTTCAGCCCCGACGGCAGCGCCGAGGCGAGCGCCTCGTATGTCTTCTCCGGGTCGGTCTCGTTGAAGTCCTTGTTGTAGTAGATGGCGAGCGCGCCTGTGTACTCCGGCATCACCTGGATCTCGCCAGCCTCAAGGGCCTTCAGGTAGATCTCACGCGCGCCGATATTCGTCCGGGTCGACGCATCTACTCCCTTCGCGCGCAATGCCCCGGCGTAAATCTCGGCGAGGAGGACGGATTCGGAGAAGTCCGCCGACCCGACGACGACGCTCCCACCCCCGCCCTTGCCGTCCGCAGAGCTCTCGTTGAGTGGGTCGGAGTTGCCACCGCAGGCCGCGAGTGCCGCCACGGAGGCACCGCCGAGCGCGGCAGCGAGGATGGCGCGCCGGGCGGGGATCGGGGAAGGGGTCATGAGCGTGCTCCTGTCGTGAGGTCGGCCGGGGCTCGGCCGGTCTGCTCGGTCGGGGTTTTTTCTGCGGGAGAAGGGGGTTCGGCGCTGGCTTGGGTTCGGCCGGTGAGTCCGGGCGAGACCACCGAGCGCTCCAGCAGGGCGAGGAGCCCGTCGAGGACGAGGGCGAGGAGAGCGACGACGATCGCGCCCCCAGCGGTCATCGGATAGTCACGCACGGCAAGTCCGTCGATGATGAAGCGGCCCAGTCCCCCGAGGCCGACATAGGCGGCGATGGTCGCCGTCGCGACGACTTGGAGAATCGCCGCGCGGAGTCCGGAGAGGATGAGCGGGAGGGCACACGGGAGCTCCACGCTGCGCAGCACCTGCGGCCCGGTCATCCCGATCCCGACCGCGGCGTCGCGAGCCGCTGGGTCAACCGCCTCGACGCCGGCGTACGTGGCCGCGAGGATCGGTGGGATGGCGAGGATCACGAGCACGATGATGCTCGGGAGGACGAAGGCGGAGTCACCGCTTAAATACGGACCAAGCCAGAGCGTCAGCGCGAAGAGCAGACCGAGCGTCGGCACCGCGCGCAGCGCGTTGGCCAGGCTCACGGTCCACCGCCCGCGGCCGGTGTGTCCGACCCAGAGCCCGAGCGGCACCGCAATGGCGGCGGCGATCGCGACCACGACCGCGGTGTAGGTGAGGTGCTCGATCAGCCTGGAGCCCAAGCCATCCGGGCCGCTCCACGCGTCTGCGCTGGTCAGCCACTGCAGGATCCGCTCGATCATGTCGCGCCTCCGACCTGCGCCCGGCGCCAGGGCGTGAGCAGCCGCTCGCTGAGGCGGATCGCCCCATCGAAGGCGAGCGCCAGGAGCACGCTGGCGACGATCCCGGCGAAGAGGGCGCCCGGGATGGCCCGGTTGAAGCCATCGGTGAGCAACAGCCCGAGCTGGCGAGTCCCGATGATCGAGGCGACGCTGACGATGCTGACATTGCTGACCGCCGCGACCCGCAGGCCCGCCGCGATCACGGGCACGGCGAGGGGCAGTTCGACGGCGAGCACCCGCCGCCAGCGCGAGTAGCCCATCGCGGTCGCTGCCAGCGCGACATCATCGGGGACCGAGGAGAGCCCGTCGACCACCGTGCGCACAAGCAGGGCGATCGTGTAGAGCGTCATCGCGATCACGACATTGATCGGACTGAGGATCGGGGTGCCAAGGACGAGCGGCAAGATGACGAAGAGGGCGAGCGACGGGATCGTATAGAGCAGGCCGGAGGTCGTGAGGATCGCCGCTCGCGCCCGAGTCCAGCGGTGGGCGAACCAGCCGATGGGCAGGGCGAGGACGAGCCCGATCAAGAGCGGCAGCCCCGAGAGCCAGACGTGGGCGAGGGTGAGTTCCCAGATGTCACCCAGGTGGTCGAGGATCCAGGTCACGAGGACGCCACCGGTTCGGGCTCGCCCGGGTCACGAGCGGCGTCCGGCGTGCCAGCCTCGACGGCGGCGATGACCTCGGCCGCCCGGCAGGTACCCAGCAGCCGCCCATCGTCATCGACAATGACGCCGCGTCCGCTCGGCGACGACAGCGCCGCATCGAGCGCGGCCCTCATCGACCCGCCTTGCGCAGCAAGCGTGCCGCCGAGGACGAGATCGCTCTCGTGGAGGGGTGCACTCTCCCCCTTCCGTCGGTCGTCGCGGGCCCATCCGAGTGGTCGATCGTCGTGATCAACAACGAGGACCCAGCCGTCGCTCGTCGTTGGCGCGATCTCGCCCAGACGAGCGGACACCTCTTCGTGGACCGGGAAGTGCTGGGCAGTGAACCCCAGCGCGCGATAGCCGCGGTCGCGCCCCACGAAATCGGCCACGAATCCATCGGCGGGGTGGGTCAGCAGTTCGTGTGGAGTCGCGAGTTGCGCGAGGCGCCCCCCGACCCGCAGGACGGCCACCTGGTCACCAAGGCGAATCGCCTCATCGATGTCATGCGTGACGAAGATGATCGTCTTCCCCAGGTCGTCCTGGAGCCGAAGGAACTCGTCCTGCAGCTGGGCCCGCACGACGGGGTCGACAGCCGAGAAGGGCTCATCCATGAGCATCACCGGCGGGTCGGCGGCGAGCGCCCTCGCCACCCCGACGCGCTGCTGTTGCCCGCCGGACAGTTGGCTCGGGTAGCGCCGGGCGAGGGACGGGTCGAGGCCGACGAGCTCGAGGAGTTCGAGGGCGCGGGAGCGGGCCTTGGCGCGCGACCAGCCGAGGAGGAGGGGGACCGTGGAGATATTGCGCTCGATGTCGTGATGCGGGAAGAGGCCGCCGTGCTGGATCACATAGCCGATCCCCCGCCGCAACTCGGCCGGGTCACAGTCGAGGACGTCGCGTCCGTCGATCGTGATGGTCCCGGAGGTGCGTTCGACCATCCGGTTCACCATGCGCAAGGTGGTGGTCTTGCCGCACCCGGACGGGCCGACGAGGACGGTGATCTTCCCTTGTGGCGCGGTCAGGCTGAGGTCGTCAACAACCGTTGGACCATCGCCGTAACGCTTCGTGACTCCGTCAAGCGTGATCATCGAGCGGTCGCTCCCTTATTCGGCATGTAGACCCACGGTAACGGTGGTTCGGGTCGATGCCTCCCCCTTTGGGGTGCGGAAACGGGGCTGACGCTATGGGTCAATCCGGGCGAAGGGGGCGGCCGCTTCGAGTTCGTAGGCCAGTTCGAGCAGGATCCGCTCCGCACCACGACGCGCGGCGAACATGACGCCAATCGGCATCCCCTCGGGACTCTCACCGAGCGGAAGCGAGATCGCTGGCGCGCCTGCGGCGTTGTGCAGCGGGGTGAAGCAGGCGTAGGCGCGCAGCCGCTCGAGGTGAGTTTCGTACGGCAGATCGGCGCCGAGGTACCCGATCTGCGGGGTGGTGTGTGCGACGACGGGGCTCATCACCACGTCGAGAGCCCCGAGAGAGCGCTCATAAGCGCGCCCGCTCGCGCGGAGCCGGGCGATCGCCAGTGGCATCCGGTGCAGGCGGCGAGCCGCCTGAGCCGAGAGGCCAAGGGTGAGCGGATCGAGACGCGAGGCGTCAAAGCCCTCCCCCATCCGCTTCGGCCCGGTCCGATGGACCATGAAGGCGAGGAAGGCCCAGTAATCCTCGAAGTCGGTCTTAAACGACCGCGGCGTCGGCGAGTCGTGCGGCTCGACCTGGTGCCCGAGCGAGTCCAACAGGTCGGCCGACGCCTCGAGCGCAGCGCGCGTCGGTCCATCCGACGGCGGTCCGAGCGGACTATCGATCACGACCCCGACGCGGAGCCGGCGCGCGCCTGCTCCCTTCACCTCGCCGATGGGCTGAAGTTTGGGGTTGCGGTAGGTCTCCTCCAGGGCGGCGTGCAGGGCCGCGGTGTCGCGCACCGATCGGGTGAGGACGCCGCCGGAGACGATCGCGACGGGTAGACCATCGGTCCGCGGGTCGCCGAGGTGACGCCCACGGGTGGGCTTCAGGCCAACGAGTCCGCAGGCGGCGGCCGGGATCCGGATCGAGCCACCCCCGTCGTTGCCGTGCGCGATCGGCACCGCCCCCGCCGCGACCAGGGCGGCCGAACCCCCGGATGAACCGCCCGCGGAGCGCTCCAGGTCCCAGGGATTGCGGGTCACCCGATCTCCGGGGCGTTCGGTCGAGGCGGTCCAGCCGAAGGGGGGCATGGTGCTCGTCGCGACGGGGATCATGCCGGTCGCGTAGAGCTGTTTGGCGTAATCCCCGTCGATCGAGCGCGGGTGATCGCTCACGGCGTCCGACCCGAGGGTCATGCCTCGGCCTCGGGTCGTCAGATTGTCCTTAAGCGCCGCCGGCACTCCCCCGAAGACGCCGGCCAGCGCTCCCCCTTCGCGCCGCTTCGACGCCGCGCGGGCCCGCTCGAAGTCATCGCGCTGAACCGCCCCAAGCTGGGGTTCGACCCGCTCGATTCGAGCGATCGCGGCCTCGATGGCTTCGGCGGCGCTGATCTCACCGGAGCGGATGCGCTCGGCGACGCCCGTGGCGTCATCGCGCCCGAGCGCGTCATCGACGAAGGCGTGCACGCGGGTCTCCATGAGCGCCGACCCTACCGCCGCGTAACCTCGCGGCGCCGATCGGCCTGGGATGCAGAAGGTGCAGCGCACCGCACCCTTCCCACCCCACCTGGGTGAGCGGGATGCAGGAGGTGCCGCGCACCGCACCCTTCGCACCCCAGCCGAAGGGAGACGCCCTTAGAGCTCGACCTTGTTGAAGCGCTCGTGCGAGCGGCTCGCGGTCGGGCCGCGCTGACCCTGGTAGTGCGAGCCGTAGACCGCACTGCCATACGGGTTCTCGGCCGGGCTCGTGAGGCGAATGAAGCAGAGCTGGCCAATTTTCATCCCTGGCCAGAGCATGATCGGCAGGGTCGCGACATTGCTGAGCTCGAGCGTGACGTGCCCCGAGAATCCCGGGTCGACGAAGCCGGCCGTCGCGTGGGTCAGCAGCCCGAGCCGCCCGAGACTCGACTTTCCCTCGACCCGCGCGGCGAGATCATCGGGCAGGGTCACCGCCTCCAGGGTCGAGCCGAGGACGAACTCGCCGGGGTGCAGGACGAAGCCCTCGGCCGGGTCGACCTCGACCAAGCGGGTGAGGTCCGGCTGGTCAGCGGACGGGTCGATCACCGGGTACTTGTGGTTGTCGAAGAGGCGGAAGTACTTGTCCATCCGCACGTCGACGCTGCTCGGCTGGACCATCCCGGGGTCCCACGGATCGAGCACGACCCGCCCGGCGTCGATCTCGGCACGAATGTCACGGTCGGAGAGCAGCACGAGCGCCAACCTACCGAAGGGGGTGAAGGCCTGGGAGCCCTTGGTGGTCCCTGCTTCGGCGGGGCCGGTTGCCGCGATGAGCGCGGGCTGGGTTAGGATCTCGGCTGTCCCTTGGTCCACGACCGACCGAGGCTTGCCGGTGTAGCTCAATGGTAGAGCGCCAGCTTCCCAAGCTGGACACGCGGGTTCGATTCCCGTCACCGGCTCCAACGCTCGTTTCCGCAGGTCAGGCCCGGTCTATCGCGACCGGGCCTGATTTCTTCCCCCTTCGATTCGATGGATCTCACCGCCGCCGGTGACCGCCTCATACATCGAACGGGACGAAGGGGGCTCGCCCGTCAGGGAGTCGTCGGCCAGGTCGCGTACGCGCTCTCGAGATCCTTCAGCGATGTCCGAAGTTCGGTGATCATCCCGCGGCACTGATGTGCCTCCACCACCTTGGACGCACCGTTGAAGCACTCCTCATCGCCCGCCGAGAGCACTTCCTGCAGCGCCTCACGGGTCCGCGTCACCCGGTCCTTGATCTCGTCCGGTGGAGCGCCGAGCGCCGCTAGGTCCTGATCCACTCGCGTCGTCGCCTCATCGATGTCACCGACCGCGATGGCGCATCGGAGCAGGTCGTCCTCGGTCGCGATCTCGTCGCACCCACCAAGCGCCTCGACGTGTTTGGGCACCTCGGGAGCGGCGCGCGCCACCAGGGTCGTCCACGGCCCGGGGTCGCCGCTGGGCGCAGCGGCGGGCTCTGTCGACCCGCAGCCGGCCACCAAGAGCGCGCTCATCGCGATCGTCGCAAGGGTCCGCACTCCGGCACCTCCCCTCACCATCGCGTCCATCCGGGCGAGCGATTCGCCCTTCGCGATCCGTAACCGCTGCCGTCACCAGTGTGGCGTATCCGTCGTATGGTGAGCAGGTGAGCGCTCCGGTCCGTAGCCGCGTCTGGCGCCATGGCCGAGTGGAGGAAGTCGACCTCTCCCAAGCCGATCTCGACGCGCGCGTCCGCGATCCCGATTGCGTCGTCTGGGTGGATCTCGCCGATCCCGATCCCGCCACCTTGGCGCATCTGGGTCACGAGATCGGGATGAGCAGCGCCAGCATCGAAGATGCCCTCGCGCCCCTCGAACGCCCCAAGGTCTCTCGCCACCCGGACGGCATCGCCTTCGTCGCCTACGCGACCGACCTCGGCGGGCCTGCGCTCGATGGCGATGTCACCCACGGGCGGTTGCGGATGCGCCGCATCTCGGGCTTCGTCACCCCGACCGCGCTGGTGACGGTCCGGCCCGCAGACTTCCCCATCGACGGCGTGATCGAGCGCTGGGATAGCGACCCCGAACTCCTCGAACACGGCGTCGGCGCCCTCCTCTACGGCCTGCTCGATGCCCTGGTCGACGGCCACTTCGCGACCATCCAGCAACTCGATGACGCCATCGAAGGGATCGAAGACGCCCTCTTCGACGACACCCCGGGGCACACGCTGGTCCGCGATCTCTATGGCATCCGCAAAGACTTGGTGCGGCTCCGCCGGGTCGTGCTGCCGATGCGCGAAGTGGTGAACGCGCTGCTTCGCCACCGCACCACCGGGGATATCGAGCTCGATGCCTGGTACGACGACCTCTACGACCACGTCCTGCGCGCGGCGGAGTGGACCGAATCGCTGCGCGACATGGTGACCACCGTCTTCGAGACCAACCTCTCGCTCCAGGACCGCCGCCTCAATGTCGTGATGAAGCAACTCGCCGGGTGGGCGGCCATCATCGCCGTCCCGACGGCGATCACCGGGTGGTTCGGGCAAAACGTGCCCTACCTCGGCTTCGGCAAGCCCATCGGCGTGTGGATGAGCGTCATCGCGATCGTGCTGTCCTCGAGCGCGCTCTACCTGATCTTCCGTCGCCGCGACTGGCTCTGAGGTTTAGGCTTCCTCGTCGGGCGCATCCATCAGGCGCGACTCCCTTCCCTATGGATGAAAGGCACACTCGCATGGCCCTGTGGACGCTGCACGGCGACGGCTCGCTCAAACCCGGAGAGGTCGTCCGCCCCGGCGAGCGATTGAGTTGGGGCCGGACCGCCGGCCTCGGGGCGCAACACGTCGTCGCGATGTTCGGGGCGACCTTCGTCTTCCCGGTGCTGATGGGCCTCAACCCCCAGCTCGCGATCATGATGAGCGGTGTCGCGACGCTGCTCTTCCTCGCGGTCGTCAAAGGCCAGGTCCCGAGTTACCTCGGGTCGTCCGCGTCCTTCGTCGGTGTTGCGACCGCGATCTATGGGATGGGTGGGACGGCCTCGGACCTGACCGGCGCCCTCTTCGTCACCGGCGTCACCCTGGCCCTCTCCGGTGTGGTGATCCATTTGGCGGGAGCCGGAGTGATCCACGCGGTCCTTCCGCCCGCCGTGACCGGCGCCGTGGTCATGCTGATCGGCTTCAACCTCGCGCCCGTGGTCGCCAACGTGTATTGGCCGCAGGATCAATGGGTCGCTCTGGCGGTCATGCTCGTCGTGGTCCTGCTCAATGTCGGTGTGCGCGGCTTCATCAGCCGGATCGCCATCTTCCTCGCGCTGATTATTGGCTACGTCCTCTCCTTCATCCTCGACAAGACGATCGGTCAGATCACCTCCTTCAGCCCGGCTGCTGGCGAGGTCACGACCCACTTCCGGGTGGACTGGGCGGCGGTGCATGAGGCGTCCTGGTTCGGCCTGCCCCCAGCCAGCGACGCCGCCGCGGGAATCGTGGGATGGCACCTGCCGACCTTCAACGCCGCCGCGATCATCGTCGCCGTGCCCGTCGTCATCGCGCTCATCGCCGAAAACGCCGGGCACGTCAAGGCGGTTGCCGAGATGACCGGCGACAACCTCGACCCGATGATGGGCCGCGCGATCGCCGCCGACGGTCTCGGCTCGATGCTTGCCACCGGAGTCGGCGCCGGCCCCACCACGACCTACGCCGAGAACATCGGTGTCATGGCCGCCACGCGCGTGTACTCGACCGCCGCCTACGTGGTCGCGGCCCTCGTCGCGATCGGCTTCGGCTTCTCCCCGAAGATCGGCGCGATCATCTCCGCCACCCCCGGTGGCGTGCTCGGCGGGATCACCGTCGTCCTCTACGGCATGATCGGTCTGCTCGGGGCGAAGATCTGGAAGGAAAACCAGGTCGACTTCGGCAACCCGATCAACCTGGTCCCGGTCGGCGCGGGCCTGATCATCGGGATCGGCAACATCTCCTTGCACCTCGGCGACCTCGAGATCGGCGGCATCGCCTTCGGCACGATCGTGGTCATCGCCTTCTACCACCTCGCGCGCTTCATCGCCCCGCGCCACCTGCGCGACGAAGCCGGCGGGACCAACCTCATCTTGGACACGCCGCACATGTACGAAGCGGACGGACCGGACCCTGCCGAGGACGCCAAGCGCCCGTAGGCGGGCGGGCAGAGGCCCCCTCACCTGCGGATTCGATGTATTGCGCCGTCACTAGCGGCGGCGCAATACATCGAACCAAGGGGTCGAAGGGGGAATCGTCGCCCCTTCGATTGGGTAACGGTCCGAGGCGTTCGCCCGCAGCGCGTGCATACTGAAGGCGGATTTGCGGCGCGTCCTGCCCCGGCGGGCGCGCTGCGTTGTTGCAGGGAGGACTCGCACCACGATGAAGACGCGCACCAAGGTCCTGGTAGCGACCGCTCTGGCCATCCCCCTCGCGCTCGGCGCTGGGGCCGGCGCCTATGCGTCGCACTACCAGGACCGGGCGCTCCCGCGGACCTACGTCGGCGATCTCGACGTCAGCGGTCTGACCCGGGCCGAGGTAGCTGAGGCCATCCGCGAGCGCGCCGCCGAGACGACCATCGAGGTCAAGGGCCCGACCGGGTCGAAGAAGGCCAGCCTCGCCGATGTCGGATATACGATCGACATTGACGCCACCGTCGATCAGGTCCTGAGCAGCCACGACCTCGGCTCCTACGCGCGCGCCCCCTTCAACGATCGCACCATCACCACCGTGGCGACGCAGGATGAGCAGGCCCTCAGCACCTTCGTCTCCGGGCTGGTGCAAGAGGACGTGGCCGTCGCTAAGGACGCGACGGTCGTGCTCGCGAAGGACAAGCAAACCTTCCGGGTGAAGCCCGCGACCACCGGTCGAGCCGCCGACCCGAGCCCGGTCGACCAGGCCGCCGATGCCGCAGCGTCGAGCCTCACCTCGGGCTCCGCCACCGTGCGCATCACGACAGCCAAGCCCAAGATCTCGACGGCCGACGCGAAGGCGGCTGCGGACCGCGCCAACGCCATCGTCGCCCAGCCGGTCACGGTGACCGAGGGGACGCGGACCTTCACCGCGACCACGGAGCAGAAGGCGTCGTGGATCAGCCTCGATCAGACGCTGTCGCCGCGCTTCGACCAGACCAAGATCGCGACGTGGGTGACCACCTCGGCCAATGTCTCACCGATCGATGGGGCCCGTGATGTCACGTCCACCGGCAAGGTGTTGAAGGTGGTCACCGAAGCCCGGGACGGGGTCAGCGTCACCAACGCCGATGCCCTCGCCAAAGACATCGCTGAGGACCTGGGCGCGGACCACGCGAGCGCGGTGACGGCCCAGGTCAAGGCCACCCCCGCGAAGTGGACCGAACGCAAACTCGCCCCCGGGGCCGAAAAACTTGCCTACCCTGCGGTCGACGGCGAGAAGTGGATCGACGTCAACCTCTCGGCGCACACGATGTCGGCTTATGTCGGGGGGAAGCGGGTGTACGGGCCGATCGCGATGGTCCACGGCGCCCCAGCGACGCCAAGCGATATCGGCACCTTCCGGATCTTCATGAAGAACCCGAAGATGACGATGCGCGGGAGCAATGCCGACGGCTCCGACTACGAGACGCCGGACGTCCCATGGTCCTCGTTCTACAACGGCGGCGAGGCGCTCCACGGCGCCTACTGGCGCAGCACTTGGGGTTACGCGGCCTCACATGGCTGCATCAACTTGCCGATCTCGGTCGCGAAATGGGTCTATGACTTCGCCCCGATCGGCACCCCGGTCGTCGTCCACAACTGATCGCGAAGGGGCGGCCCGCGCCCCGGACGCGGAAAATGCCACTGGACGCGGATCTATCCGCGTCCAGTGGCATTTTCCCAGCCCGCCTGACCGTCCCGACCGCCGCGCCCAACAGCGGCCCGAAGGGCGGAACTGGGCTCCCCCACCGGGGACCGTTCGGGGATCAGTCGCGGCGGGCCAGTCGACCTGGGCAGTGGGCGAGCGCTAGCCCACCTCTTCGACCGGTGGCTCGCCCGTCCACCAGTCGCCAGAGTCGGCCTCGTCTCGCGACCGAGCGCGTACGGCGACCCATACTTCGACGGCGATCGCCAAGACGACGGCGACGGCCGTGATGCCGAGGACCCACCCGAGCATTCCGCTCACCGTGTAGGCGCCGTACCCGGGACCGCTCATGAGGCGCGGGAGCGCCCCGAAGACGGCGGCCGGAACGACCGCTACCGCCGTCAGCGGTGAAGCGCCGCGCACGACGATCCACGACAGCACCATCAGGCCCGCGCCCACCGGCAGCCCGACCGCCATCGGGTCGACGTCCCCGGCCTCGCCACCCAGGCCGTAGGCCGAGAGCCACTCGGCGGATTGCGATCCGTAAAAGAGCGCCACTGACGACACCGCCGCCAAGAGGATGCCGACGACGGCGAGGACCGGCCGAGACCGTACGAGCCAGGCGACCCCGGCAAAGCCGATCACCGCCACGAGCAGGGCACCCAGCACGATGAGATCGAACATCAAGCTGGTGAGGGCGAAAGCGGGGAGGAGAACGAACCAACTACTAAGGCCCGCGGCCGTGCGCACCGCTGAGGAGGTCCCGCTATGGGGACTGACCGGGGTCGCAGCCGGAGGGGTGACACCTACTTCGCTGGCGCTCGGATCCGTCCTGATCGTCGTGGCGTGCGATGGGTCGTCGCCAGTCCAGTCCCGCCGAGGCGGCGCTGCCGGCTGCGCCTCCATCGTCTGGGTGGCCGAGACGTCCCAGTCGCTGGCCGCGGGTGATTCCGCCGCACGACCACCCAGATCGACCGCGCTCGGCGCACCCTGGCGGGCTCCGCACATCCCGCAGAAGGCGCCCTCAGCGAGGGCGCCGCAAGAACCGCAATAGGCCACCGGTTGCTCCCTTCGCCCTAGCCGCCAGCGAACCAGGTCCGGCCCTGCCCTGCCAACTAGGGGCGGGTCAACAGATCTGTGGACTCCCGAGCAGTAGCGAAGCGAGAGATGGTGGTCTCATGCGACGCCTGCGCCTCACCGCGATTGCCCTCACTGCGACGGCCTCGGTGGTGATGCTCACTGGCTGCATCGGCGTCTCGCAAGATGACCTCGACAAGGCCCGGGCGGAAGGCGCCGCCTCGGCGTCGCAGGAGCAGAGCGCCGCGACGCCAGTCCCAACGGTGGCCCAGTCCCCTGCGCCATCGCCGTCGACCACCACGCCCTCGTCCACCGCTCAACGCGCGCCGGCCGGAAGCACCGAGTGCTCGTCGACCATCTCGGTCAATGGCTCGACCAGTTGCTCCTTCGCGCAGAACGTTGCCGACGCGTACTTGAGCGAAGGGGGCGGTAACCGCACTGTCTCGGCGTACAGCCCGATCACCAACCAGTGGTACACGATGAGCTGCACCGGGGGCGTCACCACCGTTTGCAAGGGCGGCAATAATGCCGTTGTCTACCTCAGGTGACTCGCCGCCTCACGCTCAGCGCCCTCCTCATTTGCCTGATCGCGCTCACGACCGCCTGCGGCATCCCGACCTTGCCCGAGGAGACAGCGAGCAGCCCGCGCGGCACCGCGTCCGCACCGCACACCTCACCGAGCAGCACCTCGACCAAGCCCGCGACGAAGTCCACGAGCGCAACGGCGACGAAGCGCGCCTCGAAGACCGCGAGATCTAAGCCGCCCACCACGTCGTCGGACCCGCAGACCACGCCTAAGGCCGTCCCGACGAAGGGCGGTAAACCGGCCTCCTCCTTCGCCGAGCTCGCCGCCTCTCGCGGCGGGCAAATCGGGATCGCGTGGACCGACCTCGGTGGCCGGGGCAACATCCACACGGCGGGGTCGTGGAGCAGCGGCCCGGCGTGGTCGACGATGAAGGTCCCCGTGGCGATCGCGGTGCTCCGCCAGAACGGGTCGACCAACGACCAGATGCGGGCGGCGATCACCCGCAGCGACAACACCGCCGCGATGGGCCTCTGGCGTCAGTTGGGATCGCCCCAGCAGGCCGGCGCGAAATCCCAACAGGTCCTCGCCCGCGCTGGCGACACGGCGACGACGGTCCAGACCACCGTGACGAGGGCAGGCTTCACCCCCTTCGGCCAGACGAACTGGTCCCTCACCTCGCAGGCCCGCTTCATGGCAGGGGTTGCCTGCCAGCAGGACGCCGCGCCCGTCATCTCCCTTATGGGGCAGATCTCCCCGGACCAGCGGTGGGGGCTCGGGCGAATCCCCGGGGTGGTGGGCTTCAAAGGCGGGTGGGGTCCCGGGCCCGACGGCCGGTATCTCGTGCGGCAGATGGGCGTGATCCGCTCGCCGAAGGGGGGCCAGATCGCGATCGCGATCGCCTCGGCTCCGGCGAGCGGCAGCTTTGACGGCGGTGTCAGCGACCTCAACGCGATCGCCGACTGGATCAGCTCTCGCGACGACCTCGGTGGCCGCCGGAGCTGCTGATGTCGCGGCTACGCCGGCGAGTCCGCGTCGACCGCCCGATCCGGCTGCTCGGTGATCACGTGGAAGGCGACGCCGGCGGCCAGGAGCAGGCCGATCACGAGGGCCGCGATGCCGACCGATGACGCGAAGTACGCGGCGACGAAGTAGAGCACGCTCAGCAGGACCGACAGGATGAAGGTGCGCCGGTTCCCTTCGAGTGGGTGGCGCAGGACGGCCAGGGTGAGGGTAAAGACGGCGAGATAGATGGCCAGGGCCATCGACACGAGCCGCGGCGTGCCGTGCCCCTGCCCCTGGGTGACGTCAACGCCAGCCGCGATGGCCGACCCCACTGCCGCAAGCGCACCGAAGATCAGCAGGTGGCCGTAGCCGAGCACCCACTGCTTCGTTGGCTGGCTCATCAAATCCCCGTGATCCCACCGGAAGTACCACCACCACACCGAGAAGACGATAAGCAGACCGCCGCCGATGAGGCAGGCGAGGTCGCTCGTCCATCCCGCTCCCTCGGCGCCCGCACCGATCGCCCCCTGCACGGCGCCGGTGACCGACAGGACCTGCTCGCCGAGGACGATGATGGTGAGCAAGGCGTACCGCTCGGCCATGTGGTGCGGGTGGAAGGGGGTCCTCCCGCGCCGCTCGGCGAGGACGGGCACGAGGAGTTCTAGACCCATGAGAATCACGAAGGTGGGGCCGAACCAGGCCTCATCGTGGATCCAAAGGCGTGCGATCCACAGGACCTGAAGGACCGAGATCCCCGTGGCATAGGTGAGGCAGGTGGCCCGCCGCTGCGGATCCCCCTTCGCCGCCCGAAGCCACAGCCCAACCATGCCGACACGCATGATCACGTAGCCCGCGACCGCAATGACGCTCTGGCTGTCGTCAAACATGTCGGGGATTCCGGCGGCCATCACCAGGACGCCGACCATGATCACGAAGGTGAGCAAGCGGAAGACGACGTCATCGTTGTCGTAGGCGGAGGCGTACCAGGAGTAGTTCATCCACGCCCACCAGATGACGGTGAAGGTCATGGCGAACCCGAGCGCATCCCCGAGGTGACCTTCGGCAAGGCCGTGATGCAACTGGACTCCGACGGCCGCGATCGCGACGACGAAGGTGAGGTCAAAGAAGAGCTCAAGGGTGGTGGCGACGCGGCCGCTCTCGTGCGGGTCGCGGGCGCGGATCGCGCGCAGCACCGGAGTGGTGTTGGGTTGACTCACCGGCCCATTATTGGCCCCGCCCTGGGCCAGCCGCATGGGCACGTGTGTTTGGCCACTTGACCCCATCCCGTCTTGCGGAAGGGGGGTCGCGCGTCACATGCTGTGGGGAGCGGTCAGTGAGCGCTTGCTTAGTCGTGGGATTGTCCTGTGGCACAAGCCCGTTCACCAACCGAAGACCAATCCCTCAAGCACGGCCAGGAGACACCCAACGATGGGTCACTACAAGAGCAACCTGCGCGACATCGAGTTCAACCTCTTCGAGGTCTTCAATCGCCAGGAGGTGCTGGGCACCGGACTGTACGAAGATTTCGACGCCGATGCGGCCAAGGACGTGCTGGGCGAGGTGGCTCGCCTGGCCGAAAACGAGCTCGCCGAGAGCCTGCTCGATTCCGACCGCAACCCCCCGGTCTACGACCCTGCGACCTACTCGGTCGCGATGCCCGAGTCCTTCAAGAAGTCCTACAAGGCCTACATCGATGGCGGCTGGGGCAGCCTCGACACCCCCGTCGAGCTCGGCGGCATGATCGTTCCCCCGTCGGTCCGCTGGAGCCTCGCCGAACTGGTCTGTGGGGCCAACCCGGCCATCCACATGTTCGCTGCTGGCTACGCCTTCGCGAATCTCCTCTACTACCTCGGCAACGACGAGCAGAAGAAGCTCGCGCAGCACATCGCCGACAAGGGCTGGCACTGCACGATGGTGCTCACCGAGCCGGACGCCGGCTCGGATGTCGGTGCGGGCCGGACCAAGGCTCAGGACAACGGCGACGGCACCTGGAACATCACCGGGGTCAAGCGCTTCATCACCTCCGCCGAGTCGGACATGACCGACAACATCGTCCACTTCGTCCTCGCTCGCCCCGAAGGCGCGGGTCCCGGCACCAAGGGCCTCTCCCTCTTCATCGTGCCGAAGTACCACGTCGACCTCGAGACCGGTGAGCTCGGCGAGCGCAACGGCGCCTACGTCACCAACGTCGAGCACAAGATGGGCCTGAAGGTCTCGACGACCTGCGAGGTCACCTTCGGGGAGAAGGAGCCGGCCGTCGGCACGCTCCTTGGCGACGTCCACGACGGCATCGCCCAGATGTTCAAGGTCATCGAAAACGCCCGGATGTTCGTCGGCACCAAGGCGATCGCGACCCTGTCGACTGGGTACCTGAACGCGCTCGAGTACGCCAAGGAGCGCGTCCAGGGCGCCGACCTCACCCAGATGACCGACAAGGACGCCCCGCGCGTCACGATCACGAACCACCCGGACGTGCGCCGCTCGCTCATGCTGCAAAAGGCCTACGCCGAGGGCCTGCGCGCGCTCGTCATCTACACCGCGGTCCAGCAGGACGTCATCGCGATGGCCCAGGGCGGCAACGCTGCTGCGCCCATCGAAGAGGGCTCCGAGGCCGAGATGGCCAACCGGGTCAACGATCTGCTCCTGCCGATCGTCAAGGGCCTCGGTTCCGAGCGCGCCTGGGTGCTCCTTGGGACCGAGTCGCTGCAGACCTTCGGCGGCTCCGGCTTCCTCCAGGAGTACCCGCTGGAGCAGTACGTCCGCGACGCCAAGATCGACACCCTCTACGAGGGCACCACGGCGATCCAGGGCATGGACTTCTTCTTCCGCAAGATCATCCGCGACAAGGCCCAGGCCCTCGGCAACATCGCCATGCAGATCCAGGCGTTCGCGCAGGATGTCGACGCGCAAGATGGCGCTTTGAAGAAGGAGCGCGCGCTCCTCGGCAAGGCGCTCGAAGACGTCCAGGGCACCCTCGGTGCCATGGTCGGCAACCTGATGAAGTCCGACCCGCGCCAGGACGGTGGCGACGCCTCCAACTTGTACAAGGTCGGCCAGAACACCACCCGCTTCCTCCTCGCCGCCGGTGACCTCGTCGTCGGCTGGCTGCTCCTGCGCCAGGCCGAGGTCGCCGTCGCGGCGCTCGCCGCGGGCGCCGAGGGCAAGGAGAAGGACTTCTACACTGGCAAGGTGGCCGCGGCCTCCTTCTTCGCCACCCAGGTGCTCCCGCGCCTCGCGGCGGAGCGGGCGATCGCCGAGGCGACCGACAACGCCCTGATGGAGGTCCCGGAGTCGGCTTTCTGATCCGCTGGTTTTCACCCGCGAAGGGGGTCGCGCGCCGTCTCGGCGGGCGGCCCCCTTCGCTTCGCGCCGCCCCGGTTATCGCCAAGCGCCCCAGCAATAACCGCGCCTGGCGACCGTTCCTGCGACGCACGCCACACCGTCCGCCCGACGGTGATCGAATCGTGACGGCCGCGCCTCCGCTCTGAAGGCGCAGGTCAGGGGCATTGCGGATTACCTTGGGCACCATGGACCATCCCGCTAACGATCCGCGCCCGACCGATCCCTCTGGCCCCACGGCGGCACCCGCTGGCGGAGCAGGGGTCGCCCGGGCCAAGCGCCTCCTGCGCGAAGCCGGCCAAGCTGGGGTGTACCCGCACGGAGTGCACCCCGCACTCGTGCCCGGGGTCTCGGTCGACGATCAGCGCTACGACTACCGCACCGACCGGGTCGTCATCGGAGTCGTCGCGGCGACGATCGTCTCGTTTGTGGCGTGGGGTTTCATCGACACCGAGGGCCTCTCGAGCGCTTCCGAGGCTGCCCTGAACTTCGTCACCACCTACTTCGGATGGTTCTTTAGCCTGCTGGCCTCGGTCGTCCTCTTCTACATGCTCGCGATCGGGTTCAGTCGGTATGGCCGCATCCCGCTCGGCCTCGATGGCGAGAAGCCGGAGTTCTCCACCTTCTCGTGGGTCGCGATGCTCTTCGCGGCCGGAATGGGGATCGGGCTGCTCTTCTTCGGGCCGTACGAGCCGATGCAGCACTACCTCGAGCCGCCGCCGGGCACGGTCGACCCCGAGACGCGCGCGGCGATGCACCGCTCGCTGGTCCAGACGATCTTCCACTGGGGCCCGCAGGCCTGGGCGATGTATGCCCTCGTCGGCGCGACCGTGGCCTACGGCGCCTACCGGCGAGGCCGCACGATCCTGATGAGCTCGATTTTCGAGCCCCTCATCGGGCGCGAAGGGGTCCGCGGCGCCCGCGGCCGATTGATCGACATCTTCGCGATCATCGCCACCCTCTTCGGCACCGCCGCTTCCCTGGGGATCGGGGCCCTCCAGATCGGTCGGGGCGTGCAGATCGTCGGCGGGCTCGACACGGTGAGCAACACGCTTCTCATCGCGATCGTCGTGGTGCTCACCGTCGTGTTCATCGTCTCGGCCGTGAGCGGCGTGGCGAAGGGGATCCGCTACCTGTCGAACACCAACATGACCTTGGCGCTCATCATGGCCTTCTTCGTCTTCATCGCCGGCCCGACGCTGTTCCTCATCAACATCATCCCGAGCGTCATCACCGGGTACTTCCAGGAGATGTTCGCCCTGATGTCGTACTCGGCAAGCCAAGGAGAGGCCGAGGCCGCGTTCCTGAAGGGCTGGACGACCTTCTACTGGGCGTGGTGGGTGTCGTGGTCCCCCTTCGTCGGGATCTTCATCGCCAAGATCTCGCGCGGTCGGACCCTGCGCCAGTTCGTCTGCGTCGTCGTACTCGTGCCGTCGCTTGTCTGCCTGATCTCGTTCGCGATCTACGGCGGCACCTCAATGTGGATGCAGGAGCAGGGTCAAGCCGACGTAGCGAGCGCCCCGAACGCCCAGGACTCCCTCTTCGTCCTGCTCGACGCGCTTCCGCTCTCGGCGATCACCCCCTTCGTCGTGGTCTTCATGCTGACTGTCTTCTTCGTGACGAGCGCCGACTCCGCGTCGGTCGTGATGGGAAGCCTCGCCCAGCGGGGCCGGTCCACGCCGTCGAACCCCGTCGTGATCATGCTCGGGCTCTTCCTCTCGGCGATCGCCGTCGTCATGCTGCTGATTGGTGGTCAGTCGGCGCTCGAGGGGATGCAGAACCTGATCATCGTCTCCGCCCTGCCCTTCGCCGTCGCGATGGTCGTGATGATGGTCGCCTTCACCAAGGATCTGCGGAACGACCCGGCCGCCATCCGTACCCGCTACGCGCGCTCGGCCATGGATCAGGCGGTGCGAGAAGGGGTGCGCCGTCACGGCGATGACTTCGTCCTGACGGTCACGAGCGCCGAAGAGGGTCAAGGCGTCGGGGCGGACTACGACTCCGAATGCGCCGAGGTGACCGATTGGTACCAGCGCCGCGACGAGCACGGGAACCCCATCGAGTACGACTACGAAGAGGGCCAGTACGTCGCCTCCCAGGAGGACACCGCTCATGAGACCCCGCAGGGGCGCGAGGTGCCGACCAAGGATGGTCAGCGCCACGAAAGCGACGAGACCTAGGAAGGGCGACGGCGCGGCAGTCGTCGCGCGAGGTGAAGCCCCGCTCCCGGCTTAGTCCTCGTCGCCCGATTCCCGGGCATCGAGAGCCTCCGAGGCGGCGGCGATGAAGGTGCGCAGCACCTCGACGCGGGCGTACTGCTTGTCATTACCCGCGACGACCGTCCACGGCGCGTTGGCGGGACTGGTCCGCCCGAGCATCTCGTCGACGGCCTCGACGTACTCGTCCCACTTCTCTCGGTTGCGCCAGTCCTCCTCGGTGAGCTTCCACGGCTTGTCGCGCTCGCGCGCCTCGAAGCGGGCCAGTTGCTCGTCCGGGTCGATGTAGAGGAAAAACTTCAATAGCAGCCCACCGTCATCGGTGAACTCCTTCTCCATCGCGTTGATCTCGCCGTACGAGCGGTCCCACTCGGCGACCTCGGCGAAACCCTCGACCCGCTCGACCATCACCCGGCCGTACCAGGACCGGTCGAAGACCGCGATCTGGCCGCGGGCGGGCAGGTTGTTGTAGAAGCGCCAGAGGTAGTGGTGCTCCTTGGCCATGTCCGATGGCGCGGCCGTCGGATTGAGTGACAGGAGCCGTGGGTCGATCCGCTTGACCAGGCGGCGAATCGCGCCTCCCTTCCCGGCGGCGTCCATCCCTTCGAAGACCAACACGGTCGCGATCTGCGCGTCGGCGAGCCGGTACGCGAGAGCTCCTGCCTCACGCTGCAGATCTCCGAGGACGTCGTCATAGTCGTCGTCGCTGAGGGCACGGGTGAGGTCGACCTGCTCAACGATCGAAGGGGGCACGCCGTAGGCCCGCTCCGGAGGGGCCGGTGCCATCGTTTGGCGAGCGGCCAGCGCCGCCTCGATGGCCTCACAGGTGACCCCGAGGACCTCGATCGAGGCCTGTTTGCGGTCATCGGCATCGATGATGTGCCAGGGCGCGAAGGGGAAGTTGGAGCGAGAGAGCACGTCCGAGAAGCGCTTGGAGAGCGCCTTGTAGCGCTTGTTTTGCCAGCGGTCGCGCTTGCCGATCAAGACCTCCCGCTCGTCGGAGGAGTACTCCTTGATCCGTCGCGCTTGCTCGGCGCGCTCGATGTCGAGGAAGACCTTCACGACGACCATCCCGGCGTCGGTGAGGGCCCGTTCGGTGGCCGCGAAGGCGGCGAGCCGCGCCTCGTCGTCGGTCTCGTCGAGATCCAGTCGGTTCATCAACGCGGTGTAAACGCTGCGGTCGAAGACGGCGATCTCGCCATCGGCCGGGATCGCGCGCCAGTAGCGCCACGACGGCGGGTATCGGCGATCCTCTTCGTTGATCTCCTCGAAGACGTGCACCGAGGTCGCTCGGGGGTCGAGGTCCCGGAGCAGGTGCGTGAGGACATACCCCTTCCCGGAACTCTCCCACCCATCGATTTGCACGAGCACCGGGATCCCGGCCTCTTCACATCGCCGTTGCAGACCCGCCAGCCGGGTCTTCAGAGCGCCACGCTTCACGTCGCCAAAACGCGGCTCATGGGCGGGAGGGTCGGACAGCACGTCTTGCTCCTTCGTCAGCCAGGATCGGGGCCTTAGACCAGGCGAGAGCCCTCGTCAGATCCACCGCGGCACGTGCGCAGAACCCTACGCCGCCGCCCTTTCGCACCATCCAGTGAGGGCGGGGCAACCGCCCCGCCCTCACTGGATCAATCAGCGAACGGGAGGCTCGCGGTCACCGCGGCGACCGGCGCCCATCAGCAGCGACAACACGATGGCAAGGACGCCACCGGCGATGCAGATGTAGCCGATCATGACCAGGTTGACCCCGGCGATCGCGTCCTGAATAGCGAAAGACATGATCGCGCCGATCACGATCAAGAAGATGCCCAATCCGATGTACATGTCGTGCCTTCTCCTTCGATCTCACGCGGCCGGCAGGGGCCCGGCCGCAGGTCGCATCTCACGGTAGTGAAGGGCGCGAGCGGAAGGGGGGTTAACCGCGCACCGGCTTGCGGCCGGCACGCCCGGATGGGCGCTATCGCTGGCGAGCGTCCCGGTCGGCGAGGGCCGCGAGCGCCCGGTTGTACGCCTCGAGATCGGCGTCACCATCGCGCTCTGCGCGCCGGTCCTTGCGGCGAGTCTCTTTGTCATCGCTGCGCATCCACTGCCAGGCGACGGCGATCGCGAGGACGAGCGTGGGTACCTCTCCCAACCCCCAGGCGATGGCCCCGCCGACATGCTGATCGCGCAGCGGGTCGTCCATCCAGGCCAGGCCGAGGTTGTTGAAGAAGTCCGGTGCGAGCAGCGAATTCGATTCGGTGAGGATGACGCCGAAGAAGGCGTGGAAAGAGATCGTCGTAAAGAGCACGACGAGGAGCGCCAACGGCGGCCACTTTTTCGGGCCAGGGTCGGTGCCGATGAGGACCCAGACGAAGATGTACCCGCTCATCAGGAAGTGGATCATCATCAGCACGTGACCGGTGTGGGTCCGCAGCGCCAACTCGAAGAGCGGCGAGTAGTAGAAGATCGCCATCGAGAAGAAGAACATCGCCGCGGCGATGACCGGGTTGGCGAAGACCCTGAGGTACTTCGAGTGGACCACCTTCAAGATGAGCTCGCGCGGACCCATCGTCTTGTCGGTGCGAGACGGCAGCGCCCGAAGGGCCAGGGTGATCGGCGCTCCTGGCACGAGGAAGAGCGGGGCGATCATCGCGACCCCCATGTGCTCGATCATGTGCCAGGAGAAGAGGACCTTGCCGTAGACGCCCGGTGCGCCCGAGGTCGCGTAGACAAAGATGAGCCAGCCGATCACCCAGGAGAGCGTCCGCAGGACGGGCCAGGCATCGCCGCGGCGGTGAAGGCGCACGGCCCACATCAGGTAGATCCCGATCGCGACGGCCGAGACAGTGATCCACAGGTAGTCCGGCTGCCAGGACGTGAGCCAACTGGCGCGGGAGGGCGGCCCGGGGTCGGGGTAACCGGTCAGGGCGTAGACGGGGGTGGAGATTGGTTCGGAGAGTTCGCCGGGCGACGGGGTGCGCGCAACGGCCACAGCCGCACCGAGGGCGACGCCCATGATGAAGATTTCGCCGAGCGCGAGCCGGGTGAAGGCGGCTGCCGACGACGCCCCCTTCTCCAGCGCGGCGATGATCGTGCGGCGGTGCCACCAGCCAGCGACACCAAGAGCGATGATCGCGACCGTTTTGATCCCGAGGAGCAGGCCGTACGGAGACGCGAGGGCCGAGATCGAGCCGAGGTTGATGTAGGTGGCAAGCAGCCCGGAGCCGAGGACGAAGCCGTAACACCAGATTGCGACGGTGGAGTAGCGCCGGACGCTGATCGCGAGGTGGTTCCCGAGCGAGGAGCGCATGACGATCAGCGCGACCAGACCACCGATCCACGTCGTCGCGCCGAGAAGGTGCAT
The DNA here is from genome assembly GCF_041365945.1 of Janibacter sp. GXQ6167. Lineage (NCBI taxonomy): Bacteria > Bacillati > Actinomycetota > Actinomycetes > Micrococcales > Intrasporangiaceae > Janibacter > Janibacter sp. GXQ6167. Next base: position 385,573 of record NZ_JBGFSK010000001.1, on the reverse strand, counting down.
GGCGAGCGCGTTGACGCCGCCCATGTGGTCCTCGGTCGCGGCCGAGTGGCCGGTGAGGGCCAGCGGCGCGAGCGCGAGCCAGGCCCCGAAAACGAGCCACGCCAGCCCCTCCTTGCGGCGCACGACGAAACCGGCGAATCCGGCGATCACGAAGGCACCGAGCGCGGAGAGCAGGCCGATCCGGGTCACGTCGAGCTGCCAGATGAAGCTCTGCAGTTGGGTCAGCAGGCCTGGGGTCGTCAGGGACATCCCGGAGAGGGCTGCGAACTCCAAGACGACCCCGGCGAGCCCGGCGACGCCCCACACTGCGGCCCAGCCGCCGGCGAGGCGCGCGAGCGTGACGCGGCGGTGGGTACGACCGGTCTCGGGGACGATGAAGGCGCCGACGAGGAGCAGCCCGATCGTGACGGCGACCGCGACATCATGGATCAGTTGGACGATCGGCAGACCCCAGCGCACCGCGGCGCCCGGGTCGCTCACCGCGAAGGGGGCCGCCGCGCCGCCGATCGCCACGCAGATGGCGACCGCCGCCAGACCGGACCCGACGAGGATGGCGAAGGGCGTGCGGTCGTGCGACTCGAGCTGGGACTGCGGCATGCCCTCAACTGTAAGGAGCGACCGGGCTCACACCCGCATCGACCACCCCTTCCCCCCGCCAATGCCCCCCCTTCTGCCGTCTTTGCTTAAGCACGTCCTCGTTGCTCAGCCTGGAGGGTGAGCAACGAGGACGTGCTTAAGCAAAGTCAGGAAGGGGGAGGCGGGTTCGGGGGCGGGGGCCGGCCGGATGGGGCTACTCCTCACAAAAGTAGTTGCATGATGCATGCATATATGGTGAGATACCCGTCGTGCCCGAACCCCGTCATGCCACCGCGCCGCTCGTCGTGAGCGTGATCCGGACGATGAAAGCGATGCAGGCCATGCGCCAGCTCGCCCCCCGGATTCACCCGGCCGTCGAGCCCAGCCACTATCCGGTCCTCTTCGCATTGCGGGAGGGGCCGCTGCGGATCGGGGACCTCGCCGAGCGCACGCTCTCCGATGCGTCCACCACGAGCCGCCAGGTCACCCACCTCGACCGGCATGGCCTCGTTGAAAAACTCCCGGACCCACTGGACGGGCGAGCCCAAGTCGTGGGTCTGACCGGCGAAGGGGGAGAACTCGTCGCGACGATCGCGCAGCGCCGCGACGGCTGGTTCGCCCACGTCCTTGCCGACTGGCCAGATGAGGATCTGCGCACCCTCGCGACCTACCTCGACCGCTTCACCGACACCCTCGAAACCGCCCTAAGGAAAGACCGATGACCGCCACGGCTCCCGCGACCCCATCGGTGCGCCTCACGCACCGCCAGATCGTGACGATCATGATCGGCCTGATGCTCGGCATGTTCCTCGCCGCGCTCGACCAGACGATCGTCTCCACCTCGATCCGCACCATCGCCGACGACCTCCAAGGCCTGCAGAACCAGGCCTGGGCGACGACTGCCTACCTGATCACGAGCACGATCGTGACCCCGCTCTACGGCAAGCTCTCCGACATTTACGGACGCAAGCCCTTCTTCATCACCGCGATCAGCATCTTCATCGTGGGCTCCGTGCTCTGCACGATTTCGACCTCGATGATGGAGCTCGCCGCCTTCCGCGCCATCCAAGGTCTTGGGGCCGGTGGCCTGATGTCGCTGGCGCTCGCGATCATCGGCGATATCGTCCCGCCGCGTGAGCGCGCCCGCTACCAGGGCTACTTCCTCGCCGTCTTCGGCACCTCCAGCGTCTTCGGCCCGGTCATCGGCGGCTTCCTCGCTGGCCAGGACACGATCCTTGGCATCACCGGATGGCGCTGGGTCTTCCTCGTCAACGTCCCGATCGCCTTGATCGCCTTGATCGTCGTCACCAAGACCCTGCACCTGAAGCACCACCGCCTGAACCACCGCATCGACTGGCTCGGCGCCGTGCTGCTCTCGATCGGCCTGGTCCCCCTTCTCCTCGTCGCCGAGCAAGGCCGCGAATGGGGTTGGGGCTCGACCGGCGCCATCATTTGCTATGTCATCGGTGTCATCGGCCTCGCCGCGTTCCATGCGCAGGAGTGGCGGATGGGCGATGAGGCCCTGCTCCCCCTTCGGATGTTCCTCAATAGGACCGTTGGGGTGGCCTCGGCCGGGGGCATGCTGATCGGTGTCGCGATGTTCGGCGGACTGGCCTCGCTGCCGCTCTACCTGCAGATCGTGAAGGGGGCGAGCCCCACCGAGGCTGGCCTGCAGATGCTCCCGATGACCCTCGGCATCATGACCGGGTCGATTCTCTCGGGGCAGATCATCTCTCGCACGGGCCGGTACCGGGTCTTCCCGATTATCGGTGGCGCCATGCTGATGCTCGCCCTGTTCGTCTTCCACTTCGTCTCATGGGATACCCCCCTGTGGCAGACGATGATCGTGATGGTCTTCTTCGGCATCGGGTTGGGCTTTAACTTCCAGCCGCTCACCCTCGCCGTCCAAAACGCCGTCTCCCGCTCCCAGATCGGCGTCGCGACGTCGACGGCGACCTTCTCCCGCCAGATCGGCGGAACGATTGGGACCGCCGTCTTCCTCTCGGTGCTTTTCTCCACCCTCCCGGACAAGATCAGCTCGGCGATGCAAAGCGCCGCAAAGACCCCCGACTTCCAGGCCGCACTCGCCGACCCCGCCAACGCGCAGGTCGCCGAGCAGCTGGCGAAGGGGGCATCCGGCACCGGTGTGCTGCAGGACAGTTCCTTCCTCACCACGCTCGACCCACGGCTCGCGGTGCCCTTCCAGCAGGGCTTCTCCGACGCGATGGACCTCGTCTTCTTGCTCGGTGCGGCCGTGATGGTGGTCGGGTTCCTCGTCCTCACCCGCCTGCCGGACGTCGAACTGCGCCAGGGCGTCCCGGCCGAGGACCAGCCGACCGCGCCGGCTCCGGCCCACTAGAGCGATCCGAGGATCAAGGACCCTGCTACCGGGCGCAGTCCGGTAGCAGGGTCCTTGACGATGACCTGCAGGTCTAGGCGACCTTCTGGTCGAGCGGCGAGTCCGCCTTCGCCGAGTGCGGTACGCCGCTCGCTAGGCGCAACCCGGCGTAGAGGGCAGCCGCGGTCACCGCAGTGACAATCGGGCCCCAGGTGGTCGCCCACGGTGGTGCGATCTCGATGATCGCGAGTCCCAACACAGCCGAGACCACAGAGGCGATGATGCCGGGTAGCGACACCGCCTTGATCCGGTCCATCCGCACCTCGAGCCCGTCGGGGTCGACGCCGTCACGGCGATCCATCGCGATGTGCACGAGCGCGATCGCGACCCAGGAGGTGACGAGCACGCCCTGCCAGGAGAGCGCCTTCAGCAGGTAGGAGAAGACGTTGGTCAGCATCAGCAGGTACATGATCGCGCTGCCGACGAGCACCCACACGACACGTGGCGCGCGGATCCGCAGCACGCTCGTCCCGAAGGACTCCAGGTTGACCGAGGCGAGGTAGTAGTTCGCCGTGTTGATTCGGGTTTGGCTGATCCACACGAGGATCACCGCGAAGATGCCCATCACCTGGGTCAGGGCGACCGCGACTCCCCCTTCGGTCACCGCGGCACCCACATAGTCACGCAGCGCGTGCGAGAGGAAGATGCCGATGACGCCGTTGACGAGGAAGGCCAGGGTGTAAAAGACCCACCCGAAGGTCACGGTGCCGTGGAAGCCGGCGTCCTCGCGGCGGCCGAGCCGGGCGAAGTCGACGGTGTACATCATGAGGATCCAGACACCCATGTAGACGCCGACCGCGAAGAGCCAGCCGGGACCACCGGCGCTGATCGGTAGCCCCTCAGCCGAGCCGAAGCCCGTCCACCCTTCGGGCCGGCCCTTCACCGCGGCGACGATCACGGCGGCCACGAGGCCCAGAAGGTAGAGCGGGAGCAGGACCCCGTTCAGCCGGTCGAGCCAGTTGCGGACGCCGCCGAAGACCAGTGGCGTCGAATACGCGACCACGATGAGGTACCAGACGGCGATCGGCCACCCGAGGGCGTCTCGGGTGTACGCCTCGAGCGTCACCGCGATGATCGACCCCTCGAAGACGCCGTAATACAAAGCGGTCGCCGCGAAGACGAGGATGGCTAAGGCCGAGCCCACCTTGCCGAAGATCACCCGACTCAGCAGCTCGACGGTGAAGCCGGTGCGGATCGCGTAGCGGGACAGGGTCCGGTTGATCAGGCCGTAGAGGGCGACCGTCACCACGAGGCCGATGACCGCCTGGCGGGTCCCGACGACCGACGCCACAAGTGCGGCGATGTAGATGTAGAACATCGCCGAGACGAGGGACCACCAGCCCATCATCAAGGACAGGCGCGGGATGCGTTCGACGCGGCGGTCGTCGTCGGGTTCGGGGACGAAGGCGGTGCCGTCGTCGGCATTCGGCCCGTAGAGGTCTCGGGTAGCGCCGGCGCGCTGTTGATCTGGTGCGACAGGCATGGTGGACTCCATTTCAGGGAGGGTGTTTCTTCGGTGAGTGATTCGCGGGACGACATACCTCCCGCCCGCCGAGGCGGTCGCCTGCCCGCGACCGTCTCGGTCCTTCTTGTGTGCTGCACGATTCGCGGGCGGGGGGCGCCGCCAGGTAGATCCCTGGCGGCGCCCCCCGGCGCGTTGTCCTTCGTGCACCCGTGCCGACGTCGAGTGCGGCACGGAGTCTTGCCCCCGCGTTGATGCGGAGAAGGGCGATCAGCCCCAGTGCGCCGCCGAACGACGCTGGAGCGTCTTGCGGTACTCCGCGGTGGTCTCCGGCAGGAGCTCACCGGTCCCCCAGTCGACGATGACGCCGTAGCGGCGGATGGCATCGAGCATGTCGACCTCACCCTCGCGGTAGAGCCGGGCGATCTCGGCCGGGTCTTCGGTGAGCCACCCCGCGCGCTGGGATCGGATCTCGGCGCGCAGCGCCTCGGTCGCGGCCTCGTCGACGCAGTACTCGTCGAGGCGAGGGTTCACGGCGTCGATCACGACGCCATAGTCCTTGGCTGCGCGCTCGACCGAGACGTACCCGTCGATCACGTCCTCGACGACCGCGGCCACCTCCCGCTCCAGCGGGTCACCGTAGCCACCGCCACCGGCCGAGGGGCGAGTGAAGCTGTCGCCGGATTGGACCTCGACATTGGAAAAGACACTGCCGAGGAAGCGCTCCTGCTCGGTGCCCTTGTTGAGCCAGACGCCGTGCGGGATGGACGGCAGGCCGCCGTCGATGCCCCAGGTGATCGAGCGCGCCCGGTCGCAGCAGTAGGACATGACGGTCGAGCGGGCATCGGTCAGCAGGCCCCCCTTCTCGACGCCGACACCACCGCGGTACCGGCCGGGCCCGCCGGAGTCGACCGCGAGCGAGTGGTGGGTCGTAAGGACCGGGCTGAGACGCTCCTGGCCTTCGAGGGGCTGGACGGCAAGGCCCACCCCGAAGACGGGGGCCGTGGCGCCGGACCCGTCCTTGGTCGATCGACCGCCCCAGCCGCCGGCCATCCAGTCGTACCACATGAAGTACGGGGCGGCCTCGGTCCGCGCATCGCGGCCACCGACCAGCAGGTACTCGAGGTTGAAGCAGCACGCGAGCGCCCGCTCGGGGACGACCTGGCTCCACAGCTCGAAGATGGCATTCATCAACTTCTCGTAGGGGCCCGAGCAGAAGCCGGTGACGGCATACGGCCAGCCGGCATTGACGACCGTGCCCTCCGGACCGATATCGGCATCGACGGCCCGGTAGAAGCCGGAATTGAGCGGGATATCGGGGAAGAAGGTCTTGGTCCCGGCGTAAATCGCCGAGAAGGTCGTCCCGTAGGCCGAGTTGAGAAAGGAGGCCACCGCGTCGGCCGAGCCGTCGAGGTCGTAGTGGACCTGGTCGCCCTTGATCGTGAGCTCGACGGTGATCGGGACGAGCCCTTCGGACTTGCCCGGGTCGGCGTCGAGGTAGTCGGTGGTCTTCCAGGTCCCGTCGGGCAGTTCGGCGACGCGCTTGCGCACGATCCGCTCGACATAGTCCTGGACCTCGCGCATCGCCTCGACCACGGTGTCCTTGCCGTAGCGCTCGACGAGACGCAGGACCTCGCGCTCGCACATGCTGGTCGCCTCGGACTGCGCGTGGAGGTCGCCGAGGCTCACATCGGGCGAGCGGGTGTTTTCGACGAGCAGCGCGCCGACGTCATAGCGGAAGACGCCGCGGTCGAAGACCTTGATCGCCGGGATCCGCAGGCCTTCACCGAAGTGGTCCTTGGCCGTCACATCGAACGAGCCCGGCACCGAGCCGCCGATGTCGGCCCAGTGGCCCTTGTTTTGGGCGAAGCCGATGATCTCGTCCTCGGCGAAGATCGGCCGGATGAAGCTGACGTCATTGAAGTGGGTGCCGCCCCGGTAGGGGTCGTTGATGGCGAAGACGTCACCGGGGTGGATATCGCCCTCGAACTGCTCGAGGACGGCCTTGCACTGGAAGTGCAGGGTGCCGACGTGCACGGCGATGTCCTGGCTGCCCTGCATCACCGTGTTGCCTTGGGCGTCGCAGAGGGCCGAGGAGAAGTCGCGGCTGTAGATGACGAAGGAGTAGCAGGTCCGCAGGATCTGCTCGCTCATCAGGTCGACCGAGGTGGCGAAGGCGTTCTTCAAGACCTCGAAGGTCACCGGGTCGAGCTTGCGGCTGGCCGCCGTCCCGCTGGCGTCGGTGTTGCTGGACTCGGTGCGGATGGGGGTATCGATGCTCATCGCGAAATGTCCTTAGTTGAGGTGGATCAAGATGTTGAGCCACTCGTCGATCTCGGCCCGGGTGCCGGGCGGGACGACGGTGGTGGAGTCGAGCTGGTCGACGATCGCCGGGCCCTCGAAGGTGGTGCCGGCGGGCAGGCTGGAGCGCTCCAGGACCGGGGTCCGCACCCAGCCGGTGTCCTCAAACCACACATCGCGCTCGCTCGTCGGCTCCGGGACGTGGCCCTCGACGCGCTCGTGCCGCGCGAACTCCGGCTTCGGCGTCGTCCCGATCGCGCGCAGCGCGAGCTGGTAGGCCTCGACCGGCGAGTCATCGCGTCGGAACGCGAACTCGCGCTCGTGCTGCTCGTGGAAGCGGTGGACGGCTTCGGCGAGGGCGTCCGGGCCGGAGCCGATCTCGACCGCGAGCGAACGCCACTGGCCGAGGTAGCGCATGGAGATCATCCGCTGCAGCACCGCGTTTTCCGGGGCCACTCCTTCGTACCGCAGGCGATCGGAGGCTTCCCGCTCCAAGGCGGTGAAGCGCGCCTCCAGGTCGTCAGTGTCGATGTCGTCGACCGCGTAGTTGTACATCTGCGACAGGTCGTGCCGGATGTCGACGAGCAGGCAGCCGAGGGCCGAGGTCACCCCCGGGTTGGCCGGGACGATCACGGTCGGGATGCTGAGCTCCCGGGCCACCTCGGCGCCATGGAGCGCACCGGCCCCGCCGAAGGCGACGAGCGCGAACTCGCGCGGGTCGAGCCCCCTTCGGATCGAGACGAGCCGCACCGCGTCGGCCATGTTGGCGTTGGCGACCTTGACCACCGCGCCTGCGGCCTCGGCGAGGCCCAGACCGAGGGGCCCTGCGACGACTCGCTCGAGGGCGTCCTTCGCGAGTGCCGGGTTCAGGGTCTTGGCCCCACCGGCAAGGGTGGTCCCGAGCCGCCCGAGGGTGACATTGGCATCGGAGTTGGTGGGTTCGGTCCCGCCGGTGTCGTAGCACGCGGGGCCGGGGTCGGCGCCGGCCGACTGCGGGCCGTTGCGCAGGGAACCGGCCTCATCCAGCCAGGCGAGCGAGCCGCCGCCGGCGCCGATCGTCAAGACCTCGATGCTCGGGAAGATGATCGGGTAGCCATACTCGACCGACCACTCCTTGGTGACGCGCAGGTCTCCGGCGTGGACAAGGCAGATATCGGTGCTTGTGCCGCCCATGTCGAGGCCGATCGCGTTGGGGTAGCCGCACTGAGTCGCGACGTGACGCGCGGCGATCGCGCCGGCCGCGATCCCGGAGGCGGCGAGCCGGACGGGATAGCGCTGAACCATCTTGGGGGTCATCGAGCCGCCGCCGCTGTGCAGCAACAGGAGCGCTCCGTCGTAACCCTCGTCGGTGAGTTCGGCGCTCAGCCGGTCGACATAGCCGGTGACGAGCGGGGCGAGGACCGCGTTGGCCACGGTGGTGTTGAAGCGCTCGTACTCGAAGATCTCCGGCAGGACTTCGGCAGAGGAGGACAGGCTCGCCTCGGGCATCTCCTCGCGCAGGATCTCGAGCATCCGCTGCTCGTGAACCGGATTGGCGTGCGAGTTGACGAAACACACCGCGACGGTGGTGGCGCCGCGGTCGCGCAGCAACCGGGCCACCTGCCGCGCCCCCTCTTCGTCGAGCGGCTCAACGACCCGCCCGGAGAAGTCGACGCGCTCGGTCACCTCGAAGCGGTCCCGGCGCCGGATGTACGGCTGGCCGATGTCGGTGTAGGCGTCCCAGAGGTCATCCTTGGTGCCGTCGCGGATCTCGAGGACATCGCGAAAGCCCCGGGTGGTGACCATCGCGGCGGCCGGGAACCGGCGGGTGATGAGGGCATTGGTCGCGACGGTCGTACCGTGACTGAAGAGAGCCACCTTGGAGAGGTCGACCTCGCCCCGGTGGACGCCGTTCATGATCGCCTTCATCGGGTCGTCGGGGGTCGAGGGGACCTTGGTGACGCGGACTTCCTGGGAGGTCTCGTCGAAGATCGCGACGTCGGTGAAGGTGCCTCCCACGTCGACGGCCACGCGCAGCGTGGACATAAAACCAACTCCTTCTCATGTGGCCGGCGGCCCGGCCTCGTGCGGTTCCCACGAGGATGGTGGCGCACGCCACACCCCGTCATTAGAGTTCCGCCAAAGCAGCACGCTGATTCTTGTGTCGGTGCACAAAACCCGAGCCCGAAGGGAGATTCTCCAGCCGTGGCCACCCCCACCCTGACCGTGCGGGATCTCATCGAGCACGCCAATCTCGGGCTCACCCTCGCCAGCCAGGCCGAGGTCGACCGTCCGGTGATCGCAGCGCACGCGATCGAGATCGCTCGACCGAGCCGATGGCTCAAGCCCGGGTCGATCATGCTGACGACCGGGTTGCGGATGGTCGGCCTCACCCCTGGCGCCGCGGGTGAGGCGGAGTTGATCGACGAGTTGGTCGAGGCGGGTGTCAGCGCCTTGTGTTTCGGCGTCGGCGTCCACTTCGATACCGTCCCGCGGCCCCTCGTCCTTGCAGCCTCCGAGCGCGACCTCCCGGTGCTCGTCGTCCCGCCGGAGGTGCCCTTCTTCGAAATCGAAGATGTGGTCAACCGGGTGGTCCACCAGGCCGATGCGTATCTCCTCCAGCGCCAACTGTGGCTCCAAAACGACCTCCTCGGCGCGCTCGCCGAGCCCGAACCCGTCCGCGCTCTCGTCCACCGGCTCGCGACCGTCCTCCGAGGGACGGCCGTGATCTACGAGGAAGGGGGACGCCAGGTCGCCTCGGTCGGCGAGGGTCCGACCCGCCTGATCAGCACCGAACTGCAAGCCAAGCGGTCGGCGCGGCAGATGTTCTCCGTCGGGCGCTGGCATGTCCTCGCCCGCCCGATCGTGGTGCGCGGGGTGGGCTTTTGGCTCGCTCTCGCGAGTCGGCGGGAGAGCACCCTTATCGATGTCGGTGACGCGCTGCTCGAGTCGGCGCAGCGGATCCTCGCGGCCGCGACCGGCATCCGCGCCCTTGGGGCCACCCAACTGCAGGCCGAGGCGGCCGAGCTCATGCGTCGCCTCGGGCAGGGACTCACCACCGAGGAGGCGGAGCGGGTCTGGGAGCGCCTGCGCAGTCAGCGCTTCGCCCGGGGCCACCCCGTGCGCGTCTTCACCGCGCTGCCGTACGCCATGGATCCGGGCTCGATCGATGCGCTGCTTGCCACCTTGCACGACGAGGCCCAACTGACCGGGCTCGCCCTCACCCTGCACGCCGCGACGGGAGGGTCCGAAGGGGTCGACCCGAGCGAACTCACCGGTCTGGTCGGCGAAGGGCGGGCGCTCGACGCCTGGCTGGACGCCCTCACCGCGACGCATCACGTGGGCCTGAGTGAGCCCTTCGAGGACTTTGTCTCCGCGCCCCGCCAGATCCGCGACGCCCGCCGCGCGGCGCAGGTCGCCGTGCGCCGGGGGACCTTCGGGTCGGGCGATGGCCTCCCCCCTTCGGGCATGGTGGTGCGCTTTGAGGACGTTGATCTCGCGACCTGGCTGCTGTCTTCGCGCGGTCAGGCGGTGACCGCCGCGAAGGTGCACCAGCAGCTCTCGGACCTGCTGGACCGCCCTGACCTCGTCGAGACCGTGATCACCTGGCTCTCGCAGGGCATGGACACGACAGCGGCCGCGGATGCCCTCTTCGTCCACCCCAACACCGTGCGCTACCGCCTCACGCGGGTCGAGCAGATCCTCGAGGCTCCGATCACGTCGCCGACGATCATCGCGAACCTCTACTTGGCATTCCACGACCGGCTCGCCCCCTCCTGACGAAGGGGGCGAGGAGCGGTCGTCAGCGGAAGGCTGGGACTCCGGTCATTGCCTGGCCGAGGACGAGGGTGTGCATCTCGACGGTGCCCTCGTAGGTCAGCACGGACTCGAGATTGTTGGCGTGCCGCATCACCGGGAACTCGGCGCTGATCCCGTTGGCTCCGAGGATGGTTCGGGCCGTCCGGCAGATCTCGATCGCCTTGGTGATGTTGTTGTATTTGCCGACCGAGACCTGCTCGGGACGCAGGCCCACTTCGTCCTTGCGACGGCCGAGGTGAAGGGCGAGGAGCTCGCCGAGCTGGAGTTCGGTCGCCATGTTGGCGAGCTTCGCCTGAGTGAGCTGGAAGCCCGCGAGCGGCTTGCCGAACTGGGTGCGTTCGAGCGAGTAGCGGCGGGCCGCTTCCAGGGACGAGCGGGCCGCGCCGAGCGAGCCCCAGACGATCCCGTACCGCGCCTCCGACAGGCACGAGAGGGGTCCGCGCAGGCCTGTGACATCGGGGAAAACGGCGTCGGCGGGCAGCCGGACGTTTTCGAGCGTGAGCTCGGAGGTCACCGATGCGCGCAGCGACATCTTGTGGTGGATGGTGTGCGCCGCGAAGCCCGGGAGGTCGGTCGGCACGACGAAGCCGCGAATCCCGCCGTTTTCCTCACCCGCGTTGGCCCAGACGACGGCGACGTCGGCGATTGATCCGTTGGTGATCCACATCTTCGCGCCGTTGAGCACCCAGTCATCGCCGTCCTTGACCGCGCGGGTGCGCATCGAGGCGGGGTCGGAGCCGTGGTCGGGTTCGGTGAGACCGAAGCAGCCGATGGCCTCACCGGCCGCCATCCGCGGCAGCCACTGCTGCTTGTGCTCCTCGCTCCCCCAGCGCCAGATCGCGAACATCGCGAGGGAGCCCTGGACCGAGACGAGCGAGCGGATCCCGGAGTCGCACGCCTCGAGTTCGAGGCAGGCGAGGCCATAGTCGACTGCGCTCATCCCGGCGCAGCCATACCCCTCGAGGTGCATCCCGAGCAGGCCGACCTCGCCGAGTTCGAGCGCGAGTTCGCGCGCGGGCAGGTCGCCGTCCTCGTACCACTGCGCGATGTGTGGTTCGATCCGGCGCTCACAGACCTGGCGGACCGTCGCGCGGATCGCCTTCTCCTCATCGCTTAGCACCGCACCGATGTCGACGAGGTCGAGCGGGTCGGCGTTCTTCGGGCGGGGCGGGGCGGACTTCATCGACATACCTTCCGGGTTGAGGGTTCGAGGGGTGATCAGGTGATGTGGGGTACGGAGGGAAGTGGCGCGGAGAGCCAGGCGCGCAACGCGCTGTCGTGCTCCCCGAGCGTTGGTGGCGGGGTCGGGGTCGCGGTCCCCCGCCGCGCCCATCGCACGGGATGGCGGACCTGCGGGGCGTGCCCCGCTCCGACGGTGACGGTCGGTTCGAGCCCCAACTGTTCGGCGAGTTCGATCCCGTCGAGGATCGTCCCGACGACACCCGCGGGGACCTGGGCGGCCCCGCAGACCGCGACCCAGTGGGCTGCCGGGGCGCTCAGCAAGACCTCCTCCAGGGCGGCGATCAGCTCGAGGCGGTGAGCGACGCGCGCGGCATTGGTTGCAAATCGAGGGTCGTCAGCGAGCTCAGGCCGCTCGAGCGCGGCCGCGAGCCGGCGGAACTGCCCGTCGTTACCGCAGGCCACGGCGATCTCGCGGTCGGCGCAGCGCAGCGTCTCGTAGGGCGCGATGCTCGGGTGCTTGTTGCCCATCCGCGCTGGCGAGGTACCGGTCGCGAGCGCGGCCTGCGCTTGGTTGGCCAGGCCACCGAGGGCCGAGGTGAGAAGGGAGATCTCCAACCGCTCCCCTTCGCCATCGCGGCCTCGCGCATGGAGCGCCGCGAGGATCCCGATGACCGCGTCCTTGCCCGTCAGCACATCGACGACGGCGACGCCGACCTTCGTGGCCTCATCGGGCGTACCGGTGATGCTCATCAGGCCACTCGCGGCCTGGACGACGAAGTCATACCCGAGCAGGTCGCGCCCACCGGTCGCACCGAAGCCGGAAATCGAGCAGTAGATCACGCCCGGGTTCACTCGGCGCAGATCGTCGTAGCCCAACCCGAGGCGTTCCATGGTCCCGGGCTTGAAGTTCTCGATCACGACGTCGGCCCGACGGGCGAGTTCCCCGGCGAGGGCCCGGTCAGCAGGGTCATTGAGGTCAAGCGCAATCGATCGCTTGGTCCGGTTGACCGAGGCGTAATACGTCGTGCCGTGCTCGGTGAAGGGCGGACCCCAGGCCCGGGTCTCGTCGCCAACTCCCGGGCGCTCGACCTTCACGACATCGGCCCCAAGATCCGCGAGGGTCATGGTCGCCAGTGGTCCCGCGAGGACCCGGCTGAAGTCGGCGACGAGGACCCCCTTCAGCGGGAGATCGGGACTCGCTTCGGGGGCGGGCGCGCTGACCGGCTCCGCGTCATCGCTCATGGCTCTCACGGTCGCACCCCCCACGGGTCATCCGCACGCAGTGGCGCGGGGAGGGCCGCGTCGGGGACCCCTTGGACGGCAACCGGCCGCGTCCACCGCTCGAGCGCTGCTGCACCCACGCTGGTCGCGTCCGGACGGCTCGTCGCCGGCCACGGACCGCCATGTTGCATCGCGTCGGAGCAGGCGACACCGGTCGGCCACCCATCGACGACGAGGCGTCCGACCTGGTCAAGCAGAAGGGGGGTCACCGCCTCCAACTCTGGGTCCGCGCCGCTGCCGTCGGTCTGCACAGCGGCAGCGAGCGAGGGCTGCAGCCGAGCCAGGGCGTCACGAGCCTCGGCCGGGTCGGCGTATTCGACGATGATGAGAAGGGGGCCGAAACACTCCTCGATGAGCGGCGACCCGTCGGTGAGGTCGCGGATCGAGGCCCGTAGGGCGGTGGGGGCTGCGGCGTGCCCAGCGTCCGGTCGGTCACCGGATGCGAGCACCTCGCTCCCCGTCGCGACCCGCGCGTCGATCCCACTCGCGAAGGACTGCGCGATCGCGGCGGTCAGCAGCCAGGTGCCCCCCGCCCGCTCGACCCGCCCCGCGATCCGCTCGGTGAGGCCGCTCCCTTCGGGCAGGAGGACCAGACCGGGCTTAGTGCAGAACTGACCCCCACCGAGGGTGAAGGAGGCGACCAGGCCGTCGGCGATGTCGTCGGCGCGGGTCGCGGCGGCCCGGGTCGTGACGAGCACGGGATTGACCGTGCCCATCTCGGCGTAGACGGGAATGGGGCGAGTCCTTGCGGCAGCGGTCTCGACGAGGGCCATCCCGCCGCGCTGCGATCCGGTAAAGCCGATGGCGCGCACCGGATCCGCGGCGACGAGTTCGACTCCGGCCGCAAAGCCGATGACCTCACCGAAGACGCCGTCCGGTGCTCCGGCGTCGGCGAGGGCAGCCCGCGCCACCTCCCCGAGACGTGCCGAGAGGCGCGGATGAGCAGGGTGGTGCTTCACGACGACCGGGCATCCTGCGGCGATGGCCGAGCAGGTGTCGTGTCCGAGGACCCCGAACTGGAAGGGGAAGTTGCTCGCCCCGAAGACTCCAACGACACCGATGGGCAGGAAGGCGCGAGCCAGACTGACCCCGTCAAGGTCATCGCGGACCGCGCGCATCCAGTCACCGCGCGCGCCGACCGCGCCGTAGTACCGGGCGTTGGCTGCGGTGCGCTCGAGTTCGGTGCGCAGGCGAACCTCCCCGAGAGCGGTCTCCTGATCGGCGAGGGCGACGAGTTCGTCAGCGTGCTCGACCAGCGCCGCCGCGAGCGCTTCCAGCCAGGCCCCGCGGATCCGAGGCGGGGTCGCGGCGACTTCGGGCGCCACTGCGGCGGCAGCGGCGATGACATCGCGGATCTCGTCCGCGCTCGACTCGCGAGGTGCGGCGACCTCCGCGCCCGTGCGTGGGTCCACGCTGACCGCGGCGCTCATCTAGATGTCCTCGATCGCATCGACGATCACGCGCAGACCCTCGCGGAGCAGGTCTTCACCGATCACGAGCGGGGGGAGGAGGCGCAGGACGTTGCCCTGTGTCCCGCTCACGAGGACCACCACGCCCTGCTCGTGGCAGCGCTTGGCGACGGTCGCGGCTGCTCCCGGGTCGGGCTCGGTGGTGCCTGGCCGGACGAGCTCGACGGCCATCATCGCGCCACGCCCGCGGAGGTCGACCACCGGGCCGCCTTCGCCCACCAGGGGCTGAAGTTCGTCGCGGACGACCTCTTCGATCCGACGCGCCGCCGCGATCAGGTCGGCCTCCTCGATGGTGCGCAAGGTGGCGAGCGCCGCGGCGCAGGCCAGCGGATTGCCCGCGTAGGTACCGCCGAGGGCGCCCGGGTCGGCCGCGTCCATGATCTCGGCACGACCGGTCACCGCAGCGAGGGGAAGCCCACCAGCGAGCGCCTTCGCGGTCACGATGAGGTCAGGCACAACCCCTTCGTGATCGCAGGCAAACCACTGACCGGTCCTCGCGATCCCCGCCTGAATCTCGTCGGCGATGAGGACGATGCCGTGCTCCGCGGCGATCTCCACCAGGCCTGGGAGGAAGCCCGGCGCAGGGACGACGAATCCCCCTTCGCCCTGGATGGGCTCGACCACGATCGCGGCGATGGTGTCCGGGCCGACCTCGGCGAGCAGGGAGCGCAGCGCGGCGAGCGCCTCCTCGGCCGCCTTCTCGGCGCCAGCGGGCCAGCGCAGCGGGTTGGGGAAAGGGGCGCGGTGCACCTGGTCGGAGAAGGGGCCGAACCCGCGCTTGTACGGGACCTCCTTGGCGGTCATCGCCAGGGTGAAGAGGCCGCGGCCGTGGAAGGCATCATCGAAGGTGATGACCCCAGAGCGTCCGGTCGCGACGCGGGCGATCTTCACGGCGTTTTCGATCGCCTCGGAGCCCGTGGAAAACAGCGCGGTCGTCTTGGCGTGATCGCCGGGCGTGAGCTCATTGAGCCGCTGCGCGACCTCCACGTACGACTCGTACTCGGTGACGAGGAAGCAGGTGTGGGTAAAGCGCGCGACCTGCTCGGAGACTGCGTCGACGACCGCCGGAGCGCTCGCACCGACGCTCGTTACGGCGATCCCGGAGGCGAAGTCGATGAGGTGGTTGCCGTCGACGTCGACGATGATCCCGCCGCCGGCGCGCTCGACGAAGATCGGCAGCACCTTCCCGAGCCCCCGCGGCAGGGCGCGGTCGCGGCCGACCTGGAGAGCCTCGGACCGTGGGCCCGGTAGGGCGGTCACCACCTGACGGCGCTGGAGCACTCCACCGTTGAGTGCGGTGGTGGCGTCGGCCATTGCGGTCATCGATCCTCCGTTGGGTCGCGGGCCCGCGCGGCGGCGGGCGAACCGTTGCGTTCCGTCCACGGTACGGAGGACCGACACTTCCGCTCCTCGGTCATTTTGACTCAATGTCGTGTGATCATGGATGGATCATCCATGGAGGTATGTGGTGCCCACCCTGACCGAGCTCAGCCGAGCCCTTCCTCAAGACCTGATCGCGCTCACCGACCTGCCCGGCGACGCCGAGATTTCTGCGGTTCACGTCAGCGAGCTCGTCGATCCCACGCCCTACCTCGACGGCGGTGAGCTCCTCCTCACCACTGGGCTCGCCCTTCCCCGCCGGTTAGCGCAGGTACGGGCCTATGCGGCGCGACTGTCCTCGCACGGGGTGACCGGGCTCGCGGTGGGCCTCGGACCCGTCCACGCCGAAGTACCTGATGCCCTCGTCACGTCCTGCCGGGCCGCCGGCCTCCCCCTTCTCGTGGTGCCTGCGCCGACCCCCTTCCAGAGCATCATCCGCACCTACTGGTCGCTCGTCTCCCGCGACGGCGAGGCCGCTCTGCAGACCGCGCTCGGCGCCCACCGCGACCTCGCGCGGGCGGCGATGAGCCCGAACCCGCTCTCGGCGATGATCCGCGTGCTCGGGACCGCAGCGGGCGGCTGGGCCGCGCGGCTCGGCCCCACTGGGGCTCCGGTCGAGGTCTGGCCGCGTCGCCGACGCGGCGTGGTCACCCAGTTGCGCAGCGAAGTCGACCGCCTCCGCAGCGCCGGCCCGCATGCAGCGTCTACCTTCGCCCTCGCGGAGCACGACGTGATGGTCCAACCGCTGTTGCGCGGCTCGCGGCTCATCGGATTCGTCGCGGTCGGGTGCGCCCGCCCGATCACCCACGAGGTCCGCGGGATCGTCCTCGGCGGATGCACGCTGCTCGCGACCGTGCTCGACGACACGGTCACCAAGGCGAGCGCCGAGCGGGCTCGTCGAGCCTGCGTGGTGGATCTCATCGCCATGGGGCGCAGCGATGCTGCGGTGCAGTTGGCCGCCCAGACCGCGCCCTCACCGGCGCCTCGGCGAGGTGCCGTCCTGAGCGTCGTCCCCGGCCCGGACCGGTCGACGGAGGAACTGCTCGAAGATCTCGTGTCCGCGACGGCGGAGCGCACCCGCGAGCCGCTGTGGGCTACCGCCGACGACTCGAGCGTCACCGCTCTGGTGCCGCCTGCCCAGATCGCCGCGGTCGCCGAATCCGTCGATGAGCTCCATGCGCGTACCGACCCGGCGCTGCGCGGCCGGTGGAGCCCGGTCGTTGCGACGCTCAATGCCGCGCCGACGATCCACGCGACGGTGGCCGCCGCTAAGGCCGCCGAGCCCGCGGATCTTCGCGTACCCGGGGAGCGCGAAGACGGTCTCACCGCGGCGACGGCGGCCTCCCTTCTGACTCGCCTACAGTCCTATGAGCGCGCGCCGCTCGTGCCTACGGTCGTCGAGTACCTTCGCCATCGCGGTCACTGGGAGCGCGTTGCCGACGCGACCGGGACCCATCGCAATACGGTCCGTGCTCGAATTGCCGCCGCGCACCGCGTGCTGGAGTGTGATCTCGACGACCCCGATGTGGCGGCCACCTTATGGTTGGCGCTGCGCGCTCAAGGCCTCGCCTAAACCTCCGGCGTTCGGGGGGTGGCGCAATCTCTGATTTTCTGGGCAGACTGCGAGCAGGACGCCACACGCCACCTGGGGGGCTTGATTTTTCATGCGCAGTACTCGACGTGCTTTGACCATCACCTTGGCCGCGACCTTGGCCGGCACGCTCTCGGCTCCCGCCTTCGCGACCTCTTCGGCCGATGATCCGGCGCCCGAACAGATCAAGGTCCTCTGTGACGGGATCGGTGAGGACACCATCACCGTGACCGGAGACGAGGCGAGCATCGAGGACGGACCGCTGCAGGTCGTCGGAGAGCCCGGCTTCGTCGGACGGGATGCCTCCGGGGCCACTGTCGAGGTCCCTGCCACCGGCGAGGGCGCGCAGTGCGAGGCGCTGGAGCCGACGAAGGGGGACGACCTCGAGGAGGTCCTGCCGACCGACGAAACCCGTGCGCTCCCGAAGACCACCGGTGCCGTCTCCGGTAAGCAGACCTTCACCGTCGTGGTCACCGAACCGGCACCGGCCGCGCCGGAGGCCTCAACGACTCCGCAGGCCGCGGCAGCGACCAAGCCGCTGCCCTTCTCGTCCGTGTCGTCCTACCTTAGGGGTCGAAGCGGCGCCGTCGGTGTGGCCGTGCGGGTCCCGGGAAGCGGCACGACCTACACGTACACCAAGACCCGAGCCCGCAACTACACGGCGAGCATCGTCAAGGTCCAGATCATGGCCGCGGTCATGCTCCGCGCCCAAGACGCCGGTCGCGGCCTCACCGCCTGGGAGAAGTCGCAGATCGTCCCGATGATCCGTCAGAGCGACAACGCGGCGACCACCCGCCTCTTTAATGACCTCGGCGGACGGAGCGCGATCACGAGGTCGGCGGCGCGACTGAAGATGACCGCGACCGTCGCCGACCCGGGAGGCCGCTGGGGTCTCACCTCGACCACGCCCGCCGACCAGGTGATCCTCATGGAGCACTTCGCGCGGAGCACGGGGCTGCTCAACTCGACGAACCGTGCCTACGGACTCTCCGAGATGCGCAAGGTCGCAAGTTCGCAGCGTTGGGGGGTTACGGCCGGCCCCCCGAGCGGCTCCACCGCCGTAAAGAACGGCTGGCTGCCGCGCACCACCGGTTGGCACGTCAACAGCATCGGCTTCACCAAGAGCGGTAGCAGCCAGTACACGATCGCGGTCCTGACCAACGACAACCCGGGCTCGATGTCGACCCAGATCTCGACGATCGAAGGTGTCTCCCGCCGCGTCTGGGCCAATCGCTCGGAACTCAAGCCCTCCCTTCCGGCCCGGGGTGTCCGAGGCGACATGGACCGGGACAAGCGAGCCGACGTCCGCTACCTCACGCCCGGTGGGCGCCTCGTGTGGTGGAAGGCCAACAGTTCCGGCGCCCTGGGCACACGCAAGGTGATGGCGACCGGTCTGACCGGGGTGACCTGGATCGGTGACGCCGGCGATGTCAACCGCGACGGCCGATCGGACATCCTGATGCGCCGCAGTAATGGCACCGTCGAGTTGCGCTTCACCACCTCCACGGGCACCCTCGGCCCGGCGAAGAGGATCATCACCGGTTGGGGGCCGGTCACCGACATCGCCTCAGGCGTCGACATCGACCGCAACGGCCGCCTCGACATCGTGACCCGCCGCCCCGGTGGGTACGCGAGGCACTACGAGCTCTCCGACTCCGGAAGCTTGCGCACGGTGCGCGATATGGGTCGCCCCTTCGCCAAGCAGAGCCGGATCATCGGCGTCCGCGACGTCAACGGCGATGGTCGCGACGATGTGCGCGCTCTCAACCGCGAGACCGGCGCCCTCACCACCTTCACCTCGACCGGGACGGCCTGGCGATCCGGCACCACTGTCGCGGGCTTCGGTGGCCGCAAGTACGTCTCGTCGCCCGGCGACCTTGCCGGGACGAATCGTCAGGACGACGTGCTGGCCCTGTCGGCGAGCGGGAACACGATCGTGCGCTGGCTGGGCTTGACCGGCGGCGGCCTTGGGTACCGAAGCGTGCGCCCGGAGAGTGGTTCGGGAATTCGCGTCCTCTTCTGACCGATTTCCACGCGTCGACCCCTTTACGATCGGCACGGGTCAGTGCCACGCTGACCTGTCGGAGCGCCTCCCGCCCCAACGCCACGAGAATCTAGGGGTCACCACATGCGCAGGATCACCTCACTCGTCACCGCTGCTGCGGTCATCGCGTCCGGAGCAGCCGCCGTCGGTAGCGCCGCGGCGGCGCCAGCGCCGTCGGCGCAGGCGCCGGTGACGCAGGCTCGCGGCGGGGGGACGTACACCCCGCCCTCGGTCCGCTGGGGCACGTGCGCCAACTCGCGCCTGGCCGACGCAGGCGCCGAGTGCGGCAAGGTGCTGGTGCCGCTTGATTACGCCAAGCCCCGCGGGCAGAAGATCGCGATCGCGGTGTCGCGGATCAAGGCGAAGAAGGGGACCCGCTACCTGGGCCCGATGCTCGTCAACCCGGGTGGCCCCGGAGGCTCCGGACTCACCCTCGCCCGGCTCGGGGCCTGGGTCCCCGACAACGCCGGGGATGGCTACGACTGGATCGGGTTCGACCCCCGTGGGGTCGGCGACAGCGAGCCGTCGCTCAGCTGCGATGGCAACTACACCGAACCGGTGCGTCCGGCGATCATCCCGCGTACCGCCTCCATCGAGCGCGCGTGGCGTGACAAGGCTGCGGTCTACGCCAAGGACTGCCGCAAGAACAATGGCGCGATCCTGAACCATCTGCGCAGCGACAACACCGTGCGCGATATGGACTCGATCCGCGCCGCGCTCGGCTCGAAGAAGATCAGCCTCTACGGCTTCTCCTACGGCACCTACATCGGCCAGGGCTACGCCTCGCGCTACCCGAGCCACGTGTACCGCTTCGTCCTCGACGGCGTCGTCGACGCGAGCCGTGCCTGGTACCCCGCGAACCAGGACCAGAACGCCGCCTTCGAAAACTCGATGCGCGAGTGGTTTGCCTGGATCGCGAAGAATGACGCGACCTTCGGCCTTGGGACGAAGCCGTCGGTCGTCCGTCAGCGGTGGTTCGAGATCCGCAATGAGCTCGCCAAGAAGCCGCGCGGCAAGGTCGGCTCCTCCGAGTGGACCGATGTCTTCCTCTCGGCCGGCTACTACGTCTACGACTGGGTGCACCTCGGGCAGTTGTACTCGCAGGCCGCTCAGGGTGACTTCGCGGGAGTCGAGGACGAGTACCTCACCTCGAACCCGACCGGACCGGGCGCCGACAACGGGTACGCGGTCTACCTCGGTGTCCAGTGCACCGATGCCCGCTGGCCCACGCAGTGGAACCGGTGGCGCCAGGACGCCTGGCGCCAGCACCGCACCGCCCCCTTCGAGACCTGGGGCAACACCTGGTTCAACCTGCCCTGCCTCAACTGGCCTGCACCGCAGGGCAACCCGACCAAGATGAACGGCGCGAAGGCCCCGGCCATGCTGCTCATCGCCGAAACCAAGGATGCGGCGACTCCCTTCAGCGGGGCCCTCGCGACCCGGCACCGCTTCCCGCGGTCGGTCCTGATCGAAGGGGTTGGCGGCACCACCCACTCCGGCTCGCTCTCGGGCGTCGCGTGCACCGACAACCGCGTGGCGGCCTTCCTCAAGGACGGGATCCTGCCGAAGCGGCGCTCGGGCAACCGCGCGGACGTGCAGTGCGACCCCGTACCGCAGCCCGACCCGAACGTTGGCCTGCGCCGTAGCGCGCCGACCGGCAATCCGGAACTGCGCGAGCTCCTGCAGCAAGCCCAGGGCTTGTAGGTCGCCGTAAAGAAGGGGGTGGCGTGCCGGTCGGCGCGCCACCCCCTTCTTTTTGCGTCCACAGATCTATCGACTACCGCCCGGTACGCGGTGGCCCTAGCGTCGGCGCTGGCCCACCTATCCCTGTCAGAACAAAGGAGTCCCCCGTGACCCGACCTTCCGCTCGACGCGCCGCAGCCATCCTCGGCTCCGGCGTCGTTGCGCTGTCCTCGATGGCGCTTGTTGCCACCCCGGCGCAGGCCGCCCCGGCCCCCGCGGCCCCGGCTGTCGCTGCGGCCACCGCTCCGAAGCTCACCTTCTCGCTCAGTCGCACCTCGATGACGGCCGGCCAGAGCATCTCGGCGCGCGGCAAGATCACGCCCAACCGCAGCGGCTACTACGTCACCCTGCAGCGCAAGAGCGGCACGAAGTGGCAGAGCCTTGCCACCAAGAAGGTCACCAGCAAGGGCACCTACGCTGTCGCGGCCCGGCTCACCCGCGGTGGCACCAACGGGCTGCGCATGGCGCTGCGAAAGGGCGGCAAGACCGTCCGGGTCAGCGCCATGAAGCGGGTCAACGTCTACGCCTGGCACTACCTCTACGACCTGGAGACCGTCACGAACGACTATTACAAACGCGGCTCGGTGTCGATCAACGGAAGGTACTACCCGAAGTCCTTCTACGACAGCGTCTGGTCTGAATCCAACACTGCGGAATGGAACCTCGGCCGCAAGTGCACCACCTTCTCCGCCGTCGCGGGGCAGGCCGATGACAGCAGCTCGACGAACCAGCGGAACCGTTTCGAGGTCTACGGCGACTCCGCTCGCCTCTGGACCCGCGACATTGGCTTCGGCGCGGGGGTGCCCGTTACGGCGAATATCTCTGGGGCCCTTCGTCTGAAGCTTGCGGACTCGCCCCTCACGACGAATGGGTACCGCTATGTCGCCTGGGGGGACGCGCGGGTGCTCTGCCGGTTCTAACCCACCCGACGAAAAGGGGGGCCGCGCGATCGATCGCGCGGCCCCCCTTCGTCATGCCAGCGCGACTACCAGAGGAAGGCGCGGCCGGGGTCGTGCAGGAGAGCGGCGATATCGGCGAGCAGGAGCGAGCCGAGTTCGCCGTCGATCATCCGGTGGTCGAAGGAGAGCGCGAGCTGGGTGACCCAGCGCGGCTCGATCGACTCGGTCCCGTCGGCAGCGGTGACCACCCACGGCATCCGACGGACGGCGCCGAAGGCCAGGATCGCCGCCTCACCGGGGTTGAGGATCGGTGTCCCTGCGTCGACGCCGAAGACCCCGACGTTGGTGATCGTGATCGTGCCTCCGGAGAGATCGGCCGGCTGGGTCTTGCCCTCCTTCGCCGTCGTGACGAGGTCGGAGAGGGCATCGGCGAGTTCACGCACCGACATCCGATCGGCCGCCTTGATATTCGGCACCATGAGCCCACGGGGAGTGGCCGCGGCGATGCCGAGGTTCACGTCCCGCTTGATGACGATCTCCTGGGCGGCCTCGTCCCACGACGCGTTCACGTCCGGGTGGCGGCGCACAGCGAGACAAAGGGCCTTGGCGACGAGGAGCAGCGGGGTGACCTTGGCACCGGCAAACTCGCGATCGGACTTCAGCGCCGAGACCATGTCTATCATCGAGGTCACATCGACCGTGACGAACTCGGTGACGTGCGGCGCGGTGAAGGCCGAGTCGACCATGGCCTGCGCGGTGGCCTTGCGGACCCCCTTGATCGGGACGCGGGTCTCGGCCGGCCGCTCCTGCCCCCCACTTTCGGCAGATGCCCGGGCATGTGCGGAGGAGGAAGGAGCAGAGGACGCAGCGGCCTCGACGTCGCCGCGCGTCACGATGCCGCCCGGGCCGGATCCAGAGATCGCGACGAGGTCGACACCCAGGTCTTTGGCGAGTTTGCGCACCGGCGGCTTGGCCAAGGCACGGGCCCGCTCACCGGTCATCGGCGCTGCGGGCTCACTCCCTTCGTCCTGAACGGCAGGAGCAGGTTGCTCAGCCGGAGCCTCGGGGGCGGCCGGGGCCGACCCGGACGAAGGGGGAGCCGCGGCGGCCGGAGATCGGCGAGCGCGGCGACGTCCACTGCTGGCCTTTGCCCCGTAGCCGACCAGGGTCGGCAGCGGCTCCTCGTCACCGTCACCGCCCCCATCGGAGGCGGGTTCGCTGGTCGCGGGTTCATCGGTCTCGATCACGATGATCGGAGCCCCGACGTCGACCGTGTCCCCTTCTGCGGCAAGGAGTTCGGCGACTCGACCGGCGAAGGGGATCGGGAGCTCCACGAGGGATTTCGCGGTCTCGACCTCGACGACGATCTGGTTGACGGTGACCGTGTCACCGACCGCGACGCGCCAGGTGACGAGATCGGCTTCGACGAGACCCTCGCCGGGATCGGGCAGGTTGAAGGGCTTGAGCGCCATCGCGACTCCTTAGTAGGCGAGCGAGCGGTCGACGGCGTCGAGCACTCGGTCGAGGTCGGGCAGGAAGGCTTCCTCGTGTCGGCTCGGCGGGTAGGGGATGTTGTATCCGCCGACGCGCAACACTGGCGCCTCGAGGTGGTAGAAGCACTCCTGCTGGACCTGCGCGGCGATCTCCCCACCCAGTCCGACGAAGGTGCTCGCCTCGTGCACGACGATGGCACGCCCGGTCTTCTTCACGGACGAGAAGATCGCCTCGGTGTCGAGCGGGGAGAGCGTGCGCAGATCGATGACCTCCAGCGATCGCCCTTCCTCCTCCGCGGCGGCCGCCGCCTGCAGGCACGTTGAGACCATGGGGCCGTAGCAGAGCAGGGTCGCGTCGCTCCCTTCGCGCGCCACCCGAGCGGTGTGGAGGTCGAAGGGGGCCGCGGCCTGGTCGATGTCGGCCTCGCCACGCTCGTGATAGCGGCGCTTGGGTTCGAAGAAGATGACCGGATCGTCCGAGGCGATCGCCTGCTGGATCATCCAGTAGGCGTCTTCGGGGTTGGAGCAGGCGACGACGCGCAGGCCCGCGGTGTGAGCGAAATACGCCTCGTTGGACTCGCTGTGGTGCTCGACCGCGCCGATCCCACCACCGCACGGGATCCGGATCACCATCGGGAGCTTCAGGTGCCCGAGGGAGCGGGCATGCATCTTCGCGACCTGGCTCACGATCTGGTCGAAGGCGGGGTAGACGAAGCCGTCGAACTGGATCTCCACGACGGGACGGTAACCGCGCAGGGCCAGGCCGACCGCGGTCCCGACGATGCCGGACTCCGCGAGCGGAGTATCGATCACGCGGTCCTCGCCGAAGTCCTTTTGCAGACCCTCGGTGATCCGGAAGACACCGCCGAGTTGGCCCACGTCTTCGCCCATGAGGACGACCTTCGGGTCGGCTTCCATGGCGGCGCGCAGGCCGGAGTTGAGGGCCTTGGCCATCGAGAGTTTCTGGGTGGCCATCAGTTCGCCCCCTCCGTCTCGAAGGACTCGTGGTACTCGACGAAGGCGGCACGCTCGGCGTCGACCATGGGATGCGGCTCGGCGTAGATATGGTCAAACATCGACGCGGGCTCGGGGTCGGGCATCGTCTGCGCGGCGGTCCGCACTCGTGCGGCGAGTTCGTCGGCCTCGGCGTCGACCGCATCGAGGAAGGCCTCGTCGCAGTGGCCGTAGGTGAGCATGAAGCCCCGCATCCGCTTGATCGGGTCCTTCTCCTTCCACATCTCGACCTCGGCCGAGGACCGGTACTTGGTCGGGTCGTCGGACGTGGTGTGCGCCCCGAGCCGGTAGGTGTATGCCTCGATCAGCGTCGGACCTTCGCCGGCGCGCGCCCGATCGAGCGCGGTCTTGGTGACGGCGTAGACCGCCACGGCATCGTTGCCGTCGACGAGCACCCCGGGGAATCCGAAGCCCTTCGCTCGCTGGTACGGGGGGATGGTGAACTGCTTCTCGTTCGGCTCCGAGATCGCCCACTGGTTGTTTTGGATGAAGAAGACGATCGGGGCCGAGGTAACCGAGGCGAAGACGAGAGCCTCGTTGTAGTCGCCTTGCGCGGTGCCACCGTCGCCGGTGAAGGCCATCACCGCGGCGTCGCGTTCTGGGTCGCCCGTGCCGACAGCGCCGTCGCGCTGAATCCCCATCGCGTACCCGGTGGCGTGCAGCATCTGGTTGCCGATGACGATCGTGTAGAGGTGGAAGTTGTTGGCGTTGGAATCCCAGCCGCCGTTGTTGACGCCACGGAACATGCCGAAGAGGTTCTCCGGGTCCACCCCGCGGCACATCGCGACGCCGTGCTCGCGGTAGCCGGGGAAGGCGTAGTCGTGGGGGCGAAGAGCGCGGCCCGAGCCGACCTGGGCGGCTTCCTGACCGAGAAGGGAGGGCCAGAGGCCGAGTTCGCCCTGGCGCTGCAGGGCATGACCCTCCTGGTCGACCCGCCGCACGAGGACGAGGTCCCGGTAGAGCGTGCGGGCGTCGGCCGAGTCGAGGCGCTCGACTAGCTCCGCGTACGGCGCATTCGCCGCGTCATTGGGCATCCGGACGCCATCGGCATCGATGAACTGGACCATGTCCGGGTTCTGCGTGTCCGGGACGGGCCCGCCACTTGGGGCTTCAAACGCCTGGGCCATCTCGTGCGAAGCCTTACCGGCGGCTTCGCCGCCAGCCTCGGCGCGCTGATCCGTGCTCACGTGCAACTCCTTCGCCGCCCGATGCGGCGAGGGTGCTCCCGCGCGGGCTGGAAACGATCGCGGACGCCCGCTCGGGTCGGCCCGGCGGGCCGTCGAGGGACGTCAGTGTCGGTGGCGTCGCCCAAAGCTTGTGACCTCGAACACACGCCGTCGTGCGAGGCCCACCGTACCGCCTTCGGGACGCCTCGGACCAACCGCCCGACGACCGCGACCGGCACCCCCTTCCCCCACCCCGTTGACCACTTTGCTTAAGCACGGCCTAGGTGCTCACCCTCGTGGGTAAGCACCTGGGCCGTGCTTAAGCAAAGACAGTGGGAAGGGGGTGGGGTCTAGTTGAGGAAGGCGGTCGCGACCTCGATCAGACGGTCGTTGGCCTCGGGCTCGCCGATCGTGACCCGGACGCCATCGGTGCCGTAGGCGCGGACCACCAGGCCCGCCTCGTCGGCGGCGGCGACGAAGTCGGGGGTGCGCTCCCCGAGCGGGAACCAGACGAAGTTCGCCTGGCTGTCCGGCAGCTTCCATCCCGCGTCGGCGAGAGCTGCCTGGACCCGATCGCGCTCGGCGACCAGAGCCCGGACGCGCTCATCCAACTCGTCGTAGGCCTGAAGGGAGGCCACCGCCGCCACCTGAGCGAGGCTGTTGACGCCGAAGGGGACCGCCGTCTTGCGCAAAGCCGCGGCGACCGGCTCATGGGCCACCGCGTACCCGACGCGCAGGCCCGCGAGCCCGTACGCCTTGGAGAAGGTGCGCAGGACAGCGACGTTGGGGTGAGCGCGATGAAGCGCGAGCGCATCGACCGGGTCCGTGCCACCGCTGTCGGCGACGAACTCGAGATAGGCCTCGTCGATGATGATGAGGACGCGTTCGGGTACCCGCTCGATGAAGGCAGCGAGTTCGCTCTGGGTCACCGCCGGCCCGGTCGGGTTGTTGGGGGTGCAGACGATGATGACCTTGGTCCGGTCGGTGACGGCGTCGGCCATCGCATCGAGGTCGTGGCGCGAGTCCTCGGTGAGCGGGACCTGGACGGAAACGCCACCCGCGAGCGCGACCACGATCGGGTACGCCTCGAAGGACCGCCACGCGTAGATCACCTCGTCTCCCGGGTCGCACGTCGCCTGGACGATCTGACCGAGCACACCGACGCTGCCCGTCCCCGTCGCGATCCGCTCGCGGGGCACCGCAAGGCGCTCGGCGAGCGCGTCGGTGAGGCCCGTGACGCCGGGATCGGGGTAGCGGTTGACCGAGGCCGCGGCCTCCCGGACGACGTCGAGGACACTCGGAAGCGGCGGGTACGGGTTCTCGTTTGAAGAGACCTTGTAGACCGTGAGGTCGGCCCGGACGGTCGCCGGTTTCCCCGCCACGTAGGCCGGGACGGTGTCGAGCGCGGGGCGGATCCCGATGGGCGTGTGCTCGCTCATCAGCGCGGCTCGTCCGGGATGACGTAGTTCAGGACCATCGAGACGATCGAGATGACGATCGCGCCCAAGATGGCATCCCAGAAGAAGGACCCGATCGAGAAGCTCAACCCAAGCGGCCCAGCAAGCCAGTCGGTGATCTGCAGCATGAAGGCGTTGATCACGATCGTAAAGAGCCCGAGGGTCAAGACGATGAAGGGGAAGGCCAGCGTCTTCGCGAGCGGCTTCAGCAGCGAGTTGACGATCCCGAAGACGAGCGCCACGACAATGATCGTGAAGACCCTCTCGGCGACGCTGCTCTGATTCTCGGCGAGGTTAATCCCCTGCACCATGACGGCGGCGATCCACAACGCCACCGCATTAATGACGGTCTTGACCAGGAAGCGATTCATCGAGTCTCCAATTTTGCGCACGTGTCGACGGTCAGGCGTTTTCGGCCTCACCTTCTCCAAGTGTGGTGCACTTCGCCCGCGCTGTCGCGTCCGGGGTGGCGGGTCACCTGCTCGAATGCGCTGACCGGTGGGGCCGTCGGCCCGACGCCGGCGAAGGGATGATCGCTACGACATGGCCTTTAAGACCCAGGTGGAGTCCGTGCTGTTGGCGCTGCTTCGCTGAAGCTGAGGCCAGCGCTCCTGCCAGCGGCTGACCGCCCGTCGTTCGGCTTCTCGCTCAATATCGTCGACGACGACGGTCACCGAGGACGTCAGCCGGTCGGCGAGGATCGGCAGGGCGGGGTAGCGGGCATCGGGGCCGGTCGCCGCTGGCGGGCCGTCGACGACGAGGAGTTCGATGTCGTGAAGGTCCTCGACCTGCGCGGGGTCGTACCAGGAGAGCGTCTGGCCTTCGACCTCGACCTCGGTGAGCGGCGCGTGCCGCACGTCGGCCACCTCATCGAGCCCGGCCGAGGTGATGAGCGCGGCGCTCGCGCTCGCGAACTCCTCCAGGTGGTCCAACGCGATCACCCGGCCGCCCCACTCTCGGATGGTCTGCGCGATCACCACGGTCGACGAACCGCTTCCGCACTCCACGACGAGGGCTGGGCGCTCCGTCCGCAGCAGATGGAGCAACTTCACCAACGACGTCGCGTCCAGGGCCCAGCCACCGAAGGGGGGCAGCGGCGCGAGGGCGTCGCCGCTCGCCTGGTGAACCTGGAGTGCAGCGATGGTCTCGTTGACCACCTTCTGACCGGTCGCGCGGATCTGCACCGACCGAGCGTGATCGGCGCGCTGGGCGGTGCCGATCCAGGCATCGAGGCGCTCGCTCACGACGCGCACCCGCGCGCTGCTCTCGGCCGCGGACTTGTGCGCCCGGCGCGCCGCGTCCTGCGCTCCCTCGCTGACCTTCGCGAGCGCGCGCCGCTCGGCCTTGCGCTCGGTGCGCTGCTTCTCGTGCAGGGTCGTGAGCCGCTCCTCCAAGCGGCGCTGACTGTTTCGGATTTGGGCGCGTAGGGCGATCAGGAGATAGATCGCCGCCAACCCGAGGACGCCGAGCACGAGGAGAAGGGGCAGGGCGTTGCCAGTGGTGATGGCGATCGCCGCCGCGACCAGGAAGGCGATGAGGGCCACGACCTCGACGATGGCTTCCTTCGGCGACTCGTGTTTCACCCAGGCTCCTTGGTTTTTTTCGACGGGTGTGACGTGCCCGGCGAGGCGCCTGGGCCGCCCGCCAGTCTAAGTGCGAGAGGTAGGCGCGGTGGGAACATCGGTGGCAAGCGTTACCCCCTTCGCCCGGCGCTTCCACGCGTTACAAACATGTCAACGTGTGGCGAATCCATAGCGTGCGTCGCCTCGCGGTGGCACTATGACGCCAACTGTGAGCGCCGACCGGCGCCCGCTGACCCGGTGAAGGAAGTTGTCCCCCATGCGTCGTACACCGATTGCCCTGCTCTCCTGTGTCGCCCTGAGCGTCTCCGCCCTCGCCGCCTGCGGCTCGGACTCCCTGGAGAACACGAGTTCTGGTGGTTCGGGTGACTCGCCGAGCTCCGAGGTGAGCATCACCAAGGACGACAAACTCGCCGCCATGGTCCCCGCGGAGATCGCGCAGAAGGGCACCCTGCAGATCGGCACCGATGCGTCGTACGCCCCGGCCGAGTTCCTCGACGCCGACGGCAAGACCGTGAAGGGCTACGACGTCGATCTGATGGACGCCGTCGCGACGAAGCTGGGCCTGAAGACCGACTGGAAGCCGTCGAAGTTCGACTCCATCATCACCGGTGTCCTCGGCAAGAAGTACGACGCTGGCGTCTCCTCCTTCACCATCAACGCCAAGCGCATGGAACAGGTCAACATGGTGAGCTACTTCAACGCTGGCACCCTGTGGGCGACCGCTCCGGACAACCCGAAGAATGTTGACCCCACCAAGCCGTGCGGCCTCACCATCGCCGTCCAGAAGGGCACCGTCCAAGAAGAAGAGGACATGCCGGCCAAGGTGAAGGAGTGCAAGGACTCCGGCAAGCCCGTCGACCTGTTGATCTACGAAGGCCAGGACCAGGCGACGGCGGCCGTCGCGAGCGGCAAGGCCGACGCGATGCTCGCCGACTCCCCGGTCGTCGCCTACGCGGTGAAGCAGTCCGGCGGCAAGATCGAATCGCTCGGCGAGATCTACGACTCTGCGCCCTACGGTTTCGTGGTCCCGAAGGAGCAGACCGAACTCGCGGACGCGCTCGTCGAGACCCTGAAGTCCATGAAGGAGGACGGCTCCTACGAGCAGATCCTGAAGAACTGGGGCGTCGAGGGTGGCGCGATTGACAACTTCGAGGTCAACCCGAAGACCTCCTGATGAGTACAGCCGCCAATGACGGTGCGGAGCAGGACGAACCCCGCACCCCCGACGAACGGCCCGGACTGATCGACGCGGTCCCGGTGCGCCATCCCGGACGCTGGGTCGCGATCGCGGTGATCGCGGTCATCGGCGCCATGTTCGTCAACATGCTGCTGACGAACCCCGAGTTCGACTGGCCCTTCATCTTCCAGGCCATGGTCCAGCGGCCGGTCATCAACGGCCTCCTCATGGGGACCCTGCTCGTCACCGTGATGGCCATGGTGATCGGCATCAGCGGTGGCGTGATCCTCGCGGTCATGAGGCTCTCCGGTAACCCGGTGCTGTCGGTGGTCGCCTGGGTCTTCACGTGGTTCTTCCGCGCAGTCCCCCGCCTCGTACTGCTGACGGTCATGGGAGCCCTCGGCATCCTCTTCAAGCAAGGGATGGACATCGGGGTCCCCTTCGACCAGGAGATCCTCGGGGCCCTCGGTATCGACGGTTCGATGCGCTTTTTGAACCTCGACGCCAACGCCATCTTCACCGGCGTGATCGGCGGTGCCATCGGTCTCGGACTGTCGGAGGCCGCCTATATGGCCGAGATCGCCCGAGCCGGCATCATGTCGGTCGACCCGGGACAGAGAGAGGCCGCCAAGGCTCTCGGGATGAGCAATGGGATGGCCATGCGCCGGGTGATCCTTCCGCAGGCGATGCGCGTCATCGTCCCCCCGACCGGCAACGAAACAATCGCGATGGTCAAGGACACCTCCTTGCTCATCGGGATCCCGCTCAGTGCCGAGTTGTTCTTCCAACTCCAATCGATCGGGTCGCGCCTCTACCAGACCTTCAACGTCTTGATCGCGGCCACATTGTGGTACCTGATCGTCTGCTCGGTGCTCATGGTCGGTCAGTACTTCCTAGAGAAGCGCTTCGGCCGCGGCTACGGCGCCACCCGCCCGGACGCCAAGAAGGCCACGACTCGTACCCGCCTGATGGGCCTTACGGTCGGAGGGAGCAAATGAGCGAAACCATGCCCCTCGTGAGGGCCATCAACGTCTACAAGTCGTTTGGCTCAGTGGAGGTCCTCAAGGGCATCGACCTCGATGTCCGAAGTGGTGAAGTGGTGTGCCTCCTCGGACCCTCGGGATCGGGCAAGACCACCTTCTTGCGCTGCATCAACCAGCTCGAGGAGATCCAAGGCGGTCGCATCTGGATCGACGGTGATCTGGCCGGGTACAAGGAGAAGAACGGCAAGCTGCACCGGCTCCATGACAATGTCATCGCGAGCCAACGCCGCGAGATCGGCATGGTCTTCCAGCGCTTCAACCTCTTCCCGCACATGACCGCCATCGAGAACGTCATGGAGGGCCCGGTCAAGGTCCAGCGGCGCCCGAAGCGCGACGTCGAGGCCGAGGCGCTCGGCCTGCTCGAGCAGGTCGGACTTGCCGACAAGTGTCACGCCTTCCCGAGCCAACTCTCCGGCGGTCAGCAGCAGCGAGTGGCGATCGCTCGGGCCCTGGCGATGAAGCCGAAACTCATGCTCTTCGACGAGCCGACCTCCGCGCTCGACCCCGAGCTCGTCGGTGAGGTCCTCGAAGTCATGCGTGATCTGGCCAAGGAGGGCATGACGATGATCGTCGTGACCCACGAGATGGCGTTCGCCCGCGAGGTCGCCGACCGCGTCGTCTTCATGGATGGTGGCGTCGTCGTCGAGCAAGGCAATCCGGTCGAGGTCATCAACAACCCGCAGCACCGGCGCACCCAGGCCTTCCTCTCTCGCCTGCGCGCCGAGCACGAGCAGGCCGTCCAGCAGCACGTCGAGGCGGAGCAGGCCCTGGAGGCCTGACCCCCTTCGACCCCTGCTCGAGACGGGGTCAAGGACACCGGACGCGGATGTTTCCGCGTCCGGTGTCCTGTTCCCCGCCCGGCAGCGCCGCCACCTCCGCCCGGCCTGCCGAGGGTGCACCCCACCGCACCCTCTGCACCCCACAACTCCACCCGGCCTGCCAAGGGTGCAGCCCACCGCACCCCTGACACCCCGGCTTACGAAGGGGGCGCGCGTAGGCTGCCGCGGTGAGTCGATTCCGAGGGCTGCTGGCTGATACCCGGCCCCTTCAGCAGCCGGACTTCCGCCGGCTCTGGCTCGCGCAGATCGTCACCGTCATCGGAGCGCAACTCAGCGTGATCGCGGTGCCTGTCCAGATCTACGCGATCACCGGCTCCTCGGCGTACGTCGGGCTGACCGGCGTCTTCGGGTTCGTCCCACTCTTGGTCTTCGGCCTCTGGGGCGGGGCGCTTGCTGACCACATGGACCGGCGCCGTCTCCTCACCATCACGACGACCGGCCTCATCGCCACCGCGACGCTCTTTTGGGTTCAAGCGGCGCTCGGCAACCGCAACGTCTGGCTGCTGCTCGCCCTCTTCGCGCTCCAGCAAGCCTTCTTCGCGGTGAATCAACCCACCCGACAGGCCGTGATCCCCCGCCTCGTCCCTGCCGAACTGCTCCCCGCGGCGAACTCGCTCTCCGTCACCGTCTTCACCGGCGGAGCGGTCGTCGGGCCCTTGCTCGGCGGCGTCCTGATCCCGGTGATCGGGCTGTCCGCCCTCTACGCGATCGACGCGGTGGCCCTCTTCGCGACGCTCTGGGCCGTCCTACGGCTCCCGGCCCTACCGGTCGAAGGGGGCGTGAGCGGCGCGCCCGGACTGCAGGCCGTCCTGGATGGCCTGGTCTACCTGCGCGCCCAGCCGATCCTGCTCGTCTCCTTCGTCATCGACATCATCGCGATGGTCGCTGGCCTCCCCCGGGCGCTGATCCCCGAGATGGCTCACCTCGATTTCGGCGGTCCGGACGAAGGGGGTCTCGCGCTCGCTGTCCTCTTCGCCGCGATGCCCGCCGGGGCGTTTGTCGGCGGCGTGCTCTCCGGGTGGGTCTCTCGCGTCGAGCGGCACGGCCTCGCGGTCGTGATCTCGGTCTGCGTGTGGGGCGCCGCGATCATCGGGCTGGGCGTTGCCGTCTGGCAGGCGCAGGGCTCGCCCTTCCCGTGGCTGTGGGTCGCGGCCGCCTTCCTCGCGATCGGCGGCGCCGCCGACCTCGTCTCGATGGCCTTCCGCGGAGCGATGCTCCAAAGCGTCGCGACCGACCAGATGCGCGGGCGACTCCAGGGGGTCTTCATCGTGGTCGTCGGCGGCGGGCCGCGCCTCGCCGATGTCGTCCACGGCGCTGCGGCCGCGTGGGTCGGCACCGCCATCGCGACCGCTGGCGGCGGGGTGCTTGTGATCATCGGGACCGTCCTTGCGGCACTGCTCGTCCCCGCCTTCGTGCGCTACCGGGTGACCTCGACGGCCACCGCGCGGTGACCCCCTTCGGCGCGCAAGGCAGGTGAGGCTGGCCTTGGTTCACCATTGGGCAATTTGGCCCTTTAAGGCACGCTTTTGTTGCGCAATATGACCGTCTCGATGCTGTTATCTGACTGTTAGGTCACATCGGCCGGAGTTTGGTCAGGAGCACTCCTTCGGCGGTAGTAGCGTCTCCTACGTCATGTAGTACTACCCGTTCTGATGGAGTCTGAAAACGCATGGACGCATTGGACCTGGCACGGTGGCAGTTCGCCATCACCACCGTGTACCACTTCTTGTTCGTGCCGATCACGATCGGCATGTCGGCGATCGTCGCCTGGTATCACACGCAGTGGGTCCGCAACCGCAATCCCGAGGACCTGCGCCTCGCGAAGTGGTTCGGCAAGCTGTTCGTCATCAACTTCGCGCTCGGTCTGGTGACCGGGATCGTGCAGGAGTTCCAGTTCGGGATGAACTGGTCTTCCTACTCTCGCTTCGTCGGTGACATCTTCGGAGCGCCTCTCGCCTTCGAGGCGCTGCTGGCCTTCTTCCTCGAGTCCACCTTCCTTGGCCTCTGGATCTTCGGCTGGGGCCGCATCCCCGAGAAGCTGCACGCCGCGACGATGTGGATCGTGCACATCGGCACCGTGCTGTCCGCCTACTTCATCCTGGCGGCCAACTCGTTCATGCAGCACCCGGTCGGTTACAAGTTCAACCCCGAGACCGGCCGCGCCGAAATGGCCGACTTCATGGCCGTGCTCTTCAACAAGGTTCAACTCGTGACCTTCCCGCACGTCGTCACTGCTGCTTACATGACCGGCGGCGCCGTCGTCATGGGTGTGGCGCTGTACAAGATGCGCAAGCTCGCTGTCTCCGGTGAGAAGGGCGAAGGGGTCTCGCGTGACCTCGCGATGTACCGCAAGGGCACCCGCCTCGGCGCCATCGTCACCCTCGTCGCCGCGCTCGGCGTGATCATCTCTGGTGACATCCAGGGCAAGATCATGACCGACGTTCAGCCCATGAAGATGGCCGCTGCGGAGGGCCTCTACGAGACCACCAGCAGCGCCCCCTTCTCGGTCCTGACGATCGGCGCCCTCGACGGCAGCTCCGCCACCCCGATCATCGAGGTGCCCGGGCTGCTCTCCTTCCTCGGCACCGGCTCGTTCAGCGGTGAGGTCAAGGGCATCAACGAGCTGAAGGAGACCCTCCCGAAGCAGCTCTCCGACCAGGCTCGCGCCGCCGGCATGACCGAGGCGCAGATCGAGGAGTACGTCACCCCGGCTGCCGGGTACGTGCCGAACATCCCGCTCTCCTACTGGAGCTTCCGCTTCATGATGGGGCTCGGTTTTATCGCGATGGCCTTCGCCGCCGCCGTGCTCTGGGCCACCCGCAAGGGCCAGTACGTGACGAAGAAGGGCTGGTTCTGGATCGCGGTCCTCATGCCGCTGCTGCCGGTCTTCGCCAACAGCTGGGGCTGGATCTTCACCGAAATTGGCCGCCAGCCGTGGCTCGTCTACGGCCTGCAGACCACCCAGTCCGGGGTCTCTCAGGTCGTGAGCGCCTCGAACGTGTGGATCTCGATGATCGTCTTCACCCTGCTCTACGGCGCCCTCGCGGTCGTCGAGGTGAAGCTCTTCCTCGCCTACACCAAGAAGGGCGCCGAGCCCTTCGAGGAGCCCGAGCCGGTCGAGGCCGACGACGAGCTCCAGTTCTCGTACTGATCAGGGAAAAGGAACGTATCAACCATGGAACTCACTGGCTTGATGACCTTCTGGTTCATCATCCTCGCCGTCCTATGGACCGGCTTCCTGGTCCTCGAGGGTTTCGACTTCGGTGTCGGCATGCTCCTGCCCATCCTGGGCGACAAGGGCAAGGACCCGGTCGAAAACGACAAGCGCCGTCGCGTGCTGCTCAACACCATCGGCCCGCACTGGGACGGTAACGAGGTCTGGCTGCTCACCGCTGGTGGTGCCACCTTCGCCGCCTTCCCACACTGGTACGCCACGATGTTCTCCGGCATGTACCTCGCCCTTCTGCTCGTCCTCGTCGCGCTCATCGTGCGCAACATGGGCTTCGAGTACCGCCACAAGCGGGATTCGGCCGAGTGGAAGAGGAACTGGGACTACGCCATCATCGGCGGCTCCGTCGCCGCGCCCCTGCTGATCGGAACGGGCCTGACGAACCTCGTCTACGGCCTCCCGATGCAAATCCAGGAGCAAGGTGGTGTCGCCGCGGTCGAGTTCACCGGCAACCTCTTCACGCTGTTGAACCCGGTCAGCCTGCTCGGTGGCATCGTGATCACCGCGCTCAGCTTGACCCACGGTGCGCACTTCATCGCGCTGAAGACCGACGGTCCGATCCGGGCCGAGGCGCGCGCCTTCGCCACCAAGGCGGGGCTCGTCACCGCGGTCCTCGCCGTGATCCTGCTGCTCTGGCTGGGTCTGCTCGGTGGCACGGTGTGGTCGTGGATCACCACGGTCCTCGCGGCGGTTGCGCTGCTCGCGGCGATCTACTTCAACACCAAGGATGCTGAGGGCTACGCCTTCATCGGCACGACGCTGACGACGCTCTTCGCCGTCGCGACGTACTTCCTCATCCTCTTCCCCAACGCGATCAACGGTCGCGGCGACGGCCCGCCCCTCACCCTGGCGGACGCGGCGAGCACCCCGCTCACGCTGAAGATCATGACGGGCGCTGCCCTGGTCTTCACGCCGATCGCGCTCGGGTACACCGCGTGGAACTACTGGATCTTCCGCAAGCGCCTTACCGTCGAGCACATCCCGACGGTCAAGACCGGCGTCTAGATTTCCAGTGCCTGACCGCGATGCCCCCGACTGCCGGTATCCCCTGACCGGCAGCCGGGGGCATCGCCACCCCCTCCCCGACCCCCTCTCCAACCCCGCCCTTCCTCACTTTGCTTAAGCAACTCCTCGTTGCTCACCCTGGAGGGTCGGCATCAAGGACGTGCTTAAGCAAAGAAGCAGGGGAAGGGGGAAGCGTTCCACGGTGAGCGCTTGATCGCCGACGTTCGTACCCAGATTTATCCCGGAGACTTGACCGCACATGAAGCCCTTTGATCCGCGCCTCCTGCGCGTCGCGCCCGAAACGCGGCGCCCGGTCGTCGTGCTCGGGCTGCTCGGGGCCGGGCAGGGGCTCGCGACGATCGGCACCGCCTTCGCGCTCACCGCCCTCGTCGTCGCGGTCGTGCGGCAGCAGCCTCTCCTCATCCCAGCGCTCGCGACCGGCGGCCTCTTCGCCGCGCGGGGTCTGCTCGGCTACCTCCTCGAACGCGTCGCCGCTTGGGCCGGCGCCGAGATCTCGACCTCCCTGCGCGAGCGTCTCCTCGCGACCTGGGCCACGCGCGACGCCGACTCTCGACCGGATCGGGCGGCGGCGCTCACCCTCGCTGCTCAAGGCACCGCGTCGGTCGAGCCCTATGTCGCGCGCTTCCTCCCTTCGCTCATCATCGCCGCGATCGTGCCGCCCCTTGCGATCGTGACCCTGCTCATCGTCGACTGGCCCGCCGCGCTCGTCGTGATCCTCACCGTGCCGCTGCTCCCCCTCTTCGCCGCGCTGATCGGCATGACGACCCGGGACGAAACCCAGCAGCGCTGGGCCGCCCTCTCCGCGCTCTCTGGCCACTTCCTCGACGTGATGCGGGGCCTGCCGACGCTCGTCTCCTACGGTCGCGGGGAGCGCCAAGTCACGACCATCGAGCGCGTGAGCGACCGCCACCGGGTCGCGACCATGCGCACGCTGCGCCTCGCCTTCATGTCCTCGGCGGCCCTCGAACTCCTCGCCACGATCTCGGTCGCGATCGTCGCCGTGCTCGTCGGCATCCGCCTCACCCACGGCTCGATGGAGCTGCCCGTCGCAATGGTCGCGATCCTGCTGGCACCCGAGGCGTACTGGCCGATCCGCCGGGTCGGCGCCGAGTTCCACTCCGCCGCCGACGGTGCCGAAGCCCTCGATGCGATCCTCGCCGAACTCGAGGCCGAGCCGACCGATCCCCCAGCGGAGAAGGGGGCCGAGCTCGCCGGCGTCGTGCGCGCCCGCGGGATCAGCTACACCTACCCCGGCACCAGCCGCCCGGTGATCCACGACCTCGATGCGACCGCGACGAGCGGCCTGACCGCTGTCACCGGCCCGAGCGGTGTCGGTAAGACCACCCTGCTCGAGATCCTCGCCGGCACCCGGCTGCCCCAGGAGGGCACGGTCGAGACCGGCCAGGTACACCTCGTCACCCAGCGCCCCTTCCTCGGCGCGGGCACGATCGCCGACAACCTCACCCTCGGGAACGACGCGGGCCACGACGCGATCTGGTCGGCCCTGCGCGCGGTCGGTCTCGACGGTGTCGTCGCCGCGCTCCCCGAGGGCCTTGCCACCGTGATCGGTGATGACGGCTTCGGGCTCTCGGCCGGACAGCGCGCCAGGCTCGTCCTCGCCCGCGCCCTGCTCTCCCCCGCCTCGATCATCCTGATGGACGAACCCACGGCGCACCTCGACCCGGCCGCGACCGATGCAATCCACCACGTCATCACCCAGATGGCCCAGACCCGCACGGTCATCGTCGTCACCCACCGCAGCGAACTCCTCGCCCTCGCCGATCACCACCTGCACTTGCGGGCTCCGGCCCTGGTCGAAGGGGGTGAGGTGCGATGACCACGATGGAGCAGACCGCGCCGCTCGCCCCGCCGAAGCACCGGGCGCTCACGATCTCGTGGCAGGTGATCTTCGCCGGGCTCCTCGCCGGGGTCGCGACCGCTTCCGGGATCGCGCTCACGACGACCAGCGGCTGGCTGATCGTGCGCGCCAGCGAACGCCCCCAGATCATGCTGCTGCTGACGACGATCGTCGCGGTGCGCACCTTCGGTATCGCGCGTCCGGTCTTCCGCTACTGGGAGCGGCTCCGCAGCCACGACGTCTCGCTCGCCGACCTCGCCACCCGTCGCGCCGAGGTCTACTCGCGCCTCGTGCCCCTCACGCCCGCCCGGTTAGGACGAAGGGGGCGCGCTGACCTCCTCACCGGTGTGGTCGATGACCTCACCGATGTCGTCGAGGCCTCGGTGCGCGTCACGGTCCCCGTCATCGGAGCCCTCTTCGCTGGCGTGCTTGCGGCGGCGCTGACCGCGATGGTCGACCCGGCCGCCGGACTAGTCTTGGCAGCCATGCTCGCGGCGGCGGCACTCACGGTCTGGGTGTGCTGGCGGATCGAATCCCGATCGCAGGACGAGCTACTCGCCGCCCGCGCCGAGGTCACCCGGGTCAGCCAACTGACCGCCGATCACGCGAGCGAACTCGCCGCCATCGGCGGGACTAAGGCCGCCCTCGGGTGGGTCGACCGGGCCCACGTCGCCCTTCGCGGCGCGATCTCGCGCCAGTCCCGCGGCCGCGCGCTCGTCGCCGGGATGGTCCTCGCGATCACCGGTGCAGCGACCGTCGCCAACGCGTGGATCGCGACGACGAGCGACCACCGCATCCCCGTCATGGCTCTGCTCGTCCTCGCTCCGGTCGCGACCGGCGAAGCCATCGGCGTGCTGACCGACGCGACCCGAGCCCTGGCCCGCGCCCAGGGCAGCGCCCGGCGGCTCGACGTCCTTCTCGGGCAGACCCCCGCCGTCTCCTCCCCGACGCGCGGTGGCGCTACCGAGGAGGTCGCGCACCTCCCTTCGACCACCACGGCGAAGGGAGCTGCGCCGCGCATTGTGCTCGACGGCGTGACCGCCACCTGGACGGGAGAGCGCTCCCACACCGGGCCGCACGACCTCACGATCGAGCCCGGCGAGCACGTCGCGGTGACCGGAGCAAACGGTTCGGGCAAGTCGACCCTGCTCGCCGTCCTCGCCAGGCATCTCGATCCCTCCTCCGGGCGCTACCTCGTCGACGGGGTCGATGTCACCACCGCCCCGCTCGAAGAAGTTCGCTCGCTGATCGCGTTGGTCGACGACGAACCGCACGTCTTCGCCTCGACGCTCCGAGAAAATCTCCGCCTCGCGATCGACCCCGACCGCGCCGCCGACGTCTCCGACGAGGAGCTGATCGGTGGCCTGCGGGCGGCGGGCCTCGGCAACTGGCATGACGCGCTCGAGGCCGGGCTCGACACCCGCCTCGGCGCCGACGGGATGGGGATCTCCGGCGGCGAGCGCGCCCGCCTCGCCATCGCTCGCGCGCTGCTTTCGGGGCGCCCGATCATCGTGCTCGACGAACCCGTGGCACACCTTGATCACCCCACGGCCGAGGCCGTGCTGCAGGACCTCCTCACCACCGCTCGTGACCGGACCCTCGTGATGGTGACCCATCACGGGATCGGCGTCGAGCACTTCGACCGGACCATCACCCTTTAAGGAAAGGCGTCGACATGTCACCGGCACGCAGTTCACTCGGCCAGTTGGAACGAGCCGTCATGGATGTCCTGTGGGCCGACGAGTCCGAGGATGGGCTCAGCGTGCGGGATGTGCTCGGAGCCC
The DNA here is from genome assembly GCF_041365945.1 of Janibacter sp. GXQ6167. Taxonomy (NCBI): domain Bacteria; kingdom Bacillati; phylum Actinomycetota; class Actinomycetes; order Micrococcales; family Intrasporangiaceae; genus Janibacter; species Janibacter sp. GXQ6167. The sequence goes on along the minus strand of NZ_JBGFSK010000001.1, from coordinate 345,780 downwards.
TCACCGAACGCAAGCTGGCGTACACGACGGTGATGACCGTGCTGAGCCGCCTCACCACCAAGGAGTTCGTGGCCCGCAAGCGTGATGGTCGCGCCTGGCGCTACCGTCCCGTCGCGACGCGTGAGTCGATGACCGCTCAGGCCATGCGCGACCCGCTCGGCGAGCTCTCGCACGAGGACAAGCACAGCGCGATTCTTCATTTCATCAACGAGGCCACTCCGTCGGAGATCGAGGCAATGCGCGCCGCGATGGCCGAAGTTGAGGCGCGGGCGGGCGAGCCACGCGCCAGCGAGGCTTCGTGATCGGCCGTGACCGCACTCGCCCTCCTCATCACCGCCATTCTGCTCGCCGCCCTGGCCCCCCGGGTCATGGCGCGGTGGACCTGGCTGCGCCGCTCGCCACGGGCCGCGCTCTACCTGTGGCAGTCGATGGCGCTTGCCGGAGTCCTGTCGGCGCTGGCCGCCGGACCGATCGCGACGGTCGAGGTCGTCTCCCGAGGTGAACGAGGAGCCGCCTCCGCGATCGCCATGGTCGCGGTCGTCGCAAGCGGTTTCACCCTCAGCCGGCTCGTGATCCACGGACACACCGTGGGCCGACGCCTGCGCGGTGCCCGAAGGGAGCAGCGCACCCTGGTCGATCTCGTTGGGGCACACCACGATCGGCGGACGCGGATCGTGCCGCACGAGGGCGTCATGGCCTACTGCGTGCCCGGCCTGCGCCAGCGCGTCGTCCTCAGCGAGGGGACCCTGCGCTCCCTTCCCGCCGACCAACTCGACGCCGTCCTCGCGCACGAGCGGGCCCACCTGCGCGAGCGTCACGACCTAGTGCTCGAGTTCTTCATGGTCTTGCATCTCGCCGCCCCCGAGCGCCTGCGCGCCCCGCAGGCCCTGCACGAAGTGCGGCTCCTCGTCGAGGTCCTCGCCGACCGCGCCGCCCGGAAAGCCGCCGGCGATGTACACCTCGGGCGCGCGCTCATCACGCTCGCCGGTGCGCCACACCCGGCCGCGACGCTCGGGGCGAGCCATCACGCGACCGCGACCCGGATCCACCTGCTGAACGCCAAGGACCTGCCGCTCTGGCTCACCACCGCGCTGCACTCCCTCGCCACCGTGATCATCGCCGTCCCGTTGCTCGTAGTCCTGCTCGACGCGACGGGTCAGCGTTAGGCCCCCTTCCCCCTTCCCCCTTCGGCAAAGGGGAGTTATCCCCCTTGTCGGCCACGCCAACTCCCCTAGAGTCGAAAGTGACACCGGCCGCTCGGCCGGCACCACGAACGCCACACGGGGAGTACACGGATGCCCATCCACGGATCGCTATTTGAAGACTTCCAAGAGAAGGCCGCGAGCCACCAGTTCTCGCTGCAAAACAAGAAGATGCTGAAGATCGACCTGCGCTATGGACCGGTCATGGCGCGCCTCGGGTCGATGGTCGCCTACCAGGGGGACGTCCGCTTCGAAAACACCGGTTCCGGTGGCCTCGGCAAGATGTTCAAGTCCGCCATGACCGGCGAGGGCGTGAGGATGATGCAGTGCACCGGTCAGGGTGAACTCTTCGTCGCCGACATGGCAAGCGAGGTCCAGGTGATGTACCTCGAAAACGACATGATCTCGGTCAACGGCGCCAACGTGCTCGCCTTCTCCTCATCGATCAAGTGGGACATCCACCGGCTGCAGGCGCGCGGGGCGGCGCTCACCGGAGGGCTCTACAACGTGTCGCTGCAGGGCACCGGTTTTGTCGCGGTGACGACGAAGGGGGATCCCGTCGCCCTGGACGTCGGCTCGGCGCCGACCTTCACCGATGCTCAGGCGACCGTCCTGTGGACGGCGGGGGTGCGCAGCGACATCCGCGTCGACACCGGCGGGATGAAGTCGATGCTGCGCGGCGGCACCGGCGAGACCTTCCAGATGGCCCTGACCGGCCAGGGCTACGTCTTGGTCCAACCGTCGGAGTCCGTCGTCGAAGGTGCTGGTGGTCAGGCCGGAAGTAGCGGAGGCCTCTTCGGGTGACGACGGGACGTCGGGTCTGGGCGATCGTGCTGACCTTGGTCCTCGGATGGGCCGCCGGAGCGGTGACCGTCGGGGCCATCTGGCTGGGTTACAGCCTGCTCCAGACGCATCTCAGGCCGACCTCGGTGTGGTCGCAGTGCGAGGTCGACGCCGACCAGGTGCGGGTCTGCGTCCACCGGTCCACGCGCTTCGGGGAGGACGCAGGTCGCGACGCGGGGAGCCTCGATATCTACCGGTACGTGGACGGCAATCCCGGCGGCCGCTACCTCAGTTACCCATGGCCCTTCGGACCAGGCCCCAGCGAGGCGGACGTCAGCGTGGACGGACAGCGGGTCACGGTGAGTCAGGGCACGACGAGCGCGACCTATGACTACGACTCGCTCGCGAACTAGCGCCGAGGGCCCGCCCGAAGGGGTATTTCACCGCGGTTCGACCCAACCCTGCGCATACCCGGTACAGCGCGCGATTATCATCAGGGCAGGCGGCGGATACGCCGCCAGATGAGATCAGCTCTGAAGGGGTCGCCTGTGGGCAAACCACGCATCGCCGTGGTGGGGGCGGGACGTGTCGGCTGTTACGTCGGGGGGAACCTCGCGCGGGCAGCGCAGGTGACCTTGGTCGGCCGCGCGCCGACGATCGACGCGATCGCTGCCCACGGTCTGACCGTGGTCAACCTCAAGGGTCAACGCACCGTCACCCCCGCGAGCGACCTCACCCTCGCGACCGAGCCGAGCGCTGTCGCCGGCGCGTCCCTCGTGCTCATCACGACCAAGGCCGCGGACACCTTCCACGCCGTCCAGCAGATCGCCCCCTTTCTCCGCGCAGAGACCGTGCTCGTGTCCTTGCAAAACGGGCTGCGGAACTCCGAGGTGATTGATGAGGCGCTGGAGTCGATCTTCCCGAGCCGTGCGGAGCGCCCGCTGGTGCTGAGGGGGATGGTGCCCTTCAATGTGGTTTCCCGCCCCGACGCCACCTACGTCCAAACGACGAGCGGCACGATCGTCGTGATGGATCACCCACGGATCGACCCCTTCGTCGACGCCGCCGAGCGGGCCGGCCTCACGATCCACCGGCACCCCGATATGCGGGCGGTGCTCGCGGCGAAGTTGCTGCTGAACCTCAACAACGCGATCAACGCCCTCTCGGGTCTCTCCCTGCGCGAGGAACTGCTCGACCGGGACTACCGCCGCGTCCTCGCCGCCTGCCAAGAGGAGGCGCTGGCGGTGATGAGGGTGGCCCGCGTCCGCCCGTCGAAGCTCACCCCCCTTCCGCCGCGCGCCATGCCGACCGTGCTGCGCACGCCCACCCCAGTCTTCGTGGCGCTGTCTCGCGCCGCGCTCGCCATCGGCCCGGGGGCTCGCTCGTCGATGGCCGACGATCTCGATAGCGGCCGGCCGACCGAGATCGACGAACTCCAAGGGGCGATCGTCCGGCTCGGGGAGCAGCACCACGTGGCGACCCCAGTCTGCCGCAGGGTGACCGAGCTCGTCCGAGACGCCGAAGCCGCTGGGCCGCAACGGATCCCGTGGACCGGCAAGCGCCTGCGCAAGGCGGTCGCGTCCTAAGAACGGTGGAGGCTGCTCGTCGGTGGGCGCGCCGCCACTTCGATCGTCAGAGCAACCCGTCGATGGGGAGCCACGACAGGACCCGGACACCCGCGCGCTGAATCCAGTGAGTGTGCGGGTCTGAGGTGTAGCGGACGGTCTGGCCGTCTTCCTCGGAGGTCCACACGAGGCCGTCGGCGCCGAGCGTCACGTGGTAGCTCAGGGTGCCCGCGCTCTCGGCCTTGGCGATGGCGAGCTCCCCCGCGAGTTCGGGGCTGTCGATGAGCACGCCCATCTCGGTGTTGAGGCGCGCCGAGCGCGGGTCCATGTTGAACGAGCCAACGAAGAGGACCCGCCCGTCAACCGCGAAGGTCTTCGCGTGCAGGCTGGAGCCGCCGCTGCTCAAGCGCCCGCCGCTCCCGAGCAAGTGGCCGCCGCCAGGGGGCTCGACGACCGTGGCATCGCGCTTCATTTCGTAGAGCTCGACGCCGCCGCGCAGGAGAGCCTCGCGGTAGGGGATGTATCCGGCGTGGACGGCCGCGACGTCGGTGGCGGAGAGGGCGTTGGTGAGCACCGATACGTGGGCGCCGCGGCGCACCAGCCCGACGAGGGTGCGCACCCCTTGGCGGGTGGGGACGAAGTAGGGCGAGACGATCAGCGCGCTCTGCCGGGCCTGGTCCAGCTCGGCGCCGAGCGGGGTCACCACCAGGTTCTTCTTGGCGGCGCGACCGAGTCCCTTCGCCGGGTCATCGCTCACCACCCGGGTCGGCGCCCAGGTGAACGCGAGCCGACCACTTTGCAGGTGCTGCCAGAGCGTGCTGTGGCTCAGGGCATGCAGATAGGTCTGGGTGTCCGGGTCTGTTGACGGTTCGGTCCCGACGTCCTCGCTCGGTCCAGGCCGCAGGATCGATGCCGCGGGGTAGGTCGAGGCGCTCGTCCAGTACCGCTCGAAGTCCTCGCTCACCTCTTCAACGACCGGACCGACCGCGAGCACGTCGAGGTCGGCGAACATCGTCCCCTGCCCGGCGTCGAAGTACTCGTCACCCATATTGCGCCCGCCGACGATGGTGGCCTGATGGTCGACGGTGAAGGACTTGTTATGCATCCGACGGTTGGTCCGCCCGAAGTCAGTCACGAAGTCAACGGGGCGCGCACGCCGATGCATGAAGGGGTTGAAGAGGCGCACCTCGATCGTGGCGTGCGCATCGAGGCCGCGAAGGATCGGGTCCAGGCCGGCGGTGTTGTTGTCGTCCAGCAGGAGGCGGATGCGCACGCCGCGGTCGGCCGCGCGGCGCAGGCCCTGAAGGAGCAGTCGACCGGCGGTGTCGTCGTGCCAGATGTAGTACTGCACGTCGATGGTCCGCTCGGCGGTGTCCACCAACATGGCGCGGGCGACGAAGGCGTCCCGGCCGTCCGCCAGGGTGTAGATCCCGCTCAGACCCGGGTCGGCGTCCTGCGGGCGTCCCTCGGCGACGGCTCGACCGAGGGTGGTGTCGGTCGTGTTCGCGTAGCTGTCGGCGGGAGGGCTCGCGTCCACCAGATCCTGGTGCGGAGGTGGCAAAGGACGACGCGCCAACCAGAGCCCGGCGAGGACCACCGCGGCCGCGGCCGCACCCTTCAGACCCCGCCGCTTGCCGGCGCCACGCTCACCCATGTGTCTCCTGTCCGTGTGGAACGCACCCGAACCGCACCAGGAGCGAGGCCCTCGGGTAGCGAGCCTTCCCCTTGGGACCGCTGGTGCCAGCGAGCTGCGTGCTCGAAGGTTACCGGGGCGCCGGGTCTGCGCCGCCCGAAGCGGCGGGAGCGGAGCGCCGCCGCGCGAGCCGCCGGCCGCGGCTCACCCCCTTCGCGACGCGTTTGCGAGGATGGGGGCATGAGTGAGCCGTATCGAATCTGCGTGGTGTGCACGGGCAATATCTGTCGTTCGCCGATGGGTGAGTTCGTGCTGCGGGAGCGCTTCGCCGAGGCTGGGCTGGATGATGTCGTCGTGGTCGATTCCGCTGGCACGACCCAGTGGGAGGTCGGTAATCCGGCGGACCCTCGCACCCTCGCGGTGATGGAGCGGCACGGTCATGACATCGAGCCCTACCGCTCGCACCGAGCGCGGTCCTTCGAGCGGGCGTGGTTCCCCGACCTCGACCTCGTGCTCGCGGCCGACCACGGGCACTACTCGACACTGCGCCGTCTCGCGCGTACGCCAGAAGACCGGGACAAGGTCGTCCTCTTCCGCGACTTCGACCCGAAGTCTGTCGGCCTCGGGATGGACGACCCTTGGTATGGCGACGACTCTGATTTCGAGCAAACCTACGACGAAGTGGTGGCCGCCGCCGACGGGATCGTCGAACACGTCCAGCGCGAACTCGAAGCGCGCGGCTGACCCCCGCGGTGCTGCGGTCCGGATGAACGCGCTGAGACACTGCGACGCGCGCGCCGCCGTGGGTAGTCGCCACTGGGATGAGGAGCTCCGGCCCACGCCAAGACCTTGGAGCATCTGCCGAAACCATCCCCGCGCTAGCGGGGAGCACTCCAGCGCCTTCAAGCTCGCCGGCACGAAATCGGACCATCCCCGCGCTGGCGGGGAGCACATCGTCTCCAGGCTCGAGGTCAAGCGCGCCCCCGGACCATCCCCGCGCTAGCGGGGAGCACCCGACGGGACGTTTGTGTCGACGGTTGACGGGGGGGACCATCCCCGCGCTGGCGGGGAGCACCCGAGGGGCAGTCTCCGCTGGAGCGGCGACAGGGGGCCATCCCCGCGCTGGCGGGGAGCACTGCGCCTCGTCCTGGTCGTCCCAGGTGGCGGGGGGACCATCCCCGCGCTGGCGGGGAGCACCGCTCGCCGGCTAGTTGCCACGAGACGCGCATCGGACCATCCCCGCGCTAGCGGGGAGCACCTCGCCGGATTCTGTCGTGCCCAGCAGGACCGCAGACCATCCCCGCGCTGGCGGGGAGCACGAGGTCATGCCCTTGACCGGATCGTTGAGCGCCGGACCATCCCCGCGCTGGCGGGGAGCACCACTCGCAGAAGAGCCCCGGCGGGATCGTGGAGGGACCATCCCCGCGCTGGCGGGGAGCACACAGCCGGAGCTGACCCCATGGCCCTGATCGTCGGACCATCCCCGCGCTGGCGGGGAGCACGGTGGAAGCCGCTTTAGACGAGGCCGCCGCCGCGGACCATCCCCGCGCTGGCGGGGAGCACGGTGGAAGCCGCTCTAGACGAGGCCGCCGCCGCGGACCATCCCCGCGCTGGCGGGGAGCACGGTGGAAGCCGCTTTAGACGAGGCCGCCGCCGCGGACCATCCCCGCGCTGGCGGGGAGCACGCGGTGACAACTGTCGTGGCGGCGCATCAGATTGGACCATCCCCGCGCTGGCGGGGAGCACCCGTCGACGATCGCGTGTCCGGTGGCGAAGGCGGGACCATCCCCGCGCTGGCGGGGAGCACCCGTTCGGGTCGCCCCACACCTCCAGAGGTTCCGGACCATCCCCGCGCTGGCGGGGAGCACGTTCATCTTCGGCATGTGGAAGCGCGTTTTTAGGGACCATCCCCGCGCTGGCGGGGAGCACCACCTCGGCGCTGAACGCCTCCAGCAGGGTGAAGGACCATCCCCGCGCTGGCGGGGAACACCCCCGCGACGCGACGCCCCCTTCGCGACAGTCCGGACCATCCCCGCGCTGGCGGGGAGCACCCCTCGTTGGTGTGGGTCCAGTCGATCCACACGGGACCATCCCCGCGCTGGCGGGGAGCACATCGTCATTCCCGAGACACCGACGACCTGGGTGGGGACCATCCCCGCGCTGGCGGGGAGCACATCGTCATTCCCGAGACACCGACGACCTGGGTGGGGACCATCCCCGCGCTGGCGGGGAGCACGGCTTAGTCTTGTCTTGCGATTCGTTCCCGAGGGGACCATCCCCGCGCTGGCGGGGAGCACGGCAGAACGGATAAGCGCATACACAATGCCGAGGGACCATCCCCGCGCTGGCGGGGAGCACATCGTCATGCCCGAGACACCGACGACCTGGGCGGGGACCATCCCCGCGCTGGCGGGGAGCACGGCTTAGTCTTGGCTTGCGATTCGTTCCCGAGGGGACCATCCCCGCGCTGGCGGGGAGCACGGCAGAACGGATAAGCGCATACACAATGCCGAGGGACCATCCCCGCGCTGGCGGGGAGCACTCCGCGCACCGCTGCACGAAACCAACGGCCTCGGGACCATCCCCGCGCTGGCGGGGAGCACGCACGCAGGTTGCTGTAGACCTGGGAACCCTCCGGACCATCCCCGCGCTGGCGGGGAGCACCCTTCGCCCTACTCCCGAGCGGGTTGTAGGCCCGGACCATCCCCGCGCTGGCGGGGAGCACCGCGGCGCTGGCGAGGTCGAGTTCGTCGCGGAGGGACCATCCCCGCGCTGGCGGGGAGCACCGGTTTCACCACCAGGTCGCTCCCGGCGGGGCCGGACCATCCCCGCGCTGGCGGGGAGCACCGCCGGGGGTCAGGGCTGTATTCCATGTGCACAGGACCATCCCCGCGCTGGCGGGGAGCACGTCGGCGTCAGGTGGAGATCGTCGTCGACGATGGGACCATCCCCGCGCTGGCGGGGAGCACCGACACGCCCTCGTCGAGCCACCATGCCGATACGGACCATCCCCGCGCTGGCGGGGAGCACGGACACCGGGCCGGGTGTGGCATAGAAATCGTGGGACCATCCCCGCGCTGGCGGGGAGCACGACCGCGAAACTCGTCGCCAAAGTCTTCCAAACGGACCATCCCCGCGCTGGCGGGGAGCACTCGGACCTGGCCGTTTTTGGAAGAACCTGCAGGGGACCATCCCCGCGCTGGCGGGGAGCACCGATACACACTCCCCGCCTCGCCCCACGACTTTTGGACCATCCCCGCGCTGGCGGGGAGCACTCCTCGTCAATGGGCAGCGCTTCACAGCCACGGGGACCATCCCCGCGCTGGCGGGGAGCACTCCGCATTGAGTGCGCGTAGGTCGTCCAGGCGCGGACCATCCCCGCGCTGGCGGGGAGCACACAAGGGTGGCCTGGTTGAGGCGGCGCGGCCCGCGGACCATCCCCGCGCTGGCGGGGAGCACCACGCCGCAGCCTGCGGAATAGACCACGCCCACGGACCATCCCCGCGCTGGCGGGGAGCACGGCGAGGCCGCCCCTTTGTGAGAAGGGCCCGCCGGACCATCCCCGCGCTGGCGGGGAGCACTCGCCCGATCTGGAGCCGCTGGACGCCGCCCCCGGACCATCCCCGCGCTGGCGGGGAGCACGGTGGGCGTCTCGTGGCGTCTGCATGGGCTCCAGGACCATCCCCGCGCTGGCGGGGAGCACGTTCGCCTGGGTCGCCTTCTGGCCCGACCAGAGGGACCATCCCCGCGCTGGCGGGGAGCACATCGATGGCGCGGCGGGTCACGACTGTCCCCCCGGACCATCCCCGCGCTGGCGGGGAGCACCGCGACGGTCGCCGTCGGTGATGACGTCATGGAGGGACCATCCCCGCGCTGGCGGGGAGCACGTTCGGAGCACGTACCGGACCCCGGGGATACGCGGACCATCCCCGCGCTGGCGGGGAGCACCGCGACGGTCGCCGTCGGTGATGACGTCATGGAGGGACCATCCCCGCGCGGGCGGGGAGCACGTTCGGAGCAAGTACCGGACCCCGGGGATACGCGGACCATCCCCGCGCTGGCGGGGAGCACCGCTACCTGAACATCATCGCCCGCATCTCGACCGGACCATCCCCGCGCTGGCGGGGAGCACGGTACATGTGGAGCCTGGTGCCGCTCCTAGCCAGGACCATCCCCGCGCTGGCGGGGAGCACAACTCGACAAGTCCAGCGTTGAAGGTGGTGCGCTGGAGGGGACCATCCCCGCGCTGGCGGGGAGCACTATCAGGGAGTCAACGGTGGAACACCCGCCCGGGGACCATCCCCGCGCTGGCGGGGAGCACTCCGCTACCGATGAAGAGGACGCGCGTTCGACAGGACCATCCCCGCGCTGGCGGGGAGCACTATCAGGGAGTCAACGGTGGAACACCCGCCCGGGGACCATCCCCGCGCTGGCGGGGAGCACTCCGCTACCGATGAAGAGGACGCGCGTTCGACAGGACCATCCCCGCGCTGGCGGGGAGCACGCGGCTCGTCAGGCTCACTGCGGGTATCCCTCGGGACCATCCCCGCGCTGGCGGGGAGCACCATCCCAGACCCCATCGACGAGTCCTCGCCGCTCGGACCATCCCCGCGCTGGCGGGGAGCACAACGCGTTATCGAGCCCACCATGCTGCAGGGCCGGACCATCCCCGCGCTGGCGGGGAGCACGTCCGGAGCAGGTACCGGACCCCGGGGATGCGCGGACCATCCCCGCGCTGGCGGGGAGCACTCGACCGTCACCTTCAACTTGCGCTGCAACTGCGGACCATCCCCGCGCTGGCGGGGAGCACGGGCTTCTCGCGCGGGGGGTTGGCTAGGCCGGGGGACCATCCCCGCGCTGGCGGGGAGCACGCAACCGATAGCGAGCGCGTCGGCGAGCAGGCGGGACCATCCCCGCGCTGGCGGGGAGCACCCACGACGGGAGCATGTTGGTCAGTTCGCTGAGGGACCATCCCCGCGCTGGCGGGGAGCACGACGAGCGATATGCCAACAACCACCGCATCCGTGGACCATCCCCGCGCTGGCGGGGAGCACCCGGTCCGTAGGCAACTTCGGAGTCCCACGGGCGGACCATCCCCGCGCTGGCGGGGAGCACCTCCGTGCATGCCGGCTCTCCCCCGTCCACGCCGGACCATCCCCGCGCTGGCGGGGAGCACTTGGGATGGTGTTTGTCGGTGGGTCTGGCTAGGGGACCATCCCCGCGCTGGCGGGGAGCACAGTGAGAGGTGTATGTGATGTCGAGTGTTGACGGGACCATCCCCGCGCTGGCGGGGAGCACCGCTCGACCCGCTGCCACTCCCGTGCAAACTCCGGACCATCCCCGCGCTGGCGGGGAGCACCCAGAGGATGGTCGGCCTCACCTGACTGTGGACGGACCATCCCCGCGCTGGCGGGGAGCACAACTGACGGCGTGCCTCTTCCGTCGTGTCCTGGGACCATCCCCGCGCTGGCGGGGAGCACCACGGCTGGGTCCATTTCCCCCTCGACCGGGCGGGACCATCCCCGCGCTGGCGGGGAGCACCCCTGCTACTGCCACCCCCTCCCCTCCCGCGCGGGACCATCCCCGCGCTGGCGGGGAGCACCCCTGCTACTGCCACCCCCTCCCCTCCCGCGCGGGACCATCCCCGCGCTGGCGGGGAGCACCCCTGCTACTGCCACCCCCTCCCCTCCCGCGCGGGACCATCCCCGCGCTGGCGGGGAGCACCACGGCTGGGTCCATTTCCCCCTCGACCGGGCGAGACCATCCCCGCGCTGGCGGGGAGCACGGGCGAGGCGGGCGGCGGGCGATCTTCGCCAAGGGACCATCCCCGCGCTGGCGGGGAGCACGTGCGAGGCGGGCGGCGGGCGATCTTCGCCAAGGGACCATCCCCGCGCTGGCGGGGAGCACTCCCCTTCGGAGTCTTGGGTGGGCCTCCTGCCCGGACCATCCCCGCGCTGGCGGGGAGCACCGGTGCGCGGCGACGTCGTGCATGTGGCCCCGGGGACCATCCCCGCGCTGGCGGGGAGCACAACGAGGGCGAGTACGAGCGCCTGAAGTTGGAGGGACCATCCCCGCGCTGGCGGGGAGCACGCGAGATCCGCGGCAGGCCCGAGTCTGACCACCGGACCATCCCCGCGCTGGCGGGGAGCACGACAACTACCCGGGCCTAGAGCCGATGGGGACCGGACCATCCCCGCGCTGGCGGGGAGCACGACCTCGCCAGCGCCGCGCCCGAGCGGTGTCAGGGCGCGGGCCCATCCCCGCGCTGGCGGGGAGCACGACAACTACCCGGGCCTAGAGCCGATGGGAACCGGACCATCCCCACGCTGGCGGGGAGCACGACCTCGCCAGCGCCGCGCCCGAGCGGTGTCAGGGCGCGGGACCATCCCCGCGCTGGCGGGGAGCACTCCGAGGGTGATGTGTACCTCGGTGCGCTGCGCGGACCATCCCCGCGCTGGCGGGGAGCACGGACGCCCCGAGGTCGCGGAGCATCTTGTCGCGCTTGGCCATCGCGGACCATCCCCGCGCTGGCGGGGAGCACACCGACATCCTTGACCGCATCGACCACCTGGTCGGACCATCCCCGCGCTGGCGGGGAGCACAGGTCGGCGGCGGTCAGCCCCCGCCGCCCGCGCTTGCTCATCAGCCGGACCATCCCCGCGCTGGCGGGGAGCACCCGAACAGCGACCCGCCGCCGCCGGTCATCGAGGGACCATCCCCGCGCTGGCGGGGAGCACGACGGCATCGAGGTCTGCCGCCAGATCCGGACCGGACCATCCCCGCGCTGGCGGGGAGCACACTTCCTCACCTGCGACGATACAGCGCGATGAGGCCAGATTTTGGCTAGGAGAACTTCTTCCGCCGCTGACGGCGTCGCCGGACTTCCGCTGAATCCATAGCAGTACGTGGGGCTCCTCGACTTGGGCGAACGGGTGCCTCTTCGTACTGCTCTTCGCGACGCCGCATCAACTGAACTCCGTCCAGATCGACGGGAGTCCAGTCATGGTTGTGAGTGACGAAGGTCAGACCTTGCTCCCCTATCGCGTTGTAGACCATTAGTGCTCGACCCTCGCCGGAGTGCTCCAGCACCCGATCCCATAGTTCGTCCCGCACACGCCGCCCCAATCTCCCAACGAAGACGCCCGGGGCGATTTCCAGGAGCCACCTGGTGAGGTGGCCCCGTAGGCCTGGGGGGACTGCCGTAAGGACGAGAACTACCACGGCACCTCGTAAACCTCGTCGTAGTTGACCCCGCCAGCGACGGACGCCCCCCGTTCGTCCCACAGCATGACGACGTCCCCCATCGGCTCCGATGCCGCCTCGTCCGGACCCAACAGGAGTTCCTTAACATCTCTCGTGCAGCGACCGAGAAGTCCGCCACTATGCTGACGGTCGCGAAACAGTCTTCGAGTAGCGGCAGGGATGTCTAACTCGGTGTCCTCATTGGCCATCGCCGCTACCTCAAACGCCACCGGCACCGTCATCTCAGTCTTATAGAGGTCGGCTATGTCGAAGACGAAGGCCCGCTCGGTTCCGTTGTGAACGAACCCCAGTGCTGGAGAGCACGCGAGGCTAACGATCACCGTGTGGACGATGCCGTACAGACAGTGGTTAGCCGCCGACAATGCCTGGTTCACTGCGTCCCCAGTCGCGAAGTCCTCAGGGTTGTACTGTCTTCGGCGCCAAGGTACGCCAGTCCTTTCGGACTCGGATTTGTAAGCAGCGCGCACCCGGGCTCCTTCTCGGCCTCGAAGCTGCTCCATCGACAGGCCTCCGACGGCTTCGCCCGGGAAGCGCCGTAGATACATCTCTCGAGCTACTCGGAGACGATCCTTCGGGCGGCTAACGAGATGAGCCTGCGCCTCGACTAACCGACTAGACCGAGTGAGCGGCGCTCCGTGAGCGTAGTACCGCACCGCTGCTTCTCCGACCCAAACTGACGTCATCCCACTCTGTGCCATTAAGGACATCGCTTGATGGGTCACCGACGTTCCAGGGCCGATGAGGAGGCAACCTATGGCGGCTGACGGGACGTGGACGACACCCTTCGGTGTAGCCACGGTGATGGCATTGGCCTCCCGATTGACGACACCGCGCTCGACGTAAAGGAAGGAAATGCGATCGGAAAGGCGAAAGAGTTCCCGGACTGACGTTGGTCGCTGAGCGAGGCTCATGGCCGCGCCAGAGTGAGCAATCCCAGCCCGTACGCTTTGCCCCGCCCAACCCCCTCGACCAGTGCTGAGCGCAGCGCCCTCGGATCCTCCACCCGAAGGGACCCGCCGTAATCGACCTGGGAGAGGGTTACGGTGCCAGTTGACTTCCGAAACGCGACATTGGTCCGACCCACTACATGGGCTGTGCATGAGTCTTGCGGCCCGAAGGACACCCCGAGCCGATCTGCCCTACCGAGGAGCCAACCCAACTGATGCCTCGCAGAAATATGGGCTGTGGGTTTGGTCCGGGACTGGTTTGGTGCCGTCCGCACGGAGTGGACCGGGTTAGCCCTTAACCGGAAGCCCCACTCCTGGCCCTTGACGAGACGATCAAGGAACGGGCGGTAATCCGCACTGCGCCAGGTGTCGCCGTGTGGCCACCCGGCTTCTTCGACCACTGCGGTGAGATCAGGCGCGCTGGGGCTGACGACGTAGAGCGTTGCCGAGTGCCCTGTCTGGTCGATTCGCCACAGGTTCCGGCCTTCTGCGATACGAGGCACACCAGGTGCGAACGCCCCCTCGATCATGGCGTGCATAGCGGCAGGAGAAGACACCAGTCGCTTCGCGCCGCGGCGCTGCATATTCAGACTGAGTTGGGTCAGGATCGTCACGACCCGATCACCGCACTCATGGGATCGTGCGAATCCATCGACGCCCTGCCCCGTACGTTGCGAACGACGACCTCTGTGCGGATCGTGTCGCGCTTGGCGTACCTCCGGTGCGCTGGGTCGTAGGAGATCGGGACGTCCTGCTCGCTCGAACTTGCACGTTCTCCAGGAAGAGGGTCACGGACCACGGGCAAGCGGACATCGAGTGCTTGGCGAGCTGCTCTGCGATCGGACGCCGAGTACGGGAAAGACTCAAGAACGACCTCGAGAGTCTCCCGATGAACCTCGGGGATCAAAGGGCCTGCCGGAGGGCAGGCTCGCCGCCCTAGATAGAGCGGGAACCGAGGTGAGCGAATAGCAGCAGCAAGATCGCCGATCAGGTTCGCTGGGCCCTCCACTGCAACAACAAAGACAGCGTCCGCCAGGTAGTACCGGTGTGACAGCGGCAGCGAGACCACCTTGCTCCCGCCCCGGACGGCCTCAGTCCGCCTTTCCGTTTGGAAATCGCGGACCAAGGAACCTGGCTGGTCCACCCTCACTCCGAACCGCAACGCGACGAGGTCTTGAATGTCCGCAGTTCTCGGGCGCCCCTGGGCGGCGGCCAGTAGCCCGAGCACGCCCGACTTCGAAGGCTCCAGAGAGGTGGACCGCGTCGCGAAGCGGGACGAGGTGCCCCAGGACTGCAACGGACCGGCCAAAACCAGGCTCAGACTTGACCTCTCAGTCATGGTCCGCGACATCAGCGTTGAGAGTCTGGACGACGAGATCACGCACGTCGCTAGCCGCGTCGCTGAGTCGCGACGGAGCCGCCAACGAATCGAGGGGTGCGGCGTCATCGCTTGAGCGAACCACCCAAACCCGCTCGGGCGCCTCACCGTACGCGGACTCGATCCCAACGGATGTCTCAACCAAACGCTTCGCGGCGACCTCCACCCGGCTGGCCTCACCCACCGGGACAACGGCACGCTCGAACGCCTGGACCAGATTGATCGGCTGGGTGGTGCGGGCAGTGATGACTACCGCCTGCGGCAAGGTTCCGTGGGCGAAGGTGTTCTGCTTCCCAGTCGGGATCGACCGCACGAAACTCTCAATGAAGGCTTCAACAGCCGCTGCGGTGGCACCGGCGTCGCCGAGATTTTCGTACAGGCCATCGACGTTAACGGTCGCGTACCGATAGAGAGTTGATGAGTTGAACTCGACCGTCCCGATCATCCCGGCACCAGTCTCTTCTTCGCTATTTTGATCATCCACGGCCGTGAAGTAGTCGAACTCGTTATCGACCGCGTGGACGCTGATCGCGTGCGCAACCTGCGCTGCCGCATCGACCGTGAGATCGGCCTGGTCCGCGACCATACGCCCGAACAGCGCGATGTCGAAGGAATGGTCCTGGTCCGCGACCCGGCGAATACCCGCTGACTTGAGGGCTTTCGCGAGGTCTGACTCGTCTCGATTGGCCACGACCATCTCTGCCATCCTGGCAATCTGGCGACGGCTGAGAAAGACGAGGTACCCCGTCTCGCGAAGCGCGTCATCGGCGACGTCCTTGCGCCTGGACTTCTCGAGTTTTAGGCCGGCTGCCTCCACGGCCGTCTCCGCGAGCGTCCCGGCACGATCTGAGAGGGCGGGGTCGATTGCAACAATCGCATCCCGTAACAGAGCAGGGACGCGCTTCGTCCGCACCCCCGATGCGGCCGGATCCAACCTGCGTTCGAAGTCCACTCGAATGGCACGCTTCCATGCCTGACTCGATACCCGCGCCCTTCTGCTCCCACCGTAGATTGCGGTCTTCGGGCTACCGGTGTCATCGCGGTTGATGTTGCTCGGCGGCACGGTTTGCAGTGCATGCAACTCGATGAATAGGGCCATGTCACTTCTCCTCGGTCTGCTCGGACGGAACGTGGTGGTACTGCCGACCCCAAGCGAGACGCACACGCTTCGCCGACGTCGGGTGGAAGATGGCGGGCGGTCCTGAGGAACGACAAGGCCAGCACCCTCGCCGATCCAGTCCGGCGTTCGCCAGGTGTCTCCGTCGGCGACGACCACGATGACTTCGAGCGTCGGGTCGATGTCGCGCACCGCCGCCAGCGCCCGCGAGTCGCTCTCCGGGTCACCGACCGTGGCACTCCCCCACCCGCTGATCGATCGGTGATCCGGCGGAGCGATGCAAAACGTCCGGGAGTTAACTCGTGCCTGCTCTTGCTCCTTCGACGCACGCTCCGTCGCCTCCCGCCACGCCTCATGCCACCCTGGCGGAATCGGCGGCTCCCCGTACGCCAGGTCCACCATGCCGGGGATGTCTTGGGGGAAGAGGACTACTGACCCCTTGGCCTCAATGACCGCAAGACTCGCGAGAAGAGCTCGGCGCCCATAGACGCGCTCACTTCCCGGGAAATCGAGAGTCTCGATCGAGTACCCGACCACGATGCAGCGCGGCGTTCGCAAGCGTGGCGGCCGTTCGCGCTCATGCCGGTGGAGCCTGCCGCAGCGTTGCAGAATCAGATCCATCGGCGCGATGTCTGTGATCAGGAGATCGAAGTCCACGTCCAAGGACTGCTCGACGACCTGCGTCGCGACGACGATGTGGAAAGGCGGCCGAGTCGAGGCTCCCGGGGGTCCGAACCGCGACAGCAGCTCGCGATCCTTGCGCGCTCGATCGACGGCAAGGAACTGACTGTGGCTCACCGTGACGACGTCGGGACCGAACACATCTCGGAGCACGCGCGCCGTTGCCTGAGCTCGCCGCACGGTGTTCCGGACTACCAGTACGCAGCCCTGACGATCGGCGACCTCCTCGATGAGGGCGACGACCTCGGCATCGCCTCCAAACCCGCCCATCTCGATGCGGACCTCTACAGGCTCATTGGCTGGATCAGGAACGACGACTTCAGATCCCGCGCTCGTAGCGGTGGTGATGCGGGGGTACCCCGTCTCACTCGGGCTGTCTTCACCCGCCGAGTTTCCCGTGTATGCCTCCACCAACTCCCGTCGCTGCCTCGAGGGCAACGTCGCGGACAGGAGGATCACCGGTGTTCCAACGGAGGCGAGCCACTCCAAGGCTCGATGCAGATAGGTCGACATCCACGTGTCGTAGGCGTGGACCTCGTCGACGATGACGACCTTGCCCATCAGCCCGACCATCCGGAGGGCGAGATGCCGGGAGCGAAGCGCCCCAAACAGCAAATGATCAACCGTGGCGATGACAATCGAGGCGAGCACCGCCTTCTTCCGACCCTGCATCCAGGAGTGCACCATGGCGCGCGACGCAACCTCTGCGCGGTCGCGTCCGCGCTCTCCGCTATCAATATCGATCCCTCTCGACGCCGGACCACCCCGGAGTTCAGACAGCTGCGGGTTTAGTTTCGCCTTGCTATGGATGAGCGCCAGCGAGGCTCCCACGTGAAGGTCGTCCGTAGGCAGATGATCGATCCACTTCAGTATTCGTCCGAACATCGCGTCCGTCGTCGCTTGGGTGGGGAGCCCAAAGAAGACGCCGCCACAACCGAACCGATGCGCCAGGACCTCCGCAGCGGCGAGCGCTGCCTCGGTCTTCCCCTCACCCATCGGTGCTTCAATCACCATCAGTCCCGGTTCCGGCATCGCCCAGGCCGCTTCCACGGCAGCGATCTGACTCGGCCGGGGCACCGCGCGGCGAGGGAGATCAAAACGCTCGGCGATGAGCGTCTTCGCCTCTCGCGGAGTGTGTTCCGCCCGCCACGGAGGGGGCAGCCCAAGGGCGCTGATCCCAGCAACCGCGCGATCGCCCGTCGCCGATGTATAAGGGAAGAACTCTTCATTGCTCGCGATCCAGTCGGCCATGATCACAAGCCCGGTGATCCACGCGATTGTCGGTTCGTGCAAGAGGCGGACGTGGGATAACTCCAGCCCGGACTCGGACCAGCGCCACTCGAGAAGCTGCCGACGAGCTTCGCTCCACGGTTCGCCTCCGTAAACAGCGGGCACCCGCTGAGGGTCGGCATCTCTGATCTCCATGATCGTGGGCGGATCCCCGTGATGGCCGCCGATCACGAGCGCCCACGATCTGCTGACTCGGGGGTCCGCTCCCTTCCCGACCAGCCATTCGACCACTGCTCGGTATCCCGACCGTGTGTGATGTAGGCGTTGATCGAGGCTTGTCGTGTCAACGAGGCCTGCCTCGGCCATCTGAGCGGCTAGAACCTGATCCATCCGGGCGAAGACAGGCGTGACCTTGCCGATGTCATGGATTGACGCCAGGAAGATCGCGATCTCCCGTAGATCCTGAGGGTCGATCGATGACGCCCGTGCGGCGCCAACCAGAGCAGCGGAACTGGCCCAGTGATCCAGTAACCACCTCATCACCGACGCCGTATCGTCCAGGTGCTGGTAGAGCGCTAGATGTTCGCCAGACTCGTTCAAGGACTTCGCCCACGCGGCTCGCGCGGCAGCACCGAGGGGTGTCATGCCTCAAACCTAGAGCGGTGCACCGACGAGCGGTGAAGGAGCGGAGCGCCGGGCTGCGCGGCGCTCCGTCAACCCCGCGCAGGCGGGGAGCACATCCGGCCTAGGCCGCCAACGGATCATCCCCAGAGGGGAGCAGCCACGACAATCCGTGCCGGACATGCTCCCACGTCAGCGCCCAACCGGGATCAAAGCGGCGCCGAAAGCCTGCGAGAATCGCCCCATGCACTCGCTCGCTGACGCCACTCCGCAGATCGCCCTTGGCGCCCTCGACGGCCGGTACCGGCCCGCCGTCGCCGCGCTGATCGACCACCTCTCCGAGCCCGCGCTGAACCGCATGCGCGTCCATGTGGAGGTCGAGTGGCTGATTCACCTGTCGACGAACCATGTCGTCCCGGGCGTGCGCGCTCTCACCGAATCCGAGCAGGCCGCCCTTCGCGACGTGGTCGAGACCTTCGGCCCCGACGAGATCGCCGAGATGGCCGCGACCGAGCGGGTCACGCAGCACGACGTCAAGGCTGTCGAGTACTTCCTGAAGTCTCGCCTGAAGGACATCGCCCCGGCCGAGGAGGACAAGGGCCTCGCCGAGCTCATCCACTTCTGCTGCACCAGCGAGGACATCAACAACCTCGCCTACGCGCTGATGGTGAAGGGGGCCACGCAGGTCTGGCTGGAGCGCGCGACCAGCCTCGCGGACGCCTTCGCGACCATGGCGCGTGACCTGCGCGACGTCCCCCTTCTCGCGCACACCCACGGGCAGCCGGCGACGCCGACGACCATGGGCAAGGAGTTCGCGGTCATCACCCACCGCCTGCGCCGTCAGCTCCGCCGCATCGAGGGTGCCGAGTACCTCGGCAAGATCAACGGCGCGACCGGCACCTACGGCGCGCATCTCGCCGCAGTCCCCGGCGCGGACTGGCAGGAGATCAGCCGCACCTTCGTCGAGCATCTCGGCCTCACCTGGAACCCGCTCACCACCCAGATCGAGTCCCACGACTGGCAGGCCGAGCTCTACGCCGACATCGCGCGCTTCAACCGCATCCTGCACAACGCCTGCACCGACATCTGGACCTACATCTCGATGGGCTACTTCGCGCAGGTCCGTGGGCAGGGCACGGTCGGGTCGAGCACGATGCCGCACAAGGTCAACCCCATCCGCTTCGAGAACGCCGAAGCCAACCTCGAGGTCTCGACCGCCCTGCTCGACGTCCTCGCGAGCACCCTCGTCACCTCGCGCCTACAGCGAGACCTCACCGACTCCTCGATGCAGCGCAACATCGGCACCGCCTACGGCCACAGCCTGCTCGCGATCGACAACGTCGCCCGTGGTCTCGCCGGCCTCGACGCCGTGCCCGAAGCCATGGCCGCCGACCTCGACGCCAACTGGGAAGTCCTCGGCGAACCCGTCCAGTCCGCCATGCGCGCCCTCGGCGCGGCCGGCCACCCCGGCATGGAGGAGCCCTACGAGCGGCTCAAGGAACTGACCCGTGGTCGTCGCCTCACCGCGGACGACTACCGTGTCTTCGTCGCCGGGCTCGGTTTGACCGACGACGCCGAGCAGCGCCTGCTCGCTCTCACCCCGGCCACGTACACCGGGGCGGCGGCAGCGCTCGTCGACCACCTGTCCTAAGGACGAAGGGGGACTCACCCCCTTCGTCCCCGTATCTACCCGACCCAGGAGCACCCGAACCGTATGACCACTTCGCCTGCCACGCAGTCGGATTCGGCCGTTCGCGAAATCGCCTACGTCGCCGTCTTCGCCGCCCTCATCGTCGCCCTGACCCTCTTCCCGGCGATCGTCTTGCCCTTCACCCCCGTGCCGATCACGCTGCAGACCTTCGCGGTCTCGCTCGCCGCGATCGTCCTCGGCGCCCGTCGCGGCACCATCTCGGTGGCGATCTACCTCGCGCTGATCGCGATCGGTCTGCCCGTCGCGGCCGGGTACGTCGGCGGCCTCGGGGTCTTCGCGGGCGCGACCGGCGGCTTCCTCGTCGGCTTCCTCGTGCAGGCCGCCGTCACCGGTCTCCTCGCCACCTGGGTGATCCGGCACAAGAACGCCAACACCTTCCTGCTCTTCCTCGCCGCGCTGGCCGGCACCGTGCCGCTCTTCATCATCGGGACCGCGTGGCTGATGGCGGTCACCGGCCTTAGCCTCGGCCCGGCCATCGCCGCCGCGGTCACCCCCTTCATCCTCGGCGACATCATCAAGAGCGCGCTTGCCGCCCTCGTCTCCGCGGGAGTCTTCAAGGCCCTCCCGGCTCTCGCCGAGCGCCACCGCTGAGAAGGGGGCTGGACTGCCGGTGAGTGGGGCGCCCTCTCGGATCCGCTTCGAGGACGTCCACCTCGCCTACGGTGAACGCTCCGTCCTACGAGGCGTCACCGCCGACCTCACCGAGCGCCGCATCGGCATCATCGGGGAGAACGGTTCCGGCAAGTCCACCCTCGCGCGCACCATCAATCACCTCGTCGCCCCCACGAGCGGCCGGGTGCTGATCGACGAAACCGACGTGGCGACGGACCCGAAGGGGGCCCGTCGCCGCGTCGGTTTCCTTTTCCCCGACGCCTCGGCGCAGATCGTCATGCCGACGGTGCGCGAAGACCTCGCCTTCTCCCTTCGCGGCCTCGGGCTCTCCGAAGAGGAGAAAACGGCCCGGGTCGATGCGGCCCTTGTCTCCCAAGGGCTCGAGTCGCACGCGGACCACCCCTGCCATCTCCTGTCTTCCGGCCAGCAACAGCAGCTCGCGCTCGCCGCCGTGCTGCTGGTCGACCCGCAGATCGTGGTCGCCGACGAACCCACCACACTGCTCGACCTGCGGAACCTGAGGGCGGCGCGGGCCCGGTTTGCAGCACTCACGCAACAGCTCGTCCTCGTGACACACCACCTCGACGTGCTAAGTGATTTCGACCGCGTCCTGCTCATCGCCGAAGGGGTGGTCGCAGCCGACGGCGCTCCCGCAGAAGTCATCGCCCACTACGAGCGGGCGATGGCGTGACCGGCGTTCCGATGGCAACTCAGATGCCGAGGGCGAGAGACCCGCGATGAACCTCGTCGGCGTCTACCTCGCGGGGAACTCGTGGCTACACCGACTCCCTGCCTGGACCAAGGTCCTCGGGCTGCTCGTCATCGCGATCACAGCGCTCGCGATTCGCTCCCCCTTTGTCATGCTCGGCCTCCTCGCAGTGGCGCTCGTCGTCCTGCTGAGCTCGCGCGTCGACTTACGCGTCCTGCGCCGGCCACTGATCGTCGTGGGCGTGATGGGTTCGGCGCTCGCCCTCTTCATGTGGTGGCAGGTCGGCTGGCACGATGCCCTCCTCGCGATCGCTCGCCTGCTGACCCTCGTGCTCGTCGCCTGGACGGTCTCTCTCACGACTCGAGTGGCGGACATGCTCGCCGTACTCCTCGCCGCCCTTCGCCCCCTTCGCGCCCTGCGGGTCAATCCCGAGAAGGTCGCCATGATGATTGCGCTCGCGATCCGCTCGGTGCCGCTGCTGATCGCCACCGTCCGGACCTCCAACGAAGCGCGCCTCGCCCGCGGCCAGGACCGCTCCGTCGTCGCGCTCGGGGTGCCGATCATCGTCCGGTCGGTGAAGATCGCCGACGAGTTAGGCGACGCCCTCATCGCCCGCGGCTACGACCCCGACGACCCCGCCTGACCCCTCCGTGTCCTTGCTACGGCGCCTGCGTCAGGAAGTCGACGACCAGGGCGTTGAAGGCGTCGGCATGCTCGATCTGGGTCCAATGCCCGCAGCGGCCGAAGACGTGCAACCGGCTGTCGTCGATGAGCCGGAGCAGGGAGAGGGAGTTCGCGAGCGGGATGACCTGATCGTCGCGGCCGTGGACGATCAGGGTGCGCTGCACCACCCCTTCGAGTTGCTCCTCGGTGAGGGCCATCGCATCGACCCAGCGCTGTCGCGGCGCGGGGAACATCGCGGCGAACCGCTCGTTGGCTCCACCGGCGATCGAGGTCTCGTACCGGTCGCGCGCTAAGTCATCGGTCATGAGGTCGGTGTCGTAGGCGAAGATCCCAAGGAGCCGCTTCATCGCCTCCGGTGACGCCTCGTAACCCCAGACCGCATCGAGTCCCTCGGTGATCTCGAAGGGGACCCCGACCGAGCCCATCAGCACCAGCCGCCCGACCCGCTCGGGGTGGTGTACGGCGAGGTGCAACGCGACGGCCCCACCGAAGGAGTTGCCGATCACGTCGACCCGGTCGAGGCCGAGATCATCGAGCAGAGCGACGGTATGCGCGAGCCAGGACTCCATCGAGTACTCGTGATCGGAAGGGGGGACCGTCGCACCAAAGCCGATCTGGTCTGGTGCGATGACCCGCAGGCCGGCACCGGTGAGCGCCGGGGTGGTGAGTCGCCAGTTCGCCATGGCGCTCACGCCCGGGCCGCTGCCATGGAGGAGCAGTACCGGGGCGCCCTCGCCCGCATCGGTCAGGTAGGTCTCGATCCCGTTGATCACACGCGTGCTGCC
This sequence comes from Janibacter sp. GXQ6167, assembly GCF_041365945.1. Lineage (NCBI taxonomy): Bacteria > Bacillati > Actinomycetota > Actinomycetes > Micrococcales > Intrasporangiaceae > Janibacter > Janibacter sp. GXQ6167. Next base: position 322,859 of record NZ_JBGFSK010000001.1, on the reverse strand, counting down.
CATGCGGTTACTCAACCGGTCGAGTCGAGGATCGGCGTCGGCGATTCCCCGGGACGGAACACGCTCGGTCAGGAGGTGCGGATTTTGCCTTGGAGAGCGCGGCTGCTCGCGGCCCAGCCCTCGGGCTTGGGGTGCATCCACTCGGCGAACTCACGCCCGGTCGCGAGGATGGGCCACAGCCACGCGCCGTGGTTGTGCGCGCCGAGTCGGGTATCGATGGAGTGGGTACGCCCGCCCCACTCGTCCTTGACCGTGTCGACGTAGACGAAGTGGTCGGTGCCGGTCTCGGCGTTGAGCTCGCTCATCAGCTCGGCCTGGGCCTGGTCACCGGAGTCCTGGAGGCGGTTCAACGCCGCACCGGCGTCGTAACGAGGAGCGAGATCGGGCAAGCGGTAGCTCTCCCTCTTCAGCAGGTAGGGGTAGCTCAGCAGGTAGACCTTGGCGCGCCCTCCCGAGCGCTCGTGGACCTGGCGCAGCGCATCCTTCGTGCGCGATTTCATCGTCGGCACGAGCGACTGGGCCGACTCGATCTGGCGGCGGCATCCCCCTTCGTCCCGCAGCGCGATGCACTGGGTGACGATCTCGGTGAAGCCGACATCGTTGCCGCCGATCGTGAGGAACACCGCCGAGGTGTTTTCGTTCACCGCGTCGATCTGCGGCTTGGCCCACAGCCGGCAGCGCACGGTCGCTGTGTAGTAGTCACCCGCGGTCGACGACGCGATGCGGTTGTAGGCGTAGTACCAATCGGCCTGCGCCGGGACCCCGCACAGGTTCGCCTCCTTCGCCTGGCGCATCCACTCCGCGCGTCGATCCGGGAGGCTCCGCGGGACGCGATAGGTCTTGGTCCGCAGGAATGAGCCGCCGAACGAGCGCGGCTCCAGGATGTCCTTGACGACTCCGCCACTGCAGGCGACGTTGACGTACTTCGCCCCCATCGCCGCGGCCGCCGGTGCGCCGTAGTTGAGCGGCGATCGCCAACACGTGCGTTCCACGTAGGCCCCTGCGCCATTGCCCGCCGAATACGAGTCGCCGAGTTGGACGGCCGTCGGCTCGGTGTCAGCGTTCGATGAGAGCGGGGCCCCAGCGAACGCGGCGGGAGGCGTGGCACCGGCCGCTGCAGGGGTCACGATCACCGCCGATCCAGCGAGAGCAAGGGCGGACAACATGGTCAGCGCGCGACGGTGCACGACAGGACCTCCAGGCAGGGAACACGGGGGTTACCCGACAGTAGTAGAGGCTTGCCTCAGCGTCGACCCCCTTCTCACGACCTGGCGCCCTCTCCCCCTTCCGCGAATCGATGTATCCGGCCGTCGTTAATGGCGGCGGAAAACATCGACCCAGCGCGGGAAGGGGGGAGCCGCGGCAGGCGGTGGGAGAGCGTGGGCGTTAGGCGAGCCGCACGGGCACGCCGGGGTCGTCGACGGGCAACTCGCCCTCGACGATCGCCGCCGTCACCCGCTGACGGTCGTACCGCGCCACCCCACCGGACGTCGTGAGGAAGGCGGTGTCCGCAGCGTCCCGGCCGGTGCCGATCCGCACCATCGACTGGCGCGGCGCCAACCTCGTCGCATCGACCACGTGCCAGGCACCGTCCACCCAGGCCTCGGCGACGGCGTGGAAGTCCATCGGCGCGAGCCCCGGTGCATAGACCGAAACGAGTCGCGCGGGCACTCCAAGTCCGCGGAGCAACGCGACCACGACGTGCGCGAAGTCGCGGCACACCCCTTCGCCGAGCAGCAGCGTGTCCACCGCACCATCGGTGCCCCTCGACGAACCGGAGGTGTAGGTGAGGTTGTGGTGAGCCCACTCCTCGACGGCGGTGACCAGCTCCATCCCGACGAGCCCGGGGAAGGTCCGCGCCGCCATCGGACCGAGCCGGTCCGACTCGGCGTACCGGCTCGGCCGGGTGTAGGTCCAGCGTTCAAGGTCGGCGACCGTGCCCTGCGGTGAGGTCGGCTGCACCGACAGGTCGACGCGCGCCCGATAGCTCACCTCAAGCCAACCGTCTGGCACCTCATCGATCTGGTGCAGGCGGGTGCCGTGGAGTCCGTCGACCACGGTCGGCTCCACGCGCGCTCCCGCGACGTGGACGACGAGATCCTCCTCGAGCACGGTGAGGCCCTTGGCGACGGCAAAAGACAGCAGCGCACGCGAGACCCCCTTCGTCCCGTAGGCGAAGCTCGCGCCCACTTCAGCGACGAGGGGGGCAGGGTTCGAGTTGGTCGTCACGGGAAGCGATTTTCGCACGCGCGCAACGGTTTACAGCACCATCCGGATGGGGGTAACTGGGGGCGCTCAGCGGGGCAGCGTGAGCGCGATGACCTCCGCGCCGGGAAGGGAGGCGAGCTCGCGGGCGTCCACCAGCAGCTTGCTCCCCCGCACGCCACTCCCGATCACGACCTCGCCCGCTGCCGCGACGGCCTCATCGACCAGGATCGGCCAGCCGTCGGGCAGCCCGACCGGGGTGATCCCGCCGTACTCCATCCCGGTGAGTTCGACCGCGTCATCCATGGGTGCGAAGGAGATCTTGCGTGAGCCGAGGTGGCGCCGGATGATCCCGTTGACATCCGCGCGGTCGGTCGCGAGCACCATCACCGCGGCGTAGGTGGTTTCGCCCGCGCGGCGTCCCGCGACGACGACGCAGTTGGCCGAGTGCGCTGGGTTCGATTGGTAGGCCTCGCAGAAGGCGGCGGTGTCGGCGAGCTCGGGGTCAATCGTCGCGACGCGAGCGCTCGGCACCGAGGACAGGGCTGCGGCGACCGGCGGCGCGACGATCTCGGGGTGCTCCGCGGCCGGCTCCCAGGCCAAGGTCCCGGCGGCGGTCCAGTCCTCACTCATGCGCGCCACCCTACGCACGCACCCCCTTCGCCTCGCACCCCGCACGCCGCGAGCAGATGGCCCCGGGGGTGTCCGGTGAACCCGCGCGTCGATAGTGTCGATACATGACCTCCGAACGGGCCGGTCAGCCGGCGCAGCCATCCGATCTCGTCGATCTCGCGGGCCTCGTCACCGCGTACTACTCCCGGCAGCCGGACCCCGACAATGTTGATCAGCAGGTGGCGTTTGGCACCTCCGGCCACCGTGGATCGTCGCTGAAGACCTCGTTCAACGAGCAGCACATCCTCGCCACCACCCAGGCGATCGTCGATTACCGGCGGGAGAAGGGGTACGACGGTCCCCTCTTCCTCGGCCGCGACACCCATGGCCTCTCGGAACCGGCGTGGGTGAGCGCCCTTGAGGTCCTCGCCGCCAACGACGTCACCGTGCTCGTCGACGACCACGACGGGTGGACCCCGACTCCGGCCGTCTCGCACGCGATCCTCACCGCGAACCGCGGCAAGTCCGAGGGCGGCCCGGGCCTCGCCGACGGCATCGTCGTCACCCCGTCGCACAACCCGCCGACCGACGGCGGCTTCAAGTACAACCCGCCGCACGGCGGCCCGGCCGACACGGACGCGACGAAGGTGATCGCCGACGCTGCGAACGCCTACCTGCGCGCCGGCTTGAAGGGGGTCGCGCGTACCCCCTTCACCACGGCTCGTGCCCACGCCGGGAGTTACGACTTCATGGGGACCTACGTCGACGATCTACCCAATGTCGTTGACCTGCAACGAATCCGGGACGCTGGTGTGCGGATCGGCGCCGACCCGCTCGGTGGGGCAGCCGTCGAGTATTGGGGGGCGATCGCCGAGCGCCACGGCATCGACCTCACGGTCGTGAACCCGCTCGTGGACGCGACGTGGCGCTTCATGACGCTGGACTGGGACGGCAAGATCCGGATGGATTGCTCGTCGCCGTCCGCGATGGCCTCGCTGATCGCGGCGCGCGACCGGTACGACATCGCGACGGGCAACGACGCCGACTCGGATCGGCACGGCATCGTCACCCCCGACGCGGGCCTGATGAACCCGAACCACTACCTCGCCGTCGCGATCCAGTACCTCTATGGCGGCGCGCGCCCGGGATGGAGCAGCGGCCGCGTCGGCAAGACCCTCGTGTCCTCGTCGATGATCGATCGCGTCGCAGCAGACCTCGGCAAGGAGCTTTGGGAGGTGCCGGTCGGATTCAAGTGGTTTGTGCCCGGACTGCTCGACGGCACGGTCGGGTTCGGCGGCGAGGAGTCAGCTGGCGCATCCTTCCTGCGGATGGACGGCACGACCTGGACCACCGACAAGGACGGGATCATCCTCGCCCTGCTCGCCTCGGAGATCCTCGCGGCGACCGGACGCACCCCGAGCCAGTTGTACGCCGACCTCACCGACAAGCACGGCGCGCCCGCGTATGCCCGGATCGATGCCCCGGCGACCCGAGAGCAAAAGGCTCGGCTCGCCTCGCTCTCGCCGTCCGATGTCACGGCCTCGCACCTCGCCGGTGAGCCGATCACCGCGGCGATGACGAAGGCGCCCGGTAACGATGCCGCCATCGGCGGGCTGAAGGTCACGACCGAGTCGGCGTGGTTCGCCGCTCGCCCTTCGGGCACCGAGGACGTCTACAAGATCTATGCGGAGTCCTTCAAGGGCGCCGAGCATCTCGCCGAGGTCCAAGCCGAGGCCAAGGAGGTCGTCTCAGCGGCCCTCGGCTGACCCCCTTCGCCCCTGCCCGCGCTTCCCTTCTCCCCGACTTTGCTTAAGCAGCGCCTTGATGCTCAGCCTGGAGGGTGAGCATCAAGGACGTGCTTAAGCAAAGTCAGGAAGGGGGAAGGGTTAGGCGGGGAGGAGGGCGGCGTTCGGGTCGACGATGTCGGCGCTGTCGCGGGCGGTCGCTTGTGCGCGGCGAAGGGCGCTGCGCCCGAGGGTGGTCAGCAGCAGAGCCAGCAGGCCTGCCGCGGCCGTCACTGCATAGGCCGGGGTGTGCCCGCCCCAGTCGGCGAGACGACCGGCGATCGAGGAGCCGAGCGCGTACCCGAGCCCGGTGATCGCCGCGAGTGCGGTCATCGCGGCGCCCAGCCGATGCGCGGGTACGACCCGCTCGGCGAGGGTAAAGATCGTGATCATGTAGGGCGCGATGCAGACACCGAGCACGAGCAGCCCGGGGATCAGCATCGTGATGGAGCCGACGAAGAGGAGCGGCAGCGCCAGGACGAAGAGGCCGCCAGCGAAGACGACGAGGCGATCCTCGAGTCGGTACTTGGCTGGCAGACGCGGGAGCAGCAGACCCGCGGTGACACTGCCGACACCGAGCAGGGCGTGGAGCAGACCGGTGAGGCCCGGCTGACCGGCGTCGGTTGCGAGGACCGCTGATCCGGTCTGGACCGAACCGAAGACGAGCCCCACGACGAGCAACATCGCGAGCAGCAGGATGAAGGGGGCGTTGAGCAACTTCCCGCCTGCGACGGCGATCTGCTCACCGGACGGGAGCGCCAGCGCGACCGTGCGGTGCACGGCGAACCAGACCCCGAAGACCCAGATCATCCCCGCGGCGAGCAGCAGCGCCCCGCGCGGGTCGATGGCCGCGGCGAGCAGCCCGACGAGGGCCGGGCCGAGCACGAAGGACGCCTCATCGGCAGCGCCCTCATACGAGAAGGCGGTATTGATCACGGCGTCACGGTCGGCCTCGCGGCGTTCGCCGAGCCCGCGCCAACGCACGCGGGCCATCGTGCCGATCTGCGGCAGGAAGAGGCCCGAGACGGCAGCGGTCACAGCGAGCACGGTCCACGAGACGTCGGTGTGTGACAGGGCAACAAGTGCCACGAGGCCAGCGCCGCCGACCAGCGACTGGATCAGGAGGATCCAGCGCTGCCCGTAGCGATCGGTGAGCGCCCCAGCGACCGGCGCTCCGAGCGCATTGGCGATGGCGAGCGCCCCCGCCGAAGCGCCACCGGCGCCGTAGGAACCAGTGACCGATGCGACAAGCAGAAGGGTGCCCAGCTGGCTCATGGCGAGCGGGAGACGGGCGAGCAGCGCGACGACAACGAAGGTGCGGCCGGTCAGCGCGAAAAGGGACAGGAACTGGCCGTTGGCCATCGGACTCCTTGGGGTGCACGAAGGGACGTGCACTTCCAACCCACCCAACAGAAGCGCGAAAACCCTGTGCTTGAAGCATCCAGGCTAGCGGCTCCCCCTTCGACCGCGGAAATCGCGAAGCCGCAACGCACCCTGTGAAGGAACTGCACGAAGGCTCAAAAGGTGTGGCCGCCATCACAGACCGGGCTAACCTGGATTGACCGCCGCGGACGCAACGGAGCGCCGCGCGATCACGCTTGGAGGCACAATGCCCGTCTTCCCCGCACCTGGTTCAGCAGACTCCGCGATCGAGGTCAAGGAGCGCTACGACCACTACATCGGCGGCAAGTGGGTCCCCCCGAAGTCGGGCGATTACTTCGAGAACATCACGCCCGTGACCGGCCAGGTCTTTACGCACATCGCGCGCGGTGACGCCGATGACATCGAGGCCGCCCTCGACGCAGCGCACGCCGCGGCCGACGCTTGGGGCCGCACCTCGGTCGCCGAGCGGGCCCAGGTCCTCAACACCATCGCCGACATCATGCAGGCCAATCTCGAAGACCTCGCCGTCATCGAGACGTGGGACAACGGCAAGGCCGTGCGCGAGACCCTCGCCGCCGACATGCCGCTGGCGATCGACCACTTCCGCTACTTCGCCGGATGCATTCGCGCGCAGGAAGGGGGGATCAGCCAGATCGACGAGACGACCGTGGCCTACCACTTCCAAGAGCCGCTCGGCGTCGTCGGGCAGATCATCCCGTGGAACTTCCCGATCCTGATGGCGGTGTGGAAGCTCGCGCCCGCGCTCGCCGCCGGTAACGCCGTGCTGCTCAAGCCCGCCGAGCAGACCCCGTGGTCGATCCTGAAGCTCATCGAGTTGATCGGCGACGCACTGCCGGCCGGGGTGCTCAACGTCGTCAACGGCTTCGGCGCGGAGGCCGGCAAGCCGCTCGCCTCGAGCCCGCGGATCGGCAAGATCGCCTTCACCGGCGAGACGACGACCGGCCGACTGATCATGCAGTACGCCAGCCAGAACATCATCCCGGTGACCCTCGAGCTCGGTGGCAAGAGCCCCAACATCTTCTTCGACGACGTCGCCCACGAAAACGACGCCTTCTACGACAAGGCGCTCGAGGGCTTCACGATGTTCGCGCTCAACCAGGGCGAGGTCTGCACCTGCCCGTCGCGCGCGCTCGTCCAGGGCACGATCTACGACTCCTTCGTCCCCGACGCGATCGAGCGGGTGAAGGCGATCAAGCAGGGCAACCCGCTCGACACCGAGACGATGATGGGCGCCCAGGCGAGCAACGACCAGTTCGAAAAGATCATGAGTTACCTCGAGATCGGCAAGGAAGAGGGCGCGAAGGTTTTGACCGGTGGCGACCGGCTCGAACTCGACGGTGACCTCGCGGGTGGCTACTACGTCCAGCCGACGGTCTTTGAGGGCAAGAACGAGATGCGGATCTTCCAGGAGGAGATCTTCGGTCCGGTCCTTGCCCTCACCTCCTTCACCGACCAGGACGACGCGCTCGCCCAGGCCAACAACACCCTCTACGGCCTCGGCGCCGGCGTCTGGTCTCGCTCGGGCAATATCGCCTACCAGATGGGCCGCGGGATTAAGGCCGGGCGGGTCTGGACGAACTGCTACCACCTCTACCCGGCGCACGCCGCCTTCGGTGGCTACAAGCAGTCCGGCATCGGCCGCGAAAACCACCGGATGATGCTCGACCTCTACCAGGAGACGAAGAACCTGCTCGTCTCGTATTCGCCCGACAAGCTCGGCTTCTTCTAAGCCGAACGGGCGGTGATGAGCGGCGAAGGGGGAGGTCGCGGCCTCCCCCTTCGCGCCCCTCATCACGTGAGCACTGGGCCCAGTGCGGGCCCGAACGAAAGGGAAGGCCGACGATGACCTCAAAAGTGGATCTCAGCGATGAGGCGATCGCCTTGATCGAGAAGTTGGAAAAGCGCCATGGGCCGCTGATGTTCCACCAGTCCGGTGGCTGCTGCGACGGCTCGGCCCCGATGTGTTATCCCGCAGGCGAGTTCATCACCGGCGATGTCGATGTCCTGCTCGGGACACTCGAGGCCGGGTCGGCGACGCCGGTCGAGTTTTGGATGAGCGCCTCGCAATACGAGTACTGGAAGCACACCCACCTCACCGTGGATGTGGTGCCCGGCCGCGGGTCCGGCTTCTCGGTCGAGGCCCCCGAAGGGGTGCGCTTCCTGATCCGGTCGCGGATGATGACCGAGGACGAGTTGGTCGCGAACGGCATCCTCTAGGGCTCACGCGACGGCGGCGATGCATCACCTCACCGGCTCGACGACTAGCGTGGGGCATCGTGACCGTCCTGACCGCCACCGAGGTCGACGCTGCCGACGCCCTCCTGAGCACCGTCCTCGCACCGACTCCGCTGCAGCGCAGTGAGCGCCTCACCAGCGCGCACGGCCGCGAGATCCTGCTCAAGCGCGAGGACCTCCAGCCGGTGCGCTCGTACAAGGTCCGCGGCGCCTATGCCTTCATCGCCGGCCTGACCGAGGAGCAGCGAGCGAAGGGGGTCGTCGCCGCCTCCGCCGGGAACCATGCGCAGGGCGTCGCCTTCGCCTGTCAACGACTCGGCGTCACGGCCCGGATCTACCTCCCGCGGACGACCCCGAAGCAGAAGCGCGATCGGGTGGCAGCGATCGGCGGGGATGCGGTCGAGGTCGTCGTCCAGGGAGATGTCTATGACGATGCCGCGGGCGCGGCGCTCGCCGATGCGGCCCGCAGCGGCGCGACCGTGGTCCCCGCCTTCGACGCGGCCGCGACGATGGCCGGACAGGGCACCGTCGCCGCCGAGATCGTCCGTCAGCTCGGATACGCGCCCGATGTGGTGGTGGTCCCTGTCGGCGGGGGCGGACTGCTCGGTGGCGTCCTCGCCTGGTTTTCCGAGAACCATCCGACGACCCGAATTGTCGGAGTCGAGCCCGAGGGCGCTCGCTCGATGCACGCCGCCCTGCGGGCTGGGGGACCGGTGGTGCTCGACGAGATGGATAGCTTCGTCGATGGTGCGGCCGTCCGCCGCGTCGGCGACCTCACCTTCGCCGCGGCGGCTCCGCACGACCCTGAGGTCCTCGGGGTGGCCGAAGGGGCGGTCTGCGTCGAGATGCTCTCGCTGTACCAGGTGGACGGGATCATCGCCGAGCCGGCCGGCTCCCTGGCCCCGGCCGCGTTGGCCCAGATCGATCTCGGGGCCCTCCCTGCGGACGCGACGGTCGTCGCGATCGTGAGCGGTGGCAATAACGACGTCTCCCGCTATGCCGAGATCCACGAGCGAGCTCTCATTCATGAAGGCCGCAAGCACTACTTCCTCGTCGAGTTCCGACAGGAGCCGGGCGCCCTGCGGACCTTCCTCGACACCGTTCTTGGACCCGACGACGACATCGCGCTCTTTGAATACGTCAAGCGGTCCAACCGCGAGACCGGGCCCGCGCTCGTCGGCATCGAGCTCGGTTCGGCCGCCGACCTCGGTCCGCTGCTCTCGCGGATGGACTCCTCCCCCCTTCGGATCGAACGCATCGAGCCGACAAGTCCCCTCTTCCGCTTCATCCAGTAGGCGCCATGGACCCCCTTCGACCCGTTCGACGAGCGATCCAAGATGCGGTCCGCTCGCGGATCGGCGGGGCCAACCGCGACGCCCTGGAGCAGCGCATCTGGCGAGCGCCCGGGCCACGGTGGCACACACCGGACGACCCGATCTGGAGGGTGCACCAGGACCCGGCGATGTTCGTCGGCGGGTTGCGCGCGCTCATCATGCAATCCCTCCATCCGCTCGCCATGGCCGGGGTCGACCAGCACTCGGGCTACCGCGGCGACCCGTGGGGTCGGTTGCAGCGCACCAGCCTCTTCATCGCCACGACCACCTATGGCCGGATCGACGACGCGGAGGCGATGCTCGAAGCGATCCGTACCGTGCACACCCAAGTGGTCGGCACCGACCCCGCCGGACGCCCTTACGCCGCAAGCGATCCCCATCTCCTCGGCTGGGTCCACGCCGCCGAATGCCACAGCTTCTTGCAGGCGTACCGCGCGTACGGCGCGACGCGGCTGACGCGGCCCGAAGAGGACGCGTACGTCACGCAGATGGGGGCCATCAGCGAGCGCCTCGGGGTGATCGGCGCACCGACATCGGCGGCGGCCCTCGACGGAGTGCTCGCTCGGTACCGCCCCGAGCTGGAGTCGACGACCGCCGCTCGCTCGACCATCGCCTTCGTCCTTGACGAGCCCGACCTGCCCGCGGCAGCGCTTCCTGCCTATCGCGCGCTCGCTGGTGCGGCGATCGCGATCACCCCACCCTGGGCACGCGAGATGGTCGGGCTCGATCGGCATCCGCGGTGGCGCAGCGCCCCCACCTGGGGCCGGTTCGCGGGGCGCGCCGTCACCTCGACGATGCGGTGGGCGATCGATCACCCGTCGAAGGCCGGACTCCCACCGCTCGCCTGATCCGTCCGGGGCTAGCCGAGAGCGATCCCGAGCGCCCAGGGGCCGATCAGCAGGGTCGCGATCGTAATCTGGATGACCCCGGTGATGTTCAGGACCAACCCGCCGCGGGCCATCTCCCCGATCTTCACCGCGCCGGTCGAAAAGACGATGGCGTTCGGTGGTGTCCCGACCGGCAACATGAAGGCGCAGGTCGCAGCGAGGGCGGCAGGGACCATCAACAGCATCGGATCGACATCGATGGCCACCGCGACGCCCGCGAGGATCGGGATGAAGGCCGCGGTTGTCGCGGTGTTACTCGTGACCTCGGTCAGCATCAAGATGATGAAGGCGATGCCAGCGACGAGCACGAGGACCGGCAGGGTCCCGAGCGCCTCGAGGTTCTGACCGAACCACTCGTCGAGACCGGTCGAGGCGATCGCCGCGGCGAGGCTGAGGCCGCCACCGAAGAGGAGGAGCACGCCCCAGGGGAGCCCCTTCTCGGCGTCTTCCCACTCGAGGACCGGGTGCCCCTTGTCCCCCGGCAGAAGGAAGAGGGACACGGCAGCGGTCATCGCAATGGCTGGGTCTTGCAGCTCGCCGAGCCACGGCGCTGCCTCTTCGACCGCCGAGATGTTCATCAGCAGGCTCGGCACGACCCAGAGGAAGGCTGCGCTCGCGAAGACCACGAGGACCATCCGCTCACCGCGTCCCATCGACCCGAGCTCGTCGATCTCCTTGCGCACCATCTCGTCACCACCGGGCACGGTGTCGAGCCGGAAGCGGAAGAGCAGCCGGGTGATGAGGAACCACGCGATCGCGATGAAGGCGATGACGAGCGGGAAACCGAGCAGCATCCACTGGAAGAAGCCGATGCTCCGGTCAAACTCGCTACTTAAGTAGGCGGCGATGAAGGCATTGGGGACGCTGCCGAAGAGGGTTCCGAGGCCTCCGATCGAGGCTGACCATCCGACGGCTAGGAAGAGGGCAACGCCGAAGAGGCGCACATTGCGATCGTCGAGGACATCGCTGATCGAGCCACCCTCTTCGATCTGCTCCATCGCCTCGCGCACGTGCTCTTCATCGACCCCCTCCTTCTCGGTGAGGGCTCGCTCGGCGACGAGGCCAAGGACGCTGATCGCGATCGGGAGCATCATGAGGGTCGTCGCGACATTGTTGACCCACATCGACAAGAAGGCCGTCGCGACCATCATCCCGAGGATGATCCGCCGCGGCGAGGTCCCAACGCGTCGCAGAGTGTGCAGGGCGAAGCGCCGGTGCAGGTTCCACTTCTGCATGGCGACGGCGATGAGGAAGCCACCGAGGAAGAGGAAGACGATCGGCTGCGCGTACGGGGCGCTGGACTCTCCGAGCGAGATCGAGGTGAGCGCCGGGATCAGGATCAGCGGCAACATCGAGGTGACGGGAAGGGGGACCGCCTCGGTCATCCACCACGTCGCCATGAGGACCGCGATCCCCGCAACGACCCGCGCGTCGCCGGAGAGATCGGTGCCCGCAAGGACCCACCATGCGAGCACACCGAGGACGAGGCCGAGAGCGCGCTTAGCCCACAGCGTGCGCTGGTTCGGCGGCTCTCCCAACTGAGCGGCCACGTCGCGGTTGCCGCCCATGGCCGCCATCTACGCCTCCCCACATCGGTATTGGCACCACAACCTAGCGAGGAGAGCCCGGTCCGTCACCCCCCTTCGCCGGATTGACCGGCTGGCCGGAATACCCCATAGGGGTATAGAGTTGGTGGCCTGAGGACCCATCAAGGAGGACCCGAGATGGCTGGATACACCGGCTCCAAGGACGCCTATCTCAAACGCCTGCGCCGCATCGAGGGCCAGGTCCGCGGGATCGAGCGCATGGTCGAAGAGGACAAGTACTGCATCGACATTCTCACCCAGGTCAGTGCCGTGACCAAGGCCCTCCAAGCCGTCAGCCTCGGCCTCCTGGAGGACCACGTCGGTCACTGCGTCGTCGACGCCGCGCGCGAATCTGACGAGGCCGCGCAGGCGAAGGTCCGCGAGGCCGCCGACGCGATCGCCCGGCTCGTGCGCACCTGACCACCGCTTCGCCCCTTCGCCATCCCGTTACGACCGAAAGGCACGACCATGACCACCAGCACCTTCACCGTCACCGGCATGACCTGCGGCAACTGCGTCGCCCACCTCACCGAAGAACTGACCGAGATCGGAGCGACCGACGTCAAGGTCGACTTGGTGACCGGCGGCGCCTCCCCCGTGACGGTCACCAGCGATGCCCCGCTCACCGAGGACGCGATCACCGAAGCCGTCGATGAAGCGGGTTACACGGTGTCCTTCTCATGACGGCCACCCCTACCGCCCCGGAGCAACTCGACGAGCAATCGGTCGACCTCGCGATCACCGGCATGACCTGCGCCTCGTGCGCGGCCCGGATCGAAAAGAAGGTCGGCAAGCTCGACGGCGTCACCGCGACGGTCAACCTCGCCACCGAGAAGGCGCACATCACCTACCCCCGATCGATGACCAAGGGTGAGATCGTCGCCGCGGTGGAGCGCACCGGCTACGGCGCCACCGTGATCGAGCCCGACGAGCGGCTTGCTCCACCCGCGCACACCGAACTGCGCCGGGCCGATCTCGCGCGGCGAGCGCTCGTCGCCGGGGTCTTGGCCGCGATCGTGATGGTTCTCGCGATGGGCCCGTGGCGCTTCCCCGCGAACCCGTGGTTGCAGTTCGCCCTCACGACCCCGGTCTGGCTGTGGGCGGCCTGGCCCTTCCACCGTGCGGCCGCGATCAACGCGCGCCACGGTGCGTCCACCATGGACACCCTCGTCAGCATCGGCGTCACCGCTGCCTACCTCTGGTCAGTCGCCGCCCTCATCACCGGCGGCGAGCACGGCGACCGCATGCACGCCCACTACTACTTCGAAACCGCTGCGGTCGTCACCGCCTTCCTCCTCCTTGGCCGCTGGCTCGAGGCCCGCGCCAAGGACCAGGGCCGATCGGCCCTCACTTCGCTGATGAACCTCGGCGCCAAGGAGGTCACCGTCCTCACCGAAGGGGGCGAACGTCGCCTCCCGATCGATGACCTCACCGTGGGCGCCCACTTCGTCGTGCGCCCCGGCGAAAAGGTCGCGACCGACGGCGTGGTGCTCGATGGGCAGTCCGCCCTCGACACCTCGCTGGTGACCGGTGAGTCGATCCCGGTCGACGTCGGGCCCGGGAGCGATGTGACAGCCGGGACGGTCAACACCCATGGTCGCTTGGTCATCGAGGCCACTGCGGTCGGTGCCGATACGACGCTCGCTGCGATCACCCGGCTCGTCGAGCAGGCTCAGACCGGGAAGGCCGGGGTGCAGCGCCTCGCCGACCGGATCTCGGCGGTCTTCGTCCCCGTCGTCCTCGTCCTCGCCCTATTGACCTTCATCGGCTGGTGGATCGGCAGCGGTAGCGCGACGACCGCGATCGGTGTCGCCGTCACGGTCCTCATCATCGCCTGCCCCTGCGCCCTCGGTCTCGCGACCCCGACGGCGCTGCTCGTCGGCACCGGGCGCGGCGCCCAGCGCGGCATCCTGATCAAGGGCGCCCAGGTCCTCGAGGACACCCGCCGGATCGACACGGTCGTCCTGGACAAGACCGGGACCATCACGACCGGGCTCGCCCGCGTGACCGACCTGACGACCGCCGGACCGCTCCAAGATGAGGCCGCCCTGCGCGCCGCCGCCGCGGTGGAGTCCGGGAGCGAGCATCCCATCGCACGGGCCATCGTGGCCGAAGCGAAGGGGGTGGCGCTGCCCCCTTCGACCGGCTTCCGCGCCCTGCCGGGGGCGGGCGCGATCGCGACCGTCGGTACCGGCGATACGGCCACCGAGGTGACCGTCGGTCGCGCCAACCTCTTTTCCGCGGTCCCGGCCGAACTCACCGCCGCCGCTGCGGGACAAGCCGGGACGAGCGTTTATGTCGGCTGGGGCGACCAGGCTCGGGCGGTGATCACCGTCGCCGACGATGTCCGTGACGGGTCCGCGCGGGCCATCGCTGACCTGCGCGCCGAGGGTCTCGATGTGTGGCTGCTGAGCGGCGATACCGCTGCAAACGCGACCGCCGTGGCCGGCGAGGTCGGCATCGACGCCGAGCACGTCATCGCCGAGGTCATGCCGCAGGACAAGCACGCGGTGATCTCCCGCCTCCAATCGGACGGCAAGGTCGTCGCGATGGTCGGTGACGGGATCAACGACGCCGCCGCTCTCGTCCAGGCCGACCTCGGTCTCGCGATGGGGACCGGGACCGATGTGGCGGCCGAGTCGGCGGACATCGTCCTCGCGCGCTCCGATCTCGCCGCTGTCCCGCAGTCGATCGAGCTCTCCCGGGCCACGCTGCGGATCATCAAGCAGAACCTCGGCTGGGCCTTCGGCTACAACACGGCGGCGATCCCGCTCGCGATGGCCGGGATGCTCAACCCGATGATTGCTGGCGCCGCGATGGCACTCTCCAGCGTCCTCGTGGTGACGAACTCCCTACGGCTGCGCCGGGCTCTCCCTGACGCCTAGCCCCCCTTCGTCGTCGCAAATGCCCGGGCATTTTTCGTGAAGAATGCCCGGGCATTTGTGAGAAGAAGGGGGAGGGTGCAGCCGGCTTAGATGGTGACGCGGCCGTTCGGGGTGTTGAGGGTGACCGAGATCAGACCCGGGGTGCCGTGCGGGCCGACGAACTCGAAGTCGATGACCGTGGAGGTCTTCGACGCCGGCAGGCCCAGCCACTCGTGGACCCGCTCGGGGTCCCCCGCGAGCATCATCGACTCGATCGTCACCTCGGACTCGGAGGTGGCATCGGCCGACGGGTGCGGCGAGTCGGCGTCCCACTTGACGAAGAAGGGCAGCTGCGGGTCGGCCATGGTGCCCTTGATCCCGATCTGCTGCCACTTGAACTCGCGGCCATCGGGCATCCGGCGGTTACCGGCAACGGCGTTGCGGGACAGGCGCTTTTCGACCGGCTCGAGGTCCTCGACGCGCACGACCCAGCCCACCCAGCCGCCGCCGGATTCGGACCGAGCGCGCACGACCTGGCCGAAGGGGGCCTTGTCTGCGGACGGGTGGTCCAGCACCTCGACAACCTCGATGTATCGCTCGTGCGCGAGCGGCAAGATCATGTTGCGCGTGCCGAAACGGGGGTGGATCCCCCCGTCAATCGGGGTCACCCCGATCGACTCTCCCAGCCGGGCGGCTGTGGCCTGCAGGCCGCTGTGCTCTGCTGCATACGAGACGTGGTCTACGCGCATAGGTTGATGGTAAAGCGCCGCGCTCCGGTTACCGAATCGGCCCCCCTTCGATGCGACGCGCGACGAGAGATCAGCGGGCTTCGCGGGCGAGATCCCGCTGCCGGACCGCCTCGTAGACGACGATGGCGGCCGACGTGGCGACGTTGAGGGAGTTGGCCTTGCCGACCATCGGGATCCGCACGCGGCGGTCGGCTCGGGCCAGGGTGTCCTCGATCAGCCCGTACTTTTCCGACCCGACCCCGATCGCGATCGACCCGGTGAGGTCGGCCTCGGTGTGGAGCACATCGGTATCCGGGGTCGTCGCCACGACCGCGACACCATGGCGGCGCAGCCAGTCGAGCGCCTCGGTACTGGGCGCCGCGGCGACCGGGACCGAAAAGACCGTCCCCTTCGAACCGCGGATGACATTAGGGTTGCCCCAGTCCGTCACCGGGTCGGCCGAGATGACGAGCGCGACGCCGGCGGCGTCGGCCGTGCGCAGCATCGCCCCGAGATTGCCGGGCTTTTCCACCCCTTCGCAGTAGAGGACCAAGGCGTCAGGGGGCAACTCCACGTCGTCGAGAGCGAGCCCTGGCGACGGGACCCTGGCGAGGATGCCGTCGGGACCCTCGCGGTAAGCGACCTTTTCGAAGGCGGTGCGGCCGAGCTCGACGACCTCGGCTCCCGCCGCACGAGCCCGCTCGACGAGCGCCGCGCCCACATCCGGGTCGAGCATGAGTTCCGGGCAGTGATAGATCGCCCGCGGGGCGACGCCGGCGTCGAGGGCGAGTTCGGTCTCCTCGAGCCCTTCGAGCAGCGTCTCGGCCAATTCCTCGCGGACTCGGCGGCGACGCAGGGCGAGGAGGTCCTTCAGGCGAGCGTTCGACGGGGAAGTGATGATCACGTCAGGCATGGCGTGGACCAGCATGCCGCACGGACCAGCGAAACTGGACCCATGCCCCCAACTCGCCGCCAGGACCTTGGCCGCTGGCTCCTCGCTCTCGGTGCCCTGATCGCCATCGCTGCTCTCGCCGCTGGCCTCGGAGTCCTCACCGTGAAGGGGGAAGCCCCTCCGCCCTTCGACACCGCGCTCGTCGACGATGCGACCCGCTGGGCCGTCAGCCACCCCGGTTTCGTCGACGGCGCCGACATGTGGAGCCAGGCGACCTATCCGTGGGTGATGCAGAGCCTGCTTGCCCTCGTCGCGATTGGTCTGGTCCTCGCGGGGGCGGTCGGGCGCCGTGCCCTCGCGATCCTGCCGCTCGCCTGGATCACCTGGGGGCTTGGATCGGTCACCAAGGTGATCGTCGATCGACCGCGCCCCGGCCCACAACTGATCGACGTCCAGTACCTCTCCTTCCCGTCCGGTCACGCCCTCAATGCGACCCTGGCGATCGCGCTGATCGGGGTGCTCCTCTTCGCCGTGGTGAAGGGAGCGACGGCGCGCCTCGCCCTTGCGCTGCTGGGCCTCGCCATCGTCGTGATCACCGTCTTGAACCGGGTCGTGCTCGGCGTGCACTACCCGAGCGATGTCATCGCGGGGGTGCTGATCGGAGCGGCGAGCGCGGCGGCGATCGCGTGGTGGTTGGGGGGCGCGCGGATGAGCGAGCGCTCCTCGGACCCGCTGATGACGCGGGAACGGGCATCGGGCGCGGTAACAACCGCGTCCGATGCCCGTTACCCCGACTGAGGCGAGATCAGCCGAACAGATCCCGGGAGCGTTCCCGCATCCCCGGCAGCGAGCGCAGCACGGGGACGAGCCCGTCCTCGTCGACGGTGCCCGTGACCTCGTTCGCGACCTCCTTGACGGACTCGGGCGCGTTACCCATGGCGACGCCGCGCGCCGCCCAATGCAGCATCTCCAGGTCGTTGCGCTGATCGCCCACCGCGAGCGTGTGATCAGGCTCGACATGCAGCGCGCGGCGGATCAACTCCAGCGCGGACCCCTTCGACACCCCTTCGGGCGCGATATCGAGCCACGCGGTGTACCCGACGTTGTAGTTCACGCCATGCAGCCCGAGTTGCTCGACGCGTTGGATGAAATCCTCACTGGACGCGTCCGGGTCACGCACGGTCACACGCGTGGTCGGGCGGGCCATCAGTTCCTCCCATCCGGTCGGGATCTGCTCACCCATGAGCTCACCGTCGGGATACGGACGGTTGACGCGGAAACCGACACCCAGCTCCTCCACCGCGACGATGGCTTCCGGCAGGCCCGTACGGATGAGTTCCAGAGCCGGCCGGGGGTCGAAGGTCACCGCATCGTGGATCTGGTACCCGCCTTCGGTCGCCGGGTCGAGCGCGAGCGTCACCGCCCCGTTGGAGCAGACCGCCCACCCGTGGGTCAGCTCGAGCGCGTGCAGGATCGGTGTGGTCGCGACGATCGAGCGCCCGGTCGCGATCACCACGTGGTGCCCGGCATCCACGACATCGCGGATCGCAAGGCGGACGGGTTCGCGCAGTTCACCGGTGTGCGTGATCGTGGTGCCGTCGATATCGAGGGCGACGAGATGAGCCATGTCGCGACCCTACCGACGTGCCGCTCGCGTTGCGCTGCAGCGCAACTGCCTCGTCACCGGCCGGGCTCCACGCTTGGTGCTCACGTCTCGGCGGTCCAGGCCTCGCGCATGCTGAGCTTGCCGGAGGTCTGCAGCAACGCGCGGCGGTAGATTCGGCTCGCCGCAACGAGCGTGGCCGCGGTGGCGGCGACGAGCAGCACCAGAGCGATCAGGGCCTGCCACCACGACGCCGTCCCCTCAATGACCCGCATCGGCATGATGATGGCCGAGAAGGGGGGAATCCACGACGCGATCGCCTGGATGGACCCAGTCATAAACAGGGCTCCGAAGAACATCAGCATCGCGACCATCGTCGCCGGCATCGCCGTGCTCTGGACGTCCTCGGTGCGGCTCGCGAGCGCTCCGGCGACGAGGAACATCGCCGCGATGAAGGTGAAGCCAGCGAGGAAGAAGGCAAGGAACCAACCCATGCCGCCCGCGATGCTCGGGAGGATGCTCGAGTAGGACGTGAGGCTGAGGCCGGCAAGCCCGACCCCGAGATAGATCGCCATTTGCCCCACCGCGAGGACGATATTGCCGACCAACTTGCCGATGAGGAGCTGGGACACCGGGATCGAGGTGGAGATGATCTCGACGATCCGGGACTGCTTTTCCTCGACGACGCTGTTCGCGAGCTGCTGACCGAAGATCACGGCCGAGAAATAGAAGAGGATCGCGAGCACGATCGAGATGACCATGGCCACGGTCCGCTGCTCCGCATCGCCGACCACGAGAGCGGTGTGCACGGCGCTGCCAGCGGTCAGTTGCTCGGGCGTGAGGCCGGCTTCTTGGGCGTTATCCGCGGTGACCTGCGCCGCGATGCCTTGCGTCATCACGGTCTCGAGCCCGCTCGGGACGCTCTCCTGGCCGGTGAGGACCCAGCCGCGGTCCCCGTCTTGGCGCAGCCAGGCATCAGCGGTGCCATTGGCGAGTTCGGCGCGGGCGGCTGCGTCGTCGCCAGCCCCCTTCACCTCGATCGTGATCTTGTCGTCGAGCTGAGGGGCCGCCTGGGCGACCGCAGTGGACATCTGCTCGGCAGATCCCGTCGCGACGACGGTATACGTCTGCTCGCGTTCGGCCATCCACACCTGGAGGGCGAGGGCACCGACGATGACGGCGAGCATCGCGAGGCTGCCGATGATGAACGCCCGATCGCGCAGTTTGACCGCCACTTCGCGACGGGCGACAACCGCCCACATGGCGCGCACGGACGAGGTCGGGGGCGAGTCGGTGACGCTCGAAGGGGGCGTCTGGGTCTCGGTTCGGGTAGCGGTCGTCATCACGCGGTCACCTCTCGGTAGATCTCGGCGAGGGAGGGCACGACCTGGTGGAACTCCTCCACCCCACCGCGGTGACCCCCTTCGGTCAGCAGCCGCGAGATCGTCTCGCGGCGCGCGTCATCGCTTGCGTCGGTCAGTTCGAGCAGCGCCCGGTGTCCGTCGACATCGACGGCGTGCACGCCGGGGAGTTCCCGCACCCAGCCCGCATCGCCACCGAGGACGAGGCGGTGCCGGGTCGTGGTGCCAGATCGCAGCCCCGCGACACTGCCCTGGGCCCGCACCTGCCCGCTCGCCATGATCACGAGCTGGTCGCAGAGCCGTTCGACCAGGTCGAGTTGGTGGCTGGAGAAGAGGACGGGCACCCCCTTCGCCGTCTTCTCGCGCAGGAGGTCAACCATCGCGTCGACGGCGCTCGGGTCGAGTCCCGAGAAGGGTTCATCGAGCACGAGGGCCGCCGGCTCGCTGATCAGGGCCGCGACGATCTGGACCCGCTGCTGGTTGCCGAGGGAGAGCTTTTCGACCTTGTCGCCGGTCCGCTCGCCGAGACCGAGACGCTCCAGATAGTCGGTGGCGACCGCCTTGGCCGAGCGCGCCGACATCCCCTTCAACTGCCCGAGGTAGATCAACTGGTCGAGGACGGGCTGACTCGGGTAGAGACCGCGCTCTTCGGGCATATAGCCGATCCGGCGGCGGTCCGCGGTCGTGATCGGCCGGTCATTCCAGCGGACGTCGCCGGAGTGGATCCCAAGCACCCCCATGATCATCCGCATCGTGGTCGTCTTGCCCGCACCATTGCCGCCGACGAAGCCGGTCATCTGCCCCGCAGGGACGGTGAAGCTCACCGCGTCGACCGCGGTCAGTTCGCCGAAGCGCCGGGTGAGCCCGTCCACGGCAATCGTGACTCCGCTGCTCATCTCTGATCCGTTCATGTGAGCAACGCTAGGCAGCCACCCGATCAGACGGATCAGCCCGCCGAGGGAAATCGGCGGGCTGATCATCGGCGGTTACCTCCCCCGTCGGGGGGAGGGCTCACCCCCGAGCCTGGCCGAGTTTCCAATAACCCGAGAAGAGGACCTGCCGCTTGTCCAGCCCGCGCTCACGCACGAGATGGCGGCGCAGACCCGTGGCCAGCGAGGACTCACCGCAGACCCAGGCGTACCCCAGATCGTCAAGGTCCGCGCTGGTGGCGAGAGCGTCGAGCAACGCAGTCCCCGGCAGCTCGTCCCCACGGAGATGGATCGTGACCTCAGCCGGGATCTCGACACCGTCGAGATACGTCACGTCGGGTACCTCCAGGTGCACCCGAAGGGGGCCCGCCGACCGGACCTCGGGCCCGTCCAAGATGGCGAGGATCGCTGGCACCGCGGTCTCGTCGCCGATCAGCACCTGTGGCTGCCCGACCGAGCCGCCGCGATACAACCCGCCACCAGTTCGGAAACCCGCACGGTCACCGACCTTTGCGCGCATCACCCATGCCAACCCCGGGCCTGGGTGCGCGTGGGTGACGACATCGACGTCGATCTGCTGCTCCACCGGTCGGTGGGCACGGATCGTGTACCAGCGCAGGGTGGGTGGGTCCGCCAGGTCGGCGATGGCCGCTCGGATATTGGTGCGATCACCGTCGGGCATCACGAGCGGTCCCCTCGCCGGCGGCATGATCAGCCCGAAGTACTCGTCCGAGCTCACGAGGCTCAGGTCGGCGAACTCCGCCGCGCTAAAGGTGAGCCGCCGAAGGTGCGCGTTCAGATCAGTGACCCCCGAGACCGTCATCTCAAACTGAGAGTGAGCGGACCGCTCCGGCGGCGCAGCCATCTGGGTACGGGCATAAGTCCGCGCCAGCCTCCGGCTCAGGTGATCGCGCAGGGTGTCCTGGCTCATGGGGTCTCCTCACGATGGACGGGAAGGGGGGTGTGCTGCGCCAACGCGCTTTCGCGTGGGCGTGGGAGGACGACCGGGCTGCCGGTATCGGGGTCGGCGATCACCCGAGCCCGCACCCCGAAGACCGCAGCGACGAATTCTTCGGTGACGACCTCGGCCGGGGGGCCGGCCGCGACGATTTGGCCGTCGCGCAGGGCGACCAGGTGGTCGGCGTAGCGAGCCGCCATCGCAAGATCATGGATCACCATGACGACGGTGACTCCACGGGTGAGGTTCACCTCCCGGACCAGGTCGAGCACATCCATCTGGTGAGCGATGTCCAGAAATGACGTGGGCTCATCGAGGAGCAAGATGTCGGTGCACTGAGCGATCGCCATCGCGATCCACACCCGTTGGCGTTGACCCCCGGACAGCTCGCTCACCGGCCGAGCCGCGAGTTCGGACGTGCCCGTCGCGTCGAGCGCATCAGCCACCATCTGATCGTCCTCGGGGCGGTGGCGCCGCAGGATCGATCGGTGCGGGTGGCGACCGTGCCCGACGAGTTCAGCGACGGTGAGCCCCTCGGGCGCGATTGGGCTCTGCGGCAGCAGACCAATCGTTCTCGCGACCTCGCGGGTCGGTATCCGCGAGATGTCGACCGCCCCGAGCGTCACCTCACCCCTGCTCGGGCGCAGCAGCCGGGCAAAGCCGCGCAGCAGAGTGGATTTCCCACAGCCATTGGCACCCACGATGGCGGTGATCGCGCCGGGGGGCGGCTGGAGGTCGAGCCCATCGATGATGGTGCGATGCGCGTAGCCAAGGCCGAGGTCATGGGCACGAAGGGCAGGGGGCGCGGAGGGACGGGCGAGATCGGGTACCTCTCGCGGGAGTAGTGCGGTCATTTCAGGTGGTCTCCTCACCGATTCGGTTGCGGGCGACCAGCAACCACAGCAGGAAGGGGGCACCGGCGGCACCGGTCACGACCCCCACGGGCAGGTTTGTGCCGGGGATGGCGTAGGCGGCGAGGTAATCGGCGACGACGACGAGACATGCGCCCACCAGAGCGGCCGCCACGATGCTGGGTCGGCCGCCGCGCAGTCGGCGCGCGACGGGACCACTCAGCAGGGCGACGAAGGCGATCGGGCCGCACACCGCGGCGCACGCCGCGACGAGGACCACGACCCCGAGGAGGGCGAGGGCTCGTTCCTGCCGCAGGGGGACCCCGAGGCTCACCGCAAGGTCATCGCCAAGAGCCACGAGGGCGAGATCGCGGTGGACCAGGACGAGAAGAGGAAGCACGATCGCGATCAGGATGGAGAGGCGGCCGATCTCGGCCCAGGTCGCAGCGGTGAGTGATCCCGTGAGCCAGAGCATCGCCTCATGTGCCCGATAGAGATCGGCTCGCAGCAGCACCCAGTGGATGACAGCTGTCAGCATGGCCGCGAGGCCGACGCCCACGATGATCATCGTGTAGGTCCCGTCCCGCCCGCGGCTGAGAGCGACCAGGACTCCGGCCACGGCGAGAGCGCCAGCCAGGGCCGCGACCGTGACCGAGATTCCGGTGGCGTGGAAGAGCACCACGGCGATGACGGCCGCGGCGCTCGCGCCGATGCTCATCCCGAGGACGTCAGGGCTCGCGAGTGGATTGCGCAGGAGGTCTTGAACGAGCGCCCCGGCGCCTCCCAGTGCCGCGCCGACGACGATGCCGAGGACCGCCCGAGGAAGTTTGGATTCCATGACGATGAAACGTGCCCCGGGGATCTGCTCACCTCCGAGGATGCGCACGAAGTCCGGCACCGTCACGGTGTAATCACCGAGGAGCACACGCGCCGACCAGGCGAGCGCGAGAAGTATCACCAGACCGAGGGACACGCGCCGCGCGCGCCGCCTCGTACTCGCGCGGGCGGCCCGGACTCGAGAGAGCGTCTCGCCCGTCGTCATCGGCGCCGCGCCTTCCGCGCGATCACGATCAGCACCGGCGCGCCGATGATTGCTGTCACGATCCCCGCTTGGATCTCCGACGGCGGGGCGATCACTCGACCGAGGGTGTCGGCGAGGATTACGAGGACCGGACCGCCGAAGAGGCACCCGATCATCGCGCGACCGTGGGCCGGCCCGATCAGTAAACGCACGAGGTGCGGGACGGTGAGCCCCACGAACCCGATCGGTCCGGCGAGCGCCGTCGCCACGGCAATCAACAACAGAGCCCCCGCAGCGGCGGCGCCGCGATGCAGCAACACCCGCTGCCCGAGAGCCCGGGCTAGGTCATCACCCAGCGCGATCGCGTCGAGGGTGCGCGCACTCGTCAGGACGAGCACAAGCCCGACGATGAGGAAGGGGGCAAGCGTGGCGAGAGCCTGCGGATCGCGACCACCCACCGATCCGACCTGCCAGAAGCGGAACGTGTCCAAGGTGCCGCGGTCGGTCACCATGATGGCGCCGATCACGCTCGCGCTCATCGCCATCACCGCCGCTCCGGCGAGCGCGGCGGTGACCGGCTGGCGGCTCACCGGCGCTGTGAGGGTGATCGCATGCACGAGGAGGCCAGCGGCGAGGACGCCGACCAGTGCGGCCCATAAGTAGTCGGTCGCCGCGCCGACAAGACCGGCCTGGAGCCCGAGGACGACGATCAGACTCGCCCCACCTTGCAGCCCGAGAATCCCGGGGTCGGCGATCGGGTTTCGGGTCAGCCCCTGCAACGTCAACCCGCCGAGGGCGAGTGCCGCCCCGATCACTATGGCGAAGAGGGTGCGGCCGAGGCGGGCAGCGGTGACCGCCTCGACCTCCCCCACCCCGGCCTCACCGCGCGCAAGTGCTGCTGTGGCCGAGAGCACGTCGGCCGGTGAGACGGCTTGAGCCCCCACGAGGAGCGACCCAGTCGCGGCTGCCGCCGCCAGGAGCGCACCGGTGACCACGATGCTGCCAGTGCTCACACGGGAGGTCGGGGGGACCCGCGCGGGCGAGGCAGCTGACGCCGCGCCCCCGCGGGAGGTAGTGGCGGTAGTCGTCACCGCGCTGGCGTGCCCTGGGCCGCCTGAGCCACCTTCGGAAGGAAGTCCCGAGCGGCGACCGGGATCGACAGTGGCGTCGGGGAGGACATCGTGACCGCGATCGCATTGTCGGCACTGGCGACGTACTGGCCCTTGGTGAGCGCCGGGATCTTGCTCAGCAGACGGTCCTCGGTCAAGGTCTTCGCGCGCACCTTGTCATCGGCGTAAAAGATCAGGACGTCGGCGTCGATCGTGGCGGCCTTCTCCGCCGAGACGGTGAAGGAGAACTGCTTGCCGTCGCTATTGGTGCGCACGATGCCGGCGTCGGTCATCCCGAACTCGCGGAGCATCTGCGGACGAAGGTCCTCGCTCGCGTAAAAGCCGATGCTCGACAGGTCGGTCGGAGTGACCCACCCCCAGGCCACGCTCTTGCCCTTGATCTCGGGGTTCCTCGCGGCGGCCTCCGTGATGACCTTCTCGGTCTGGGCGAGCACCTCCGTGGCCGCGGAGGTGCGCCCGAGGGCCTGACCCACGGTGGAGAGCGACTCCCGCCAGGGAGTGGTCCAGGGTGCCTTGGGGTACGCCACCGTGGGCGCGATCTTGGACAACTTGTCGTACTCGGCCTTGGTCATCCCGGAGTTGGTGCCGAGGATCAGGTCTGGGTTGAGCTGAGCGATCTCATCGACGGCGATTCCGTCGGTCTCATCAAGGCGGACGACCTCCGCGCCTCCGAGCTCCTTGACCTTCGCGTCGAACCAGTCAGTCGATCCGTCGGCGTTGCCGCCCCAGGTGATCTTGGTGGCTGCCACCGGGGTGACCCCGAGCGCGGCGACCGTCTCGTGATCGGTCCATCCGACGGTGACCACCCGTTTGGGCTCGACATCGATCCTCGCCTCACCGAAGGCGTGCTGAACCGTGACCGGGAAGGCTCCTTCGTCGGCCGCAACGCCCGACCCAGCAGGCGCGTCGGTCGCCGTGGCGCCCGGGCCGGTCGAACAGGAGGCGAGAAAGGCAGTCGCGATGAGGGCGACGCTGGCCGCGACCACACGGCGGCGACGAAGGGGGCTGGACATTCGGGCTGGGCCTTTCCTTAGGGTTGCCTTACTTAGGCGACCCTAACTTACGAATGTCCCGCCGCAACGCGAACGGCCCGAGATGACACCAACGTGTCGTCTCGGGCCGCTGGACGTTCGACGAAATGAGGTCGATTCGCCCTAAGAAACCGGTGGAGATCCGGGCGAAGCCGCGCCCGTACCCGGGGAGGACTCGCGATCCGGCGGCGGTCCCTGCGGCGGGATCGCAGCAGTGCCGGGTGCGGGAGCCTCGACCGGTGCGGTAGCTGGGGTAGCACCCGATCCGCCCTGAGGGCCGGCCGAGCCAAAGTCCACCTGCGGCGCCTCGCGCTCGCCCCCTTCGGTCTCGAAGTACTCCTCGCGGTGGATGCCGAACATCCCGGCCACAAAGTTGCTCGGGACGGTCTCGACCTTGGTGTTGAGCTCGCGCACCAGAGCGTTGTAGTAGCGCCGGGCGTTCGCGATCCGGTCTTCGGTCGAGGTGAGCTCGGTCTGCAGGGCGAGGAAATTCTGGTTGGCCTTCAGGTCCGGGTAGGCCTCGACGACCGCGAAGAGCCGGCCGAGAGCCTGAGAGAGGATCCCTTCGCTTTGAGCCTGCTGCGCCGGGGTCTGCCCTCCGGCCATCGCCGCGCCGCGCGCCCGCATGACCTCTTCGAGCGTCCCGCGCTCATGGGAGGCGTAGCCCTTGACCGTCTCCACCAGATTCGGGATGAGGTCGTGGCGACGCTTTAACTCGACGTCGATCTGGCGCCACGCCTCTTGGACCTTGTTGCGCAGCCCGATCAGGCCGTTGTAGATGAAGACCCCTCCCACGATCAGCACAATCAGGAGCCCGAGCAGGATAAACAGCATCGTGATGGCGGCACTCACGGGAGGCCCTCCTCGCAGGTCGTCGTGGCCCCAACTGTAGCCAGGAGCAGGCGAGCGAAGGGGGAACGCGTCAGGTGGTCGAGTCGGCGAGTCCGAGGTCGGCGAGCGAGTAGACGAAGAGGTACGGCACCCCCGCTTCCGCCTCGATCCGCTCCCCCGCGCCGGTCTCCCGATCGGCAATCGTCGCGACCGCCACGACCTCCGCGCCTGCTTCTCGGGCGGCCGCAACCGCGTCAAGGGGCGAGTTCCCAGTGGTCGTCGTGTCCTCCACGACCAGCACCTGGCGCCCAGCGATGGACGGGCCTTCGATCCGCTGCTGGAGGCCATGCGCCTTACCGGCCTTGCGCACGACGAAGGCGTCGAGCCGCTCTCCCGAGGCCGCCGCAGCATGGAGCATCGAGGTCGCAACCGGGTCCGCGCCGAGGGTCAGCCCACCCACCGCTTCGTAGTCCAGGTCCGCGGTGAGTTCGCGCATCACCCGACCGACGAGCGGCGCCGCCTCGCCGTCGAGGGTGATCCGGCGCAGGTCGACGTAGTAGTCGGCCTCCCGCCCGGAGGAGAGCGTGACCCGGCCATGCACGATGGCGCGGTCGGTGACGATCTGGAGCAGGCGGTCGCGGTCGGTCACGCGCCCCATCGTACGGCTGGCCGCGAAACACCCCTTGACGAAGCCCTCTACAGATCACCATCGACCCGGCTAAGGTGACCTCTGTCACACCCTCGTCGTGAACCACTCACCCGACGCGCAGTTGAGCACAAAGGAGTGCCTCATGGAGTCCATCGTGGTTGGAGTCGATAACAGCGAGGTGTCGACCCGGGCAGTGGAGTTCGCTGCGGACCGATCGCTGCGCAATGACTGGAAGGTGGTGCTGGTCCACGTCATCCCGTGGTCGCCGTACTCCTTCCAAACTCCATCGGAAAACGAGCACCGTCACCGGCAGCGCACCAAGGAGATCGAGGCCGCCCAGGACCAGATCATCGCCCCGATGGCGGCGATCCTCGATCAGGCCGGCGTCTCCCACGACGACGTCATCATCCACGGGCGCCCGTCCGAGGCGATGATCGACCTCGCCAAGGAGCGCGGTGCCGTCCACATCATCGTGGGGCGCACGGGTGACTCCGGGCTCCGGGAAGCGGTCTTCGGCAGCGTCGCCAGTCGGCTCGTCCAGCACGCGCCCGTCCCCGTCACGGTGATGCCGTAATGGACCGCCTGGTCGAGGGATTCAACACCCTCTCGGACTGGATCACGACGACGGTCTTCTACGCCGTCCCACTCTTCGGCACCGAGGTGCCCCTCATCGTCCTCTGGCTCGTGATCGCCGGCGGCTTCTTCACCGTGTGGTTCGGCTTCATGCAGTTCCGCGGTCCGAAACTCGCGATCGACCTTGTCCGAGGCAAGTACTCCGACCCCGACGACGCCGGTGAGGTCTCCCACTTCCAGGCGCTTGCCACCGCCGTCTCTGGCACTGTCGGCCTCGGCAATATCGCCGGGGTCGCGATCGCGATCAGCCTCGGCGGGCCGGGCGCGACGTTCTGGATGATCCTCGCCGGCCTGCTCGGCATGGCGACGAAGATGGCGGAGTGCACCCTCGGCGTGAAGTACCGGCGGGTGCGCGAAGACGGGAGCGTCTCGGGCGGCCCGATGTACTACCTGCAGTACGGGCTCGCCGAGCGCGGGATGGCCGGCTTCGGCAAGGTGCTCGCGGTCATCTTCGCGATCTGCATGGTCGGCGGTTCGCTCGGCGGCGGCAACATGTTCCAGTCCAACCAGGCGACGTCGCAGATCATCGGCGTCACCGGCGGCGAGGACAGCATCTTCGCCGGCGCCCCCTGGATCGTTGGACTGATCTTCGCGGCCCTCGCCGGCGCGGTCATCATCGGCGGCATCAAGTCGATCGCCCGGGTGACCGAGAAGGTCGTCCCCTTCATGGCGATCCTCTACGTGCTCGCATGCCTCATCGTGCTCGGCGCCAACCTCGGCTCGATCCCGTCGGCCTTCGGCTCGATCGTGAGCGGCGCCTTCAGCCCCGATGGCGTCGCCGGTGGCCTCATCGGCGTGCTGATCATCGGCTTCCAGCGCGCGGCCTTCTCCAACGAAGCGGGGCTCGGTTCGGCCTCGGTCGCGCACTCTGCGGTCAAGACCAATGAGCCGGCCACCGAGGGCTTCGTCGCGATGCTCGAGCCCTTCATCGACACCGTGGTGATCTGCACGATGACCGCGCTCGCGATCATCATCTCCGGCGCCTGGGACGACCCCGACGCCGAGTCAATCGGCGGGGTCGGCCTCACCTCCCGCGCGTTCGAATCGGTGATGCCGTGGTTCCCCTATGTGCTCGCCGTCGCGGTGGTCCTCTTCGCCTTCTCGACGATGATCAGCTGGTCGTACTACGGGATGAAGGCCCTCGGCTACATGTTCGGCGACTCGGTGCTCGCGGAGTCGATCTACAAGGGCATCTTTTTGATCTTCACCGTCGTCGGGTCGGCGGCCGCCCTCGGGCCGGTCATCAACTTCTCCGACTCGATGATCTTCCTCATGGGCATCCCGAACCTCATCGGGTTGTACCTCCTCGCGACGGTGGTTCGGCGAGAGGTCCTCGGCTACTACGACCGCGTCCAACGCGGCGAGGTCAAGCAGTACTCGCACCACTAGGTGGCCGAAGGGGGGATGCGCTGGCCCTTATCGGGGCCGCTGGCGCCCGACGACGCCCGGGTGCCGGATCACACGTCGCGGCAGATGGCGCAGCAGGGTGACGATCGCTCGGTACTGCAGCCCCGGCACCGAGACCACCTTGCCCGCACCTGCATCGTCGAGGGCGGTCTGGACGGTCATCGTGGGGTCCAGCCACAAGGTGCCCTCGCGGTCACCGACATCGATGGCGGCGCGCTCGTGGAACTCGGTGCGCACAAAGCCCGGCGCCAGCACGCTTACCCCCACGCCGGTCCCATCGAGTTGCCCGGAGAGGGACTCGGAGAAGACGACGACCCAGGACTTCGCCGCCGAGTAGGTCCCGCTCGCGAGGTACGCAGCGACCGAGGCAACGTTGATGATCTGGCCCCGGCCGCGCGACACCATCGCCTGCGCCGCCGCGTGGCTAAGGACAAGGACCGCCCGGACGAGGACATCCAGCAACGCCTCTTCGTCATCGATATCGGTCTCGAGGAAGGACCCGGGAAGGCCATACCCGGCGTTGTTGACGAGCAGGTCGATGGGGCGTTCGCGATCGCTGACCCGCTGGGCCACTCGTTCGGTCGCGGTGCGATCGGAGAGATCGGCGGCGAGCACCTCGACCGCGACCTGGTACCTCGCGGTGATCTCGTCACGGACTTCCGCGAGCCGCGACTCATCGCGCGCCACGATCACCAGATCGTGACCTCGCGCCGCGAGTTGTTCGGCGAACTCACGACCGATTCCAGCGGTCGCCCCCGTGATTAATGCCGTCGTCATCCCCCCACGGTGCCACATCCTGAGGTGACCTCGGTCACCTCGTCACGAGCCGCGTCGTCCCGCGGCCCGCATGATCCGCCCGACCGCACGCATCCCGCGCGCCGCGCCGACGGCAAAGACTCCACCCATGAGAGAGCCGACGATGCCCGGTGAACACACATCGGCTCCAGCGAGGACGAGCCCGGGAACTGGAGATCGCGCCGAGACCAGGCGTCGCTCGAAGCGCTCGGGCGTCGCGGCGATCCCGTAGATCCCGCCCTCGCGATGCCCGGTGAAGGTCTCGACGGTGACCGGTGTGGACACCTCGACGTGGTCGATCAGGGCCCGCAGGCCGGGGTGATGCCGCTCGATCAGCTCGATCAGCCCGTGCGCGATTCGCTCCTTCAACGCCTCGTAGTCTGCGCCCCGGCGCATCCACTCCGTGCCCTGCCAGGGGGCGAAGGCGGCTGCCGGTCCGAAGGTGATGATCTCGGCCGTATGCGCGCCCGCTGAGCGGTCCTTGACCGATGGCACGGAGAGATAGGCACTGCTGGGCCGACCGTCGAGCACTCCACCACCATCGATGGCACTGGCGTCGTGGTCGTACCCGGCGAAGTGCCAGTGGTTCGCACCCGTGAGGCCGATGCGCTCGGGGGATTCGCGCAGCCCGAGGTAGAGGGTGATCGCCGAGGTCGACGCGCCGGTTGCGGTAATCGCCGCGAGCAGGTGATCGGCATGCCCCCGAGGGAGGAGGCGGGCATAGGTGGTGTGGGCCCCAGCGTCGCTGATCACGAGGGGTGCGCGGAAGATGGCCTCCGAGCCGCCGCGACCCTTGCGGACGTGCACGCGAACCCCAACCGCCCGGCCCTGCTCGATCAGGATCTCGTGCACCTCGTGATTGACCCGGCAGGACCCACCCGCCCGCTCAATCACCGCGCGGGCCGCCTCGGCAATCGCCTCCGATCCACCCCGCGGGTACCAGCCGCCCTTCGCATAGTGGTCGACGATGAGCGCGTGGATCCCGAACGCGCTGCGCCCGGGCGGTAGTCCGTAGTCGCCCCATTGCGACGCCAGCAGCGCCTGGAGCTTGGGGTCGAGCACGCGGCGGCCGATCTGCTCCGCGGTCGTCCGAGTGGCGAGGCGGCGCGCCGACCTGGTGGCGAGGGCGTAGGGACGGCGAAGGGGGCTCGGCATCACCCAGGAGAAGGTCTCACGGCCCACCCAGGCCGCCGCCTTCTTCACGTCGGCGAAATAGGCGTCGATGCCCTCTTCCTCGTCGGGGAAGGCCGCGATCAACCGATCGCGATAGATCTGTCGATCGGCGTTCGCCGCCAGGGTGATGTCGGGGTAATGGAAGACGTCGAAGTCATCCGGCATCGGGTCCCAGTCGACGGCGCCGCCGGTGACGAGATCCATCATTCCGCGCGCCGAGGAACCCCGGCCCATCTGCCCGACATAGTGCAGCCCGACATCCCAGTGGTAGCGCCCGCGCCGGAACTCGTGAGTGAACCCGCCGAGCCGGAAATGCCGCTCGAGGACCAGCACCCGGGCGCCCTCAAAGCGGGCCAGTAGGCTCGCTGCGGCGAGGCCACCTATGCCCGATCCGATGACAATCGCGTCGAAATCGTGGTCGCGGTCCGCCATAACTAGACAATGGCAAGATGATCTAGACGGTGTCAAGAAGCAAGGAGGTGACGAGATGGCGACCGCTGCGTATCACCACGGTGACCTGCGCAATGCGTTGCTCGACGCCGCCGTCGACCTGCTCGCCGCGGACGGACCGGACGCCCTCTCCCTGCGAGCCGTGGCACGCGCAGCGGGCGTTAGCCATGCCGCGCCGTATCACCACTTCGCCGACAAGGCCGAGATGATCGAGGCGCTCACGATCCGCGGCTTCGAGGTCCTCGCTGCGCACATGCGCGAGGCCGCGACCAGTGGCGGCGAACCCCTGGACCGGTTCCGGGCGAGCGGCCTTGCCTATGCGCGTTTCGCCTTCGATCACGTCGCCCTCTTCCGGTTGATGAACCGTTCGGAGCTGCGCCGTGGTGCCTCGGTGGCGGCCGCGGCCGAGGCGGGCTACCAGGTCGTCGAGGATGCGGTGCGCGCTTCCCAGGCTGCTGGCCAGATGGGTTCGGGGGACCCCGGCGCGTACGCGCGGGCCTCCTGGGCGATGGTCCATGGAGCGGTCATGCTGTGCCTCGACGGTCTGGTCGAGGAGTCGGCCGCACGCGCACCACAGGCCTTCCTCGACGAGGTGACCCTGATCCTCGGGTCCGGCCTCATCCCCCGCGATGGCGGGCCAGATGCCCCCTTCACCCCGGGGCCCTGCGAACCCGCTTAGGGTAGGCGGCGTGCGTATCGCGACCTGGAATGTGAACTCGATCCGTGCCCGCGTCGATCGGGTGATCGCCTGGCTGGAGCGCTCTGATGTCGACGTCCTCGCGATCCAAGAGACCAAGGCCAAGGACGCGCAGTTCCCCTACGAACGCTTCCGCGAGATCGGGTACGAAGTCGTCCATCACGGCCTCAACCAGTGGAACGGCGTCGCGATCGCCTCCCGGGTCGGGATCTCGGATGTGCAGATCGGCTTCGATCAGATGCCGGGCTGGGGCGAGCCGCTCGCACCCGAAGCCCGCGCGATCGGCGCCACGTGCGCAGGCGTGCGGGTCTGGTCGCTCTACGTCCCCAACGGGCGCACCCTCGACGATCCGCACCTGCCGTACAAACTCCAGTGGCTTCAGGTGCTGCGCCAGCAGGCGATCGCCTGGGTCGCGGCGCACCCCGATACTCCCCTGGCCCTCACCGGCGACTGGAATATCGCGCCGCAGGACGATGACGTCTGGGACATGGAGGTCTTCGAAGGGAGCACGCACGTCTCCCCTCCGGAGCGGGCTGCCTTCGCCGCCTTCCTCGACGCGGGCTTCGTCGACGTCGTGCGGCCTCATACGCCGGGACCGGGCGTCTACACCTATTGGGACTATCAGCGCCTGCGCTTCCCTAAGCGCCAGGGGATGCGGATCGACTTCGTCCTCGGCTCACCTGCCTTCGCCGCGCGAGTCTCCAGTGCCGCGATCGACCGCGAGGAGCGCAAGGGCAAGGGCGCGAGCGATCACGCCCCGGTGATCGTCGACCTCGACTAGCCCCCTTCGTCTAGGCGTCGTGGGCCACCGCGTCGGACCGCCGCCGGACGCCGAGCAGCGCGAAGGCGATGAGCGCCCCGACGACGGCAGCTCCAGCCGCTCCGAGAAATACCGTGTGGACTTGCAGCAGGGCCGCGTCGAGGAGGGCCTGGCCGTCGGTGCGCAGCTCGGGAGGAAGGGCGTCGACGGCCTGGTAGTAGCGGTGCAGGCCGATGCCGGTCAGCAGCGCGAGCCCCACGACCATCCCGATCATCCGGGCAACCACGACGAGCGACGATGCGGTGCCGTGCGCCGTCTGGGGCGAATCCGCGAGGGCCGCGTTGTTGACCGGCGCGAGCGCGAGGCCAACCCCGAAGCCGACGAGGACCAAGATGACCGTCGAGGTGGCCTCTTCGAGCGAACCCTCGCCCCAGCGAGACATCAGGACTAGGCCAGCAGCCGTGAGCGCGAGGCCGGACCCCGCGACCGCGCCGTCACCAAGGCGGCGTAGGAGCCACCCGCCGACGAGCGCGCCGACCGGGACGGCGACGAGGAAGCGGACCAGCACCATGGCGGCGGCAATCTGCGTCCCGTCCTCGAGCGTCAGCCGCGCCATCAGCGGGACGTCGACGATAACCGCGACGAGCGCGACCCCGACGAGCAAGCTCACGATGAGCGCCCACGGGGTTCGGCCCCGGACGGTGCCGCGCGGGACGAGCGGCTCCTCCGCCACGCGATGCCGCCACAGGTAGAGCGCGGCGAGGACCGCCCCGACGGGCAGGAGCGCGTACCCGAGCGGGCCGACGACCTCGGTCTCGGGGTCGCTGGCGGCGAAGGTGAGCACCAGGCATCCGAGCGCCCCACCGAGCAGGAGTGCACCGGGCAGATCGGCGTGCCGAAGGGGGGTCCACCAAGTCGACCAGCTGAGCACCAGCGCCAGCAGGCTCACCACGATCGCGGCGACGCCGATCGGCGTCATCAACCGAGCCGTGTGATCTCCGAAGGGGACAAAGGGCAGGCCGAGCGTCACATCGGTCGCGAGCGCGCGCGGCGCCGCGAGCGCCAGCCACCAGAGGGCAATCGCGAGGACCGCGAAGATCACCGGGATGGGCCGGGGTTTCACCGTCCCAACGTCATGCCGCGAAATCGCCCAGAGCGCGACCGCGAGGATCACGCCGAGGGCGACATTGGCCCAAAAGATCGCCCGCCAGTCGGCGATCGCGAGGATCATCGCACCGATCACCGGCCCGAGGACCGAGCCGAGTTCCTGGACCGCACCGACGACGCCGAGCGGCAGCCCCCTTCGATCGGCTGGCCACAGGTCGGCGACGAGGGCGAGGGTTGCGGGGACCAAGCCACCGCCTCCGACGCCTTGCACAACGCGGCCCGCGACGAGGGTGTTGAGGTCGGTGGCGAGCGCGGTGACACCCGAACCGATGATGAAGATCGTCATGCAGATCAGCAGGACCCGGCTGCGATTGACGAGGTCGGCGAGCCGCCCGATGAGCGGCAGGACGGCGATGTAGCCGAGGAGGAAGCCCGAAATGATCGGGGTCGCCTTTTGCAGGTTGTCTAGGCCAAGGCCGACGCCGGCCATCATGTCGGTGAGGGCCAGGACGACCACATAAGTGTCCGCGGCGGCGAGCGCGACGGCGGCTCCAGCGGCAGTGAGGAGCAGCCGTGGGTGAGCCCTAGGGAGCCTGGATGTCAACGGTCTTGCCGTAGCCGCTCAGGTTCAGGGTGAAGGTGGTGCTCTCGCCGGGGTAGAACTCGCCGGTGATCACGACACTGCGCAACTCTTCGGACTCCACGTCGACGCCGTAGGTGACATCGAAGGTCTCTGCGTCGTCGCCGAGCATCAGCAGCTTTTGGATGGGAGCGGCCGGCAGGGTTCCGGTGTAGCGCTGCAGGACGGCCTGGCCGTTGCGCTCCTGCTCACCAGCCTTGACGTTCGTGGTCGCCGGGAGCAGCGTCGCGACGCCACTGCTCGGCCGGAAGAGCTCGGCCGGATTCGGGGCGCTCAGCTCCTTCTCGATGTCGATCTCGGTGTAGTCCTTGGTGAAGAAGGTGATCCAGGTCTTGTCATCGATCGCGATCAGGTCGACCCCGGCCGGGTTGCCCTTGATGACGCCCGTGACCTGGCCCTTGAACTTCGGCTCCTTCTCGTCGATGATCCCGGTCCCGTTCGCGCGGGAGACGCCGTTGACCCCCTTCGGCAAGTCCGCTCGCAGATCGATCGTGACGGCCTTGGCGGTTTCCAGCTTTTGTTGGGCGGTTTTCATCGCCTCGGCGGGCGGTTTGGCCTCGGTCCCGCCGGAGCACGCCGCTGTGACCGCGATGGTGAAGGGAATCAAGACGGCTGAAGCCAGCAGGGCGCGTCGTCGCATGGCGCTCACGCTACCGGCCAGGGTCGGGCGAGGACGCGCGAAAGGGGGTGAGCCGCGGCTCACCCCCTTTCACCCTCCGGTCAGACCAAGGTGAGGTGCGTCGGGTCCTTCGGATCGATGTCGACGACCACCTCATCGCCGTCGCGCACCGCGCCGGCAAGCAGCGCGCTCGCGAGGCGGTCACCGACCTCCTTCTGCACGAGGCGGCGCAGGGGTCGTGCTCCGTAGGCCGGGTCATAACCCTGCTCGGCGAGCCACTCGGCGGCGGGGTCGGTCACCGTGAGGGTGATCCGGCGGTCCGCCAGGCGGGTCGCGAGGGCCCGGACCTGGAGCTCGACGATGTGCGCCAACTCGTCCTGGCTGAGCGGGTCGAAGATGACGATCTCATCGAGCCGGTTCAAGAACTCCGGCTTGAACGAGGAGCGCACCGTCGCCATCACGGCCTCGCGCTTGGCATCCAGGTCGAGATCCGGGTCGATCAAGAACTGGCTGCCGAGGTTGGAGGTGAGCACGAGGATCACATTGCGGAAGTCCACGGTGCGTCCCTGACCATCGGTCAAGCGACCATCGTCGAGGACCTGGAGCAGGATGTCGAAGACCTCTGGGTTCGCCTTTTCGACCTCATCGAGGAGCACCACCGAGTAGGGGCGGCGCCGCACGGCCTCGGTGAGTTGTCCGCCCTCTTCGTAGCCGACGTAGCCGGGAGGCGCACCGATCAGGCGCGCGACCGAGTGCCGCTCCTGGTACTCGCTCATGTCGATCCGCACCATGGCGCGCTCGTCGTCGAAGAGGAAGTCCGCGAGGGACTTCGCCAGCTCGGTCTTGCCCACACCGGTCGGACCGAGGAAGAGGAAGGAGCCGGTCGGGCGGTCCGGGTCAGCGATGCCGGCCCGGCTGCGGCGCACTGCGTCGCTGACGGCAGTAACCGCGGCGGCCTGACCGATCAGGCGCGACCCGATGATCGCCTCCATGTTGAGCAGCTTCTCGGTTTCGCCCTGCAGGAGACGGCCTGCGGGGATTCCGGTCCAGGCCGAGATGACCTCGGCGATGTCGTCGGCCCCGACGCGCTCCTTGACCATGAGCTCGGCGGCGCGTGCGCTCTCGGCGGCCTCGGCCTCTTCGACCTGCTGGGTGAGGGCCGGGATCTGCCCGTAGAGCAGCCGCGAGGCCCCTTCGTAGTCGCCCTCGCGCTGCATCCGCTCGGCCTGGGTCCGCAGGTCATCGAGCTCGGCCTTGAGGTCACCGACCCGGTTGAGGCCCGCCTTCTCGGACTCCCACCGCGCGTTGAGCATCGAGAGTTCCTCGGTCTTCTCCGCGAGGTCTTCGCGCAGGCGCTCGAGGCGCTCCTTGGAGGCGTCGTCGGACTCCTGCGCGAGGTGCATCTCCTCCATCTTCAGCCGGTCCACCGACCGCTGGAGCTCGTCGATCTCGATGGGCGAGGAGTCGATCTCCATGCGCAGGCGAGATGCGGCCTCGTCGACGAGGTCGATCGCCTTGTCCGGCAGTTGGCGTCCCGTGATGAAGCGATCCGACAGGCTCGCGGCGGCCACGAGGGCGGAGTCCTCGATGGCGACCTTGTGGTGCGCCTCGTAGCGCTCCTTCAGGCCACGCAAGATCGCGATCGTGTCCTCGACGCTCGGCTCGCCGACATAGACCTGCTGGAAGCGGCGCTCCAGGGCGGGGTCCTTCTCGATGTGTTGGCGGTACTCATCGAGCGTGGTGGCGCCGACGAGGCGGAGTTCGCCACGCGCGAGGAGGGGCTTCAGCATGTTGCCCGCATCCATCGCGCCTTCACCGGAGGCGCCGGCACCGACGACGGTGTGGAGCTCATCGATGAAGGTGATGATCTGGCCGTCGCTCGCCTGGATCTCCTCGAGGACCGCCTTGAGGCGCTCTTCGAACTCGCCGCGGTACTTCGCGCCCGCGACCATCGCCCCGAGGTCGAGGCTGATCAGGCGCTTATCGCGCAGGGACTCTGGGACATCGCCATCGACGATGCGCTGAGCGAGCCCCTCGACGACAGCGGTCTTCCCGACGCCGGGCTCACCGATCAGGACGGGGTTGTTCTTGGTGCGCCGCGAGAGGACCTGGATCACTCGGCGGATCTCGCTGTCGCGGCCGATGACCGGGTCAAGCTTGCCGTCTCGGGCGGCCTGGGTGAGGTCGGTGCCGTACTTCTCCAGCGCTTCGCCCCCTTCGGCCGGGGTCTCCGAGGTGACCTTGCGGCCGGCCCGGAGTTCATCGATCTTCGCCTCCATCGCTGCGGCGTTGCCCGCGATGACCCCCCGCTCGACGAGCGCGAGGAGGAGGATGTCGACCGCGAGGTGCGTGTCCCCCTTCGCCTTCATCAAGGTGTCGGCCTGCTGCAGGACCGCGAGCGCGTCACGGCTGAAGGTCGGGTCTTGGGCCGAGCCGCTGATGCTCGGCAGGGCGGCGATCGTGCGCTCGGCGGCGTCGCCAGCGGCGGCGACCGTGGTGCCGGCAGCTTCTAAGAGCGCGGTGGTCGTCGCGTCGGCGAGCAGGGTCGTGGCCCGCGCGATGTGCGCTGCGGTGATCTCGGCATGACCCCCCGTCTGGGCGGCACGCTGCGCGATAGCCAAAATTTCGGCGACCTTGGTGGTCGGCTTGAGCTCCACTTGATTCATCTCCTTTTGAGGCAGGGGGAGTCACGTCTTCACCTGGGATAACGCCCGCAAAGTTGAGTTTGTTCCACTCAACTTTGAAAGAAGGGTTGGCGGCCCCTCCCCGGCGCCTCTCGCCACCTCCAGGGTGGCGCAGGAGGGTTCCGCCCGTCCACCGTCGTCGGTAAGGTGCACCTCACGTGACCGGGATCACAGCCGGTTGCTACCCCTGCACAAGCACCCACGAGGAGCGACATGAAAACCCACCGCAAGGCCGGTACGGCCGCGCTTGCTGGCCTCGCCTTGGCCGCCACTGCCGCGGTCAGCGCACCGGCCCAGGCCGACAAGCCGCCCCACCCCAATGTGAACACCGCCGACCAGATGGCGCGCTCCATCCAGGTCGAAAACGTGATGAAGCACCTCCAAGAGTTCGAGCGGATCGCCAAGGACCACGACGGCAACCGCGCCGCGGGCACGTCGGGATATGAGGCCACCGCCCAGTACGTCGAAAAGGAGCTGCGCAAGGCTGGCTTCGCCCCGAAGCGTCAGTACTTCGACTTCTTCTTCGAAAGCGTCAACGCCACGTCGCTCAATGAGACCTCTCCCGAGCAGCGAGCATGGCCGAACAACCCGATGTCGTATGCCCCGAGTACCGGTGCTTCCGGTGTGACCGGCGAGCTCGCCGCCCCCCAGGTCGCGACCGGTTGTGCGATCAGCGATTACGCAGGCGCCGACCTCACCGGCAAGATCGCTCTGGTGAGCCGCGGCACGTGCTCGTTTGCGCAGAAGTCCCAGGTCGCCGGTCAGGCGGGCGCCGACGCCGCGATCATCTACAACAACGCTCCGGGCGCCTTGAACGGCACCCTCGGCGGCGTGAGCGATGCCAACATCCCGACCACCGGCATGACCCAGGCAGACGGTCAGGCTCTCCTCGCGAAGATGGCGCAGGGTCCGGTCACCATGACCTTCATCCTCGACAAGACGATGGAGATGCGTCAGACCTTCAACATCATCGCGGACTCCAGCCGCGGTCGCGCCGACAACGTCGTGATGGTCGGCGCCCACCTCGACAGCGTCGGGAGCGGGCCGGGCATCAATGACAACGGCTCTGGTAGCGCCGGGATCCTCGAGACCGCCATCAAGCTCAACAAGTCCAAGAAGTACAACAACAAGGTGCGTTTCGCCTGGTGGGGCGCCGAGGAGCTCGGCCTGATCGGGTCGACCCACTACGTCAACGACCTCGTCGAGAACAACCCGGCGGAGTTGAAGAAGATCGCGACCTACCTCAACTTCGACATGATCGGCTCGCCGAACCACATCATCGGCGTGTACGACGCGGACCAGTCCACCCACCAGGCGCCGGTCCCGGTGCCCCCGGGTTCGGCCGAGACCGAGCAGGTCTTCACCGACTACTTCGACAAGATCGATCAGCCGTGGGTCGACACCGAGTTCTCGGGTCGTTCTGACTACCAAGCCTTCATCCTTAACGGTGTCCCGGCCTCTGGCCTCTTCACCGGCGCGGATGGTCGCAAGACCGCCGAAGAGGTGCGTCTCTTCGGTGGGACCGAGGGTGAGCTCTACGACCCGAACTACCACACCCCGGCCGACGACCTCACCAACATCAACGTCGATGCCTTGCGGATCATGAGCAAGGCCGTCGGGTACGCGACCATGTCGCTCGCCATCGACACGAGCGCGGTCAACGGCAAGACCAACCCGCGTCCGGGTAACGGCCCCAAGCCGAAGAAGGTCAAGCCGCAGATCCCGCACCACCTGAAGGCGTCCTAGCACCCTTCGCGCGGCCTTCGCTTCACTAAAGCGCCGTATCAAGGATCAGGCCCGGTTCGTCCCCCTTCATGCCGAAGGGAGATGAGCCGGGCCTGACCCATCTGCGGCTCTCTGCGGGTTACGGCCTCATCACAGTCTCGACCCATTCGGTGAATCCACGCTCGTCGCTCGGCCCGCTGTGGGCTGACCCGGTTAAGTTGACGGGTATTACCTGGCGGTAGAGATTGGAGAATCCGTGGCGTCATCGCAGGCCAGCAGCACTTCCCGAGCGCGCGGGGAGATCCCCGACATCCCATCGCAGACCTGGTGGGACCGACTCTGGGCGCGTTTTTGGATGCTGCCGCTGTGGATCGTGATTGGTGCCCTGATCCTCGGCTTCGCCCTCCCGATGGTCGACAAGGCGCTTTCGGGTGTCCTCCCCTTCATCTTCGAAGGGGGCCCAGACGGAGCCCGCGCGATCCTCACCACCATCGCCACCGCGATGATCTCGGTGACTGGTCTCGTCTTTTCGATCACGATGGTTGTCTTGCAGTTGGCGAGCAGCCAATTCACGCCGCGCGTGCTCGGGACCTTCCTCTCCAGCCGCATCACCCAGGCCACCCTCGGCGTCTTCACCGCATCCTTCGTCTTCGCCCTGACCGTCTTGCGATCGGTCCGCGGCGAGGAGACCAACTCGATCTTCGTGCCGCAACTGTCGGTCTCGGTCGCCTTTCTTCTCGTCCTCGCGAGCGTCGGCCTCTTCCTCGCCTTCATCCACCACATCACCTCCTCGATCCAGGTCACCAATGTGATCGCTGCCATCGGCAGTCACACCCTGAAGCTCACGGACCGGCTCTACCCCGTCTCTGCCGACGAGCAGGACAACCGCCTCGGACGGACCTGGTCGCCCGAGGCCGGGACCAGCCGCCAGGATGTCCTCGCGGTGGGGCGGCACGGCTACATCAGCTACATCAACTACTCCCGCCTGATCGACCTCGCCCGAGAACTCGACGCGGTCATCTCCGTGGGCGAGGAGATCGGCACCTACGTGGTGGAGGATCAAAAGCTCGCCCACGTCTGGGGCGCTCGCGAACTCGACGAAAGCGACCTCGCGACCATCGGGCGCTGCATCACCCTCGACAGTGACCGCTCGATGTACCAAGAGGTCGGCTTCGGGATGCGCCAACTCGTCGACATCGCCGAAAAGGCCCTCTCCCCCGGCGTGAACGACCCGACGACCGCCACCCAGGTGATCCATCAGATCCACCGGATCCTGCGGGTCCTCGTCCGGCGCGCCTCCCCAAGCCCCTACCTGATCGATGACGAAGAGGTCGTGCGGGTGGTCCACCGGCCGCAACTCATCGAGGACCTGATCGCCCTCTCCGGTGAGGAGATCGAGCACTACGCGAGCGAGTCGGTCCAGGTACCGCGACGGCTCCGGGAGATGTAC
Source organism: Janibacter sp. GXQ6167 (assembly GCF_041365945.1). NCBI lineage: Bacteria > Bacillati > Actinomycetota > Actinomycetes > Micrococcales > Intrasporangiaceae > Janibacter > Janibacter sp. GXQ6167. The sequence continues at coordinate 281,824 of NZ_JBGFSK010000001.1, read as the reverse complement.
ACGGACCTGCTCGAGATCGCCGATCCGCGCTACCGGCCCGCTCTGCAGCGGCGCCTTGAGGTCCTCGACGAGACGTGCGGGACGCTCCAGGAGTCCTGATGCTCACTCCGATCGCCTCGTCCCCCTTCGTCTTCGACCTCCCAGCGGTCAGCGGCGAAGCGCTGCGGTGGGGACTCGGGGTCCTCGCGGTCGCGATGATCCTCGCGTGGCTGCTCCGGCGGATCGTCCGGCGCGTGCTGTGCCTGAGGGGAAGGGGGCCGAGCTCGGCCGATGTCTTCGGCCGAGTGGCGAGTTGGATCGTGATCGGCTTCGGCGTCGCCGCAGCTCTGACGATCGTCTTCCCGAGCGTGAAGCCGGTCAACATCCTCGGCGGCGTCGGGGTCATCTCGATCGCCGCCGGTATCGCCTTCCAGACCGTACTCGGCAACATGTTCGCGGGCCTGGTCCTGCTCGGCCGGGATCGCTTCCGGGTTGGCGATCAGATCGGGATCCGCGATCACCGCGGGACCGTCTCGCACATGGGGCTCACGTCGACGTCGGTCCGCACCTTCGACGGTCGACTCGTGGTCTTCCCCAACGGGGTGCTGCACTCCGAACCCGTCATCGTCCAGACCGGCTTCGAGCAGGTCCGCTCCACCATCGCGGTCGACCTCGACGACACGACCGACCTCGACCGGGCGATCAAGGTCGCCCTCGCCGCGATGCGCATGCTCCCGCAGGTGCTCGACGACCCCCTTCCGCAGGCCCTGCTCACCGAGATCGGGACCGACACGGTCCGGATGGAGATGCGGTTCTGGTCCGGAGCCCGAGAGCTGGACACCAAGGAAGCGACGCACGCCGTGATCCGGCGGGTCCTCGCCGACTTCCGCGAGGAAGGGGTGGCCACGGGCACCGATGTGCGGATCATCGAAGCCGGGGAGGAGACCCGCGCCCTGATTCGAGAAGCGACGGGGAAGGGCGCGAAGGGTCAGTGAGGTCGTCGACTGTGCACAAACCGACACTTCCGCGCACCTGAACCGCGCGTCAGGCCCCCGACCTTGCACTCACCGACGTTTCAGCGGGATGCGCGCGTCACCAGGTAGTCGATCGGCGTGCACTCGCCGTTGTTCGACTTCTCCGCCGAGCACGCCGTGATCCCGACGACGATCGGGGCGAGCGCGCGGATCGTGAAGCGATCGCCCGGTGTCGTCGGCGGCGGATCGATGTGGAGTTCACCGTCGCTGTCGGTCCACACGTCCATGAAGACGTTCACTGTGGTGCCGATCGACCCCGGCGCCACACCATGAGGAGTGAGCGCTTCGACGAGGTTCGCGTGACAGGACCGGTGCGGCGCCCCACCGAATTCGGGGTACAGCAGGTCGAAGGTGTCCTGACTGCAGGGAGTCAGCGTCATGTCGTGGACACCGACCGTGTCTTCAACGACCATCGCGAGCGGCTTGCTGTTTTGGCTGTACAGCGTGGTGCCGACGCTGAGGTAGAGCGAGTTGCCGTAGTCGATGGTGCGCCCCGACGAGAACTGCTCCGCGGGATCGTCGCGCAGCACCGGATAGAGGTCGCTCACCTGCTCGCCGAGGGGGTCGACGATGGTGAGCTCATCCCCTTCGGCGAGGACCACCGCCGCACCATGCTGGGGCGCGATCCGGACATACCCCTCCGCTGGCCGCTCGGCGTCTCCCGGGTAGGGCTGCGTTCGGGTCAGGCGAGCCTGATGACGGGTGCGGGCTGGGTTCACTCACGGCTCCTTCGGGAAGGGGGCGAGCCAGGTCGGCGGCACGGCGCGCCCCGAGTACTGGCGCGCCTCCGAGCTATCACCGTAATCATCAACCATCGGGTTGACCGACCCGTTGAGCGCCTCGTCGCGGCGCCGAATCGTCTCGCGGATCCGCGTGAACCGGGCGTCGCTGCGCAACTGCTCGAACTGGGCGTGGAGGTTGAAGACCAGCGTCGGCAAGGGCGTCCGGCGGCCGATCCGCGACGCAGCCGGATGGAGCCCCACGATGAAGTAGGCGGTCTGGTGGTAACTGAAGGAGAAATGCGCCGAGGAGGGGTCCGCGGAAACCTCAGGCGCCCACGGTTGCTCATCGAAGCGGTGCAGGCGCCGAAGGGCAGCCCACAGCAGGGTCTCGAACTGCTCCTCACTCCTCGTGACCGGCTCCCGGAAGACGGCGATCAGCGAGACCAGGTCGCCCATCGACGTGCCGGCATCGACGCTGCGGGTGCCGAACGCCTGGAGCTTCTCACCGAGCAGGTCGAGGCTGCCCCCGTCGCTCGTGTCACCAAGGTCGTCCAGGACGATCACATCGGCACTCTCCCGTCGGAAGACCGAGCGGGCGCCGAGGCAGGGGTAATCGGGGTGGTCAACCATGGTCCGCAGGGCGTCCAAGATGTCGGCATCGGGAGCGGTCTGCAACTGGTGGCGGGCCTGCTCCTCAAGGAGGGCCGGTAGGGCCATGGTGGAAGTGGGAGGACGGGCCATTAAGAGCTCAGCGCCTTCGGCCAGGTCGCGGATCCGCCCGCGCGCGCGGCGCCACATGGACGTGGTACCTCTGCCACGCTAGCCCTGGAGTTGGGTTCCGGGCGCTCCACCAAGGGGTGGTTCTTTCGGGGCCTCCCTGCAACTGGACGAGGAGGACGGACCAGTCGTGACATCCCCTGATCGCACCGAGGATGGCCGTTACATCGTCGTTGACGGGCGACGGTGGCGCGCGAGCGACCCCGAGATCCCGGAGAAGTTACGGGCCGAACTGGTCTCGGAGTTGATGGCCGCACGTCGCCTCGTGAAGACCGAAGGCGACGCGGTCCGCCACCGCGTCAACGACGCCAAGGTCGCGCTCGGCGAACGCGGCGAGCCGTGGTGGGAGCCGACCGACGAGGGGCGCCGCGATCGGATGACCGCCGCCTATCGGGCACTGCTGCGCCACCGCCAGGGGACGGTCTGCCCGAGTGAAGTCGCCCGGATCGTTGGCGGCGACCACTGGCGGTCGGTCTCGACTGCTGCCCGCCAACTGGCGTTCGACCTCGCCGATTCGCAGGTCGTCGTGATCACCCAGAAGGGAGAAGAGGTCGGGCGCGATGCCCGCGGGCCGATCCGCGTCGGTCGCGGAGCGCGCCTGCCCTAAAGCCGATCGCCAGCCAGGTCTGGCTAGATCACACCCATCGCGAGCATCGCGTCGGCGACCTTGATAAACCCGCCGATATTGGCGCCCGCCACGTAGTCACCGGGCGAGCCGAACTCGTCGGCGGTGGTGAGGCAGTTGTCGTGCAGGCCCTTCATCACCTCGTGGAGCCGCTCCTCGGTGTACTCGAAGGTCCACGAGTCGCGCGAAGCGTTTTGCTGCATCTCCAGCGCGCTCGTCGCAACCCCGCCGGCATTGGCGGCCTTGCCCGGGCCGAAGCCGACACCGGCCTCACGCAGGGCCCGGATCGCGCCGGGCGTGCACGGCATGTTGGCACCCTCGGCGACGATCTCGACTCCGCCCTTGATCAGTGCGGCGGCGCCCTCTTCGTCCATCTCGTTTTCGGTCGCACACGGCAGCGCGATCTGGCAGGGGACATCCCAGACGGAACCGTCGGAGATGACCGTGGCCCCATCGCGCTCGGCGGCGTAGTCCGCCACGCGTCCTCGGCGGACCTCCTTGACATCCTTTAACAGGTCCAGGTCGATGCCAGCCTCGTCGAGCAGGTACCCCGAAGAATCACTACAGGCGATGACGCGCCCGCCGAGCTGGTGGACCTTCCCGATCGCGTAGATCGCGACATTACCCGCGCCGGAGACGACGACCCGCTTGCCGTCGAGGCTCTCCCCCTTCGCCCGAAGCATCTCTTCGGTGAAGAAGACGGTGCCGTAACCGGTCGCCTCGGTCCGCGCCTGGGAACCGCCCCAGGTGAGCCCCTTGCCTGTCAGGACCCCCGCCTCGTAGCGGTTGGTGATCCGCTTGTACTGCCCGAAGAGGTAGCCGATCTCGCGCCCGCCGACCCCGATGTCGCCGGCCGGGACGTCGGTGTACTCGCCGATGTGGCGATAGAGCTCGGTCATGAAGGACTGGCAAAAGCGCATGATCTCGCCATCGCTGCGCCCCTTCGGGTCGAAGTCCGAACCGCCCTTCCCGCCGCCGATGGGCAGCCCGGTGAGGGAGTTCTTAAAGATCTGCTCGAAGCCGAGGAACTTCACGATCCCGAGGTAGACACTCGGGTGGAAGCGCAGGCCGCCCTTGAAGGGGCCAAGCGCCGAATTGAACTCGACTCGGAAGCCGCGCTGGATCCGCACGCCCCCGTCATCATCGACCCACGGGACCCGGAAGATGATCTGACGCTCCGGCTCGCAGATCCGCTCGATGATCGAGGCCTGCGCGTACTCCGGCCGACGGTCCACCACCGGGGAGAGGGACTCGAGCACCTCTCGGACGGCTTGGTGGAACTCGTTCTCTCCGGGATTGCGGCGCAAAACCTCGTCGAGCACCGGCTCCAGGTCGGGGTGTAGAGCAGTCATAGCTACGCATCATCGCAGCCCGTGGTGGCGGCACCGGAGGGGAGGTCTACCGGGGAGCGCGCTCAGCAGGTGGTGGCGATGTCGCTTAGCTCGTCATCGTGGGTCGTCGGCGATGGCTGGCTCGGCGTGGTCGATGATGTCGGTGACGGAGTCGACGTCTTGGTCGGCGTCTTCTTCGCCTTGGGCTTGATCGCCGCCTGGATCTTCTTGTGGATCGCGTCGTAATCGGGGTTCGTCACGTCGACGACCTTGTTGGTGAGCGGGAGCGACTTGATCGAGCCCTCGTCTTGGATTCGCAAGACGAGCGTCGCCCAGGCCTGGAGATCTTGCTGCGGGATGTCGACATCGACGTTCTCCTGCAACACCTTCGCCAGGGCCGGGTAGCGGGCGAGCATATTGATCGGATCGACCTGGTTGACGAGCGCGCCAACCATGCAGCGCTGGCGCCGCATCCGGGAGAAGTCGCCGTCGGCGGAGTCGGCGCGCGAGCGCGCATACCAGAGGGCGTGGTAGCCGTCGAGGCGCTGCCGACCGGGCTCGATATAGCCCGTGGTGCCGACGACCTGCCCGTTTTCGACCTTGCAGCCGATGCAGAGCCGCTCGTGGACGTTGACCTCGACGCCACCCATGGCATCGACGAGGGCCCGGAAGCCCTTCAAGTCCACGATCGTCGTGTAGTCGACCTTCAGGCCGAGGATCTGGCTCACTGCGTCCTTGGTGACGACGAGCCCCGGCTCCTCCCCCTTCGGGAAGAGGTTCGCGTTTTCCGAGCCGAGGGTCCAGACGTACTCCATCAGGCACTCGGAGCCGCAGTTATAGCCGTTGGGCCACAGTTTGCTGATCGGGTTCTCGGGAGAGAAGGGGATGTTTTGCAGGTTGCGGGGGATGCCGAAGAGGACGGTGTCGCCCGTCTGGGTGTTGATGCTCGCGACCATCACCGAGTCGGGGCGGATCCCGATGCGGTCGGGCCCCGCGTCCGAGCCGATCAGCAGGACGTTGACCCGCTCCGTGCCGGCCCAGGGGTCGTTGCCGGCCGTGGGACCGACCGCGCCAGAGGGTCGCACGCTCGTGAAGACGTCATTGATCAGGCCGCGCTGGATCACCGCGTAGCGCGCCGATTGCGCGGCCGGGGCGAAGACGAGCAGGCAGGCGATCGAGGCGAAGACGACCATCGCGACCCGCGGCGCCCCCTTCGCGGTCCGCGGCATATTGTCGCGGGCGGTCAGCACGATGCCCGTGATCCAGATGGCGCAGGAGAGCAGGATCAGCGGGATCAGCCAGGCGAGCGCGGATCGACTGAGGCCAACCTCGAGGACCGAACGGGTGACCCCCTTCGTCAGCGCGTAGATCAACAGGCCGAGCGTGCCGACCACGAAGGAGGTCACGATCGCGATGCCGAGGCGGCGTCGGGAGCGGATGAGACCCAATCCGGGGATCAGCAAACTCGCGAAGGTCAGGACGTAAAAACGCCGGACCTCGCGGGCGCGGCGGCGGGCGGCTAGGCCTCGCTCTCCACGGCGCGTGCGCTCCTGGTACTCCGGCTCCAACACTCACCCAACTTCATCGGACCGCCATTTCCGGGCAGGCGGAACGGCCAACCCTGGAAATGGTGGCACACCGCGCCGCTGAGACCTATTCGTGATCTAGGCGGGTCGGGCTTTTGGCCGATCGTCGGGGGATCGGGCCGGGTGTAACTCGGCGGAAGGGGGACTGCGGCGCGGCCGCGAGGTCGGGACGCTCGGGCGTGCGGTGAACGCCCGGCAACAGGCTCCGGCACGCGCGATGACGGTCGGTCGAATCCTTGCCCGGGACCCCATCCTGGGCTTGCCCTGCGGTTTCGTCCTCGGCTGCGATAGGCACATCATGGCTGGGCTATTCGTCGCGATCGGAGACTCCTTCACCGAAGGTGTCGGGGACCCAAACCTGCACTACCCCAACGGTGTTCGCGGTTGGGCGGACCGGATGGCGCGACAGCTGGGTCGCGCCGACCCGCACTGGCGCTACGCCAACCTCGCGATCCGCAGCAAGTTCCTCGGGCAGGTCGTCGCCGACCAGATCGAGCCGGCCCTCGCGCTTTCCCCCACGCACATCTCCTTCTACGCGGGCGGCAACGATCTGCTGACCTTCCGCACCGACCTGCCGTCGCTCCTTCGACGCTATGACGAGGCGCTGCAACGCCTGGTCGCGAGCGGCGCGCACGTCCTCGCGTTCACCGCCTTCGACACCCGCGCTTCGCCGTTGCTGGAACCGCTGCGGCGGCGGGTGCTCGCCTTCAATAACGGTGTGCGTGAGATCGCCGCGGCGCGGGGCGCTCATCTGCTCGATCACACGTTGATGCGCGAATACGAGGACCCGGCGCTGTGGTCACGCGATCGGATTCATATGTCCCGCTACGGCCACAAGCGAATGGCCGCGCATGTCCTGACGGCGCTCGAGATTCCCCACACCCTCCAGCTGCGCGATCTCGTGCCGCATGAACCTCGTGGGTTGCGGCACGCGGCGCGAGCGGAGGCGAAGTTCGTGCGGACCGAGATGCTCCCCTTGGTCAAGCGTCGGTTGACCGGCGTCTACGAAGGGGACACGCTCCGGCCGAAGTGGCCCGAGCCCATCCACCCGGCCGATGGGATGAAGCGGCTCGCCCGTGACCGGGCCGACGAGGCTCCCCCCTTCGCGGGGTTCATGCCACCGGGCCAGCCCTTGCCTCGATAGCGATCGACGGTTGGCGGGGTCGCTCGGTGGCGGCGTCCGTCGGCGCCCGGTGAGGCGTCGGCGTGAGCTCGCCCCCTTCGGCGCCGGAAAATGTCAGGTGCCGCGGATGTTTCCGCGGCACCTGACATTAAGCGCGCCATGAGCGGCGCGGGATCCGGCTGCTAGCCCCGACTCGGCCGCCACGGAACGACGTCCTGACCCGCACGACGGGCGCGGGGGCGCTCGCCGGCGCGAAGGGCGACGACGTCACCGTTAGCACCGACGGCGAAGAAGCGAGCGCCAACCCCGGTCGCCGCCCGGAGAGCGTCGACCTCGGCGTTCAGCTCGGCGACCCGGGCCCGCAGCGCCTCGACTTGATGCTCCAAGTCAAAGATCTGCGAGATCGCGGCGAGCGAGACCCCTTCGGACTGCGAGAGGCGCTGGACCTCGCGCAACCGGGCCACATCGGCCGCCGAGTACCGACGTCCTCCACCGCGGGTTCGCGAGGGGGTGACGAGACCGAGCCGGTCATATTGCCGCAAGGTCTGGGCGTGCATCCCCGCGAGCTCGGCGGCGACGGAGATGACATAGACGGGGGTGTTGTCCTCGGGGGTCATCCCCGAAACGTGTGGACCTGTGGCCATCGCCGACATCTCCTTTCGCAGCTGCGGCGTCGGATTCTGGCACCCCCTTCCCGACTTTGCTTAAGCACGGCCCAGGTGCTCATCCTCGAGGGTGAGCATCGAGGCGGTGCTTAAGCAAAGTCAGGACGAAGGGGTTGGGGGGGAGGCGGGGAGGCAGGGGGTTAGGCGCGGGCCTTGGCGATCAGGTCCGCGCGGGGGTCGGTGTCGTCGGCGCGCAGGGCCTCGACGGCCTCGCGCTCGGCGTCGGTGAGCTCGGTCGGAACGACGATCTGCACCTTGGCGATGAGGTCACCGGGAGTGCCGGACTTCGGGTGGACTCCGCGGCCGCGCACGCGCAGCGATCGTCCGCTCGGAGTGCCCGGCGCGACCTTGACCCTGACCGGCTTCCCGTCGAGGGTCGGCACCTGCACGGTCGCCCCGAGAGTGGCCTCGGCGAAGGTGATCGGGAGGTCGACCACGAGATTGTTGCCGTCGCGGGTGAAGACCGGGTGCGGCTCGACGCTCACCTTCAAGATGAGGTCTCCCCGCTCGGCACCGGGGTCACCGTGACCCCCCTTCCCGCGCAGCTTGATCTTCTGGCCGTCCTTGACCCCGGCGGGGATCCGGGCGTGGACCTGCTCGCCGTTGACGGTCAGGGTGACCGTCGAACCCTCCACGGCATCGCGGAAGGGCAGGGTCGTCGACGCGGTGAGGTCCGGCCCTCGCTGCGGCCCGCGGGGGGCGCGGAAACCCGCACCGCCACGGCCGCCGCCGAAGGGGGAACCGCCGCCGCCTTGGCCGAACATCGCGAGGATGTCTTCGATGTCGGGCTCGTCGGCGCCACCGGAGTAGCCGCCCCCGCCGAAGGGGGAACCGCCGCCGGTCGAGTACCGCACGCGGGTCCCGCCGCCTCCCCCGCCGAACATGTGCGAGAACACGTCCTCAAAGCCACCGGCATCGCCGGCGCCTCCGGGACCACCGGCCGTGAACCGGGCGCCGCCGCGCGCCATCTGGCGGATGGCGTCGTACTCCTCGCGCTGCTTGGGATCGGAGAGCACCGAGTGGGCTTCACCGATGTCCTTGAACTTCTGCTCGGCCGCATCGTCCCCGGGGTTTTTGTCGGGGTGGTACTTGCGGGCGAGCTTGCGATAGGCCTTCTTGATCGCCTCGGCGTCGGCGTCCTGCGGGACGCCGAGGATGGCGTAGAAGTCCTTTTCAAACCAGTCCTGGCTGGCCATGTCCTCCTCCTCTCGGAAGGGTCAGGCGGCGGTTGCCGCGAATCAGTTGGGGTCGGCCACCGCGACCCGAGCGGGCCGCAGCACGCGGTCGCCGGTGCGGTAGCCGGGCTGGAGCACGGTCACGATCGTCGTGGTGGTCGCATCCTTCGGGAGCGCCTCGTTGGAGTCGTCCCACGGGGCGTTCATCAGAGCTTCGTGGAAGACCGGGTCGAAGGACTCCCCGACGGCGCCGAAGCGCTCCAGACCGTACTTGCCGAGTCCCCCTTCGAGCTTGTCGGAGATCGAGGCGAAGGGGGTGCCTTCGGTCAGATCGCCGTGCTCACGGGCGAGGTGGATCTCGTCAAGGATCGGCAGGAGGGACTCGAGCACATCGCCAATGGCGCGCTGCTGGATGTCGGCGCGGTCGCGGTCGACGCGGCGCTTGTAGTTGACGTACTCGGCCATCAAGCGCTGGTGCTCATCGAGCGGGACCGTCGGAGCGTTGTCGTCGGGACCGGTCGAACCGGCGGGAGCCTCCGATGGGGCGGAGCCCGCCGCCTCCTGCGAGGCGACGGGCTCACTCCCTTCGGCCTGCGGCGCGGCGCTCTGGCCGCCCTCAGGACCCCCGGCGGAGGCGGACCCGTCCGGGCCCGCCTCGCCGACCGTGACGTCCGGCTCCTCGGTCGAGGGGCTCTGGTCGCGGGGGGTGTCGGTCACTTCTTCTCCTCGTCGTCCTCGACGACCTCAGCGTCGACGATGTCATCGTCGGCATCCTGGCTCGCGCCGGTGCTGTCGGCCTGCGGCTGCTCGCCACCGGCCTGCTCGGCCTCGGCCTGGGCCGCGTAGAGGGCGGCGCCCATCTTCTGGGACTCCTCGTTCAAGGTGTTGACCTTGGCGTTGATGTCCTCGACGGACGCGGTCGACTCGGGCTTCAGGTCCTCCTTCAGCGCGGCGAGGGCGTCGTCGACGGGCTTGCGCTGCTCGTCGGTCAGCTTGTCGCCGGAGTCGGTGAGGAACTTCTCGGTCGAGTACACGAGGTTCTCGGCGTTGTTGCGCGCCTCGGTCTCCTCGCGACGCTGCTTGTCCTCGTCGGCGTGCGCCTCGGCCTCCTTGACCATGCGCTCGATCTCCTCCTTGGAGAGGGCAGAGCCACCGGAGATGGTGATCTTCTGCTCCTTGCCGGTGCCCCGGTCCTTGGCGGAGACGTTGACGATGCCGTTGGCGTCGATGTCGAAGGTGACCTCGATCTGCGGCACGCCACGCGGCGCCGGCGCGATGCCGGAGAGTTCGAAGGTGCCGAGCGGCTTGTTCTGCTGAGCGATCTCGCGCTCACCCTGGAAGACCTGGATCAGCACGGACGGCTGGTTGTCCTCGGCGGTCGAGAAGACCTCGGAGCGCTTGGTCGGGATCGCGGTGTTGCGCTCGATCAGCTTGGTGAACAGGCCACCCTTGGTCTCGATACCGAGCGACAGCGGGGTGACGTCGATGAGGAGCACGTCCTTGCGCTCGCCCTTCAGCACACCGGCCTGCAAGGCCGCGCCGAGCGCGACGACCTCGTCGGGGTTCACGCCCTTGTTGGGCTCCTTGCCGCCGGTCAGTTCCTTCACGACCTCGGTGACGGCCGGCATACGGGTCGAGCCACCGACGAGGACCACGTGGTCGATGTCGGAGACCTTGATCCCGGCGTCCTCGATGACCTTCTTGAAGGGGGCCTTCGTGCGGTCGAGGAGGTCCTTGGTCATCTTCTCGAACTGGGCGCGGGAGAGGGTCTCGTCCAGGTGGATCGGGCCGTTCTCGCCCATCGAGAGGTACTGGAGGTTGATCGAAGTGGAGTTGGCGCTGGAGAGTTCCTTCTTCGCCTGCTCCGCGGCGTCCTTGAGGCGCTGCATCGCGATCTTGTCCTTGGACAGGTCCACGCCGGAGGTGTTCTTCACCGTGGTGAGGAGGTGCTCGACGATCCGGTCGTCCCAGTCGTCGCCACCGAGCTTGTTGTCACCAGAGGTCGCGCGGACCTGGATGGTGGCGAAGCCGTCGTCGGGGTCCTTGCCAACCTCGAGCAGCGAGACGTCGAAGGTTCCACCGCCAAGGTCGAAGACGAGGATGAGCTCGTCCTCCTTGCCCTTGTCGAGCCCGTAGGCGAGGGCGGCGGCGGTCGGCTCGTTGACGATGCGCAGGACGTTCAGCCCCGCGATCTCGCCGGCTTCCTTGGTGGCCTGGCGCTCGTGGTCGTCGAAGTACGCCGGCACGGTGATGACCGCGTCGGTGACGTCCTCGCCCAGGTAGGCCTCGGCGTCACGCTTCAGCTTCTGCAGCGTGCGCGCGCTGATCTCCTGCGCGGTGTAGCGCTTGCCGTCGATGTCCTCGGTCTTGTAGTCGCTCCCCATGTGGCGCTTGACCGAGCGGATGGTGCGGTCGGCGTTGGTGACGGCCTGGCGCTTGGCGATTTCGCCGACCAGGACCTCACCGCCCTTGGTGAAGGCGACGACCGACGGAGTGGTGCGACCGCCCTCGGCGTTCGCGATGATGGTGGGCTCGCCGCCTTCGAGGACAGCGACGGCCGAGTTGGTGGTTCCGAGGTCGATACCGACTGCACGGGCCATGTGATGCTCCTTCGTCTGTGCTTGGCAACGGCAGGGCCGGATGGCTCCGCCGCAGAAGTTGAGTTGTCTTCACTCAGGTTGCCTGGCTTCGTGGCCGTGCGCAACCCCAGCGTCGAAAACTTGAGTACATATGACTCAACTATGCGAAGGGGTGAGATGTTCCCCCTTCGCCAAACTTTTTTTGCCGACCCGTGCGGCCATAACTGTCGGATCCCATCGACGATGTCACCGTCCCATCGGAGTGGTCACCGGTCTGTCATCGGTCCCACCGATGCGTCACTGGCGACTCGCGAACGTCCCGACCGCGGCGTGATGGGTCGTCGACACCGGCCTTCGCGGCCAGCACCCGGCACACATGTCCAGATCAGGCCCGCCGCGGCCATCAGCGGGTAGCTCAATGCGGCCCTGGACCCGCACCATCGGGGCACGAGCGGGCGAGCGCGGCCACCCCAGACACCGGCGATAGCGGAAGGAGTCGACGTGGGTGCGCCTCTAGAGTCTGGCCATGACCGTCACGTTGACCCGGCTGGATCCGACTGGGGCTGACCGCACCGCCCTGATCGACTTCCTCGTGTCGAACACCTGGCCCTTTCACAGTGCCACGCACCGCAGCCATGACGATGCAGCCGCGGTCATCGACAGCGGCGGCTACCGCGATGACGGGAACGACACGTACTGGGTCGATGACGACGAGGTGGGAAGGATCGGCTTTATTCGGTTCGAGGACTTGACCAGCTCGCCGCTGTTCGACCTGCGGCTCGGTGAGTCCGCGCGCGGCCACGGATACGGCGTCGAGGCGCTGCGGGCCGGCACGCGCCACGTGTTCACGACGATGCCGCAGGTGCACCGCTTCGAGGGGACCACCCGCGCCGACAACGTCGCCATGCGTCGCACCTTCCAAGCTGGGGGATGGGTCAAAGAGGCCCACTACCGCCAGGGATGGCCGAGCGAAGAGGGGCCCGCCCTGGACGCCGTCGGATACGCCATCCTCCGCAGCGACTGGGAATCCGGCACCACCACGCCCGTGCCATGGGATGACCTGCCCTGACGAACACGACCCGCGGTGTTGACGTCTTGTCATGACAGATCCGTGAAACCACGACCGCCGATGATCGTGCTGACTCCGGCCGCTGAGGCTTCGGACACGAACGGGGGTTTGACGGTGGTGCGGATGATGCGTCATCGCCCCAGGTCAGCGACGCGCTACCCGTGACAAGCCAGCCGGGAACCGACACCCGTGTGCAAGTCCCAATGCAACCTGTCACCTCCGGGCACCGTATGTCACGGCATACCACTTCCGCGCCTCTGGCTGCGACGGGAGAACTCTGAATGCCATGGCCGTCGCGGGGCGGCGCCGAGGGCCCCGTGCGCCGTTCCAGAGTGAGAAAAGTAGAAGAGCCCTGCACCGCGTCTCGGAGAGAAACAAAGGGCAGTGGTTGGCGCTCACCGCCCGGAGGTCCCATATGAGTGCATCAGCAGTCCAGCCACGGCCAGGGAAAGGCTGGCGCGACGACCCGATCAAGTGTGAGGCTCACGACACACTCGGTCGTGCGCCAGTTGCGCAACGCGCTGCGCAACTGATCGCCCGGTCAGCCCCGGACGCATGCGACTCGATCGGCCCGGCCCAACCCTCGGTCCGTATCCAGCCCCCGCCGATGACGAATCCAGCGGCGACAAGACGGGCACGAGGAGCCCAATGCAGTTAACGGCTCGGCGAGGCACCGGAACCTACAGCTCGGTAGAGCCGCTTGATCAGCGGTTGGCTGATCAAGTGCTGGGAGACTCGGCGTCATGAGGATCCGGATCGCTGTCGCTGCGCTCGTGCGCGACGGTCGGGTGCTCTTGGGTCACCGGCACCCCCTTCGCCGGTGGTATCCCGATTGCTGGGACCTGATCGGGGGCCACGTCGAGGACGGTGAGACCGCCGAGGAGGCCGTCCGACGCGAGTGCCGTGAGGAACTCGCGGTCACCATCAACGACCCCGAGCCGATCGACATCACATTCGCCGACCCGAGCCTCACCATCACAGCCTTCGTGGTGACGCGGTGGCAGGGCGAGCCCACCAACGCCGCGCCCGACGAACACGACGACCTGGCGTGGTTCACGCCCGCGGACGTTGCCGAACTCACCCTGGCCGATCCTGGGATTCGTGCCGCCCTCCAAGCTCTCGCGCGCAATTCGGGCTAACGCCGCGCGAGGGGCCACGACGAGGACTGCCCTTTAGGGGGGTGTGGGGAGGTGAGCGGTGCTGAAGGGTGAAAGGCGCACCTCGCGTGCAGTTTTGCCTCCCCCTGATCCACGCCCACCCGATGGAGTTGCGCATGCGCATCCTCGTTACCGGCGCGACGGGCTACATCGGTAGCCGCGCCGTGCCCGCCCTTCTCGATGCCGGACATGACGTCCGTGCGGCGTTCACCTCGCCCGACAAGGCCCCCACCTTCTGGTGGTCCACCCACCCCCGCGTCGAGGTGCAGGAGTTCGACGTATTTGATGCCGACTCCGTGCGCGCGGCCGTTGCCGGGGTCGACGGCGTGCTTTACCTCATCCACAGCATGGACGGCGACGACTTCGCCGAGAAGGACGATCAGGCCGCGAGCACCATGGCCGAAGAGGGCGCTGCCGCCGGGGTCTCGAAGTTCGTCTACGTCAGCGGCATCGTGCCCGATGTCGACGAGTCCGAACTGTCCGAACACATCACCTCTCGCCTGAGCGTCGAGCGGACCCTCGCCGACTCGGGCGTCCCGACCATCACCCTGCGCGCAGCGGTCATCATGGGCTCGGCGTCGACGAGTTTCGAGATCATCCGACAGATCTCCGAGCGGCTCCCCGTCCACGCGGTGCCGGAGTGGATGGACTCGACGGTCCAGCCGATCGCGGTCACGGATGTGACGGCCGCGATTGTCGGGGCCTTCGCCCACGATGGGCCGAGCCACGCCTACGACGTCGGCGGTCCGACCGCCCTGCCGTACGCGGACCTGCTCCAGACCTATTGCGAGGTCGCTGGCATCAAGCGGTCGCAGGTCTCCCTTCCGGGCGTCTCCAGCGATGTCGTCGGGGTGCTCGCCGGGTCGATCACCGATGTGGACTCCGCCACCGTCGAGGCGCTCATAGATAGCCTCCACCACGACATGGTGGTTGCCGACGATGACTTCGTCGAAGACCTCCTGCCCGGCGGTCACGAGCTGGTCGACCTCGAAGAGTCCATCCGCCGATCCCTGGCCGCGCCCGATCTCGAGGCCGATCCGGCCAACCGCGATCCGCTCGGGCCGATGCCGTACGACCCTGACTGGGCCGGCAGTTCCCACGGGGGGCTCGACACGGCGAAGGCCGCCGTCAAGGCCGTCGCGAGCAGCATCGCGCAACGCCTCCCCTCCTCCTCGTGACCTCTGCGCCCGGGCTCGCCGACTTACCCGAGGTGGATTGGCCACACCTCAGCGATAGCGATCTCCTCGAGCGAGCCATCGCGGCCGCGCCTCGACTCGCCGAGCGGCTCCCCCTTCCGGCGGCTGGCCAGACGCCGCAGCTGTGGCGCTCGCTCAGTGAGCTCGGCGCCCTCGACCTCACGCTCGCCCGGATCGTCGAGCCCCACCTCGACGCGACCGCGATCCTTGCGCAGGCGGGCCTCGACAGCCCGGACCTTGCTGATGGGCTCTTCGGCGTCTTCGCGGCGGAGGGTCCGGGCGCGCGGCTCACGGCCACCGAAGGCGAAGGGAGCACCTGGCGCCTCAGCGGGTCCAAGCCGTGGTGCAGCCTCGCCGACCGAGTCACGTCGGCGCTGGTCACCGCCTGGGTCAGTGATCGCGAGCGCCGCCTCTTCCTCGTCGAGGGTCTGCAATCAGACGCCAGCGGCTACCGCATCGAACCCACCCCCTGGGTCCCCCGTGGCCTGCGCCTCGTGCAGAGCCCCACCGTGATCTTCGACGAGCGCGCGGCGATGCCCGTCGGGGACGTCGGGTGGTACCTCACGCGTCCCGGATTCGCTTGGGGCGGAGCGGGAGTCGCCGCGATCTGGCTCGGCGGTGCGATCGGGGTGGCCCGCCGCCTGTGGCAAGCGAGCGAGCACCGCGAACCCGACCAGATTGCCCTCATGCACCTCGGCGCGGTTGACACCGCGATCGCCGGAGCACGAGCGCTACTCGACCAGGTCGGCGACGAAGCGGACAACGGCGCCGAAGGGGGTCACGCCGCCACCCTCGCGTCGCGCGCTCGTCAAAGCGTGCATCGGGTCGCCGAAGAGGTGCTCTGGCGCGCCGACCACGGGCTTGGCCCGGGACCCCTCACCGCTGACGAAGCTCACGCTCGCCGCGTCGCGGACTTGAGGGTCTATCTCCGCCAGGACCACGCCGAGCACGACCAGGTAGCCCTCGGGACACGCCTTCGCGCGGCGGGCACCTGCCCGTGGTGACCGGATGAGCGCGGACTGGGAGGTCGGCGTCGTCATCCCGGCGCGTAACGAAGAGGACCTCATTGCGCGCTGCCTCGATTCGGTGACGGGCGCCATCGACGCCCTGAACGCCGAACGCCCTGATGTCACCGTCCGCGTGGTCGTCGTCCTCGACTCCTGCACCGACGCGACCGCAGACATCGTGGCCGGCTACCCGGGGATCTCCACCGTCACGACCAGCGCTCAGGTGGTCGGGGCCGCTCGCGGCGAAGGAGTGGAGGCCTTGCGCGACAGGGGGACTGGCCGCCGGCTCTGGATCGCCAACACCGACGCCGATAGCGCCGTCCCGACCGACTGGCTCACCGCTCACCTCGACGCCGCAGAGGCCGGGACGGACATGGTCGTCGGGATGGTCTCGATCGACCGCGAGGAAGCGACCCCCGGCCTGCAAGATCTCCTCGGCCCGGAACTCGATGTCGGCGACGGACATCCGCACGTCTACGGCGCGAACCTTGGCTTCACTCTCGACGCGTATGACCAGCTCGGCGGGTTCGCCGCCATCTCGGCGCACGAAGACGTGGCCCTGGTCGACGCCGCCCGCGCCGCAGGGCTGACCGTGGAGTCGACTGCGGGACCGCGCGTCCTCACCTCTGCCCGCCTCCACGCCCGTGCACCGCATGGGCTCGCGGCCTATCTGCGCCACCTCACGCAGCCGGAGGCTCATCTGGTCGACGTCGCCCAATCGGCCCAACCTCTTGTCCCCGAGGATCTGATCGCCGCCGGGCGGATCGTGGTCGTGGTGGCCCACCCCGACGATGAGACCCTCCTCGCCGGTGGCCTGATCGCCTGCGCGGGCGAGGTGGGCGCTGAGGTCGTCGTCATCGTCGCAAGCGACGGTGAGGCATCCCACCCGCACAGCCCGACCCACTCGTCGGCGCAATTGGCGCGGTTGCGCCGCCAAGAGGTCGCGGCAGCGGTGACCGCGCTCAACCCGGCGGCGACGCTCGTGCGGCTGGGGTTGCCCGACGGGCGACTGGCCGCCTACGAGGACGTGCTCGCCCGAAGCCTGCAGGCTGCCCTCGGACGCGGATCGATGATCGTCACGACATACGCCAAGGATGGCCATCCCGACCACGAGGCGGTCGCCCGAGTCGCCTCCCTGGTGAGCGCGCGGACGGGCTCGCGCCTCCTCCAGGCTCCGCTCTGGGCGTGGTTCTGGCAGGCCCCCTTCGAGATCGACGAGGGAGCCGTCGCCCTTCGCCTCCCGGCGGATGCGCGGGCGGCGAAAGCCGCCGCGATCGGCAAACACACCAGCCAAATCTCGCCGCTGTCCGCCGATCCTCGCGACGAAGAGGTCGTGCCCGAAGAGGTCGTGCGCGCCTTCTCGCAGGGCGTGGAGGTCTTCATTGACTGCGGTGTCGACCAACGCTTTAGCCTCGACGACCTCTACGACCGCGGCGATGACCCGTGGCGCTTTCAGGGGTCGTGGTACGAGGAACGCAAGCGCGCGCTCACGATGGCACTCTTCCCCTCTCGCAACCTCGGACGCACTCTCGAAATCGGTTGTGCCACAGGCCTGCTGACGGTGGAGCTAGCGCAACGAGCCACCTCGGTGATTGCTGTGGACATCAGCCCCCGGGCGGTTGCCCTCGCCCGGAAATCCGTCGCGGAGGCCGGCCTGGACGGGAGCGTCGAGATCGTCCCGGCCGTGATCCCCGAGCAGTGGCCGGGCGGGTCCTTCGACACGGTGCTTATCAGCGAGGTCGCCTACTTCCTCACCGAGGAGCAGTGGCGCAGCACCCTGGCACGGGCCGCCGAGTCGCTCACCCCGACCGGCACCCTCGTGCTCGTCCACTGGCAGCGCTCGGTCGACGGCTGGCCGAGCGACGGGGTCCAAGCGCACCGGATCGCCTGCGAGGAGAGCGGACTCGAGGTCGTGGCGCGTTGGCGTGAGGTCGACGTCGAGGGCCTCGCCCTACGCGCCCCGGGACTCCCCAGCGTCGCCGAGGGTGAGGGTCGGGTCACCTGACGAGCACGCCCCCTTCGCCAGAGTCGACCCCGGAAACTCCCGTTTTCTCGCGGAACTCCAGGAGAAATCGGGAACTTCCCGAGATGCCAGCGGGCCACTCGGCCCGCCCCACGCGGATTAGATTGTTCACGATTAGTTTGTGTGCAATGCTTATCGCCGCCCCTCAACCCGTAGGAGATAGACCCCCTTATGACCACGCTCTTCGACCCGATCCAGGTCGGCGCCTTCACCGCACCGAACCGCATCGTGCTCGCCCCCCTCACCCGGAACCGGGCGGGCGCTGGCATGGCTCCGATCGAGCTCAACGCCGAGTACTACGCCCAGCGCGCCGCTGGCGGCTTCCTCGTCGCCGAGGGCACGCAGCCGAGCGCCGTCGGCCAGGGGTACCTCAACACCCCCGGCATCCACTCCCCCGAGCAGGTGGCCGGCTGGCGTCTCGTCGCTGACGCGGTGCACGAGCGCGGCGGTCGGATCGTCGTCCAGCTCATGCATGTCGGCCGGATCGCCCACCCCGACAACAAGGACGGCCTGGAGACCGTCGCCCCGAGCGCCATCGCCGCGCCCGGGACCATCGTGACCGCCGATGGCGAGAAGCCGATGGTCACCCCCCGCGCTCTTCAGACCAATGAGCTGAAGGGGGTCATCGACGAGTTCGTCCACGCCGCCCGCTGCGCGATGGAAGCCGGAGTCGACGGAGTCGAGATCCACGCCGCCAACGGCTACCTGCTCCACCAGTTCCTCGCGCCGTCGAGCAACCAGCGCGACGACGAGTACGGCGGTTCGCCGCAGGCCCGCGCCCAGTTCGTCATCGAGGTCGCTCGCGCGGTCACCGAGGCGATCGGAGCCGACCGGGTCGGGATGCGGATCTCGCCCGCCCACAACATCCAGGGCGTGATCGAAGACGACGCCGAGCAGACCCGCGAGACCTACGAGACCCTGGTCGACGGCATCGCCCCCTTGGGCCTGGCCTACCTCAGCATCCTCGCCGACCCCCGCGCGGAACTCACCACCGACCTGCGCCGCCGCTTCGGTGGTGTCGTGGTTCTCAACTCCGGCTTCGGCACGGTGACCACCCGGACCGAGGCGGAGGAACTCGTCGCGAGCGGCGCCGCCGACCTGGTCGCTGTCGGGCGGCCGTTCCTTGCCAACCCCGACCTGCCGGCGCGGTGGGCCCGCGACGCCGAGCTCAACGACCCCGACCCGTCGACCTTCTACGGCGGCGGCGCGCACGGTTACACCGACTACCCGACGATCGCCTGACGACAAAGACCTCGAGCAGAAACGGAGTTCCCCATGAGAATCCCCCGCACCGCCGCCCGCCTGGGTCTCGGCGCCTTCTTGGTCCTTGCCGGATCCATGCACTTTAAGGACGGCAGTCGTCAGGCGTACGCGAAGATGGTTCCCGACTGGGTGCCGGGCTCCAAGGACGGTGTCGTCCTCGCGTCCGGGGCCGCCGAAATCGCTCAAGGCGCCGCGCTGATCGCCCTTCCCCGGCATCAGCGGGCCCTGGGCAACCTGATCGCCGCCTTCTTCGTCGGCGTGACCGCGGCCAACGTCCACCAGTACCGCGAGCGGTCCAGTGCCTTCGGGCTCGACACCGACCGTAAGCGGACCGTGCGCCTCGCAGTCCAGCCCGCGTTCGTCGCGTGGGCTCTCGCGGCGACGCGCGGCTCTCGCTGACTGGTAGCGCGAGAAGTGGGATCATCGTGAGGTGAGCGACGCCCCCCTTCTCGGTGACCAGTTGTGCTTCGTCATGTACGCGGCCTCCCGGTCACTGACGAACGCCTACCGTCCGGGCCTTGCTCGACTCGGCCTCACCTACCCCCAGTTCGTCACCTTGCTCGTCGTCGCCGAGCATGACGGGCTGGGGGTGGCCGAGTTGGCCGCCCGGCTGCACCTCGACGCGAGCACGCTCTCGCCACTGCTGAAGCGGATGGAGGCGCTGGGCCTGATCGAGCGGACCCGGTCCAGCACCGACGAGCGACGAGTCGTGGTGACCTTGACCGAAGCGGGCCGCGACATGACCGGCCCGGCCGCCGAGGTGCGCGAAGAGGTGGCCGCGCGGCTCGCCCTCACTCCCGAGGAAGCCGAGACCCTGCGCACCCTCAGCCAGCGCCTCATCGCCGGGTACGAAGACACCGATCCCGCCTAAACGCGCCCGTGCCGCCCGCCCCTTTACCTGGGGACGGACGGCACGCGCGGTGTTGCGGACGACCTACTCGCCCTTGCGAGCGGCCTTCATCTCGGCCTTGAGCTCGAGCAGTTCATCGTCGGACTGCACGAGATAGACCAGTCCGCAGTCTTGGGGGCCGGTCGCGCCGGGGAAGCACAGCGAGCAGGGCTCGCCATCTCGGATTGGACATTTCGGAGTCGGCACGCGCCGGGCACGCTGCCCAGTCGAAGGGGTCATGACGCCTCCCCGCGGTGCTTCGCCACGGCTTCGCGGACCGCGGGGGCGATCTCTTCACCGATCCGGCGCAATTCCCGCTCCTCCGGCGGGACGCCGAAGACGTACGCGTTCATGCCGTACTCGAGGGTGAAGGAGGTGAGCATGTCCACCCACTGCGCCGTCGACCCTCCGCCCCAGACGTTATAGATCCGGTTGATCTCGCTCGGCGAGCGACCCGCCGCCAACGCGGCGTCGTCCATCCGGGCATGCATGTCGCCGAGGTCCTCGGGCGGCACGAACGACAGGGACGGCAGCCAGCCATCGGCGTAGGTGCCGAGCAGGCGAAGCATGCGTGGCCCCTTCGCGCCCAACCAGATCCCGACGCGGTGGGCGGTCGGCGGACCAGCGTGGGCCCCCTTCACCGGGTAGTACTGGCCGTCGAAGGTGAGCGAACGGCGCCCTTGCGCATCGAACCACCCGCGCAGCAGCACCAGGGCTTCCTCGACGGCATCGACCGACTCCTTGGGGGTGCGCCGAGGGGTCCCCAGCGCCTCGATGCCATCCCAAAAGACGCCGGTCCCAAGGCCAAGCTCGGCGCGCCCACCCGAGAGCGCATCGATGCTGGCGATCGCCCGGGCCATCATCGGCACACCGCGAAGGGGGAGATTCGCGACATCGGGGAAGACCCGAATTCGCTCGGTCACCGCCGCCATCGAGGCCAGCAGGGTGAAGGCGTCGAGATGACCGGAGTTGTACGGGTGGTCTTGCACCCCAATCAGGTCCAGCCCGACCTGGTCGGCAACCCGGGCGGCGGAGAGGAGCTCTCGCGAGTTCACCGCGTCGGGGCCAGCGAACCAGCCGAACTCCACCGGGCGTCCGTAGTCGGTCATCATTGCCTCCCAGTCGTCGTCGACGGGTCCAGCCTGGCATTAACCGGCGCGACCGGCGAGTCCCCGCCGACCGCGGTGAGGACGTCATCGACCTTGGCGTGCTCCACGGGGGACGGGGTCCGGCTCGCCGCGGCGTCGGCGTCGCGGATCATCAGGGCGAGGGCCACACCGAAGACGCCGATGAGCCCGCTCACCAAGAAGACGTCGTGGTAGGCCCCGAAGGAGGCGCTCACCGGGTCGACACCTTCCGCACCCAGGCGCTGGCTCATCCGCACCGTCAGGGTTGTCGCGAGCAGCGCGACACCGACGCTCGCGGCCACCTGGCGCGAGGTGGAGAACAGAGCCGACGCACGCGCAGTGTCAGCGAAGCTGATCTGCGAGAAGGTCGCGGCCTGGAGCGGGACCATCACCATGGCGCCCGCCATCCCCATGAGGAACATCGACGCACGGATGATGTTCAGGCTCGTCTCCGGGCCGAAGGTCATCATTGCGAACTGGCTCGCCGCGATCACGCTGAAGCCGGTGACGAGCAGCCGCCGGGGACCGAAGCGCTGGAAGAGGCGGTTGGTGAAGGGCAGCAGCATCAGCATGCCGATGGCCTGGAAGGCGGTGAGTAGCCCGGACTCGGTCGCGGAGAGACCGCGTTGGGTCTGGACGAGGATCGGGATGACAAACATCGCCCCCATCGAGGCCCCGGCAGCCGGCAGCATCAAGACGTTGCCGAGGGCAAACATCCGATCCTTCAGCAGGCGCAGGTCGATCATGGGCTCGCGGACCCGCAGCTCGGCGATCACGAAGATCGCGGCGAGGGCAAGGCCGAGGGCGACCAGTCCGAGGGTGGTCGCGTCTGCCCAACCGTCGCGCGCTCCACGCTCGAGGCCGACGAGCAGCGTGGCGAGACCACCACCACCGGTGAGGAAGCCGATGACATCGAAGCGACCGGAGGCGGTGCGCTCACCAGGCTTGAGGACAAGGGCGCTGAAGATGATGCCGATCACGCCGATCGGGACCTTAATGAAGAAGACCCAGCGCCACGACACATTGTCGGCGAGCCATCCGCCGAGGACCGGACCAAGCATCGGCGCGAGGGTGGTCGGGATCGCGAGCATCGCCGAGGCGCGAGCGCGCTCATTCGGGGGGAAGGCGCGAAACAGCATCGCGGTGCCGACCGGGGTGAGCAGGCCGCCCCCGATACCTTGCGCGACGCGGGCGGAGATCAGTTCGTTGACCGAACCCGCGGTGCCAGCCCAGAGGTTGGCGGCGGTGTAGACCGCGAGCGCGAAGATAAAGGTGCGCTTGTCACCGAAGCGGTCGGCCACCCACCCGGACGCCGGAATGAAGCCGGCGAGGGAGACGAGGTAGGCGGTGATGAGCCACTGCAGTTGCGCGGTGTCGGCACCGAAGTGCTCGCCGAGGATCGGCAGCGCGGTATTGAGCACCGTCATATCGAGGATCTCGAGGAAGAGACCCATGACGAAGGCCATGGCGACGAGCCATTTATAGGGAACGCGGGAAAACATGACGGACAGCTTTCGGTCAGCAGGGGTATGGGAACCGGGGTGGTGAGCCCCGACAGCGCTGTCGGTGGCGTGGTTCGTGGTGGAACCTGGTGATGGGCCGCGCCTCCCGGGGTGTGGCGCGGCCCATCGGGCTCAGGCAGTGAGCAGGCGCACCAGCACGGTGACGACCGCGAAGACGAGCAGCATCAGGGCGCCGCTGTACTCCTTCATGTTGTCGCGCGCGCGCAGGTGGTAGACCATGGCGCCCGCCATGGTTGCGGCGAGGCCGATGCCAGCGGCGACCCCGAGGGGGGCAAACCAGATGCCGACGATGACGCCGATCCCGCCGAGGACCTCAAGCGCTCCGATGGTCTTTTGCAAGGGGCGGCTCACCTCGAGCCGGTCGAGCGTGCCAGTGACCGGCTCCGCGGTGCGCAGCTTCGCCGAACCGGCGGCGACGAAGGCCAAGCCGAGCAGGGCGGACAGGATGATCGTGACGATGAACATGGTGCGGGTAACTCCTGGTCTGGTGGGACGATGGGTGTCGATCACCTCCGCCAACGATTCACTGAGTGAACCTTATTCCTTCGTTCAGTGAACTAAAGCAGGGGAAGGTTCAACGACCCCTCGACGTTGGCCCCTCCAGACCCTCTTCCGACCGCCGAATGACGAGGACTGCGGCCCATGACTGACCCCACCCGCCTGGACTGTTTCGACGCGCTGTTGGGCGCAACACTTCAGATGCGCCGCCACCTCGAGACCGTCGCCGACTCATTCGGACTCACGCCCCCGCAGGCACGGGTGATCGCCAACCTGCCGGAGCCGGTACGGATGCAGGCGGTCGCCGACGCCACCGGCTGTGAGCCCTCCCACCTCACCGCCATCGCGAGCAGCCTCGAAGACCTCGGCCTCGCGCGCCGCGAGACCGACCCGAGCGATCGACGCGCTCGTCGCCTGGCCCTCACGCCGAAGGGGGAGGCGCTGCGGGTCGAGCTCGTTCCCACCCTCGTCCAGAACTCGCCGATCCTGACCCACCTCGACGACGCCGAGGCCGCCACCCTGCTTGATCTGCTGCGCCGATAGCCGCGTCGCTTCAGGCGACGCGCCCCACCTTGGCCAGCACCACCGTCTGAGCGTCCGCCCCCTCCGGCGCGGTCAACGGACCGGCGAAGATCCCCGGCGCATACGCCATCTCGCCGAACCCGTCGACGGCCGCCGCGACCTCGTCGACCTCCGAGTCGGTAAGCCGCTCATCCCAGCCCTGAGAGCGCGCGAGGTCCCAGCGGTGCACGATCAGATCGAAGCCATAGAACCTCCGTAGGGCATCCCCCACCGCGAGCGGACCGAAGGGGGACTCAAACTCGGCCCCCATCACCGCGTCGTCCCCCACCGCATCGCGCACTGCGGCCTCGTGAGCGGCCCACTGCTCCGGCGGACTCCCTTCCTGCACCGGCATCGTCACGCCGTGTCGCGCAAAGAACTCGCGCTGGGTCTCCATCACGTGATCGAGCACATCGGCCGCGGACCACCCGTCGCAGGGGCTCGGCGCTTGCCAGGATTCGACCCGCCGCACCATGGCGGAGAAGGGGTCGGCGTGGGCAGCCCACATCGCGCGGTTATCGGAGCACATGACGGTCCTTTCGGGTTCCACGATCCGGTCACGCCCGACGCTAGGGGCCAGCCCCTAGGCTCGTCTTGAGGATTCCCGACACGAAGGGGGCGCGCGGCGTGGACGAACCGGCGCACCTGCACGACCCACGCGATCGCTCCTTCGTCATGCACCGCTATCCCCCGGCGTCAGATCTCACCTCGCTGGTTCGGCGGTACTGGATCCCGGTCTGGGATGTGCCGAAGGGTCCTCCGGCAGAGCAGAAGGTCCTGCAGTACCCCGTGTGCCTGCTCTCGATCACCCCTGAATATGCCCGTTTGATCGGCCCGAACCGCGGCATGACGACCACAGCGCTCACCGGACGGGGATGGGCCTTCGGCGTCATGTTCCAACCGGCCGCCGGTGGGCTCCTACTGGACGGGCCGGTATCCGAGGTGACCGATGGCGCGAGAGAACTGGACGACCTCGCCCCCTTCGCCGGTCTCGGCGACGAGATCCGCGCGGTAATGACCCCGGATCCACGCTCGGTGTCGGCGCATCGGCGCGGTCAAGAACTCGTCGAGGCGCGACTGCGGGCCGCCCTCCCCACCGACCTCGACGCCGAATCTCTTCTCGTCAACCGGATCGTCGAGCTCGTGGAGGCGCAGTCCGGCCCGACGACGGTCGACCAGCTCTGCCAAGAACTCTCGATGAGCGAGCGCAGCCTGCAACGACTGACGGCCCGGCGGCTGGGACTCACGCCGCTATGGCTGATCCGTCGGCGCCGACTCCACGATGCCTCCGGGCGTCTGCGCCAGCAGCCGGCGAGCCTCGCCGAGCTCGCGGCCGAGTTGGGCTACGCCGACCAGTCCCACCTGTCCCGTGACTTCCGCACGGCGACGGGGATGACGCCGAAGCAGTTTCGCGCTCTCACCGATCCCGCTGACGTGGGGGCGTAGCGTCGGCGCCGTCATCGGCGGGCCGGTATCGACCACCGGCCGCCATGCGGATGATCACGGCGGCCAACGCGGCCAGCGCGACGCCCACGGCGGGGAAGGTCCACCACGGAGCGGCGCCGCCCGGGTGGTGGGCGGCCACGGCGATGCTGAGGTCGGCGATCACCAGGATCGTTACCACCACCGCCGCGAAGAGCATCATGTCCTCGCGCAGGAGCCGCTCGAGGCGCACCAGACGCTCCGGCGTTGCCAGCCACCACTTCTTGTCCGGGAGGTTGATCGCATCGGGCCAGATCAGCGCGAGCCGGGAGAGGAGGATCAAGGGGTAAGCCGTAACGAGGGGCATGAGGACCGCGAAGGCGATCGCCTCACCGCGACTGCCCCACCGGTCCGGTGCGTTGGAAAGCGACCAGTGCAGCGGCACCCGCTCCGGCAGGGTCGCGACGAGCCACCCGACAGCGATGAGCCAGGCAAGGGTTGTGATGGCGAGCACGGCCTGGGGGAAGGAAGCCGCTGCTTCGCGTGGCCTCGCCTTCGCCTGCTCCGCGACATCGCGTTGCCGACGCTGCGACTCCTGCCACCCCATGCCCACCAGCGTAATCACGGCGAGCGTTGACGACGGGCGGCGAAGGGGGATGTCCGGCCGAGAGACGCCTAGCGCGCCCTCCTCCATAGCCGGTTCTCAGGCGCAGCACAGGTTTCGGCCCCTACAGTGAGCGAGGCCCACCGGCCGCGACCCGTCCTGAAAGGCGACCTATGGACATCTCGTCACTCCTCCAAGCCCTCCCGCCCGAGGTGATTTATGCCGTCGTCGGACTGGTGGTTGGGGTCGAGAGCCTCGGCATCCCCCTTCCCGGCGAAACCACCCTCATCGGGGCGGCGCTGATCAGCGTGCACCCGCATGCGCCGATCGCGACTCTCTGGGTGGGGATCGCCGCCTTCGTCGGAGCGGTCCTCGGCGACTCGATCGGGTACACGGTGGGGCGCCGCATGGGGCCGAGCCTCTTCACCAAGCTCGGACGCCGCTTCCCACGCCACCTCTCGCCGGATCACATTGCCTACGCCGAGCACCTCGTCAGCCGCTACGGGATGGGGGCGGTCTTCGGCGGGCGGTTTGTCGCCCTGCTGCGCATCGTCGCCGGGCCGCTCGCCGGCTCCCTTCGCATGCACTACCCCCGGTTCTTTGCCGCTAACGCCATCGGAGCGGCGGCCTGGGCTGGCGGGATCACCCTGCTCGTCGCGACCCTCGGCAAGGTCGCTCATGAGTATGTCGCCGGCGCGACATGGGGGCTCCTCGCGATCGCGATCGTCGGCGGGATCGCGCTCAGCCACTACGTCGGGAAGTCCTTCCAGCGTCGGGTCGCCGACTTCACCCGCGAGCGCGCTGAAGCCGCCACTGCTCGGCCGTGACCGCGTAGACGACCTCGCCCTCTTCGACACCGGGAAGGGAGCGATCCGTGAGCCGGTGGCCGGAGTGGACGTGACGCATCCCGAGTTTGCGCATCACGCCTCGCGACGCCGCGTTGACCGCCATCGTTTCGGCCCACACCTGGTCGAGCCCTAGAGCGTCGAACCCGTAGTCGAGCACCGCCATCGCGCCCTCCGTCGCGAGCCCCTCTCCCCAGGCGTCGCGCCGCAACCGCCAGCCAGCTTCGGCGATCGTCTCGGGCGTCACCTCACGGTCACGCCAGTCGGCGAGGTCGAGGTCCCACCACCCGATGAACCGCTCGCCCGCAAACCCCGCCCAAAAGCCCAAGCCGCGCGCATCGGCGTCTTGATCGGCGCATCGCGGCCCCCAATACGTCGTGATCTCCTCCGATGTGCGCGCTCTCCCAAGCAGATAGCGCATCACCTCGGGGTCTCGGTCTAGGACCTGCAGCAGCGGCAGATGCTCGGTCGTCATCGGCCGCAACTCAAGGCGTGCCGTCCGCAGCGTCGGGCGGCTCACCTAGCGCAGGCTCGTGTAGAGGTCCGTGCGCAACGTCGCCGGATCCGCCTTCGGACTGGGCTCGCTCACGTAGACCTCCCAGAAGGGCAGGTCGGGGCTTCGACCGGACGCGCCGACGGCCTCCATGAAGTCACCCCACGCTCCCGCGAGACCCTCGTACCCGCCGTGGTAACTCGTGACGGCGACTGGTCCGGGCGGGAGCGTCGAGGGCAGCAGCGTCACCTCGCCGACCTCGAGGTAGTGAGTGAGCGCGCTGACCACCGGGACGCCCACTTCGAGATCGGCGGTCTCCGTCGGCATGCGCGAGTGCAGGGAGAAGGCGGGGCCACCCACCTCGATCCCTTCGCGCGCAAGCGCCGGATAGAGCGCCGAGAAGGCCCGATCGAACAGCTGTGGCATCTGCGCCATCGGGTAGTCCGTCACGCGGACGACCACCGTCGGGATGGCGGGCGCATCGAAGTAGTCCGCCTCGTCGCGCGGTTCCATCGTGAGGTAGGTCATCGTGGTCCCCCTTCTCCTGATCGCTGGGGTGCGAGGTCGACCCTACTGATGGATGCCCACCCGCGGGACCCCTGAGCCGATCATCGACGGGCACCCTCGAGCGGCCCTATCGTCGAGGGGCATGGACCCCGTGCGCGCGACGCTGACCTCGTACCTCCAATCCGCTCGGGAGGCTCTCGTCTGGAAACTCGACGGGCTGACCGAAGAACAGGTCCGCCGACCGATGACTCCCACGGGGACGAACCTGCTCGGCTTGATCAAGCACTGCACCTATGTCGAGAACGGCTACCTGGGGGAGGTCTTCGGTCGCCCGGTTGCCGATGGGCCCACGTGGGAAGGGGAGGCCGACCCCTTTCAGGATATGTACGCGACGGCGGACGAATCGATGGACGACATCATCGCCGGGTACCGCCGGGCGTGGGAGCACGCCGACGCGACGATCGCGGCCCACGACCTAAGTGACGAAGGGAGCGTCTGGTGGTGGCCAGAGGAGCGTCGCCACCCGAGCCTGCACCGCGTCATCACGCACGTGCTCTTTGACCTGGCTCGGCACGCCGGCCACGCCGACATCCTGCGCGAACGGATCGACGGCGCGGTCGGGTTGCGCGCCGACAACACCAATATGGCGACCGACGACCCCGAGGAGTGGGCGGCCTACGTCACGAGGCTCGATGCCATCGCGGACCGTTTCGCCTAGCGCCGCGGTCCACGGGACTCGCCCGTCTCACTTCAGCACACGCGCCGCAGCCAGCGCGTGCCCCCCTTCGCCGCACCGGGTGTTGTGGTGCGATGGACCCATGAGCGAAGCGACGACGTCCACCGACCTCTACCGGCGCATCACCGTCACCGTCGCGCAGGTGGTGTGCGTTGTCGGGAGCATGATCGGAGCGGGGGTCTTCGGCGGCCCGACGGTCCCGGAGGCCGCCGGCGGCGCGCTGGCCGCGGATGCCACCTATATCGCTCCGGCGGGTCCCGCCTTCGCGATCTGGTCGGTCATCTACGTCGGTCTCGCGGCGTACACGATCTGGCAATGGTTCCCCGCCCAGGCGACCTCAGCTCGGCATCGGGCGACCGGGTGGCTCGCAGCCGCGACGATGGTCCTCAACGCTGCGTGGTTGCTCACGATCCGTGCCGGTTGGCTGTGGGTGAGCGTCGTCGTGATCGTCGCTCTGGTCCTGAGCCTCGGCGTGCTCCTTGGTCGGTTGACGACGCATCCGGCCGACTCGACTGCCGACCGCGTCATCACCGACGGCACCTTCGGCCTCTACCTCGGCTGGGTGAGCGTCGCGACCTGCGCCAATATCGCCGCGACGCTGGTGGACGCCGGAGTCGAGCCTGGTAAGCCCGCGGTCGAGATCATCACCATCGTGGTGCTCGCCGTCGTCGCCGGCTTGGGTGTCCTCTATGCCCGCGCGCTTGGCGGTCGCATCGCGGTCGCTGGCGCGATGGCCTGGGGGCTCGGGTGGATCGCCTACGGGCGCTGGGCCACCGAACCTCAGTCGATCGCGGTGGCGATCGCCGCGGCCATCGTCGCTGTCGCTGTAGTGGCCGTGGCCCTGCGTCGGCGGGCGGTCACCGCCTGATTCGACGTCACGCCGAAGGGGGCATGGCCTCGCGAAGGAGCGCGAAGGGGTTGTCGCCCAGGGCCACCAGGCGCGCCTCTTCGACCTTCGTGGGAGTCGATGTGATCGTCTCAACCGCGACCGCGACGGCGTCGGGAAGCGGCCACCCGTAGACCCCGGCGCTGATGAGTGGGAAGGCTACGGTGCGAGCGCCGAGCTCGTCGGCAACCTCGAGGACGCGTCGGTAGCAGGACTCGAGGAGGGCGCGATCGCGCTGCCCCGCAGCGTAGTTGGGCCCCACCGTGTGGATAACCCAGCGCGCGGGGAGGTCACCCGCGGTCGTCCATCCGGCGTCTCCCGTCGCGAGACCGTCGGGGAATCGGGCGATGCAATCGCGCAAGATGTCCGGTCCCCCGGCTCGGTGGATCGCGCCGTCCACGCCGCCCCCGCCGCGCATGGCGTTGTTGGCTGCGTTGACGATCGCGTCGACCTCTTGGGTCGTGATGTCGCCGAGGACGGGGGTGATCGTGGGCATGGGATCGAGCATGGCACGTCGGCGGCCTTCGGTGACCTCTCCGCCGGGCCGTGGTGTTCCCCCTTCGCGGTGCGTCACCGGAAACTCCCGAAATCCCCTGGAATTCCACGAGAATCCCGGAACTTCCCGCGACGAAGGGCGGGAGGCCCCGGGCGCGCTCGACACCGCCCGGTCCCCGCCCTTCGGGGTGGGTCACCGGAAACTCCCGACATCCCCTGGAGTTCCACGAGAATCCCGGAACTTCCCGCGACGAAGGGCGGGAGGCTCAGGGGCGTTGGTCGAAGACGTGCTGGCGCACCCAGGCGTGCATCGCGATCGCGGCGGCGGCGCCGGCGTTCATCGAGCGCGTGGAGCCGAATTGGCTGATCTCCAGGACCACGTCGCAGGCCTGGAGCATCTCCGGAGAGATCCCCGGGCCCTCTTGCCCGAAGACGAGGACGCAGCGCTCCGGCAGCGGGTAGGTCTCGAGCGGGACCGAGCCGGGGACGTTGTCGATCCCGACGAGCGTCACCCCTTCGCGCTGCGCCCACTGCGCGAAATCCGCCACCGATGGATGGTGGTGCTCGTGTTGGTAGCGGTCGGTGACCATGGCGCCGCGCCGGTTCCAGCGGCGTTTGCCAACGATATGGAAGGCGCCCGCCCCGAGCGCATTGGCCGTGCGCACGACCGAGCCGATGTTGAAGTCGTGCGCCCAGTTCTCGATCGCCACGTGGAAGCCATGGCGCCCGGACGCGTCGAGGTCCGCCACGATGGCTTCGAGCCGCCAATACCGATAGCGGTCGAGGACATTGCGCCGATCGCCCTCGCGGAGCAGGTCCGGGTCGTAGCGCTCGTCATCGGGCCATGGTCCGTCCCACGGCCCCACCCCGACGGTCTCGGCGAAGGGGGTGGCGCGACCCCCTTCGCCCGACGCTTCACGCTCGGACATCAGTGACGCACCCGGGCCAGGAAGCGCCGCGTCCGCTCCTGCTGCGGGTTGTCGATGACCTCGGCAGGCGGGCCGACCTCGTGGATAAGCCCGTCGTGGAGGTACGCGACCGTGTCGGCGACGTCTCGGGCGAAGCCGATCTCGTGGGTGTTGAGCACCATGGTCATGCCCTCGGCCTTGAGTTGCTGAAGCAGGTCGAGAACCTCACCGACGAGCTCGGGGTCGAGCGCGGAGGTGACCTCATCGAGCAGCATGAGTTCCGGCTCGTTGACGAGAGCGCGGGCGATCGCGACCCGCTGCTGTTGGCCGCCGGAGCAATCGTCGGGGCGAGCGTGTGCCTTGTCCGCCAGCCCGACGCGCTCCAGCATCGCCATCGCGCGCTCCTTGGCCTCGGCCTTGGAGCGCTTGTGCACGAGGACAGGCGCCAAGGTGACGTTGTCGAGGACGCTGAGGTGCGGGAAGAGGTTGTAGGACTGGAAGACCACACCAATCCGCGCTCGCGCAGCATCGACATCAAGGCGCGGGTCGGTGAGCTCGGTCCCGTCGAGGGTGATCACTCCGTCGTCGACGGTCTCGAGCACGTTGATGCAGCGCAGCAGCGTGGACTTGCCGGAGCCGGAGGCACCGATCAGCACGACGCACTGGCCGCGGTGCACGTCTAAGGAGATGTCGCGCAGGACGACGTGGTCGCCGAAGGACTTGCGCACACCGGTCAGTCGCAGCAGGGGGTCGCTCACATCAACCCCCCGGCGCCGTGGAAACCCTTCTTGCGGGCATACCAGTCGGTGAGGCGGGCCATCGGGACCGTGAGCGCGATGAAGAGGACGCCGGCGACGACGTAGGGGGTGAAGTTGAAGTCCTTCGCCGTCTCGATCTGCGCCGCCCGGATCGCGTCGATCACCCCAAGGACCGCGATCAGGCCGGAGTCCTTCTGCAGCGAGACGAGGTCGTTCATCAGGGCCGGCATGACCCGCCGCACGGCCTGTGGGAGGACGACCTTGCGCAGCGTTTGCGGATAGCTCAGCCCCAGCGAACGAGCCGCCATGCGCTGACTCGGATGGACCGATTCGATCCCGGCCCGGAAGACCTCGGCGACATAGGCCGAGTAGGACAGCACGAGCGCGACGGACCCCCAAAAGAGGGCGCTGCTCGGCAGCCCTTCGAGCCGAAGGGCGGGTGCGCCGAGACCAAGCAGGAAGATCACGAGCAGCAGCGGCAGGCCGCGGAAGACATCGACGAAGACGGTGCCGACGAGCCGAAGGGGGAAGAAGACCGGCCCGCGCAGGGTGCGCATCAACGCAATCGTCATGGCGAGGATCGCGATGGAGATACCGCAGACGGCCATGACCCGGATGTTGAGCCAGAGCCCCCGCAACACGGCGGGGAAGGAATCCACCGCCTTCTCCCAGTCGAAGAAGGTCTCTTGCACCCGGGGCCACCCGGGCGAGGTCACCACGAGTGCGGTGACCGTCCCGAGCAGGACGATCGTGCTGAGGGCCGCGATGACGCCCGAACGCAGGGTCCGGCGAGCGCGCCAGCGATCTCGCTCGCGTTGCTCAGGCGACGGAACCCACTCGAGCGAGGGGGCTGTGGACGTGGCGACGGGCGCCGGCTCGCCGGCGCCCGTCGACGGGGTGGTCATGTCCGGCGTCACTTCAGTTCGGGCGCGCCCTTGTTGGCCAGCCACTCCTTGGCGAGCTCATCCAAGGTGCCGTCTTCACGCAGCGCATCGACCGCGGCGCTGACGCACGGGGTAAGCGCCGAGCCCTTGTCGAGGACCGCGCCGAACTCCTCGGGCGTGGACCCGGTGGACGGGAGCTGCCCGAAGATGACGCCATCGTCGAGCTGCGCCGCGGTCATGTAGAAGGCGGTGGGCAGGTCGACCACGAGGGCATCGACCTGGCCGTTCTTCAGGGCTTGGACCGCGACATCGTTGGTGTCGAAGACCGAGGCCTCGGCGCTCGGCTTGATCTGCTCACCGATCGCGTCATAGGAGGTCGTCCCGACCTGGGCGCCGAGTTTCGCGTCCTTGAGGTCGGCGACGGTCTTCGCCGAGGCGACCTTGGACCCCTTCGTCGTCACGACCGCCTGAGCGACGGTGTAGTACCCCGAGGAGAAGTCGACCGCCGACTTGCGCTTGTCGTTGATCGAGACCTGGTTGATGTCGAAGTCGAAGTCCTTCTTACCCGGCGCGACCGCCTTGTTGAAGGGGACGACGGTCCAGGTGACGTCACCCTTGGCAAAGCCCATCTGGTCGGCGATCGCGTAGGCCACGGCAGACTCGTAGCCCTTGCCGTTGCTGGGGTCGTCATCGACGAACCACGGCGGGTAGGCGGGCTTGTCGGTACCGATGGTGAGCTTGCCGTCGGCGACGAGCGCCAGGTTGTCCTTGGCGCACTGGTCGGCGCCGGTCGTCGTGGTCGAGGCGGCCTCGTCTTGCGGGGCGCCGCAGCCGGTGAGGGCGACGGCGACGAGCGCGGCGAGGACCGTCGCGCGCCGGGGGGTGATGCTCATGGTGCTCCTGGAGGTGGGGGTGCAACGACACCGTTGGGGGCCGAATCCACTGCGGCCGCGAGAATCATCGCCTGACTGGCATCGCTCAGTCGAGTCGCCTGATCGACCGTCGCCCCCGCGCGGCCCTGCAACAGCGCGACCGTGAGCAGCACCCGAGCCGCCGGTCCGACGACGGAGTCGGGCACATCGGAGCTCATCAGGGCACGCACGGCGTCGTTCGCGGCATTGAGCACCAGGGTTGCCGAGCCGTCGCCGGCGACCTCGCCGCCGTCGACCAGGCTGGCCCGCGACGGCCACCACAGCACCGGCCGGGCCGCCGGCTCGAAGGCGCTCACCTGCACCTGGAGTTCCTCCCCTTCGAGATGGCTCTCCACGCGGCGGGCGAGCCGAGCCCCCGCCCGCTGGTCGGTTGCGGGGGCTGGCCGGACCATTTCGACGAGAGCATCCACATCGACCTCCCGGAAGCGCTCGGTGCCGTCCACTTCGTCGACTCGCCGCAGGAGCGCGGCATCGTGGGTTCCGCTGCCATCGACGAGCAGGATCCCCGCGTGGATCGCGACGTCGCTCATCGCCGCGAACTTCTCGGAGTCGGTGACGAAGGGGATCGAGTCGCCTGCCCGCTGGAGCTCGGTGATGGTCATCGGGCCACGCGTTGTCGGGAAGGGCAGGGTCGACGTGATCAGATCGCGCATGTCGACCCCGTCGAGCGAGAGGGACTTCAGCCCGGTGGCGTGCAAGGTGACAAGGCGCTCGTACACCTCGGGGTAGGCACCGTGGACCTGGATCAATTCCTGCAGGATCCGCTGGCCCAGCTGATCGCGGATGACCCGAAGGGAGCTCGACTCCTGCAGCGATTCGCGCGAGGCGGTGAGCGGCAGCGAACCGACGTCGAAGACCCCGCGGCAGAAGAAGGCCCAGTCCGGCAGGAGGCTGTCGTCGGTGTCGGCGACGAGCATCCCGCGGGCATACAGCCGGTCGCCCGTGCGGTGCCCCGGCTGAGCGCTGTACGGCAGGACGAACCCAAGCCCCTTCACCCCGAGCAGCGAGGCGTCGAGGGTGACGATCCCCATCGGTTCGAAGCCGAAGCGCTCCCGACACCACTGCAATTGCGCCTCGACGTCGAGCCCCCAGGGCGGGGTCTGCTGCGAGAGCACGTGCTGATCGACGGTGATCGGGACATCGAGGTGCTCGGCGAAGAGTTCGACCAGTTCGGTCACCGTCTCCGGGGAGCACCAGTGGGCGTCCCCATGCCGCGGGGTGATCCGCACTTCGGTCCCCGGCTCCGGGAGCGGATCTGCTGCCTCGGCAATGTCGAAGGTCCCATCGGAATGCCCCACCCAGTGGATGGTCGGTGCATCGTCGGTGCGCGCGGAGCGGGAGCGGACATCGATCGTGTCGGCGACGAGGAAGCAGGAGAGCAGCCCGATCCCGAACTGTCCCAGGAAGAGGCGGCGCTGGGTCTCGAAGTCGTCGCGCTTAGAGGATCCGCCGATCGTCGCGAGAAGGGAGCGCATCTCGTCATCGGTCAACCCAACGCCGTTATCGCGGATCACCATCGGTGCATTCCCCACGGCCGGGGTGATCGCGACGCCGCCGACAAAGCTCTCGTCGATGCGAATTCGCGACTCGATGGCATCACGCGCATTTTGCAGAATCTCGCGAAGGTAGACGCGCTCGCTGCTGTAGAGATGATGACTCAGGATGTCGACGATTCCGCGCAGGTCGACCTTGAATTGCTCGCGCACCCGATCCTTCTCTTTTCCGTCTCGCGTGGGTCAAAGGAGTCGATCCCCGATGTCACGGAGCGGGGATACCTCTGGGTAACCTACCGTCGTGGCATGGTGGAAACGACCCGATGGGTCACCAACGGAATCTGAGGATGGGGCGTTAGCGCCCGACGATCTCGTGACGGCGCCCCCGGAGGAGACTCCCGCATCCTCGGCTGCGACCTCATCCGCAGCCTGGATCAGCGGATGGGACCCGCCCGAGTCGCACGAGGCGCCTGCGCCCGAGAGCCCCGACGCTCCACCCCCTCCCCGCGGCGCCTTCCCCCTTCCGAGCATCCCGCCTCCCGCGGACCTTGCGCCGGACCCCGAGCCCGAACCGGTCCGTGAAGAAGAGCCCGAGACCGTCCCCGAACCGGCCCCGGCGCCCGCCGCGGACCACGACACCCCTGCAGGAGAAGTCCCCATGACCGATTACAACGCCTCCCTCGCCGACGCCATGCAGATCGAGGGCGCCCTCGGCGTCGCGCTCGTCGACGCCGGCAGCGGCATGGCTCTCGCGACCGCCGGGAGCCCCGTGGGCATCGACCTCGAGGTGGCCGCCGCGGGTAACAGCAGCGTGGTGCAGGCGAAGCTGCGCACGATGCGCGACCTGGGCCTCAACGATAAGATCGAGGACATCTTGATCACCCTCGACAGCCAGTTCCACATCATTCGCACGCTCGGCAAGGAGGACGGGATGTTCCTCTACCTCGTCCTCGACAAGGGCCGCGCGAACCTCGCCATGGCCCGCTTCCGCCTCGGCCGGATCGAAAAGGACCTGCACCTGTAAGGCCCGCGTCCGGACGAAGGGCGGCGAGCGCCACCGCTCGGCGCCCTTCGTGCGGTCATCTCACATCGCGATGAGGCGAGGGCCACAGCGTGGGCGCGCCGGGCGCACAGGTTCGCCCCCTAGGCTCGCTCCTCATGAACTGGATGGACCCTGAGTGGCTGCTCAAAGAGTTCGGCAATGCCTTCTTTTGGGTATCGGTGGCGATCGTCTTCATCGAGTGCGGACTGCTCTTTCCGATCCTCCCCGGCGACTCCCTCCTCTTCTCCGTCGGGCTGTTCATCCGGCGCGGCGATGTCGATCTCCATATCGCGCTCGCCTGCCTCATCTTGTCGCTCGCGGCCTTCATCGGGAATGTGACCGGCTACGAGATCGGGCGCAAACTCGGTGAGCCGCTCTACGAGCGTGATGGCCGCTTCATTAAGCGTGAGTACTTCGATAAGACCAACGCCTTCTTCGACAAGCACGGCAACAAGGCCCTCGTCATTGGCCGCTTTGTCCCCATCGTGCGGACCTTCATCACCGTGGTCGCGGGCGTATCGAAGATGGACCGCAAGCGCTTCTTCACCTGGTCCGCGGTCGGGGCGGTCCTCTGGGCCACCGGCATCACGTTGATCGGGTACGCCCTCGGCTCCATCCCGCTCGTTCACGACAATCTCGAGGCCGCGATCCTGCTCATCGTCTTCGTCTCGGTGCTCCCCATGGTCTTTGAGTACTGGCGCCACCGCCGCCAGGGGAGCCACAGCCCGGCCGGCGAGGCAGTCGAGTCGGTCATCGAAGAAACGATCGAAGCGTCCGAAGACGTGGACCGCCCCTGACGCGCGCCCCACGTCCCCCTTCGCGACGCACCTGCTTAAGCACGGCCTCGTTGCTTACCCTCCAGGGTGAGCAACGAGGAGTTGCTTAAGCAAAGTCGGTACCGGCGGGGGTTAGCGCGCGAGGTCGATCAGCCCGTGCTGGTAGGCCGCGGTGACCGCGGCGGTGCGGTCACCGACGCCCAGTTTGGCGAAGGAGCGCTGGAGGTGGGTCTTGACCGTGGCTTCGCCGATGTAAAGCCGCTGGCCGATCTCCAGATTCGATAGACCTTGCGCCACGAGGCAGAGCACCTCACGTTCCCTGGCACTGAGGCTCGGCGGCTCCTGGCCCTCGCGGACGCGGAGGCGCTCGGCCACGGGTTCGGCGAGGACCGTCTCCCCCCGAGCCGCGGCGCGGATCGCGTCCGCGAGGTCCTGCGGGTGCGCGTCCTTCAGGAGATATCCCGACGCCCCGGCTTCGACCGCCCGCACGATATCGGCGTCATTGTCGTAGGTGGTCAGGATCAGCACTGCCGGGGGATCGGGCCGCTCCCGAAGCCGCCGGGTCGCCTCGGTCCCATCCAGGATGGGCATCCGCAGGTCCATCAGCACCACGTCGATGGGTTGCCTCGCGGCGATGGCGATCGCCTCGGCGCCGTCCGAAGCCTGCGCCACGACCGCCAGGTCTTCCTCGTCCCCAAGGATCGCGGCAAGACCGCTGCGCACGACCGGATGGTCATCGACGAGAAGGAGTCGAAGGGGGCTCACCGTGGTACCTCCATCGTCAACGTGGTCCCCTCGCCGGGGTTGCTCGTGATCTGGACGGCCCCATCGAGCCGACGCGCTCGCTCGGCGATCCCGTCCAGGCCGTATCCATCGCGCCGCGCTTCGGTGTCGTAGCCGCGCCCGTCATCCGCGATCCTCACGCGCACGACCTCGCGATCGGTGAGGTCGAGGCGCACCTCGACTCCCTTCGCCGCAGCATGACGCCGCACGTTGGATAAGGCCTCCTGCACCGCGCGCAGGATCACCACCTCGACCGTGCTGCCGAGCGGTTGGGGCTCGCCGATCAGGACGAACCTCGCGTCCAGGCCGCTTTCACGTCGGAGCGCGCCCGCCAGTCGATCGAGCGCCTCGGGCAAGGTCCGCGAGGTCAGATGCCCCGGAGTGAGTTCGGCGACGAGCAGGCGCGCCTCGCTCAGGTTGTCGCTCGCGGCCTGCTCGATCATCTCGAGGCGCTCGACGGCGGCCTCCTGATCCCCCTTCGCGAGGGCGCTTTCGGTGGCCCGCGCTAAGGCAATCACCGAGGTGAAACCCTGCGCCAAGGTGTCGTGGATTTCTCTGGCCAGGCGCTCGCGCTCGGCGTAGATCCCCTGGCTGCGCTCGGCAGCGGCGAGTTCGGCGCGGGTCCGACGCAACTCATCGATGGTCAGGGCGCGCTGGTTCGCTTCCTCGACGAGCCGGTTGATAAAGAGCCCAAGGAAGATCGCCGCAGCAAGCGAGAGGACCACCGTGACGCCGAGCTGGTTCACCATCTCTCGGTCGTAGCCGTGCGCCCGCCATTGCGCGAGACCGCCGCCGCACATCATCACGACGACAGCGGCGAGTGCGCCGGGGATGGGCAGGGCCGCCCATGCTTGGGGGATCAGGATGAAGGCGAGCAGCCACCCGGCGCCCGACCCGGTCACCCCGAGGATGACGAGGAGCGCAGCGATGCCGGTCGCCAGGTGAATCCATGCAGCCCTGCCGTCGCCGAGCAACCCGCGCCGACCGAAGACCACATACGACCCGACCAGGATCGATAACGCCGTGAGCAGGATGAGACGTCCACGGGCGTCGTCGATATCGATCAGCCCGATGACGCCGGTGATGGCCGTAATCGCACCGAAGGCGAGGTGCCAGCGGACCTGCTGTTCTTCCCACATCCGGTCCAACGCCGCTGCGGAAGCTCCCCCTTCGCTCGCATCGGGCGAAGGGGGAGCCGCACCTCCCCCGGGGTCGGTCACTGGCGCCTCGTCCAGCGGAAGGTCGTCGCGCAGATGATGAGGCCGACCATCGCCCAGGTGCCGAGGATGATCAGCGTGCGCCCCGTCTCCCACGCTCCAGCCATCTCCTGACCGGCCATACCGTCGGGGAAGAAGACCGAGCGCATCCCCTGGGCGATCCACTTCAGCGGGAAGATCGAGGCCGCCTGCTGCATCCATTCGGGCAAATCGTTGAAGGGGAAGTAGACCCCGGAGATGAACTGCAGGATCAGCGCGGGCATGATCACGATGGCGCCCGCGGTGCGCGCCGAGCTCGCCAGCGACGAGTACGCGATCCCAAGCGCGGTCCCGCCGGCGATGCCGAGCACGAACACCATGGCGAAGCGGCCCCATCGCTCGGCGTCAGTGGGCAGCTCGACGCCGTAGACGACCCGGGCGACCACGAGCAGCAGGCCGAACTGGATCAGCGAGGTGATCACCACCAGCCCGATCTTCCCCAGGAAATAGGCCAGCGGCGGCATGGGCGTCCCCCGCAGCCGTTTGAGGGTCCCGTCATCACGCTCGGTGGCCACCGATAGTGCCATCGTCTGGAAACTCGAGAGCAGCACACCGGCGGCGATCATCCCCGGCAGGAAGAAGCGGGCGGCCGTCATCTCGCCCGCGTCATCGAAGTTGCCCGAGAAGATCACCGCGAAGAGGGCGAGGAAGACGATGGGGAAGGCGAAGTTGAAGACCACCGCCTCCCACTCACGAAAATACTGCTTGAGCTCGAGGCGGGTGCGGTCCCACCCCAAGGCGACGGCGCTCATGCACGCGCTCCTGCCAGCGTCGAAGGGGTCGTCGAAGAGGTCTGCGCTGCGGTCCCAACCAGGCGAAGGTAGGTGTCTTCCAAACTCGGGCGGGTAATGGTGAGGCCCTCGATTTCGCCATCGGGCCGCGCGAGACGCGTGGCCACGTCGCGGACCACCGCGGTCGGGGTCGCGGTCTCGACCATGCGGCGCTCGCCCCCTTCCTCCCAGGACACCGTGGCGGCCGAACTGCCCCGGCCCCCAAGTCCTTCCGGGGTGTCGAGGGCGATGATCTCGCCGGCGGCAATCACCCCGAGTCGGTCCGCGAGATGCTCGGCTTCGTCGAGGTAGTGGGTGGTGAGCAGGATCGTCGTGCCGTCGTCGGCAAGGGAGTGGATCAGCCGCCAGAAGTCGCGGCGAGCCTGCGGGTCGAAGCCGGTCGTCGGTTCGTCGAGGAAGAGCAGCTCGGGCGATCCGATAATCCCGAGCGCGACGTCGAGCCGGCGGCGCTGCCCGCCGGAGAGATTGCGGATCCGGTCATCGGCCTTCTCGGTGAGACCGACCGCGTCAATCACCTCCTCTACGGGCCGCGGCCGCGAGTAGACCCGGGCCGTGCTCGCGAGGGCCTCTCGCGGGGTGAGCAGGTCCAGGCCGGTCGAGGTCTGCAGGACAATCCCAATCCGGTCCCGCCAGCCCCGATCGTCGACCGCCGGGTCATGGCCGAGGACGCGGACCTCGCCAGCGTCGCGGTCTCGGTATCCCTCGAAGATCTCGGTCGCGGTGGTTTTGCCCGCGCCGTTCGGGCCAAGAAGCGCGAAGGTCTCCCCGGCATAGACCTCGAGATCGATCCCCCCGAGCGCCACATGGTCCCCGTACACCTTGCGCAGCCCGCGGGCTGAGATGGCCACATCGCTCATGCCGTCCATCCTGGCCGACGGTGGCCCGCGCGGGAATCGGCCGTTCGGGGGATAGCCGCGCCCGCGTCGCCTCGATCTTCGTCCCTCGGCGGAGGCCGCGTGCGGCGTTTAATCCCCG
This sequence comes from Janibacter sp. GXQ6167, assembly GCF_041365945.1. Classification (NCBI taxonomy): domain Bacteria; kingdom Bacillati; phylum Actinomycetota; class Actinomycetes; order Micrococcales; family Intrasporangiaceae; genus Janibacter; species Janibacter sp. GXQ6167. Next base: position 241,329 of record NZ_JBGFSK010000001.1, on the reverse strand, counting down.
GCGCGGACCAACCCGGCTTCGTAGGCGAAGATCACCGCTTGGATCCGGTCGCGCAACTGCAACTTCGCGAGCACATTCGACACGTGGGTCTTGACCGTCGCCTCGCCGATGAACAGCTCGGCCGCAATCTCGCCATTGGACCGCCCGCGCCCGAGGTGGGTGAGGATCTCGCGCTCCCGGTCGGTGAGCTGCGCCAGGGCGGGTGGCTCGATGGGTTGCGAGCCGGCGGCGGTCTTCTCGGGGGCTCCGCCGTCATCCGGCGCGGTGATCTGCTCGATGACCCGCCGGGTGACCTCCGGCGCTAGGAGCGCGTGCCCGTGACCGACGGCGCGGACCGCCTCGACGAACTGATCGGCCTCGGCGTTTTTCAGCAGGAAGCCGCTCGCCCCGGCCCGTAGGGCGTCAAAGAGATAATCGTCGCGGTCGAAGGTGGTGAGGATGACGACCTTCGCCAACCCCTCGGTGACGATCTGCTCGGTGGCAGCGATCCCGTCCATCACTGGCATCTGCACGTCCATGAGGATGACATCGGGATCGAGCTCACGGGCGGCGGTGATCGCCTCCGCCCCATCACTTGCCTCCCCGATCACGTCCAGATCGGATTCGACGGAGAGCATCATCGCAAACCCCGAGCGAATCAGTTTTTGGTCATCGACGAGCAGGATCCGAAGGGGGCCAGTAGCCGCGGTCATCGGCGATCTCCTTGGGCAGCGGGACGGTCGGTCATGAGGTCGGGCACTCATCCGTGGGGATCCGCAGCCGGACCCGGTAGCCACCCAGCGCTCGTGGGCCGATCTCGACGCTCCCCCCGTGGGACCGGGCCCGCTCGCGGATCCCGGTCTGCCCGAGCCCGCTGCCGAGGGTGCCTGGACGCGCGCGCCCTTCGTCGGTCACTTCCACCTCCGCATAGCGGGGTTGGACGCGAACCACCAGACGCGCGCTCGTGGCGGTGCTGTGCTTGACCACATTGGTGAGGGCCTCCTGGGCCGTGCGGTAGAGCGAGTGCCCGATCGCCGCCGGGACTGCGTCCATCGCTCGAGGGATGTGCTCGACGACATCGAGATCGACCTGCAGGCGTGGGGCATACGACGAGCCCAGTTCGGGGACCTCGGCGAGCCCTGGCATCGGCGCCCGATCAGGGCCCACCGGCGGATCGTCATCGGCCGACGCCGCCGCCCGAAGGGTGCCGAGCAGCCCCCGCATCTGGGTCACCGCCTCGCGGCTGGACTGCTCGATCTGCAGCAGCGCCCCCTTCGCCGCATCCGGGTCGCCGTCGAGTACTCGGCGGCCCGCCGCCGCCTGCACCCCGATCACCGCGACGTGATGGGCGACGACATCGTGCAGCTCCCGGGCGATTCGTAGCCGCTCATCGACCACCGCCTGATCGCGCAGCGAATCGGCCTGCGCCGCAATCGTGTCGGCCTGCTCCGCGAGGTGCGCCTGCTGGCGGGCGCTGCGCCACAGGGAGTTCCCCCAAAGGACCGCCCCGCCCCAGTAAACGATGTTGATCACGAAGGCGAGCAGGACCGCAGCGACCGGGGCGTCAAAGAGACCGATCCGCAGGTCGTCTGGAATCTGACGCCCGATCGCATTGCCGAGGGCAGCTTCCCAGGTGAGCCAGATGAAGTTGAAGGCGACGAGGGCCAGCATCACCTGAGCCATCCGGACCCGGCTGCGAGCCCAGGCCACACCGGAGAGGATCGCGACGAAGTAGACGACCTGCGTCGACAGCAGGCTCGCCATCAGTTCGTTAAACATCGAGATCGCGAAGAAGGTCGCGCTCACGACGACCGCGACGGTGAGCGGCCACCGGCGGCGGGCGACGAGCGGGACCACGGGGCCGACGGTGAGTGCCCATTGCCCCCAGACGGGCAACGGGACCTGGTCGAGACTGCCCACGCTGCGCATGAGTTCCAAGATGAAGAGGCTGAGGGTCGCGATCACCACGACCAGGGTGATGTCGCCCCTGTCGATCCGCCCACCGGGACGCTGCCACTCGTCGTCAAGAGCGAAGTATTCGCGCAGGCTTCGCACGATCGCGGACGGGGTGGGCATGACCTCACTCTATGAAGGGGGGCCGGTGACCGCCTCCCCCGCACGACGGAGCAAGGCCTCGGAGGCCGGTCGGACCCGCTCCGTCGGGTAGTTTCGGGGTCGTGTCCGGATCCTGGCCCCTCCTCTTCGTCGCTCTCGCGATCTGTTTGCTCCTCATCGGTACCGCTGCGTGGCTCGTGCTGAACGGCTCGACCTACGGCGCCCGCGGCGGTCGTCACGCGGCGACTCGGCCTCCGCGCTCGGCGTTCTCGCGGACGGCACACGAGCAGCCGGCGGCCAAGAAGCGGGCCGCCATCGTGATCAACCCGACGAAGTTCGATGACGTCGAGATCGCCAAGGCCGAGCTCACCCAAACCTCCCGCGACCTCGACTGGGAAGACCCCCTCTTCCTCGAGACGACCATCGAGCAGACCGGCGCCGAGCAGGCCCGCGAGGCGCTCGCCGAGAAGGTCGACCTCGTGTGTGCGCTCGGCGGCGATGGCACGATCCGAGCGGTCGCGAGCGTGCTCATGGGCACCCGGACCCCCATGGGACTCCTCCCCCGCGGGACCGGCAACCTCCTCGCCCGCAACCTCGATGTCCCCTTCGGCGATGTGACCGCTGGCCTCCGCGTCGCCTGCACGGGACGCAATCGGGCGATCGATGTCGCCTGGGTGGAACTCGATCCCGAGGTGGCCGAGGTGGATCTCGACGAGCGCGGCGCCGACGAGCCCGCCCCCTCCCCGGAGGTGATCACCGACGAGGCCGTCGCGACGACCGAGGTGACGCGCCACCCCTTCCTCGTCATGGCGGGCATGGGCTTCGACGCCGCGATCATGGACGGCACCAGCGAGGAACTGAAGTCGAGCGTGGGCTGGACCGCGTACTTCGTCACCGGGATCAGGTCGCTCTTCTTCGAGCGCTTCGCCGTGCGGGTCCGCGCCGACGGCTCTCAGATGCCGGCGAAGAAGGTCCGCACCGTCGTCTTCGGCAATTGCGGGACGCTCACCGGCGGCATCCAGCTGATGCCGGCCGCGCAGATCGATGACGGGGTCCTCGACTGCGTCTTCGTGGCGCCGAAGTCCCTCTTCGGCTGGTCCAAGCTGGCGGCGACCGTGCTGCGCAAATCCGAGAAGGAGACGAGCCAACTGACGCGATCGCGGGGCTCGGACTTCATCGTCGAGGTCGATGACCCCAAGCCGGTCCAGATCGACGGGGACGTCCTCGGCGAAGCCCGTCGCCTCCACGTCGGGGTCAACAAGCAGTCCCTCATCGTGCGCACGGGCGCCGGTCGCTGATCACCCGAAGAGTTGGGAGCCCCAGTCACTGGGGCGCGCGCTCGACCCATCACCGAGTCCTGGCGGGATGACGAAGAGGGCCGAGCCGGTGTGCTCGATGTACTCGTTCAGCAGATCGGCACGCGCGAGCGCCTGCTGCATCGGGACAAACTGACGATGCGCGTCCCGGCAGAAGGCGATGAAAAACAGGCCCGCGTCTAGGTGCCCTAGCCCATCGGTCCCGTCGGTGAAGTTGTAGCCGCGGCGCAGGATCTTCACGCCATCGAGGTTGGCGGAATGCGCGAGCCGCACATGCGCGGCCACGTCGATCCGCGGGTTCCCATCGGCGCCGCGCGCCTCGAAGTCAGGCTCGTCGAACTCGGCCCGCTGGCCAAGGGGCGCGCCCTCCCCCTTCGAGCGCCCGAAGACGGTCTCCTGCTCCTGCAGATGGGCCCGATCCCACACCTCGATGTGCATCCGGATGCGGCGCGCGACGAGGTACGAGCCGCCCGCGGCCCAGGACGCTCCGCCACTCACATCGGCCGGCGCGATCCAGACATGCTCGTCGAGACCGGCCGTGTCATCGGCGGTGATATTGGCCGTGCCGTCCTTGAAGCCGAACATATTGCGCGGCGTCGGCTGCTCGCGCACCGTCGATGAGGTCCGGCCGAAGCCGAGCTGGCTCCAGCGGACCGAGACCGCGCCGAAACCCATCCGGACCAGGTTGCGCACGGCATGGACGGCGACCTGCGGGTCATTGGCGCACGCCTGGATGCAGATATCCCCGCCGCTTCGCTTCGGGTCGAGTTGGTCGAGGGGGAAGCGAGGGAGGTCGCGCAGCGCCGCTGGGCGCCGCCCGGCGAGGTTGAAGCGGTCGAAGAGGGAGGCGCCGTACCCGATCGTGATGGTGAGCCCCGAGGGCGGCAGGTCGAGCGCCTCCCCAGTATCGGTCGGTACGCCGTACGGTCCGCCCCCGACCGCGCCGCCGGGCGTCGCCTCGGCTCCCGCCATCATCCGTTCGGCGGCGCGAGTCCACGCCGTCAGCAGGTCGCGCAGCTCCGCAGCGTCATCGGTCGTCACATCAAGCGCGACGAAGTGCATCCGATCCTGTGCCGCGGTCGTGATCCCGGGCTGGTGCGCGCCGCGGAAGGGGTGCAGCACCTCGGTGGGGTCACCGCCGGACGTGGGCGCCGCGGGCGCCTTCGCATCCCGGCCGAGGAACCCGACGCTGGCCGCGAGCCCGCCGGCGATGGCGGTCCCGGCCGCCGTCCCGACGAGTCCGCGACGGCTCACCCCTTCGGCCATCACTTGGCCTGGGCGACGACCGAGGAGACCTTCGCGACCTCTTCGGAGAGAGCATCCAGGGCGTCGGAGAGTTCCTTCACCTCGCTGGTGGACAGGTCGGTGTAAAGAGCCCAGCCGTCATCGGTGCGGTGCTGCTCGAGCGCGGTTTCTAAAGCCTTGGTCCGCTTGTCGATCGTCGCCACCAGATCCGGGTCGTTCTTGGCGAGATACGGGCGCAGGGTCGCGATCGCGGCCTTGGACCCTTCGAAGTTCGCCTGGAAGTCCCAGAGGTCGGTGTGGCTGTACCGCTCCTCCTCGCCGGTGATCTTCCCGGTCGCGATCTCATCGAGCAGCGCCTTGGACCCATTCGAGAGCTGAAGGGGGTTGAGCTCAACCTTCTTCGCGAGGCCCACGAGCGTCGTCGTGTCGGCGAGGAGCTGATCGGCGATCTCGTCGGAATCGTCCTGCAGCCCGTCCTTCCAGAGGTCGCGCTCCAGGCGGTGGTAGCCGGTGAACTCCATCCCGTCATCGATCACGTCCTCGCGGCCGTCGATCTTCGGGTCCAGGTCGCCGAAGGATTCCGCGACCGGCTCGATGCGCTCCCAGTACGACCGGGCCGTCGGGTAGAGCGCCTTGGCCCCGTCGACGTCCTTGGCCTTGACCAGGGTGACGAACTTCTCGGTCTCGGTGAGGAAGGCGTCGGCCTGGCTGTTGACGTACCGCTGGTAAGACGCGGTGGCGTCCGTAAGCAGGGCATCCTCGGTCTTCGGCGCCGCCGACGCCCCAGTGACGGTGAAGGGGGCGCGGATCCCCTGCCCGACCATGCCCGGCTTACAGGCCGTCTCATACGTGCCGGGCTCGGCGACCTGGACATGGAAGGTGCGGGTGAGCCCGGGGCTGATGTTTTCGACCTCGCCCATGATCCGATCGCCTTCGGCGTAGACGTAGAACTCGTTGACCTTGCTGCCCTTGTTGGTCACGGTGAACTCGATCGTGCCCGCCGGCGCCTCCGCGCGCGCCACCTCGCACGCGTCGTCGGTGGCCTTGACGGCGATCGCCCCCTTCGCATCGCTGGAGGCCTTGTCCTCGGTGAGCCCGCAGCCGGTGAGGGCGAGCGCGCTGACGGCGATGAGGGCGGGGGTGGAGCGAAGGGCGGTGCGCGTGCGGTTCATGAGGTGCTCTCTGGAGTCGGTGGGATCGGTGGCGGGAGGCTCAGGCGGTGGCGGTGCTCGCCGGCGCAGCCTCGCGGGCGGGCGCAGCCGGAGCGGCGGGCTTTAAGAAGAGCGGTAGGACGATCGCGATATAGGTGGTCCAGGCGATCGCCTGCAGCCAGGTGGTCGCGGGGGTGAAGTTGAAGATCCCCTTCAGCAGCGCGGCGTACCAACTGCTCGGGTCGATCACGTGGCTCACGTCGAAGGCAAGGTTGTTCAGGCCCGGCAGGACCGCCGCCTCCTGCAGGTCGTGGATCCCGTAGGCGAGGATCCCGGCCGCCACGATGACGAGGAAGACGCCGGTCACCTTGAAGAAGACGGCGAGGTTGATCTTCAAGGCACCGCGATAGATCAGCACGCCGAGGACCACGGCGGCGCCGAGCCCGATCACCCAGCCGAGCATCGGCGCCCAACTACCCGCGCCCGCCGCCTGGGTTGTCGCGTAGAAGAAGATGGCGGTTTCGAGGCCCTCGCGCCCGACCCCGAGGAAGCCCACGGTGGCGATGGCGATCGGCCCCAGCTCGATCGCGCGATCGAGTCGGCCCTTGAGCTCTCCAGAGATGGACCGGGCGGCGGACTTCATCCAAAAGACCATCACCGTCACGAAGGCGACGGCGAGGATCGAGGCGGTCCCCCCGATCAACTCCTGGGCCTCGAAGGTCAATTGCCGCGTCCCGAAGGTGAGGAGGGCGCCGAGCGCGACCGACAGCGCGATCGCGACGGCGACACCGGTCCAGACCCACTTCAGCGCCCAGGTGCGCTCGGTCTTGACGAGAAAAGCGATCAAGATGACGACGACGAGAGCCGCTTCGAGGCCTTCGCGCAGGCCGATGAGCGCATTGCTGACGAGCATGGGCGAGGTCCTTTGATCCCGGCATTTTTCTGGTGGCATGTCGGGGCGATTTCACCTCGGCGAGGTTAAGGTAAGCCTGACCTAAGTTCTGCTGTCAAGTCGTCACGAACTCCTGCGCCGCGGCCACCAACTCCTCCGGCGAGCGGCCGACGTCGAAGACGATGCCGTGCTCATCGGGCTCGAGGGCCTCCAGGGTCTGGAGCTGAGAACGCAGCAGGCTCGCGGGCATGAAATGCCCGATCCGGTGAACCATGCGCTCGCTCAGCAGCTCCAGGCTGCCATCGAGGTGGATGAAGATCAGGTCGGGGAGCCCTTCGCGCAGGATGTCTCGATACCGCCGCTTGAGCGCCGAGCAGGTCATCACCGAACTGCGGCCGGCCACATCCTCAGCCTGCAGCCAGCGCGAGAGCGTGCGCAGCCACGGTTCGCGGTCCGCATCGGTCAAGGGGATCCCCGCGGACATCTTCTCCACGTTGGCGCGGGGGTGATAGTCATCGGCCTCGGCGAAGGTGTAGCCAAGCCGCTCCGCGAGGGTCGCGGCGAGCGTCGTCTTGCCCGAGCCGGAGACTCCCATGACGACAATGTGCTGGGGCGACGCAGCCATCTAGAGCACCAAACTGAGCGCGAAGGCGAAGGCGAACCCGATCCCGCCGAGCAGGGTCTCCATCACCGTCCAGGTCTTCAAGGTGGTCTTCTCGTCCATCCCGAGGAAGCGGCCAACGAGCCAGAAGCCGGAGTCGTTGACGTGCGAGAGCACCGTCGAGCCGGCAGCGATGGCGATCACGATCAGGGCGAGGTCCAGCTCGGTCAGGCCCGAGGTCGCCGCGATCGCCGGCGCCATCAGACCCGCGGTCGTGGTGAGCGCGACGGTCGCCGAACCCTGCGCGACGCGCAGCGCGGTCGCGACCACGAAGGCGGCGACGATGATCGGAAGCCCCGTGTCCTCCAGGCTGGACGCGAGCGCCTGACCGATGCCACTCGCCCGCAAGACCGACCCAAACATCCCGCCCGCGCCGGTCACCAGAATGATCGCGCACACGGGAGCGAGCGCATCGTTGAAGATCTTCTCCACCTCGGACTTCGTCCGACGCGGCCAACCGAGGACGACCATGGCGTAGAGCGAGGTGATGAGCAGGGCCACCGGCGTCTTACCGACGAGGCGCAGCGCCTCGACCCACGCCAGGTCACCTTCGACGAAGCCCGCCGTGATGGCCGTATTGAGTCCGGTGTCGAGGAAGATCAAGATCATGGGCAGCAGCAGGATCGACAGTACGAGCGCAAAGGACGGCGGGTTGCCGACCGGCTCGTCGTCGGCGCTGCCCCCGAGAAGGGCGGGAATCGGCAACTCGAAGCGCTTGCCTGCGTAGAGGCCATAGAGGTACGACCCGAGGAACCAGGTCGGAAGGCCGATGGCGAGGCCGACGAGAAGGACCAGCCCGAGGTCGGCCCCGACGAGTTCTCCGGCCGCTACCGGGCCGGGGTGCGGGGGGACGAAGGCGTGCATGACGGCGAAGGCACCCGCGGCCGGCAGAGCGTAGGTGAGCACGGAGCCGCCGAAGCGACGAGCGACGCTGAAGATGATCGGCAGCATCACCACCAGGCCGGCATCGAAGAAGATCGGGAAGCCAAAGAGCAAGGAGGCGACACCGAGGGCGAGCGGCGCCCTCTTCTCCCCAAAGCGGGCGATCAAGGTATCGGCGAGGACCTGAGCACCGCCCGTCACCTCGAGCAGCCGGCCGATCATCGCGCCCAAGCCGACGAGGAGGGCGACGGCGGCGAGAGTGGAGCCGAACCCGTCGAGCATCGTCGGGACGATCTCGGCCACCGGCACCTTGGTCGCGAGCGCGGTCAGCAAGCTCACCAGCACAAGCGCGATGAAGGCGTGAACCCGCAGGTAGATGATCAGCCCGAGGAGCAGCAGGACGGCGCCGACGGCGATCCCCAGCAGAACTCCCGAGCTATAGGCCGGTTCGGGCACGGCGTCGACGAACACCATTGTTCGCCCCTCCTTCTTTGGTGGGATTTATCACTTCATCATGGAGTAAAGATGTCATCTTTGGCAAGAAATCGTTCAAAACCCGGATAGCCGCCCGGGCAGGGCACACTTAAACCCATGAGTAAGCCTGGCCTGCACGATGCGCTCTTGCGGCGCCTCGGCGACGATCTCGTCACCGGCGAGCTGGCTGCCGGGACCGTCCTCACGATGGAGCAGATCGAAGACCGTTACGGCGTCTCGCGCACGGTGGTCCGAGAGGTCATCAAGGTCTTGCAGTCTCTCGGAGTCGTCACCTCACGTCGCCGGGTCGGCATCACCGTGCAGCCCGAGCACGCGTGGGAGGCGCTCAGCCCGGTCATCGTTCAGTGGCGCCTCGATGGACCTCGACGACTCGATCACCTGCGCGAGATCAGCGAGTTGCGCCGTGGCATCGAACCCGTGGCCGCCGCCCTCGCCGCGCAGCGCGCGAGCCGGGATCAGATCGAACGTCTGCGCGCGGCCGTCACCGGCATGTCGGTGACGGGACCCGCCGGGGACCTCACCGCCTACCTGGCGCACGATGTCGACTTCCACCAGTGCCTGCTCGAGGCCAGCGGGAACCCGATGCTCGCTTCGCTCACCGGCCTCGTCAAGGAGGCCCTCACGGGGCGGACCACGCACGACCTCATGCCGGCAACCCCCGAACCGCAAGCGATTGCCTGGCACGTCGAGATCGCCGCCGCGGTCGGTGCTGGCGATGCGGTGCGGGCCGAAGAGGCAGCGCGCCTCATCGTTGAAGAGGCGCGTTCGGCCGTCGAGGACCTGCGCTAAACCGCAGGGACTATTAACCGTCCCAGGCGAAGGCCCGGTCCTCCGGCGGCACGACACCGCTTGGGTAGGTCTCGGCGAGTTCGGCGAGCGACGGCCGTTTGCCCGATCGAGCCTCCTCCGGGAGGAGCTCGCTGATCGCCGCCATGATCCGGCGGGTGTCCGCGGGCGCGGAGCGCAACTTCAGCTCGACGGGCTCACCGATCCGGACCGTGATGTGCGGCGGGTCGAGCAGGCTCAGCATGTTGGGCATGGCGGCCGAGCGCGGCCAGACCTGTTCGGTCCCCCACACGGCGAAGGGGATGACCGGAGCCCCGGAGAGTTTGGCGAGCCGGGCCGCGCCGGTGTGTCCCTTCAGGACCGGGTCGAAGAAGTCCGGCCCGCGCGGGATCGTGCCCTGCGGCATCACTCCGACAAGCTCGCCGCCGCGCAGGGCCATCGCCGCGGCCGTGAGCGGATCGGGCGCATCGGGGTCGTCGTGCTGACGGTCGACGCTGATCCCCCCACCGGCTCGCAGGATCGACCCGACCAGCGGGACATCGAAGAGTTCCTTCTTCGCGAGGAAGCGCCCGGTCCGCCCCGAGCGCCCCATCGTGAGCATCATCGTCGCGAGGTCGAAGTAGCTGCGGTGATTGCCCGCCATGATCGCCCCGCCTACTTCGGGGACGTTCTCCAAGCCCTCGATATGGAAGCGCGCGAACGGGAAGGTCTCCGGCCGCGAGAGCATCATCCCGATCTGCTGGAGTTCCAGGTCGATCAGCGGGAGTTTGATCACGCCCGGCAGCGTGTCGAAGTAGAGCACCGGCCAGCGCTTCAGTGCCGCGACCGGGAGCAGCCGCGGGTCGGGGTTCACCGCTCCGGGATTCCCGACCGCCGACAGCAGCGGGAGATCGTAGATGGAGTCGGAATACGCGAAGCTCTCGGCGAGATCGACGTTGTGCTCCCGTGCCCAGTCCTTGACCGCCGCTAACTTGCCGGTCGACCAGACGAAGGGGCCATCGATCCCCCCGGTGTACCGGCCCTTCTTTACCGTGTACCGCGTCGCGATCACCTCATCGAGACCAAGTCGCTCGGCGAAGGGGCGAATCAGATGCTCGGGGGTCGTCGTCGCGAGCACCACCGGGCGCCCGGCTGCCCGGTGCTCCTCCAGGAGGGCGTGAGCGAAGGGCTCGACCCGCTCGGCGAGGCGCTCGCCGGCGAGTTCGGCAGCCTCATCGAAGGCCCCGACCTCCCGCCCACGCGCGACCAATACCGCCTGGCGGGCGAGCGCAATGGAGGGCAGCGTCTCCCCGAACCAGTTGAACACCCCAAAGAGCAGACCCTCGAGCGGGAGCTTCGCGCTCACGACCCCGACCTCACGCATCGCCTCGCTGAGCACGGGCCCGGACGCGTGCCGGAGCAGGGTTCGGTCGAGATCGAAAAAAGCAGCGCCGCTCATGGGGGGAAGGCTACCGACCAGTTCGGACCCGCACGGCGCCGTCCAGAACGGGTGTGCGCAGGGTCATCTCGCTGGTCAGACGCACCCTCACCCGCCGCGGTGTGCCATCGATGCTGCGCGTCGTCGCCATCTCCACCCGCGCCGAGCGACGTCCCGGCTCGATCACCACGACCTGCTTGGCCTTCGCCCGCGCCAGTGGGGTCGCCGAGGACTTCACGCCCCAGTCCGCCCGCGAACTGGCGGTGAGGTCACGGCCGCGAAGGGGGCGACCCGGCACCTCAATGGCCGCGGCCTCGATCGTGATCGTCCGACTCGACGGGCGATCGCTGCGGACCGTCCAGCGCATCGTCCCGCCGGGGGTGACGCTCACGCTCCGCGGGTCGACGGTGAGGACGGGGTCGGGATCGTCATCGACCACCGTGACCGTCCTGCTCGCGGTACGCACCGTCGCCGCACCCCGCGTCTCGATCGCCACGACGAGATCGTGGTCGGCGTCGTCGGTCGTATTGCCGGGGATCCGGACCGGGACCTTCGCGCTCGTCTGCCCGCGGCGCAACGAGACCCACTTCGTTTGACCGCTGTCGCCCGATCCGGGCTCCGAGGTGGTGACGGCCATCTCGACGTCAGCGGTGAGCGGACGATCGATGGTGAGCGGCATGTCGACCCACCGGACCGTCGAGCCCTCCCGCACGCGCGGAAGCGTGCCGAGGGAAATCTTCGGCGCGGCCTGAGCCGAAGGGGTCGACCCCGCGACCAGCTGTAGATCGAGCAAGACGACCCGCGCAGCCCCCTTCGTGCTCACGATTTCGACCGAGGTGATGCGGCGGAGGTCGACCTTCTTCGTCGTGAGCGGGATCCGAAGCGCGCGGCCCCAAGCACGCTCCGCGACGGCCTCGCTCCCGGCGCGGTACGGCAGCGAGCGCAGGACCGCTCCCCGATCGGGGGCGATGGTCGTGGTCCGGCCGCGGGCATCGGTGAGGCGCACGGCAAGGCGCGCTTCGCCGCGCGGGCCCCGGACGATCACGCGCCCTTCGAGGGCCGATCCCGAACTGAGATCGGTCGGGCGGGCCAGGGTGATCCCCCCGCGGTCGCCGGTCCGACGGAGGTTCACGCTGAGGGCATTGCCATCGCGTCGTCCGAGTCCGGCCCAGTGCGGCTGACCCTGTCCAGTGGCCTCGGGGGCGCAGTTGACGCCGCCGCAGCGCTTGGCGACCCCGCGGGGGCTGCCGACATCGCGCTGTCCGGCGGTGAGGCCCTGCCAGATCGGGGTGCTACCGCCGCCGACGGAGGTGACCACCATCCCGCGCACGCTGCTACCCGTGGGGTATCCGCGCTTGCCGGTCAGCGAGGGTCGGATCGCCGCGCCCTCGGTGAGGAAGCTGTCGGCTGCGTCGAGGATGTAGCCGGCACCGACCGAGCGCTGCGCCGAGGAGGAGATTCGTTGCGAGCGGCGGCAGTCGGTGTTTTGCCCATCATCGACGGAGGGCGCCTTGGAGAGGCCGGGCGTCCACTCGGTGTTGAACGAGTTGTGATTCGCTCCGGGGACCCGCACCGAGGTGTGCAGGGCCGCGCCCGGCCCGTACGCGAGCGCCGCGTCGGTGAAGCGCTGGCCCATCCAGTTCGTCACATCCCCGTCGCACGCGGGAAGGAGGGTCAGCGTCGGCGTCGTCGGGGCGGTTTGCCGGAAGAAGTTGGTCGGCGCGAGCAGGACCAAACCCTTGACCTGCCAGGGATCCGAGCCGGTGCTGTCGACGGTCGCCTGGTTGACACCGTCACCGCCGCGGCTGTGGCCGACGAGCAGCGTCCGGGAGAGGTCGTAAGCGCTCAGTCCGCGCCCGGACCACGGCGCCGTGGCCCCGCCCTTCCAGGCGGCGAGCCGCTGCAGGTGCTCTCGCACGACGAAGGAGCGGGCCGAGTTGCCGTAATCCCAGGTCGTGACGTCATCAAGGGCGTTGACCGCGTTGGCATCGATCGAGACGGTGACGTACCCTCGCCCGGCGAGGACGCGCTGCGCGTAGTCGTAACCGAGCAGTGACGGGACCGGCTTCTCGCCCTTCGCACACGGCCACGGCGGGGCCTCGACGTCCTCCCTCGGGCCGTAGCACGCCTCATGTCGACCGTGCAGGAAGAGGACCACCGGCCGTGCGCCCGGCGCCCCCTTCGGCGCAACGACGTGGCCCTTGAGGGGCTGGCGACCCTTCAGCCCCGGGACCGCGACCTCCCCGAGGTCGTAGTCGGCCGACGCGACGTCGTAGCGCTTCGGCGCGACCGCCGGCGGCGCCACGCTCGGCGGAGTGGCGCTCCCCGGGACCAACGCCGGGAGGTCCGCGAGGGGCGTCTCACCCGAATACACGGCCAGCCCGGAGAGGTTGGCCGGGAGGCCATCGGCGGGGATCACGACGGTGCCCGCCGCCGTCAGCTGCGCGGGGATCTCGGTGTCGCCGATCCTCGCGGTGATGGCGGCCGAGCGTGCCGGGACCGGGGCCTTCGGGGTCCATTCGAGACCCGGGCGCCCATCCTCCAGGGTGGTGTTCGACCAGCCCGGTGGCAGACCGGTGGAATCGGGAGCCGTGGTCGCGCTTGCCCCCGGCGCAGGAGTCGGGTCGGCTGTCGCCACCGAACCGGAGGCACCGATCACGGCGGTCGCCGTGGTGAGGACAAGGAGCGCGCGCAGGGGCCGCAGGTTCATCGCGTCACACGTCTTTTCTACTCAAAAATTCACGCGGGCCCGCGGGCCACCGGCACCCGGGCGTCGAGTCCGACGCTCTCGCCTCGTCCTCGACTCTCAAAGACGCCGAAGCACCCGGACCGGTTCGCTCAACGTGACGGGGATCACCCCTACGGTTCTCCTATGGCTACCGAACGGCTGACCGGCCCGCAGATCGCACAGGCGGATCTCGCCCATTGGCGACTCGTCGGGCGCCACCTGCGCACCCGCCTCCTCACCACGGACTTTGCTCGCGGGCTCGAGGTCGTGACCGCGATCGCCGCCGCGGCCGAAGAGGCACACCATCACCCCGATCTCGACCTGCGCTACGGGCACGTCGATATCGCGCTACGCAGCCATGACGTCCGTGGGATCACCGAGCGCGACCTCGCTCTGGCCCGTCGGATCGACCAGATTGCCGCCGAGCTCGATGTGGCCAGCGAGCCGAGCGCGCCGCAGGAGATCACGATCGCCCTCGACACCGACGACATGGCGCGGCTCGCCCCCTTCTGGTCCGCCGTCCTCGGGTACGACCAGGATCCCGACGAGGACGACACCCTGCTGCCTCGAGTGGGTCACTCGCCCGTGGTGTGGTTCCAGCCGAGCGAAGCCCGACCCGGCCGCGGGCGGATCCACCTCGACCTCTATCTCCCGCACGATCAGGTCGAGGAGCGGATGGCCGCGGCCCTCGCCGCTGGCGGGCGTCTCGTGACCGACGATTTCGCCCCGAGTTGGTGGGTCCTCGCCGACGCCGACGGCAACGAGGTGTGCCTGTGCACCTGGCAGCCCCGCGACTAACTCCAGCGCTTACTCGACGGAGTGCTCTCCGCCGAAGTCGATGTACCACTGACCGTCGCTCTTGACGAGGGGGACCTCCTCGGGCTGGCCCTGGTAGGTCGTCTTGACCCGCGCGATCGTCCCGTCCGCGGACATCACCGTCTCGCCGATCTGGAGGTCCTTCGCGGCGAAGTCGAAACCTGCGGGCCCTTGCTGCTCCGCCTTCATCGCTGCGGGGCAGTCGGAACCGCTGAGGTCCTCGACGACCTTCTTGTAGGTCGGCGTGATGAGCTCGCAGATCGTCGCGTAGTCCCCCTTCGACGCCGCAGCGGCATAGCGGCGGACTAGCGCGGCCGGCTCGCCACCGGAGGTGAGCGTGCGCAGCGGCGGCTCGCTGGACGTGGGGGCGCTTGGAGCGCTCGGGGAAGAGGTCGCGTCCGCCGTCGTCTCGGCGCTCGAGCAGGCGCCGACGAGGAGCGCAGCCGCCAGGGCGAGTGGCGCGAGGGCGCGCCGGGGGGATCCGGTCGGGGATAACGAGACGGTCATGGGGCCAGTCTGCCTGCCGCTCGTGGGCAATCCCCCTTACGCTCGTGGTCATGGCGCAAACTCGGACCGGAGCACCCGCATGGGTGGAGTTGCTCACGACGGACTTGGAGCGTGCCGGACGGTTCTACTCCTCACTCCTTGGGTGGTCGACCGCTCGGGGGCAGATCGACCCCCGATATCTCGAGTGTTCGACCGCTGCCGGAGCGGTCGCGGGCATCTTGGAGAAGGTGCCCGACGATGAGCCGATGGCCGATGTGTGGACCGTCTACCTGCGCACGACCAACCTGGAGCAGTCCCTGCTCGCTGCGGAAAACGCCGGGGCCGAGGTTGTCGTCCCCGCCACCGTCAGCGGTGACCTCGGACGCTTGGCCGGGGTGATCGGGCCAGCGGGTGCCTACGTCGGTCTGTGGGAACCAGGCACCTTCGAGGGCACCGAGGGGATCGGCACTCCCGGATCGCTCGCCTGGGGGGAGTTGTGGACCCGCGCCTTCGATGCCGCGATGACCTTCTACGACCAAGCCTTCGACTGGCCGGTTGTGCTGCACGAAGACGGGACGCATCGTCCCCGCTATGCCACCCACGGGGCGGGCCATGACGCCGCGGTCGGCATCCTCGATGCTGCCGATCTCCTCGGACCTCACGACCCATCGCATTGTGTGGTGTACTTCGCGGTGTCTGACCTTGACGCGTCCCGGGCTCGGGTCAGCGAGCTCGGCGGGACAGTGATTGGTGAGCCGATCGACACGATGGTGGGGCGGGCGGCGGTGTGCCGCGACGACCAGGGCGCCTCATTCCGCCTCGCCGAGTATGCGTAGGACCCCTTCACATGTCGACGGTCAGCGCGTGACCCAGAATCCGCCGCCCCTACAGCCCGCTGAGGGGGTCCGCCGCGACCGACGTTTCGGACCGGTCGCCGTGATCATCGCCCTGGTGGCCGTCATCGGCCTCATCCTGCTCGCCCTGACTGGGGTGACCGCGGCGATCATCATCAACCAGTCCCGGGCGACGCCCAGCGACCCGTCAACCGTTGGGACACCCAGCGACTTCCCGTCCTCGACCGAGCCACTGCACATCTACCGCGGTCCGGCGACGCCGCAGCGGATCGGCGATCTCGAGTACTCCATCACCTCCGTGCGCGCCGGGGTGCCGAAGGTGCTGACCAGCCAGGACGGCGAGCGCACCGTCTACACCGCCGACGTCGAACTCACCGTCACCAACCTCGGGGGTGACTCGGCGCTCGTCCCCGCGGACCGTTTCCGGCTGCTGGCCGAGGGCGGCACGAGCCCCCTTCCCCGGGAGGACCCCATCCCCATCTTCCACGGCGAGGGCTACTTCGCCGACCCCATCGCCGCCCACAGCAGCGCCACCGGGCTCGTCGGCGTCGACCTGCCCGAGCAGTCGACACCTCTTGGGGCCGTCGTGATCCTCGATGACAATGGTGCCGCCCACACCTTCGACCTCACCCCCTAAGAGATGGCGATGTCCCACGATCGGCAGCGAACGGTCGGTCCCGAAGCACCCCCGGACCTGGCCTCCGCTGACCACGTCGGTGCGCGAGATCTCGCCGTTTGGCGGACTCGCGCGGGCCGCTGGGCCGTCGATCGGTTGATCGATCTCGCGGGCCTGATCGCCCGGATCACCCATTGGTCGGCGGCGCACCTCGCCCTCGTGATCACCGTGCTCCTCGGTGGTGGGATCGTCCTTGCCCTGAACGCCGCGGCCGCGGAGGTCTATGAGAACGTGACCGAAGGGGGCGACCTGGCCCGGCTCGATCAACCCGTCCTCGAGACCTCGGTCGCGCTTCGAACCCCGTCGAGCGAGCAGTGGGCGACGACCTTCACCGACCTCGGCGGCAAAGTCATCATGCCGGTGATCGCGGTCGGGTTGACCCTCGTCGCCGTCTGGCTGTGGCGCCGCCCCACGCCGATCTGGCTGATGCTGATCGCGACCGCCGGTTCGGTGCTCACCACCGTGACCGGGAAGGAGCTCACCGGCCGCGCGCGGCCGCCGGAATCTCTCGCTGTGCCCCCCTTCGAATCGTCGGCGTCCTTCCCGTCGGGTCACACCCTGAACGCGACCGTTGTCCTCGGGATCGGGGCGTACCTCCTCGTCGTCGGGCTGAGCAGCCGGCGCGCCCGGATGCTCGTGATCGTCCTCGCTGGCATGCTCGCGATCGCGATGGGCCTGAGCCGGGTCTACCTCGGGCACCACTGGTTGACCGATGTGATGGCGGGCTGGCTCCTCGGGCTCGCCTGGGTGGCGACGGTCATCACTGGCCACCGCGTTTGGGTGACGATTCGTCGGCGTGAAGAGGTCGGCGGCGACCCTTCAGTCTCGCCTACCCCCGCCGGAAGGGAGGCACCGTGACCCGCCCGCACTCCCCCTTCCGGCGGCGCATCGCCGGGGCCGCTGCGAGCGCGATCGTGGCCCTCGCCCTCGCCGCCTGCCAGGGCGCATCCGAGCCCAGCGGGCCATCATCGTCGACGGCGCCGTCGACGGATCGCACCTACTCCAATGACGAGCTCACGGCGGCCTTGCCCGAGCCCACCGAACTGTCGGATCTGCTGAGCACCGAGCCAACGCACGAGTCCCCGCCGGCCGGTCGCACCGAACCGGCGCCGTGCGCCGATCTGTTCTTTGCCGGCGCCGATGAGCGCGCCTTCATCGATGCCCACACGGTCGGGTTGGCCCGCCGCGATTACTCCGGCTCCCGTGGCGGAATGATGGGGCTCACGGTCCGCAGCTTCGATCAACCAGTGCCTGCTGAGTGGTTCGATCGGGCGGGGACGGCGGTGGCGGAATGCACGTCTTTTACCAAGATCGACCCCAACCGGACCAGCACGTGGGAGACCAAGCTCCTTGGGACCGACCCACTCGGCGACCGCTCCTTCTCCGTACGGCTTGTCGGGGGCGCCGATGTCGACCCCGGAGGTGAGGCGAGTGAGGTTGACCTCGTCCGGGCGGGCAAGGGGCACACGCTGATCCTGGTCAATTACGCGGTGGGGCCAGCCTCTGAGCGCATCCCGGATCTCGCCGAACGTGCCGTGATCCAGGTCCTGAACGGCCTCCAGAGAGCCGACTCATGATCCTGATGGGCCGCGGATCAGTGGCCAGAGCACTCGCCGCTGGGGTCGTCCTTGCCGCTTCGCTCGCTTCCTGCACCGACGCTGCACCCCCGCCGCCCACTGACCCGGCGGGTCGGGAGTTGACGCTCGAGGAGGCGACGGCCGCCCTTCCCGAGCCCCACGACCTCTCAGATCAGCTCGTGCTCCAACCAACTGACGAGGGCGACCCCGAGGGCTCGACCTACCCCGCCAGCTGTGCCGACGTGTTGTTCGGTGGTGAAGCGATGAAGGCCCTGGACCGAGATCATCAGGCGACGAAGGCGGAACGCGACTACGCGGCGGAGCGCGCTGGCTACCTCGTGATCAGGGTGAAGAGTTACGACCGGCCCGTCCCGACTGCTCCGTTCGACGCGGCCGGTGCGGCCGTCGCCAAATGCCCGACCTTCACCCAGACCTACGATGACGAGGCCACGAAGTGGTCCATGAGCGCCTTGGGATTGAGTTCGCGAGGCGACCAGATGTTCGCGGCCCGGATGACCCTCGCCGAGGACGCACCACCGATGCTCACAGGGCAGATCGTGGATATCGTGCAAATCCGCAAAGGGCACACCCTGATCTCGATCGTCTACTCGGTGGGGCGGAACTCACGGGCGATTCCGGGGCTCGTCGATCGGGCTGCCGAACAGACTCTCGCGGGGCTCCCACGATGACCCGCATAGCGATCCTGGGCCTCGCAGCCGCGGCGGCAACCTCCGTGGCGCTGCTCGGGTGCACTGCGAAAGCGCCAGGCGATGCGGAGTCGACGCCCTCCGCCGGGCGCGAACTCAGCCCGCAGGAGGCGGCCGCTGCGTTACCGGGCCTCGCCGATATCGACCAGCGCTTCGACAGCGAAACCGACGGGGTCCCGGATGTCGATGCCGATCGCTCCACCTATCCCGCGGACTGCCTCAAACTGACCTTCGGCGGACCCACGATGAGCGCTTTCACCCGGGACCATCGGGTGGCCTTCGTCGGCCGTGAATACTCCGGCGAGGGCCGCGGCACCCTCACACTCACGGTGTCGAGTCACGACGAGGTGGTCCCGAAGACCCCCTTCGACGACGCTGGGAACGCGCTCGGCAAGTGCGCGACCTTCTCCAACACCGCGCACCGGACGACCTCGACCTGGTCGACCGAACTGATCGGCACGCCCGGACGGGGCGAGCAGTCCTTCGGCACCCGGATGACACTCACCAAGGACGTGCCGCCGACCAGCGAAGGGACGATCGTCGACGAGGTCCGAGTCCGACAGGGACATAACCTCATCACCGTGAGCTACTTCGTCCCTCCCTCGTCGACCCCGGTACCCGGCGTCGTCGACCGGGCCGTCGAGGCCACTGTGGCCAGCCTGGAGCGATCGGGGGATTAGGCCCGGGCCGCCGCAGGAGCCTCGTCGGAGCCCAGCAGGATCGGGCGCATGAGCGCGTAGACCCGGTGGTGGTTCAGCAGATCGAGATGGTTCATCCCGCCGAGGACGACCGTGCGCGACGCGCCGACCGCCCCTTCCGCTGGATCGGCCGACCACCCCCGAGCGCTATCGCGACCCACGACGAGATCGCCGAGCACCCCAGCGAGCAGCCCATCGGGATCGCGCGGCACGGTGGCGACCACCGCGAGATGCCGCACATGCTCATGGGGCCGCGCATGAGTTCGCCGGTCGAGCGGGTCCTCTGGGTCGTGATCCAGCCAGTCCTCGGGGACCAGGTTGCCGTGGCGCATATCGCGGATCCCGTCGCTGCGATAGCGGATGATGTCCGCGATCCACCGGGTGAGTTCGTGCGACCCGAGTTCGGCCGCGGCGGTATTCGCCGCTCGCTCGAGCGGCGTCCCGTGGTGAGGCGTCCCCAGGGTGACGGTGTCGGTCGTGACCTCGGTCCACGGCTCGTCCAGGTCGGCCTGCGCGAGGGCCGAGTGACAGACGAGGCCACCCATCGAATGGCCGACGAGCACGATCCGACGCACCGGGACGGGCCACCGGGCATGGACGCGGCGCAACAGATCCCGAAGGTCGCGTCCATTGCGGGAGACTCGCTGCCCGGTGTTGTAGCGGACCCAGAGCGCCGAGAACTCGCCGTCGGCTTCCAGGCGCCTCCCGTAGGACAGGCGCCGACCGAGCGGGTCCCGGTCGGCGCGCCGCTTCCACACCTGTTCGGTCCCGACAAAACCGTGGACGAAGACCACCAGTTGGCCACTCGCGTCCGGATACGCGCTCGCCAGACCCCGGGCCGTGATCGGGACGTCGCTGCCCGAGCGCCGTAGCGTCATCGGGTACGCCAGGGCCGATCCGCTCGCCACCATCTTGTCGCCGTGGAAACCCTGCACGACCGCCCGAAGACCCTCGATCCGCAGGTTCCGGGTCGGCCCCGCCATCGGGATCGGCGCCCCCGGGTTGTCGACTCCGGCCAGCACCTGAGCGGCATGCCCAGGACCCGCAGCCCGCGACTCGACGAACCGCCCGGCGAGGATCCCCGCCCCGCGAAGCACCAGCCCGGTCGTCGCGTACACCCCGTGCGCGATCGCATCGTGGGTGAACTCGACCGGTGTCACCGCGGGGCCGACGTACTTGCGGACCTGGCTAAAGACCTGCGTCGCGATGCTCCCGTGCGCATCGCGGACGACGCCGCTCACCCCCGCGAGCGCCGACCCCGTCAAGCGGGCAGCATCGACGCGCTCAGCGACATCCATCGCGCACCTCCTCGTGCGTTGTGCTCCTTCTCATCGCAGGCTAACGACGATTCGCGGGCCCCTCACCCGCGATGTGGCTCACCTCTCCCCGCGAATTGCGTTGCGGCTGACCCGGAATCGACACCTCGCGCGCTCGGTTGAGCGGCGAACCAGGGCACGGCCCGCGAGCGCGCTCACGTACGCTGCGGCGCATGACGGTGACCGAAGGGCGATCCCCCTCCCCTTCGATCCTTGACGACTACCGCGAGCGCATCGCGAGGCGCCGTGAGGGGATCGACGAGACGGTGACCTTGGATGGCATCCGAGAACCCGCGACGGAACTCGCCGAACGGATCGCGGGCCTCGGTCTCACCGGGCTGAGAGCGCGCCGCGACGAGACGGCCCGCTTCGTCGCCGACGACGGCATCACCTACGGCCCCGAGTCACCGGGCGCCGAGATGGCCAACGCCAGCGTTACCCCCTTCGCCGACGGGGTCAGGGCGCGCCCCTGGCAGCTAGACCCCCTTCCCATCGTCATCGACGGTGCGCAGTGGCTTGCCCTGGAGAGGGGGCTGCGGCAGCGGGCGGTGCTCCTCGATGCGATCCTCACCGACCTCACCGGGCCGCAGGAGCTGATCCGCAGCGGGGTCGTGCCTGGAGCGGCGGTCTTCGGCCACGCCGGGTGGTTGCCGCAGACGTCGGGCATCACCCTGCCCGGCCCGCGCCAGTTGGTCCTGCCCGCCACCGACCTCGCGCGCGACGGGGAGGGCACCTGGCGGGTGATCGCCGATCGCGCCGAAGCGCCAAGCGGGGCCGGCTACGCGATGGCGAATCGCCGGATCGTCGCGCGGGTCCTGCCGCAGCTCTACCGCGAGAGCCCGCTGGCCCGGCTCCGCGGCTTCTTCGACACCGTCACCCGCGCCCTCCATCGGGTCGCCCCTCCCGGCGAGGACACCCCACACGCCGTGATCCTCTCCCCAGGGGCCCTCAGCGAAACCGCCTTCGATGAGGCCTTCCAATCCGCCCTGCTCGGGTTGCCGCTCGTCACCTCCGAGGACCTCACGAGCCGCGATGGTCGAATCTGGTTGCGGACCACCGGGGGCCTAACCCCCGTCGATGTCATCGTCCGGCGGGTCGATGCCAGTTGGTGCGACCAACTGGAGTTGCGCCCCGAGTCCCGGCTCGGCCTGCCGGGTCTGGTCGAGTCGGCGCGGCTTGGCCGGATCTCGATCGTCAACCCGCTGACGTCCGGGGTCATCGAGAACCCGGCCCTGATCCCGTACCTGCCGTCGGTCTGCCGCCACCTGCTCGGCGAAGACCTGCTGCTTCGCTCGCCGCACACGTGGTGGGCGGGAGATCCGACCCACCGGAGCCACATCCTCACCCACCTCGCGGGCCTCGTGATTAAACCCATCGCCCGCGAGCGTTCGTCCGATCTGGGCGGCGCGCGCGGCCCGTGTTTCGGCTGGGAGCTCACGAGCGATGAGCGGGAGGACCTCGCCGCTCGGATCAGCGCCGAGCCCTGGCTGTGGTGCGCGCAGGACCCGCTCGCGATGTCGAGCGCCCCGGTCGTCACCGATGACGGGCTCGACCCGCGCAATGTGGTCCTCCGGACCTTCGCCGTCGCCGATGGCGACGACTATGCCGTGCTGCCCGGCGGCCTCGCCCGCGTCTCCCCCACGACGGATGCTCCCGAGATCAGCAGTCTCGCCGGCGCCCCCAGCAAGGACGTGTGGGTGCTCGGGACACCGGCGCCATCCGCCACGGGCGGACACGACGAGGGCAGCGCCCTCCCCCTTCCTCCGATGGGTGGGACCTCCCCCGCCTCGGCACCGGCGCCCCGCGTCGCGTCCGACCTCTACTGGCTCGGTCGCTATGCCGAGCGTGCCGAAGCCGCCGCCCGCCTCTTGCGGGTCGCCGACAATCTCGCCGCTGACCACGCCGCGCGGCCCCGCACTCCCGGCCACTCCGCAATGGTGGCGGTGCTAACAGCCGTCACCGAGGTCACCCGGGTGCGCCCCGGCTTCACCGGTGAAGGGGGCGAAGATCGGCTCGCCGATCCGCTTGCCCACCTGCGCGAACTCGTCCTCGACCCGCGCCTCGCCGGGGGCGTCGCGTGTAGCGCTCGGCGGGCGACCGCTGCGGCGCAAGCGGTTCGCGAGCAGATCTCCGCCGATATCTGGCTCGTCCTCTCGCGCCTTGAACGGACCCTCACCGAGGCCGGGCCGGATGACGACCTTCAGGAGCTGCTCATGCAAGCGCTGGAGGCCCTGCTGGCCCTCGCTGGGATCGGGACCGAATCGACGGTGCGGGACCCGGCCTGGGCGTTTACCGACGCTGGGCGCCGGATGGAGCGGGCCCAGCAGGGCGTGCGACTGATCCGCACCCTGCTTGCCGAACCCCACAGCGCCCTCGTCGAGGCGACGACCCATGAGGCCGCCCTCGGCGCTGCCGAATCGATCATCACCTACCGGCGCCGGCTCGCGGCCGGACTCGGACCGATCGTTCCGGCCCAGGCCGCGGTGGACCTCCTGCTGCGCGATGCCACCAACCCGCGATCGGTCGCGTCGGCGATCGCCCACCTCGCCGATGCCCTCACCGTGATCGCTGATGACGGTGATCCCTTGATCGCCGAGGCTCGCGCGCTGGCCGACCGGGCCCGCGGCGCCGACCTTGAGGTCCTCGTCGTCCCCGACCGGGCGCCGCTCGCCGCCGAACTCGATGATCTCGATCGTCGGTTGCGCGATCTCCATGGTCGAGTCGCCGCGCGCTACTTCGCGGGCAAGGGCGCCTCGCGCACGGTCACGGCGATCGACTGGACGGATGGGGTGGCGTGATGGCAGGCGACCGGAGCGCGCCACCGGACCACCACACGTCGCGCCGCTACGAGGTGCGCCACCGCACGACGTACACCTACGAGGAGTACGTCACGGACTCCTTCGCTCGCGGACTGCTCAGCCCCCGCGAGACCCCCTTCCAGCGGGTGGTCGAGCACACGCTCACGATCACGCCGGAGCCGCACGTGCTGAGCGAACACGTGGACCAGTTCGGCAATCACAGCCACTACTTCCAGGTCCGCACTCCGCACACGACCCTCGAAGTGACCAAGCGCAGCCTGGTCGACATCCGTTGGCCGGCAGCCGATCTCGACGCGCTGAACGCCCATACCCTCGGGGCGGCTGCCGCCACCATCGCCGAGCATGGGCCCGGCATCGACCTCGCGGAGGCCGCTCAGTACCTGCTGCCGAGCCCACTGGTCACGCTGGACGGCCAGGTCGCTGAATACGCGCGCGAGATCCTCGGCCCCGACCGCCCCTTCGGGGAGGCCCTGGTCCACCTCTACGAGCGGATCTATCGCGATTTCCGCTACGCCAAGGGCACGACGAGCGTGCGCACCACCCTGCCCGAGTTGCTCGCCCAGCGCGAAGGGGTGTGCCAGGACTTCGCTCACCTCGCAGCCGGGTGCCTGCGCGCGGTGGGGATTCCCGCGCGGTATGTCTCGGGCTATATCGAGACGACGCCGCCTCCCGGGCAGGTCAAACTCGAGGGCTCCGATGCGTCACACGCATGGGTCTCGGCGATGGCCCCGGACGGGACCTGGGTGGATCTCGATCCCACCAACGACCACTTCGCCGATTCGCGCTACATCGTGACCGGGTGGGGGCGCGACTTCCGCGACGTGTCCCCCCTTCGCGGCGTGATCTTCACCGAAGGCTCCGGGTCCACGCTCGACGTCGGCGTCGACGTCATCCGCCACCCCACCCCCTCCCCTTCCTGACTTTGCTTAAGCACGTCCTTGATGCTCACCCTCGAGGATGAGCATCGAGGCGCTGCTTAAGCAAGGGCGCGAAGGGGGCCGTCGCTCGGTCGTCCCGCGGTCACCAGGCGGGCCCCGGCGGTGAGTTCGGACCAGGGGATTGTCCCCGGATCGATCACCGCGAGCGACGAGGTCGGCATCGGCTGATCGGCGCCGGTCAGCATCTCGAGAAGCTCTTCGATCGCGGGGTTGTGCCCGACGAGTGCGACGATCTCGCGCTCGATCGGCACCGTGTGGATCAGCCGCATCAGATCGTCACCATCGAAGGTGTATGCCTCGACCGCCCGTTGCACGACCGGCGGCGCCCCATCCCGGCTGACGGCATCGCCGATCCCGGAGGCCACGAGATCCCACGTCTCACTGGCCCTTCGCGCCGGGGACACCAAGGCGAGTTCGGGCACCATGTCCTGGGCACGTAGCCAGGTCCCGATCGCCGGCGCCTGGCGGCGACCGCGCGAACTGACCGGGCGCTCCCGGTCCGACACCGGCTCGCTCCAATCCGACTTCGCGTGTCGGATGAGCACCAACCTGCGGGCCACGGCCGCCCCCTTCCCCAGTTGCTGAGCGGGACTCGATCCCCACCGAACCTACCGCGCATCGCGGCGCCCGTCAGGGGCCTACGCTGGGGAACCATGACCACGGCCTTCGTTCTCGGCGGCGGGGGCGTGCTGGGAGCGACCCAGGTGGGGATGCTCAAGGCCCTGCTCGAAGGGGGGATCACCCCCGACCTTGTCCTCGGGACCAGCATCGGATCGATCAACGGCGCCTTCGTCGCGGCCGACCCCACGGTCCATGCGGTCGAGTCCCTCGAGGCGCTGTGGACCGAGGTCACCCGCTCGGGTGCTTTTACCGACTCTCCGGTGCGCCAGGCGGTTCGGTTTGCCAAGTACCGCACCCACCTCATGTCGGCGGTGACCCTGCCCCGGCTGCTGGAGGAGCACCTCGAGGTCGAACGGATCGAGGACCTGAGAACCCCCTTCCAATGTGTTGCCGCTCATGTCGAAAGCGCCGCCTCTCACTGGTTCGAAGAGGGTCCGCTGGGTCCCGCTGTCGCCGCGAGCTGCGCAGTACCGGGGCTGTTCCCTGCCATCGACATCGACGGCGCCCATTACTACGACGGGGGCCTCGTCCACTCGATCCCGGTGGGCCGCGCGATCGATCTCGGCGCGACCGAGATCTATGTCCTGCAGGTCGGGCGGGTCGAGCAAGCACTCAGGCCGCCGCGGTCCCCCTTCGAAGTCGGGATGGTGGCCTTCGAGATCGCCCGGCGCCATCGCTATGTCGAGGAGATCGCGACCGTGCCGGACCGGATCGACCTGCATGTCCTGCCGTCGGGAGCGAAGAACTCTCCGGCGATCGTGACGCGCGGGTATGGCTCGAGCGACAAGGTCGCGCGGCGGATTGCGCAGGGCTACGAGGCGAGCCTGGACTACCTCGCCAGCCAGTAACCGGCCCGCTCGCTAGTTCTCACCCGGTCCGGGCATTTTTGAACCCGCGCCCCTCAACGCTCGGCTCGAGCAAAGGCCCGCCCCAGCGCCTCCCAGGTGGGTCGCGGTGCCTCGGCCGTGGGGAGGCGCCCGTCGATCTCCAAGATGACGAGGCCATGGGCGCCGGCCCACAGCGCCTGGGCCCGGTACGGGTCGCCGGTGACCGTCAGGAAGGGCTCTCCCGACCAGTCCTCCAACCCCGCCAGGATCTCCGCTCGCGGCAGACGCCCGGCCGTCGTCAGCCGGTAAAGCTCCGGCTCACGCAGGGCCCGTTCGCGGTAGCGCCGCAGCAGGACCGCAACCGGGTCGTCGTTCGGGCCCTCCCCGGGAAGGGGTTGGCGCAGCGCCGTTCCCATCTCGGCCAAGGCCACTTCGCACAGGGCCACCCGAAGGGCGTCGCGGCTCGCCACGTGGTGATACAACGAGGGAGCTCGGATGCCGAGGTCGGCCGCGAGGGTGCGCATCGTCGTCGCCTCCCACCCTTCGCTGGCGAGCAACCGCCGAGCCGCGGCGATGATCTCTCGGGCGCGCGGGGTGCGTTGGGCGAGGGGGTCGGGGGCTTGGTCGCCGGTGGCGCTCACGCGACCACCCGCTCGCTGGCTGGGCGGCGCGACCAGGCCCACCAGAGGAGTCCCACCGCGAGGAGGGCGCCATGCGCGATCCGAGCACCCCCGGGCAGGTAGTACTGCGGCAAATAGGTGACGAGGCCGAGCGCCATGAAGAGCGCACCGAGCTGCGCGAAGGGCGGGTCGCTCCGCCGAGAGCGCAGCGCCCAGAGGATGCCCCCTGCGGCCAGCGCCATCAGGCCTGCGCCGAAGGTGGCGAGGGCGGGCCCGCCGCCTCGCACCTCCTCGGCCAGCGTCATCACCGCGGGATCGCCCGTCTCGAGCGCGTTGGCCCCAATCGCGGCGAGCGCGAAGGTCTCTGCACCGTAGTAGGGCAGGATCGCGGCCACCCCGAGCGTGATCACGCCCGCGGCCCACGCGGCGAGCCGAGACGCGCTCGCCGCGGACTGCCTCAGTGTGAGGGCCGCCAGGGCCACAAAGGCGAGAACTCCGAGCAGATGGGAGGCCGTCCACTGCCACGCCGCAAACGCGGCGGCGCCCTCCAGCCCGGTTTCCGAGGAGGCGGGACGCAGGGCCGGATAGAGCACGAAGCAGATCGCAGCCACGGTGGCGACGAGCCGATCCGGCGTGCTGGGTACGGGTCGTGCGTCGCTCGCGAAGGGGGGAGCACCGGTTACCGACGACCGGTGGCGCGACGAGGAGTGATCGCGTGGGGGCGCTGACAGTGAGTTCGTCATGCGGCGAAGCTAACACAGTTAGGCTAACGCTGTTAGCCAGAGGGCTGATCCAAGCCACGCCCCCTTCTCCCACACCGGTTTGTCCGCCTCGCTCCGGCGCCCGCTCACGGGAGGTCAGTCGAGCGATAGGGTGACTCGCAGCAGGTCACGTGGGCCACGAAGCGAGCCGCCGCTCGGCCGAGGGCGAAGGAAGGGGGACGGATGCAGATCCCCGCGCCACCGCGCTGGCTGCGCCTGATCCTCCAAGCCATCTACCCGGTCTTCGCGGTCTTCGCCACCGCCGTCGCCGTCCTCCTCGCGCCCATCGCGGTGCTGATCTGGCCGCTCGATCGGCACTTCCGCGTCGGGCGGGTCTTGATCCTCGCGGTGGTGTTCTTGTGGGAGGACGTAGGCCTCGTCGTCCAGTGCTGGGCCTTGCGCCTTCGGGGCCGGGCGCACTCGATCGAGGACCACGAGCAGCTCCTCGTCGACACCCTCGACAACGTCATGCGCTCGGCGCGCCGGTGGATCGGCTTCCACGTCGATATCGACGGCGAGATCGATTACGGGCGCCCGGATCGCCCGCTTGTCGTCCTCGCTCGGCACGCCGGGCCCGCTGACTCGCTGGCCCTCGCCTGGCTCCTCACCTCTGAGGCTCGCCGCATCCCCCGCGTCGTCCTCGCGGCCAAACTCCTCTGGGATCCCGGCGTTGCCAAACTCCTCGAACGTCTCGAGGCCTACTTCGTCCCCTCCCGCTCCGGCGCCGGTGATGACCGGACGAAGGGGGTGACCGACCTCGCTGCATCGCTCAACACCAAGGACGCGCTGCTGATCTTCCCCGAGGGCAAGAACTGGACCCCGAAGCGGCACGCCGATGAGGTCGCGCGGCTGACCGAGCGGGGCGAGACCGAACGGGCAGCCCAGGCCGTCGAGCGCGAGTACGTCCTGCCGCCGCGCCCTCGCGGGGTGCGCTCGATCCTCGCTGCCCAGCCCGATGCCGATGTCCTCGTCGTCGCCCACACCGGGCTCGAACTCCTCGCGTCCCCCTTCGACATCTGGCGCGCCATCCCCTTCACGAGCAATCGCCTCCTCGTGCGCGGGCGGACCTTCCGCCGCGAAGACATCCCGACCGATCCGGACGAGATCGACGCCTGGCTCGACGAGCGCTGGGGTGAAATCAACTCCTGGGTCACCACCCACCTCCGCGCCACGCACCCCGACCCTTCTTAACTTTGCTTAAGCACGTCCTCGATGCTCATGCTCGAGGGTGAGCACCTAGGCGCTGCTTAAGCAAAGTCAGGTCGGTCGTAGGGTCGGGGTATGCCTCTTCGCCGGTCTCGTCGCGCCGAGTTGCCCCCGACCGTGAGCCCCGAAGCGGGCGTCGCCGCGAGCCAGGCGATGAACAAGCGGCACCGGTGGCCGATGACCCCGTGGCTCACGAAATGGAACCGCGGGCGGGGACGCGCCGACCGTGACCGGGCCCTCGCCCTCACCCAGCGCGAACTCGCTGTGACGACCGAGGACCGCGTCGCTGGCGGCACCCCCTACCTCCTGATCCGCTCCCAACGCTTCGACTGGCAGGGCTCGGCCGAAGGGGGTGAGCCGTGGGTTTTCTACATCCACGGCGGCAGCTTCTGCTGGGGGACGGCGCGGGATTCGACGGCGATGCAGCTCGCTGGCGCGCTCGGCGTGGAGGTCGCCTCCATCGAGTACACCCTCTCGCCCGAAGCCCGCTTCCCCGTCGCGATCGATGAGTGCGTCGCGGCGTACCGCGCCCTGGTCGCCGAGCGCGGCCCGCGCGTCCTGCTCGCCGGGGTCTCCGCCGGTGGCAACCTCGCCCTCGGCGTCCTCCAGCGTCTACTCGCCGAACCTCACGCGACCCCCCTTCCCGCGGCGGTCCTCGCCTGCACCCCGTGGGGGGATCTCACCGGCAGCGGTGACAGTTACCGCGCGAACGAAGGGCGCGACGCCTACATCCGCTGGAAGGGCCAGCAGGACATCTTCGCCCGCGCGTATCTCGGGGCCGCGTCACCGACCGACCCGCTGGCCTCGCCGGTCCACGCCACCTGGGAAGGGGGTCTGCCGCCCGTCATGCTCACCACCGGCACCCGCGACCTCTTCCTCTCCGATGTCGTCCGCATCTGGTGGCGGATGCACGACGCCGGGACCGACGTCGAGCTGCGGATCTGGGAGGGGCTCTGGCACTCCTTCATGAGCGATCGCAGGCTCCCGGAGTCCGAGCAGGCCCTCGCCGAGATCACCGCCTTCGCCAGCACGCACCTGGCGCTCACCGAGCCAGCGCGGCGCTAGCGATCAGTCGCCGAGGTGGCGCAACTCGCTCAGCCAGGAGCGCGCGTCGGCGAAGCTGGCATCGGTCGCGAGCGGGTCGATCGTCGCGGCCTGACCGTTCGCCGCGGGATACGACCCGAGGAAGCGCACCTCGGCGCAGACCCGCTTCAGGCTCATCAGCGCCTCGCCGACCCGCTCATCGCGCACATGCCCTTCGAAGTCGATCGAGAAGCAGTACGAGCCCATCGACTCCTTGGTCGGACGCGACTCGAGCCGGGTCATGTTGATCCCGCGGGCGGAGAACTGCTCGAGGAGTTCGAGCAGCCCCCCGGCACGGTCGGAGCGCTGGTAGAGCACGACGGTCGTCTTGTCGCGACCGGTCGGGGTAGGGAGCCACTCGGGCCGAGAGACGACGACGAACCGGGTCACGGCCCCGGACCGGTCCCCGATATCGCTCGCGAGGACCTCGAGGCCGTGGAGTTCGGCGGCGGCCGGGGCACACACTGCCGCTTCGTAGACCGCCGCCCCGGCGGCGAGGTCGGCTGCCGCCGCTGCCGTCGACAGGGTCGCGACGTAGGTCGCCGAGGGCACGGTCGCCCCGGCCCACGCCCGGACCTGAGCCCAGGCATGTGAGTGCGATCCGATCGCGCGGATATCTCCCAGCGAGACTCCCGGGCGCGTCGCGAGGACGAAGGTGATGGGGATGAGGACCTCGCCGGTCACGATCAGCGGGTCGCCGGTGGCGAGCGCATCGAGGGTCGCGCTCACGCCCCCTTCGACGGAATTCTCGATCGGGACGACCGCAGCGTCGATATCGCGCCCCCGCAAGGCGGCGAGAGCGGCGTCGACCGACCCAAAGGCCTCGGTGGGTTGGCCAGCCGAAGGGCGCCAAGCGTCGAGGGCCATCTGGGTGAAGGTCCCCGCGGGACCGAGGTAGCCGTAACGCGTCATGCGGCGATCTTCTCCCGAGCCGCCGGGTGGTGCCCCGGTGGCTCACCATCTGGCCGCACTGGCCGAAGGATCGCCCACCCGAGGAGCACGAAGACGATGAGGCTCCCAAGGACATTGCCCTCGATCAGGAGGTGGCCGATCTCGCGCGGCTCACGGTTGTAGCGCAACCACAGCACGCCGCTGAAGGGGATCGAGATGGTGAACCAGCCCCAGACGACGAGCGCCGCGAGCCAGCGTCGCCAACTCCCGTCCGCGAGGACCTGCCGCCAGGACCGGGCGAGGGTCGGCCCGAGGATCGCCGGGACGATCACCATGATCCAGTGCAGGTGGTGCATCCACGAGACCGGCGATAGGAGGAACCCGAGCAGCCCCACCATCGCGACCTCGCTCAGCCAATCCCCACGCTGGTAGGCACGACGCGCGAGCCAGAACCCGATACCGCCGATGACCAGCAGATACGGCGCCCACGCGATGAGCAGTTCGGTGCCGTCGAGGCCACGGCGCAAGAGCAGGGCGCGGAAGGCCTGGTTGGCGGAGCCGTCGTTCGGTCCAAGGCGGTTGGGGTCTTGCAACGCCCCACCCCAGAACGCGAAGGATGCCGTCGGCAGCACGAGCCAGGCCATGATCGAGGCGAAGGCCGCGGTCCCGATCGCGGTCGCGGCCTCACGCCATCGGCGACAGACCAGGTAGTGGATGACGAAGACGCCCGGCGTCAGCTTGATCGCCATGGCGAGCCCGACCAGCACGCCCGGCGGCAGCGAGCGCAGGATGCGCATCCGGGGCCGCTTCAGGTCGACCAGGCAGGCGAGCACGAGGAAGGCGTTGATCTGCGCGAAGCGAATCCCGTCGGCGACCGGCTGGGTGAGCATGAAGGCCCCGACGATCGCCGCTGCGACGACCGGCCACCACGGACCGACCCGCCGGATCAACAGATGCCAGGCGATGACGACGATCCCGATGTTCGCGAGCACCTGGGCGACATTCCACCCCAGCGCCGCCAGCCAGAAGGGGACGAGCGCGAGCGGGACGAAGAGCAGCGCCGCGAGCGGTGGGTAGGTGAAGGGGAGGAGTTGCGGCGGCTCGGTCATCTGCTCGTAGATCGGTCGGCCCTGAAGCACCGAGATCCCGGCTTCGCGATAGACCTGCACATCGACCTGCCACTGATCCGGCGGCGCGTCGATCAAGAAGGTGAAGATCGGGCTCGCCAACCCGGCGGCGAGGACGACGACGGCGATCAGCCAGTGCTTCGCGTCGGGTCGGGTCACCGCTCCATTGTGCGTCATCGGCGCCGGTAACCTGAGCGGGTGCGCAGCCGTGGCGAAGGGGGACGAAGGGGGACTCGCACCCTTGGTCGCCCGGGCCGCTCACTGGTCATCGCCCTGCTCGCCGTGCTCACGCTCGCCTTCGGCGCCGGGCCTGCCCGCGCCGAGGCCGCGCCGATCACCCCCCGACCCGTGGTCGTGATCGGCGTGCCCGGGTTGGCGTGGGAGGACATCACCACGGACGGGACGCCGGCGCTTTGGCGGCTCGCCGAGCAGAGCGCGATCGGAGCACTCGTCACGCGGGCCGCGCACTTGCGGACCTGCCCGGCCGATGGCTGGCTCACCCTCGGGACCGGGGTACGCAGCGCCCTTCCTCGTCCGCAGAGCCCGGACCAACAAGGCGACCCTCGCCTCGAACCGCGATGCGCTCCAGACCGATTGACTCTCGACTCGGTCACGTCGACCGACCCCCGGGGGTGGCTCCTCACGACGGAATCGGGTCAGGAGCCGATCACCGTCATCGACGGCGGGGCGGTCATCGATCCGCAGTCCCTCACCGGGCGGGCCGCTGCGGTTCCGGCTCGGACCGAGCAACTGAGCGCGGTCGACGAGCGAGTCGAGGCCGCGCTTAAGGACGTGCCGCAGGACGCGATCGTCATCGTTGCTGGCCTCTCCGATGACGGCGCGGAGCCCGGGTTGCGGGCGGTGATGGTTCGCGGCGAGGGCTTCCGGGCGGGCTGGCTGGCCTCCGGGTCGACGGGTCGCGTGGGCCTCGCCCAGACGAGCGATGTGACGGCGACCGCCCTGGCCCACGCCGGCCGCGATCGCCCGGCCGAGGTCATCGGTCGAGAGCTGACGACCAAGACCGCGTCAGGCTCCTTCGCCGATCGTCGCCAGGTCTTGGTCGATGGTGATGGCGAGTTGCGCGCCGGGGAGGCGGTGATGCTCCCCTTCTTCGTCACCTACGGCGCGCTCATGGTCGCTCTGGTCGCGCTCGGCGTGGTCCTCTGGCTGCGCTCGCGCCGTGACCCGACCCGCCGAGTGCGACTCCTGCACACCATCCGCAATGTCACGCTCTTCGTCTCCGCGATCCCGCTCGGGCTCTACTGGGTGACGAGTTTCCCGTGGTGGGAACACGGGCATCTCGCGCTCGGGCTCGCCGGTTGGACGCTGCTGATGGCCCTGGCGGCGATGGGTTTCGCGCGGCTCACCGGCACGCAGTGGTGGGTCCTACGGCCCGCGATCGTCGCCGCGCTCACCCTCCTCGCCCTCACCTCCCCGCTGATCCGCTACGGCTCGAGCGAGCCCTGGGATGACCGGATCTTCATGAGCACCCTCGGCCTGCACTCGCTCGACGGTGGCCGCTTCCGCGGGTTCGGCAACGTCCCCTTCGCGATCTTTGCCGTCTCCCTCTTCCTCGTCCTGATCCTGCTGACCCACGCCGCGCGCCACCACCGACGTCGGCCGATGATCATCGCCGCCGTGATCGGGGGCCTCGGGGTGATCATCGCGGGCGCGCCGCAGCTCGGTGCGGACGGCGGGTCGGCGCTCGCCCTCGTGCCGGCCGTCGGGTATCTCGTCCTCGCCGTCGGCGGCATCCGGGTCACCTGGCTACGGGCCGCGCTGCTCGGCCTCGCTGGGGCGGCGGCCTTCCTGATCGTCGCGGGACTGGACCACCTCCGACCCGAGGAGAGCCAGACCCACCTCGGCCGCTTCTTCGGGGACCTCCTCTCGGGCGAAGCCGGGGGCGTGATCTGGCGCAAACTCGACGCCAACCTCGCGATGCTCTTCGGGCCCGAACCCATCACGCTGCTCGTCCCAGTAGGGCTGGTCGCGGCGATCTGGTATCTCGCGCGGGCGCCGAAGGGGGATGACGCATCGCCGGATCGAGTCTGGGCCGCCTATCCCACGCTGCGCCCTGGGCTCATCGCGACGATGGTGGCGCTCGTCCTTGGCTTCGCGCTCAACGACTCGGGCACCGCCATCCCACCGGCCGCTGCGATGGTCCTGATCCCGGCGGTCATCGCGATCGTCGCCGGCCACGAGGTCGAGCGCCGCACGCCGTCCGCTTCGCCCACCACCGATCAGGCGGTCACCGACTCCTGACGCTCGCGGCGCGCTCGGGCGAAGAGGACGCCGATCACTACCCACGCGACGACGGTCACGAGCGGCGAGGCCACCATGCGAAAACCCAAGGTCACCACTTCGACATCGTGCGGGAGCGTCACCCGGCCCGGGACGTAGGCGAGCGCTAAGACCAACCCGCGCGCGATGAGGACCGCGATCAGCACCCGCCAGAGGTGCCCCCCGTCGCGCGCTGCGACGGCCGCGATCACCGCGAGCGCCGCCCACTGGGGGAGCTCATACCAAGGCAGGACGTAGGCAGAGCCGAGGGCGTAGGCGACGAAGAGGACGAAGAGGGCGCGCGCCGACTGGGCGAGCAACGAGGCCTGGTCAAGGAGCGGCTCGGTGAGCTTCCACAACCACCAGGCGAGCAGCACGCAGACCACCGCCGACCCCCTCGAGGCGATGGTTCGGGCCACCGACTCGTCCATGACGAAGCCCAGTCCGGTATAGAGCGCCCGCCACGGGGTGGCATAAGAGACCCCGCCGCTCGCCTCGATGAGGCGGTCGAAAACATAGCGCCCGGCCCAGAGGTGCGCGGGGATGGCGACGAGCGCCGCGCCGCCGACGAGCGAACCGATCCACCGGCCGGCCGAGGGTAGGTCTGGCGGTGTCTCCCCCTTCGCCCGTCGGACGACGAACCACCCGATGATCAGGGCCACTCCGATGACTCCGGAGGTCACTTTGGTGCTCGCGGCCGCCCCGACGGCGAGACCGGCGAGCAGAGGACGATGCCGGGCGGCCGCGACGAGGGCAGCGGCGATCGCCAGGACCGCGATCGTGTCGACGTGGGCCCCGAGGACACCCGCGCCGAGGACGAGGATGTTGGTCGTCCACCAGAGGTCGACTGACTCGGTGTCGGCGACCCGGCGGAGGAGTTCACGCACACCGAGCCAGGCCGCGACGACGATCGCCTGCCAGACCCAGACGATCTGGCGGGTGTCGTCGCCGCCGATCAGACCACCCAGTCCCATGAGCGCCGTCGCGATCGGGCCATAGAGGTTCGCGGTGTCCTGCCAGGGCGGCTGGATCGCGGCGATCACGGGGTCGGGGCCATACGCCAGCGGCGAGCCCGCCCACGGATCGCCGCCCAGGGCGAGGATCCGGCCGTAGGCGGCGTAGTTGGTGTGATCCGCGGTGCCGAAGGGGGCGGTCATCAGCAGGACGATCGCGATGACCGCGAGATGCCAGGCCCGCAAGCCCAGAGCCGAGGGGTAGCGGTAGCCGCGCCATAGCCCGGCTGCTCCGAGCACATATCCGGCGACCTGGAGCGCGATGATGAGCCAGGGGTGGACGGTCCAGGGCAGGTGAGGCGGGGCGAACCCGTCGCCGGGCAGAGGCGGTAAGGCGACCGAGGGTCCGGCGATCCCGACGAGGACCAGGCACGCGAAGGCAGCGCTCAGCAGCCCCACGCGGACCGGGTCGCGCCTCACGACCGGAAGCGCCGCTCGGCCATCGCGCGGGAGACATCGCGCAGCTGCCGGGCGCGGTGCATCCGCCCAGACCAGTTCGCGCCACTCGCCCGGTGCTCGAAACGCACCGGGACTTCGCGCAC
Organism: Janibacter sp. GXQ6167; assembly: GCF_041365945.1. NCBI lineage: Bacteria > Bacillati > Actinomycetota > Actinomycetes > Micrococcales > Intrasporangiaceae > Janibacter > Janibacter sp. GXQ6167. The sequence goes on along the minus strand of NZ_JBGFSK010000001.1, from coordinate 205,864 downwards.
CCGCAGGCCCGCTCGCAGGACGTCGACGAGCATGGCGGCCTCGACACCCCAGCCCGGCGCGAGCGGGGTCGCCGCCTCGAAAGCGGCGCGGGTCAGGCAGCGCATGCCGTTCAGCGGCTGGGCGATTTCGCATCCGGTCATCGCCATGATCTGGCCGCGAGCGAGGCGCACGACGCGACCGGCGCCGTGGGAGGACGAGTGCCGGGGGATGTTTGCGACGGCGAGGTCGGCGCGCCCCGCACGCACGACGTCGATCAGCGGCTCGAGATTGGCCGCGGTCCCCTGGAGGTCAGCGTCGACGAAGAGGAGCAGGTGGGGGAGCAGACCGCGCTGGCGCTCCTCCTCGACGAGTCGCGCGACCCCGGTCGCGAGGGCGGTCGACTTGCCCTGGTTCGTCGCGTGGCGCACCACGATCGCTCCTGCAGCGGCGGCTACGCGCGGCGTGTCATCGCTCGAGCCGTCGTCGACCACGATGACGAGGTCCACGTGGGGTAGCGATGCGACCGCGGCGATCGTCGCGGCGACCCGGTCGGCCTCATCCTTCGCCGGGATGATCGCAGCGACGCACGGCGGATCGCCCTTCGGCAGTTCCACGTCCCCCCTTCCCACTCAGCGCAGGGTGACTTGGCGCGACAGCAGACCCGAGCGTGCGCGTCGTTCGTCGGCGCTCAGCGGTTCGGTCGCGGCGAGCGCGGTCTCGTACCGGGCGAGCAGCTCGGTGAGCGGAGCGACATGGCTCTCGGGTTCACTCCCGGCAGGGACCTCCCAGACCGGGACGAGCAGGCCGCCCGCGCGGAAGGCGCCGAGGAGCCGGGTGTCGTCACCAATGGTGGACTCGCCAGCGGCGAGGAGGCGCGCGAGCGCGTTGGTGGCGTCGTCCTCATCCTCGGCGAGCACCGTGCGGATATAGGTGCGCTCGCCGATCTGCGCCCAGAAGGCGGAGGTGAGGCCGTCGAGGCGCACCGTCGGGATCGTCGACTCGTTGGCCCGCTCGAGCGACTCACGGGCCTCACCATCGAGGTCCTGCTCGCCCACCCAGAAGTCAAAGCCCTCGTGGACCGTCAACTCGAAGGGGGCGTCGGTGTCGAGGAGGTCCTGAAGGCGAGGGGTGTCCCGGGTTGCTGGCGGGACGGTGGGGATCGGATGGCCCGGCTCGGCGTCCAAGGCAGCGAGCATTGCCTGAGCGAGATCGCGGCTCGCGTCACCGCTCGTGGTCCCCGACTGGCAGGCGATCAGGACCTCACCGGTGTCGCGGCGCAGGGCCGCCCAGGCCATCGGCAACACGGTCGCGAGCGTGACCGTGGCCGGACCCCCTTCCGGCACGCGGTCTGCGGCCAGGGTGAGTTCGGCGGTCGCGGCGGGCAGGATCTCGTGGGCCGCGACCCAATCCGTCTCGCTCGGCAGACCCTCGAAGGGGCGAGCCACATACGGAGCGGGAGCGACCTTGGGCGCGCGCGCGTCCTTCTTACGTCGAGATGCCTTACCCATGGCGGTCAGCGTAGGCGAGAGGGCCGCGCGGACCGCTATCGACGCGCGATCGCCCGTTTGAGGGTCCCGCGGTCTTAGCGCCGGTCGCCCGCGGTCTCGGCAGTCGAGGTGCCGACGGTGCGCCACCATCGTTCGCCGGGATGCGGAGCCGTGAGATCCAGCCGATCGCCGAAGACCGGAGTGGTCACCTCGATGTCGTGCGGCGCGGCGTACGCGAGCACCTGCTCGAAGGGGTCATCCCACGGATGCATCGCGAGGTCGAAGGTGCCGTTATGGATGGGGAGTAACCAGCGTCCGCCGAGGTCGAGATGGGCTTGGACGGTCTCTCGTGGGTGCATGTGGACGAAGGGCCAGTTATCGCTGTACGCGCCGGTTTCCATCATCGTCAGATCGAAGGGGCCGAGGCGCCGCCCGATCTCGGCGAAGCCGTCGTGGTACCCGGTGTCGCCGCTGAAGAAGAGGCGCAGGTCGCCCTCGTCGATGACCCAGGAGGCCCAGAGTGTGCGATTGCTATCGCTCAGCGTGCGGCCGGAGAAGTGCTGCGCCGGCGTCGCAATGAGCCGCACCCCATCGACCTCGGCTTCTTCCCACCAGTCCAGCTGTCGCACCTGCGCGCGCGGGACGCCCCAGTCGATCAGCCGGTCACCGACCCCGAGCGGCGTCAGGAAGACACCGGTCTTCGGCGCCAACTCGGTGATCGTCGCCTTGTCGAGATGGTCGTAGTGATCGTGGGAGAGGACAATGCCCGCCAACGGGGGCAACTCGGCCGCGGTGATCGGCACCGGATGGAAGCGCTTTGGTCCTGCGAACTGGACCGGTGAGGCCCGTAACGAAAAGACCGGATCGGTGAGCCACCACCCGCTACGAAGCCGGATCAGGACGCTCGAATGCCCGAGGCGATAAAGGCTCGGCGCGGGGGTCGCGTCCAGCTCGGCGCGGGTGAGCCGGTGAAGCGGCAACGGCCCATCGGGCGTGGTGGTCGCCGGCTTGTTGAAGAGGAAATCCCAGCCGAGCTTCAGCCCCGACTCGGTCCGTGCGACCGGCTGCTGTTCTCGCGCGTTGCGGAAGCGGCCTGCGCGGAACTGCGGGGAGCCGGAGTGGTCGCTCCAGGAGATTCCGGGCGTGGGGAAGGGGGTCATGCCAGGTGCTCCATCCGCTTGCCGGTCGGTCGTGCCAGCACTAACGACACCAGCGGAAGGGATTGTTCCCCCGCGGCCGATCGAACGCCCGATCGCGTCAGCCGCCGACGCGCCTGCGGGACGGGCCACCGAGGGCAGCCCACACCGTCACTTGGCGGTCACGGCGGTTGACGCCCCACTCGTGAGCGAGTCTGCGCACGATCCGCAGCCCGCGTCCGGAGGTGCGCCAGGCCGCTTCCGGGACCGGGCGTGGTTCGGTGGCACCGCCGCCATCGGTCACCTCGACCTCGACGCAATCGCCGCGGGCCTTCCAGTGCACGCGTACCACGTCGCCGGTGAGCGGGGTCGCATGGCGCAGGGAGTTGGTGACCAGTTCGGAGACCACGAGTTCGGCCTCGTCGATGACCTCCCTCTTGACCCCCCGAGCGCGGAGGTCGTCGCTTACCGCATCACGAAGCAGGGGGACAGACGAGGTGTGCCAGGGTGCGCGAATGGTGCGGCTCGAGCCGCTTCCAGGCTCGAGACCGAAGGCATCCACTGCCTCGGAGGGCTCGTCGGCGGAGGTGCGCAGATCGTCGTTGGTCAAACTCATGGGGCTCCGTCGTCTCGGGGCGTCACGTCCCGACGGCCTCTTGTGAAGGACGCCAAGACACATCGGCGGCAATTGTCTGGCAATTGTGGGCCCGCGACTACCCGAAAAGGGGTACTCCTTACTCGCCGGGAACCTTTTTTGGCATCGGGACCTCTTGCCGGACGACCGCCGGGGTGCCGGCGACATGGGCGGACATGTTCCATCCGTGACGAGTCCACCCCTTCCCCCTCGCGGCCTGCTCGACTGAGAAGGAACCCACACCAGCGTCATAGGTAACGCACAGTCACGCAGACGAAGGTGGCGGACATGAGCACACGAGCGAGCCGAGCGATCACCGTCTGGACGGCGAGCGCGATCAGCGCGGCCACGGTGACTGCCGCAGGAGTCGCGGTTTACCTGGCCGACCACCAGTCCACAGGTGCGGCGAGTTCCAGCACCACCTCGGAGGCGACGACCGGCACCGGCGGCACCGTGACCGGAGAAGAGTCCGATTCGGAGTCCGAATCCTCCGAAAAGTTCTCGGACGATTCCGCGGGCAGCAATGACTGGGGCACCGCGCCCTCTGTCCAGTCCGGTTCGGGGTCCTCGAGCGCGCAGGGAACGACCCGAGCGTCATGACCCTGCTCACCGAACGCCCGACCTGGCGCGAGTTCCGCGCGATCGGCACCCGATGCCGTGTCGTTGCCACCGATCCCGAAGCCCTCGACGCCGCGGTCGCCCTGACCCGCGCCGAACTCGCCGCACTGGATCTCGCGGCCTCCCGCTTCCGCACCGACAGCGAGGTCAGCCGGCTCGCAGAGGTGTCCCCACCCGCTCCCGGAGGGCCAGGAACCACCACGCTCTCCCCCCTTCTGGCCGAGTACCTCCGCGCGGCGCTGACCGCAGCCGAACTCACCGGCGGGCTCGTCAACCCAACGATCGGGCAGGCGCTGCTCGAGGCCGGGTATACCGACGACATCGATGTCGTCCGGTCGCGGACCTCCTACCCAGCCCGAAGCACCTCAGCGGCCGCCCCCGCGGTGAGTCTCGGAAGTGACCCGATCGCTTGGATCGGTCCGGCGCGGACGATGCCCGTGCTCACCGCTCACGCGACCTGGCGCGATCTCGACCTGCTCGACAACTCCCTCACGATGCCGGCGGGGACCTTGATCGACCTCGGCGCGACCGCCAAGGCCTACGCGGCCGATCGGATCGCGAGCACCTTGGCCGATCGCCTGGGCGGAGGATTCCTCGTCGATCTCGGAGGCGACCTCGCGAGCAGCGGCGAACTCCCCCACGGCGGCTGGGTCATCGCGGTCGTGGATGGCTCCGGACGTCGGCGGGCCACGGTGCTCGGGACCGGTCAGGGGTTCGCGACGAGTTCGACCGCGGTGCGCCGCTGGGCCATCGAAGGGGGCGAAGCGCACCACATCATCGACCCACGGACCGGGCGCAGCGCAGACGCGGTGTGGGAGATGGTGACCGTCTCGGCGCGATCAGCGCTCCTCGCCAACACCGCCTCCACCGCTGCGATCATCCTCGGCTCGGCTGCTCCCGCATGGTTGAGCGAGCGGGGCCTGCCGGCACGCCTCCAGCACCACGACGGACGGGTGATCACGACCTCCGGCTGGCCGACCGATGAGGCCGGCGCGACCCCCTTCGCACCCCGATCGGAGCCCCGGCGATGAACGAGATCCTTTGGTACGTCTCGCGCGCGACCGGCACCGTGAGCATGGTCTTGCTGACCGTCGTCTTGGTCCTCGGGATGGTGATGTCCGGACGCCGGCGACCGGCCGCCCTCTCCTCGGCGGTGATCACTGGCTTGCACCGCAGTCTCGCGCTCGGGTTGGTCGCCTTCCTCGGCGCACACGTCGCGACCGCGATCGCTGAGACCTACGTCGACATCGACTGGATCGCGGCCATCGTCCCCTTCACCTCAGGCTATGAGCCGCTCTTCGTGGGGCTCGGCACGATCGCGGTCGACCTGATCGTCGCGCTGGTGGTGACCTCGCTGCTCCGGCACCGCCTCCCCGAACGCGCCTGGCGGACCGTGCACCTGGCGGCTTATGCCTTGTGGCCGATCGCGCTCGCCCACGGCTGGTTCCTCGGTACCGCCGACCAGCCCCTGCTCCGCGGAGTGACCGTGTTGTGCGGCGCGGCCGGGGTCGCCGCCATCGTCTGGCGGTTATCGGCGACACCGGCTCAAACCCGCCTCCCCCGTCAGATCGCCCGCGAGGAGTGGACATGACCGCAACGATCCCCCACCGGTCGCCGGGCTATCTCCCTGCCGGGGACGCTCTCGCGGACCTTCTCGACGACGCCGGGCTCACCGGTCGAGGTGGCGCCGCCTTCTCGACCGCGACCAAGCTCCGCGCGGCGGCCCACACTCGCGCCCCGTTGATCGTCAACGCCTGCGACGGGGAACTGGGCGCGGCCAAGGATGCCTGGGTCGTCGCTCATCACCTGGAGGAACTAGTCGCCGGCGCTGCCCTAATCTCCCCACGGGTTCGCTTCGCCGCCCATCGCGGCAGCGAGACCGCCCGACGACTGACCACCGCGGGCGTTCGCGTCCTCGAGGTCCCGCACCGGTACGTCTCATCCGAAGAGTCGGCCCTGCTGTCCCTCGCCTCGGGTGGGCTCGCCCGACCGTTGTCTCGCACGGCACCGATCACCTCGGGTGCGCGGCGAGCGGACGGATCGAAGGTCCCCGCGACCCTGGTCCTCAATGCCGAAACCGTCTGGCGCGCCTACCAAATCGCGACGAAGGGGGTGCGCTGGTACCGCTCCTTCGGCACCCCCGAGGAGCCCGGTCCGCGCCTCGTGACCGTCGGCGGCGCCGTCGGAAGGGGGCACCCGCTCGTCCTCGAAACGGAGTCCGGCGCCCGCCTCGCCTCCCTTTTGGAGACGGCTGGCGGCACTTGGCCCGGGGTGTCCTCGCTGGCACTCAACGGCCTCGGGGGGCGATGGATGCCGTGGACGAGCGCGGAGCGCAACCTGCCGTGGAGCAGCCGCGCGCTCGCCCCCTTCGGGATTCGCACGGGCGCCGGCATTCTGTGGGCGATCGACCCACACCGCTGCCCGCTCGAGGTGCTCGATGAATGGGTCGGTTACGCGGCTGGCGAGAGCGCCGGACAGTGCGGGCCGTGCCTATTCGGCGTGCCGGCTGTCGCCGCCGATGTCTCCGCCCTGGCCCGCCGGAAGGTCGACCGCGGTCTCGCGCAGCGCCTCGGGCGCCGGTTGGGGTGGCTCCCAGGGCGCGGCGCGTGCCGATTCCCTGATGGGGTGTCGGGCCACGTCAGTTCGGCGCTAGCGGTCCATTCCGAACACGTCAGCGACCACCTTCGAGGGGTCTGCTCCTATCGTCCGCCCCGCCGCAGAGGAGACCGATGATGGCCCATCACCCGACCCGACGCTCGCTCACCTTGACCATCGACCCGACGCGTTGCACCGGCCACGGAGTTTGCGCACACCTGCTCCCGGATCAGGTCACCCTCGACGAATGGGGTTACCCGATCCTGCACCGCCGCTCGGCTGAGGCGCTCGGGCCCGAGGGCCAAGCGGCGATCCGCCTCTGCCCCGCGCGCGCCCTCACCTGGACCTGACCTGCCGGACTCGTCCCGGCGGGTGACCGCGGGGGACGGCTGCGGGTTTAGCGGGCGGTTCCGGCGCGGTAGGTCTTCAGACCGCCGTCGAGGTTCCGCGCCGAGCGGCCGTGCTGGGCGAGGATGCGCGCGGCGAGGTAACCGCGCAGACCGACCGCGCAGTGGACGATGAGCGGTCCCGACGGGACCTCGGCGATCCGCTCACGCAGATCGTCGAGCGGGATATTGACCGACCCGTCAATCGCGTCGCCGGCGTGCTCGCTCACGGAGCGGACATCGAGCACCTGGGCGCCCGCGCGCCGCGCCTCGTCGAGCTCATGCCACTGGATCGTCTCGACATCACCGTCGGCGAGATTGGCCGCCACGTACCCGAGGAGATTGACCGGGTCCTTCGCCGAGCCGAATTGCGGTGCGTAGGACAGTTCAAGGTCGGCCAGTTCGCTCGCGGTGAGGCCTCCGGCCATGGCGGTCGCGATCACGTCGATGCGCTTATCGATGCCCTCTTCGCCGACGCCCTGGGCACCGAGGATGGCGTCGGACTCTGGGTCGACAAGGAGCTTCAGCGCCATCGGCTGCGCCCCGGGGTAGTACCCCGCATGGCTCACCGGGTGGGTGTGGATCGCGCGGTAGGCGCGGCCGGCAGCGCGCAACCTCTTCTCGGACCAGCCGGTTGCCGCCACTTGCAGCCCGAAGACCCCGACGATCGCGGTGCCGAGGACCGGCCGCTTCGGGACCTCGCGCCCGGCGATCACATCAGCGACATGTCGACCCTGCCAGTTCGCCGGTCCGGCGAGCGGCACCAGGGTCTGCTCGCCGCTCACGGCGTCGGCCTTTTGGACGGCATCCCCGACGGCATAGATCGCCGGATCGCTGGTCCGCATGGCGTCATCGACCACGATGCCGCCGCGCTCCCCGACCTCGAGGCCAGCGCGCTCGGCGAGCGCGGTTTCGGGACGCACGCCGATGGCGAGGATCACCAGGTCGGCACCGACGAGCTCGCTCCCGGACTCAGTGTCAATCGACACGTCCTTCGGCCCGATCGCGGTAACGGTGCTCGCGAGGTGCAGCGCAACCCCCTTGTCGCGCAACCGATCGTGGACCGGCGCGACCATTTCGGGGTCAAGGGGCGCCATGACCTGGGTGGTGGCCTCGACCAGGGTCACGGCCAGGCCGGCGTGGGTGAGGTTCTCCGCGAGTTCAACGCCAATGAACCCGCCGCCGATGACCGTCGCGGTCGTCGCTCCCCCCGCCGCCGCGATCATCGCGTCCATGTCTTCGACATCGCGCAGGCTGAGGGCGCGCTCCACCCCAGGGATCGGGGGGCGCACCGGGGTGGCACCTGGGCTGAGGACTAGCGCGTCATAGCGAAGGGAGCGTTGCGCGCCGGAGTCGAGGTCGCGTACGACGACGACCTGATGGTCCCGGTCGATGTCGGTAACGTCGTGCCGGACCAGGACATCGATGCCGAATCGCGCGGCGAGAGACGTCGGAGTCTGCAGCAGTAGGTCCTCGCGCTCGGCGATGACACCGCCGACGTGGTACGGCAACCCACAGTTGGCGAAGGACACATGGCCGCTGCGTTCGATCACGGTGATCCGGGCGTTTTCATCGAGTCGCCGTAGCCGGGTCGCGGCAGACATCCCACCGGCCACCCCACCGACGATCACGACCTCACGCGAGTACTCGTTCATGCCGACAAGAATACCCCCAGGGGTATCACTAGACGAATCGCCATACGAACGCTCCGCGCCGGTCGACCGGTCCGACGGCTCCTAGACTGCCGAGGGTGACCAATCGCGCGGCTCCGGTAACACCGGCAGGCGGCCTCACCAGTGCCGAGGTCGCCGAACGGACCGCGGCCGGTCAGACCAACACCCAGCCCCCTCCCGCCGGGCGCACGGTCTCGCAGATTGTGCGGGACAACGTCTTCACCCGGATCAACGCGATCCTCGCCGTCCTCTTCGGCCTGGTCCTGATCACCGGGCAACTGAAACAGGGCCTCTTCGCGCTGCTGATCATCGCCAACAGCGTGGTCGGGATCGTGCAGGAAGTACGAGCCAAACGCACGCTCGACCGGCTGAGCGTCATCGGCGCCGCCCACCCGACCGTGCGCCGCGATGGACGCTCTACCCAGATCGCGCAAGACCAGATCGTCCTCGGAGACCTCATCGAGGTCGGGTCCGGCGATCAGATCGTGGTCGATGGCGAGGTCGTCGAGCAGAACCATCTCGTCCTCGACGAGTCTCTCCTCACCGGCGAAGCCGACCCCGTCGCGAAGACGGTGGGCGAGCAGGTGCTCTCCGGCAGCCACGTCACGGTCGGGTCCGGGGTCTACCGCGCGACCAAGGTCGGGGCGGACGCCTACGCCGCCCAGTTGACCGCCGAGGCGAGCCGCTTCACCCTCGTCGACTCCGAGCTCCGGCGCGGGATCGACACGATCTTGAAGTACGTCACCTGGATCATCATCCCGGTCGGGATCATGACGATCTGGATCCAACTCCGCGAGGTTCGCGCGTCCGGCCGCGACGCCCTCCTCGGCATGGTCGCCGCGCTCGTCCCGATGATCCCCGAGGGCCTGGTCCTGATGACCTCGGTGGCGTTCGCGGTCGGGGTGATCCGCCTTGGCAAGCGGCAGTGCCTCGTCCAAGAGCTTCCCGCGATCGAGACCCTCGCGCGAGTCGATACGGTCTGCGTCGATAAGACCGGCACCTTGACCGAAGGGGGAATGACCGCCACCGAGGTCAAGAGCGCCCCGGGTGGCCCCGACGAGGGGGCGATCCGCGACCGGCTCGCACAACTGCTCGCGACCGACCCGCACCCCAATGACACCAACCAAGCCATCGCCGATCTCGTGGGGCCGCCCGAACACCGCTGGGAGGTGAGCGCGACGGCCCCCTTCTCGTCGGCGACGAAATGGTCCGGGGCCACGTTCGCCGAGCACGGCAGCATCCTCCTCGGCGCGCCGGACGTCCTGGCCGAAGCGAAGGATCCCTTGCGGCTCACCGCCCAAGAGATCGGGGCTCAGGGCCTGCGCGTACTGATGGTGGCCGAGACGGATCAGGGAGTGGACGATCCCGATGTGCTCGCCGCGATCCACCCGATCGGACTGGTCGTCCTGCGCCAGCGGCTGCGCCCGGACGCGAGCGAGACGATCGCCTACTTCACCCGCGAAGGGGTGGATGTGCGGGTGATCTCCGGCGATAACGCGGCGTCCGTCGGCGCGGTCGCCGCATCGGTCGGGGTGGCAGGCGGGCCCGATCAGGCGATCGACGCCCGGTCCCTCCCAGACGACCCGGACGAGCTCGCCGCGATCCTCGATCGGCACGCGGTGTACGGGCGGGTCACCCCGCAACAAAAGCGCGAGATGGTCGATGCCCTTCAGCGCAGCGGCCGCATTGTCGCGATGACCGGGGACGGGGTCAATGATGTGCTCGCCTTGAAGGACGCTGACATCGGCGTCGCGATGGGTTCGGGTTCGGACGCTAGCCGCTCGGCCGCGCAAATCGTGCTGCTCGACAACCGCTTTTCCTCCCTTCCCGCCGCGGTAGCCGAGGGGCGACGAGTGATCGGCAATATCGAGCGGGTTGCCACGCTCTTCCTCACCAAGACGACCTACTCGGTCGTCTTGGCACTGCTCGTCGGCCTGTTCGCGATGCCCTTCCCCTTCGTCCCGATCCACGTGACAATCACCGCCTGGTTCACGATCGGGATCCCTGCCTTCATCCTCTCGCTCGCCCCAAATCAGGAGCGCGCCCGCAGCGGCTTCACCCGCCGGGTGATCCAGCGGTCCGCGCCCGGGGGCGTGGTGATCGGGCTGGCGGCCTTCCTTACCTACCGGCTGCTGTACCGGCACGACGCGTCGAGCACCCCCGAGCAGATCTCGACCGCCGTGCTCATCGTGGTGATCGTGATCGCTCTCTGGGTGCTCCTGCGGGTCACCCGCCCCGATACGGCGTGGAAGCACGCCCTGATCGGCGCGAGCGCCGCCGCCTATGTCGTGATGTTCACCGTGCCCCCGCTGGCGCGCTTTTTCAGCCTCGATGTGAAAAGCCCGATCGCTCTTGGCGTCGCGGCGGGGATCGCCGGCCTGGGGATCGTCCTCTGCGAGATCATCTGGCGCCGGTGGTTACCGGAGGCCTTCGAGCCGTTGCGGGATCCAGAGGGCGTGCCCTCGGCCTAGGCTCTTGGCCCGTGGACTCCCGGCACGCCGATCTGCCGCGGCCTTCTTGGTTCGCCCGGCACCCCCGACTGGTCGACGCCGCGGTGACCTTCGGCCTGTGGTTCTTCGGAGGGGCGACCACGATCATCGGCGGGACCAGCACGACCGGGATCGCCGCCGTTGCCTTGATCGCCTTGGCCCAGGTGCAGGTGCTCTCGCAGTGGTGGCGCCGCTCTCACCCGGTCCTTGCCTTCGTGGTCTTCACCGCCGCTTGCCTCGCCCAGGTCGCGATCTACGACAGCGTGATCCCGGCGAACCTTGCTGCGCCCTTCGCTGCCTACGCCGCCGCCCGGTATATCCAGCCAGTCGGCTGGCGGTGGGCATCGCTGGCCGTCTCGGCCGCATCCGGGCTGATCGCCTCCGTGCGGTGGTCAATGGCGCCCGATGGCGAGATCTTCATCCCCTCGATCGTCGTCGCGGCCTTCCTCCTCTCGGGCGTCAACCTCATCGCCTGGCTCGGCGGCGAACTCGCCCGGCGGCGGGCCCAGTTGATCGATGGCCTCGCGGAGCAAAACGCGGCCCTGCGGCGCGACCGAGACCAGCGGGCACGGATCGCTGCCGCCGATGAACGCACCCGCATCGCCCGCGAGATGCACGATGTCGTCGCGCACTCCCTCTCGGTCGTCGTTGTTCAGGCCGATGGCGCCGCCTACGCCGCGGAGCACGCAGGCACCTGGAAACGCGAGCAGGCGGCGCAGGCGCTTACGACCATCGGAAGCACCGCTCGCGAAGCCCTCGCCGAGACCCGACGCCTGGTGGGCGTCCTGCGCGAAACGGGGCAGGCGGAGGGTGGTGACGGTGCCCTCACGCCGATCTACGCTCCGACCGAGGCGCTCTCCGACCTACCGGCCCTCGTCGAACGCCTTCACGACTCTGGGCGCGACATCACGCTGACGATGCCCGATGACCTCACCGAAGTCCCCCGCGAGACCGGCCTCGCCGCCTACCGGATCGTCCAAGAGTCGCTCACCAATGTGATTAAGCACGCCGGCCCCTATGCCAGCGCGGCCGTCGTCGTGACGCGGGGGCCTGCGGATCTCGATGTCCGCGTCACCGACACCGGGCGCGGTGCCACCACCGATGATGGCGACGGTCATGGCCTCATCGGGATGCGCGAGCGGGCTCAAAGCGTCGGCGGCGAGGTCAGCGCCGGTCCCGACGAGGTCCACGGCGGCTGGCGCGTGCACGCCCTTCTCCCCCTTCGCTCAAGGAGCCAGACATGACGACCCGAATCGTGCTCGTCGATGACCAGGAACTGGTCCGCGCGGGCTTCACGATGGTGATCGACGCCCAAGAGGACATGAGTGTCGTCGGGGAGGCCAGCGATGGGCAGCAAGCGCTCGAGGTGCTGGAGACGACGGCCGCCGATGTCGTGCTGATGGATATCCGGATGCCGCGCATGGACGGGGTGCGCGCGACGCAAGCGATCGGCGAGCGCGCGGCGGCTGGACGGCTCGCCGAAGGGGGTACACCGCGCGTCGTGGTCCTCACGACCTTCGACCTCGACGAGTACGCGTATGCCGCGCTGCGCGCCGGCGCCTCCGGGTTCCTCCTCAAAGACGCGGGACCGGCCGAGTTGCTCGCGGCGATCCGGGCAGTCCACCGCGGCGACTCGGTCATCGCCCCCAGTACGACCCGACGCCTCGTCGAACGCTTCGCCGAGCACCTCCCCGAGACCGCGGAGAGCAGCGAAACTCCCTCGGTGACCACGGGCGCGGATCATCCCCGGCTGGCCGCTCTCACCCCGCGCGAGGTGGAGATCCTGACGGCGGTCGCTCGGGGCCTCACGAACGCCGAAATCTCCTCGGAGTTCTATCTCGCCGAGGCCACCGTCAAGACTCACATCGGACGCATCTTGCACAAGCTCGACCTGCGCGATCGCGTCCAGATGGTGCTGTTGGCGTACGAGACGGGGCTCGTCCAGGTAGAGCGCGGCTGAACCTGGGCCACATCCCGGCCCGAACCACCCCCAGGCGAATCTCGTCCGCATCGCTCGGACCGATGGCATGACGCAAGCTGTCATCACCCGATGGTCGGTGGCCCGCGGCCGCTCGTACGACCCTGGTCGTACGGGCCGCCGCCGCAGGTCCCGACCGTAGGCCGATGTGGCCGAAGGGGGTCTCGGCGCATCGTTGATGGCATGAACTTCACTGCCGCTCAAGCGATCGACGCCACGACCTCAGCTCTGCTCGACACCCCACCCACCCCGCCACCGCCCGCGGCGCGCGCGGTGGACCTCACCAAGGTCTTTGGCCGCGGAGAGTCCGCCGTCACCGCCTTGGACCACGTCACCCTCGACCTCGCTGCCGGGGAACTCACCGCGATCATGGGCCCGAGCGGTTCGGGGAAGTCCACCCTCATGCACCTCCTCGCCGGGCTCGAGGACGCGACGAGCGGCCAAGTCTTCCTCGGCGAGACCGAGACCACCCGCCTCACCGACAAGCAGCTGACGATCCTGCGCCGCGAGCGGATCGGCTTCGTCTTCCAGTCGTTTAACCTCCTGCCGACCCTCACCGCCGAGCAAAACATCCTGCTCCCCCTCTCCCTCGCCGGGAAGCGCACCGACCGGGCGTGGTTCACCCAACTGACCGACATCCTCGGGATCGCCGACCGCCTGGGTCATCGCCCGAGCGAGCTCTCCGGCGGCCAGCAGCAGCGCGTGGCGATGGCGCGCGCGCTGATGACGCACCCGGATGTCCTCTTCGCCGACGAACCGACCGGCGCCTTGGACTCGCGCACCTCGACCGAACTGCTGACCTTCTTGCGCCGCAGCGTGCACGAGCTCGGCCAGACGATCGTGATGGTGACCCACGATCCGCGCGCGGCGTCCTATGCCGACCGGGTGGTGCTCCTCGCCGACGGCCGGATCACCGACGAACTGCGCAACCCGACCGAGGACTCGGTCCTCGACGCGACGAAGCGCTTGGGGGCCTGAGCACCGATGCTGCAGCTCACCTTCGCTTCGCTTCGCACCCAGGCGCGCCGACTGATCGCACCGGGCCTCGCGATCATCCTCGGTGTCGCCTTCGTCGCCGCAACCCTCACGCTCGGTTCGAGCCTGACCGATACCCTCCGCCAGCAGGTCGCCGGCCAGTACGCCCCTTTCGCCACCGTCGTGCGCCCCAGCCTGGGTGACCATCTGCCGGCGACCTCCCTCGCCGCCGCGCGTGGGACGACCGGTGTGGACCAGGTGGAGGCCACCCGCGCTGGCACCGCGATGATCGCCACCCGTCGCGGCGAGGAGTTCGCGACCCTCACCACGGCGCCGATCCTGGGCGCGGCGTCGACGGCGGCCGAAGGGCGTCTGCCCGCGGCGACCGACGAAATCGCCATCCCCACCACCTGGGCGACGGCCAACCGGATCCGCCTCGGGACGGACCTGCCGGTGACGGCATATGGCAGCGACGGGCAGACCAACTCCGCGTCGTTGCGCGTCGTCGGCTTGATCGACACGAGCGACGACTCCCGCTACGCGGGCAGCGCTACCCTCTTCGCCACCCCGTCAGCGGTCACCAAGCTCACCGATCTGACCGGCTGGACTCAGTTGGCCATCACCGCCACACCCGGCAGCGACGCCGAGACGGTGACCGCTGCCGTCCGGACCGCCCTCAGCGACACCTTGCCGAAGGGGGCGACGGTGCGGACTGGGACCGCGCAGGCCGACGCCGAGATCGACGACCTCGCGCGCGGAACCTCTGCGCTCACGGGGGTGCTGAGCGGGTTCGCGGCGATCGCCCTCTTCGTCGCGGCCATCGTCATCGCCAACACCTTCTCCATCCTGCTTGCCCGCCGCACCCGCGAGACCGCCCTGCTCCGAGCCGTCGGCGCGACGAAGAGCCAGGTGACTCGATCGGCCCTGCTGGAGGCCCTGCTCACCGGGGCGGTCTTCACCGCACTCGGAACCCTCGCCGGGGTTGGGCTCGGTTGGGTCCTCACCCGCGTGTCGAGCGGTTTCCTCGGCAGTGCGATCGGCGAGATGGTCTTCTCGGTCACGCCGCGGGACATCCTGATCCCGCTCGTCGTTGGCATCGTGGTCGTGATCCTCGCGGCGCTGCGACCGGTCCGGCGTGCGTCAGCGGTCGCCCCCCTCGCCGCCCTGCGCCCCGCCCCCGGGCGGGACTCCCGGACCGCCGGTCGGATGAAACTGCTCGCCGGAGCCGCCCTCATCGCGATCGGTGGAGGCGCGCTCGTGCTCGGCATGCAAGGAAGCGGGCTGGTCATCGGCATGGCTGGAGGCCTGTTGTCCTTCCTCGGCGTCATGCTGATCGGCACGATCCTCGTCCCCGCGGTCGCTCGGGTCGTCGGCATCGTCCCGGCGCGCCTCTTCGGCACCCCGGGGCGCCTCGCCCTCGGCAATGCGGTCGCCAACCCGCGTCGAGCCGCCGCGACCGCCTCGGCCCTGCTCGTCGGGATCACCCTCGTCACCATGACCGCGGTCGCCGCGCGCTCGGCTCAGTCGTCGGTCGATGCGGCGCTCGACCAGCACCTCTCGATCGACGCCTCGATCGCGAGCACCGCTGGCCCGCTGAGTGAGCGGACCGTGCAGCAATTGCGTGACGTGGATGGCGTCGGTGTCCTCGCCCCCATTCCCGGAGCCGAGGTGAAGGTCGACGGCGAAGGGGGTCAGGTGGTCGTCGGGATCGGCGCTGACGCCCGCTCCGCGCTGCGCAACCCGGCGCTGGTGAGCAGCCTTCGTGACGGTGTCGCGCTCGTCTCCTCCGAGGCTGCCGCGGAGGCGGGGGTCACCAACGGCGACACCCTCGCGCTGCAGGGACCGACGGGCGCGCGCACGGTGAAGGTGTCGATCTCCGACGCCCTTGGCTACCCGCTCTCGGTCACCGAGTCCGACCTCAGGGCCATGACGCCGCAGCCCGACACGCGCGGGGTGATTATTCGCCTGGCCGACGGGGCCGACGGTCAGGCGGTGCTCGACCGGATCTCCACCGCGACGGCCGATGTCCCCTCGATCACCATCGGCGGATCGGCATCGGAGCGGGCCCAGCTGACCGAAGCCCTCGACATCGTGCTCTACGTGGTCCTCGGGCTGCTCGGGATCTCGGTCCTGATCGCACTCGTGGGGATCGCTAACACCCTCTCGCTGTCGGTGATCGAACGTACCCAAGAGTCCGCCCTGCTGCGGGCCCTCGGGACGACCCGCGGTCAGCTGCGCGGCATGCTCGCCATTGAAGCGGCCGTCCTCGCCGCCGTCGGGGTGGTCGTCGGAAGCGCGCTTGGCGTCGCGTATGGCTGGGCCGGCACCCGCTCCGCCTTGGGATCGGCCCTCGATACCCAGCTCACGATCCCGTGGACGATCATCGGCGGGGTGGCCCTCGTCGCGATCACGGCGGCGGTTCTCGCCTCGGTGTTGCCGGCGCGACGGGCCACCCGGGTCGCTCCGGCCCAGGCGCTCGCCGCGGATTAAGGGGGCGAGCGCTAACCCCCTTCGCACGCGATGTGCAGGTGATCTTCAGGTCGAGCCGCCATCGTGTCCTCTTGTGAGCGCGCGGACCCCTCTGGCCACTTGGGGTCCGCGCGCTCAGATCGTCGCCACCATCGCGGCGATGGGAGCGGTCGGTCTGCTGGCCTCCCGGTGGTGGCCCGCCGTTGGAGACTCCTGTCCCGCTCGACTCGCCAACGTCTGCGAGCCGGGCGAGATGCGCGAGCGACTCACGCTCATGTGGTGGGCGATGTCCGCCCTTCTCGCCCTGCTGATCGGCTCCGTCCTCTGGTACGTGGTGCGCCGTCCGAAGGGGCCGCGGCGCCCAGGCGCATCACCTCGGCCGCTTCGTGGCTATCTGATCGCCGTGATGGGCACCACCGCCGCTGGGGTCTCTCTCGCGATCCCCCTCCTCATCGTCGCGCGGGCTTTCGGTGGTCCGGCCTTCGTCGCGGGACTCGCCGCCTGGTGGGTGGCTCTGATCGTCGCGTTGGGGTGGATCGAGGATCGAGCGACCCCGGGGACCGGACAACGCCTCATCGCCGTACGCGCCACCGTGATCGCGACGGTCGCCGTCGCGACGGTCGCGATCGTCCCCTATGTCCTCGCCCGCACCGACCGGACGAGCATCGCCGGCGCCTACCTTGCGACCGTCGTCTTCGTCGTCGCCGCGGCGGTCACTGCGGCCCTGTGGGGCAGAGTGTGGAGCGAACGCTGCGACCGCCGCACGGTTCCGGTGGCGCTCTCCCTCGGCGCCCTGGTCGGGATCGCTGGCCTCAGTTACGGGCTCGTCAGCGTCACCGCGGTCGAGCGGTACCAGGCCCGCGATGTCGTCCACGACATCCTCGACCCCTATGGCCCGGGCCCTGCCAATCCCGAACGCATGGCCCTCATCGCCCCGAGTGACCCCCCGACCGGGGCGACGTCTACCGGGGAAGGGGAGCCGAGGACCACCGCATCCGATTCCCGAGTCGGCGAGCGCTCTGGCCCCGAGGTGGTCGCTGCGTGCCGGGCGGCCGACCTTCGCGCCATCGCGCACGGCTGGGACGCCGCTACCGGGTGGCGCGCCGTGGCCGTGACCGTCCAGAACGCGACCGAGCGCGACTGTTGGCTTCGGGACCGTCCGCGGCTCGTCGTTACTGATGACGGAGTGAGCGTGATCGCGAAGACCGAAGCCGTCGTGACCGACGCCTCGGGGACACCGGTCTCCGAGCGACGGATCACCATCGGGCCGGGTGACTCCGCCTCCGTGGAACTCGGCTGGCGCGGTACGGGGGTCGGCGCCGCCCCATCGCAACGCGCTGCCTTGGACCTGCTCGACGAGTCCGTCCCGATCGATTTGAGCGGCGGCTTCTTCGATATCGACCCGACGACGTCGCTGCGGATGAGTCCGTGGATCGAAGCGCCCGCCAACAAGGAGCGCAGTTCGGCCCGCTGACCTCCCGAGATCGCGCACTCTAAGAGCCAGACCCCAGGGATCAGGACCCAACCACCGCGAAACGGCGCTGTAACCTGACCGTGACGGGCCCCTAGGCGACGGGCTCTGGGTGACTGGTGGCTCGCCGCCGGTCTCGTCGGGACACCTCGCAAAGGACCAGTCCCCCGACCGCCGCCACAAACGGCATGGCGAGGTAGAAGACGACGGACACCTCGAACCTGGCCAGCCCGACGAGAACACCGACGACGGCGATGACGGTGAGCGGTATGGCCACCCCGCGCCCAGGTCCGCCGCCAGGGGATGAGGGGTAGGACGATGAGGTACGCGTACGGGATCCCGAAGTCCGCGATCCAGCCGAGGTATTGGAGACCGGCGACCTCGAGCACTGCAAGGCCAGTGAGCACCGGCCCACTCACCAGGAGTGCTACCTGCCACCAGCGGGGTGGCCACAGCGCCGCTACCGCCATCGTGATGAGCGGGATGACGACGGCGAGGTATCCGAAGAAGAGGTTCACGCGGCTATCCTCCCGGTCAACTGCTCCACGGACCGTCGACGGGCAGGTCCTTGTCGAGACAAAAGTGTCCGCCGGGGTTGGCGTCGGCCCTCTGGAGCGGGTCGGCCGCGCTCAGGCCCACGGGTTCCCGGACCGGTCGGTCGACGCCTCGAATGCTCCCGGGAGTCGATGCCCATGAGTCCAGCCAAGCGCACGCGGCGTTAATTCAGGTCAGGTGGCGCTCGGTGTCCACGGCGTGACGAAGGGGTTCGCCGGCAGGCCGAGTACGGTGGCGACGAGAGCGGGCGCGAGCGCGCCGTCGATCTGCTCGCGGATGATGTCGGCGTGGCCAGCGTGCCGGGACAACTCCTCGACGATATGCATGAGTTGATAGCGGCGCCGCACCGTGGACTCCTCGGTGATCCCGTACCAGGGAGCGGGCGGTTGGACGACCTCTTCGTCCGGGTCAACATCGCCGGAGAACCGGTCGGCGACCGCCGCGGTCATGGCGTCGAACCGAGCGAGCACCTCGGTGAGCGACTCATCCGGCCGCATGACGAAGCTGGCGTAGAAGGCGTCGACCGGGTCGATCGGCGCTCCCGGATCGGCGGCCTCTGGCACCTCACCGGCGAGGACATGGGTGACGTGCTTGAGGATCCCCCCAATCGACAAGGCGCTGCGGCACGGGGTCGAGCGCGCCTGTTCGTCGGTGAGACCAAGGGCGCTCGCGCGCAGCGCCTCCAATTGCTGCGCGATATAGCCGGCGTAGGTCTGGTTCTCGTCGTGAATCGCGGGCAGGTACATCGGCCACTTCCTTTGCTGGGGTGAGGATCGGGGCGGGCTGCCCCCTTCAATCGCCACCCTCGCGGGAGAAGAGGACTATTTCTGTCCGCATCTAGCTGCGATCCTGGAAGAGCCACCGAAGGGAGCCTCATGGCCGAGACGACCCACCGCATCCTGCGGCTATTGAGCCTGCTCGAGGCGCGATCGGTCTGGACCGGACCGGATCTTGCCGAGCGGCTCGACGTCACCGCGCGAACCGTCCGCCGCGATATCGATCGCCTGCGAGACCTTGGCTACCCGGTCCACGCTGCGCATGGTCCCGGCGGCGGCTACCGGCTCGGGAGGGGGAGACGCCTGCCCCCCTTGGTCCTTGATGACGATGAGGCCGTGGCCGCCGCGATCGCCCTTCGGATCGCCGCGGCCAGTGATGAAGCGGTCGGCGAGTCGGCTCTTCGCGCCCTCACCAAACTCGATCAGGTGCTCCCGGTTCGGTTGGCGGCGGAGGTCCGCGCGCTCGACCTTGCGACCGCCACCCTCCCCCAGCCCGGGACGGCCCTGGACCACGGCACGCTCCTCACTGCGGCCCGCGCCATCCGTGATGGCGTGCGCCTGCGTTTTGACTACGAGGCACGTGACGCACAGCGATCGGTACGTGACTGCGAGCCCTATCGGCTGGTGACGACCGGTCGGCGGTGGTACCTCTTCGCCTGGGATCTGGGGCGCAGTGATTGGCGCACCTTCCGAGTGGACCGGATGGCCGCGGCGCGTGCCTCGACCCTCACCTTCGCAGCGCGTCCCACCCCGGACCCGGTCGCCCAGGTGCGCCAAGCCATGAGTCGCGGCGGGTATGGGGTGGTGGCGACGGCGCATTACACGGCGAGCGCCGAGGCGCTGCGCCAGCGCGTCCCCGCAACGATCGGCGAGGTCACCGCGCTCGGTGACAGGCAGGCCCAACTGATCGCAGGCGCCGACGACGCCCATCACCTCGCGTGGCACCTGGCGTGGATCGCGCGTGATCTCGACGCCGATCTGACAATCATCGACCCGCCCGAAGTGCGCGAAGCGCTCGCCGCGATGGGCCAGCAGTTCACCCACTTCGCCCGCTCGTGAGGTCTGCGGCGGGAGAAGAACCTCAGGTGAGCTTGCGGACCATCGAGAGAGGGAGCACCTTCATCGCACCCGCGATCGCGACCCACGGCTTCGCCGGGACATAGGCCTTGACCTTGCGGGCCTCGATCGCCGCCACCATCGCCCGCACGCCGGTCTCGGTATCGACCATGAACTTTGTCTTCTGCGAGACCTTCTCGTTCATCTCCGAGCGGATGTAACCCGGGTAGATCACCGAGACATCGATCTTCAGGTCCGGCTTACCGAGCATCTCCGAGCGAATGCCCTCCGCCAGCGAGGCAACCCCCGCCTTCGTCGCGGCGTAGACGGTCATGGTCTTCGGCATCCCGCGCAGCGCCGACATCGAGGAGATCATCACGAGGTGACCGCGCTTTTGGCGCCGGAAGATCTCCATCGCCGCCTCGGCCTGGGCGAGCGCGCCGAGGAAGTTTGTCTGGGCGGTCTCGCGGTTGGCGTGGTGGCTGCCGACACCGATCGGGGCCCCCTTCCCCAGCCCGGCGTTGACGATGACCCGCTCGATCGTGCCGAAGCGCTGGGCAAAATCGGCGAAGACCGCAAAGACCGCGTCGTCATCGGTGACATCGAGCGCAGCAGTCTCGATCCGGCAGGTGGGGTGGGCAGCGTGGATCTCGTCGGCGAGCCCATCGATGCGCTGCGTGCGGCGGGCCGCGAGGCCGAGGTCGTAACCGAGCGCGGCGAACTGGCGGGCCATCTCTTCACCGAGGCCGGAACTCGCGCCGGTGATGATGATCGCGCCCTTGGTGGCGGTACCTTCAGTCATGATGTTGACGGTACGGCCTTATTGAGCAACGATCAATAGTGTGCCCGTCCCCTCGCCCTCCCGTCGCCCCGCTCCACGCGAGCGACTCAGCCGTGAGGACCGTCGGCGTCAACTGATCGGCCTGGGGCTCGCGGCCCTGACCCGCAAGCCCGCCCACGCGATCGCCCTGGACGAAATCGCCGCCGAGGCGGGCATCTCGCGCGGGCTGCTCTTCCACTACTTCCCGAGCAAGCGCGCCTATTTCAGCGCGCTCGTCGAGGCCGCCGGGGAGCGCCTGCTCCACAACACCGAGCCCGACCCCGACGCCGAGCCCAGGACACAGATCGCCCAGATGGTGACCGGGTTCATCGCGCAGGTCGAGCGTCGCCGCGACGCGTACCTCGGATTCATCCGCGGATTCGGCGGCGTCGATGCCGAGTCGGCTGACGTCCACGCGGCGATCTGGCAGACCCTCACCGACCGCGTCTTAGCCGCCCGGCCAGATCTCGATCGCGACATCACCACCGCCTGGTGGGCTTACGTCGAGGCCCGGGCGCTCAGCTGGTCGGCGGCGTCGTCCAGGCCCGATCTCGACGATCTCGTCGGTCACTGCACGCGCGCCCTCGACGCCCTTCACCAGCAGTAACGCCGATCGAGCGAGCAGTTCGGTCGGCTCACCCCGCCGAGGGCCGCTGAAGGGGGTAGCGGGCGACCTCGTCGTACCGCGGGCGTGAGCGCGCACCGGCGCCGAGGTGCGATTGGATCAGGACGAAGGAGCCGACCTCGAAGGCCGCGCTTGTCCAGGTGTCGAGGACGCGGAGCCATCGGGTCGCCTCGATCGGACGCCGGAGCCGCGCGAGGCTCAGATGAGGGATGAGTTCACGCCCGTCGACCTCGGCACCTGCGTGGACCGCCGTCGTCCGGACCGCAGCTCCGAGCCGGCGCACCTGATCGTCGCCGCGCGCCATTGCCAACCACAGCACCCGGGCGCGGGTCGGATCGGGGAAGGAGCCGGCCCCTCCAAGCTGCGCGATGAAGGGGGCGTGCCGCCGCGCCACCGACGCCAGCCCATCCTCTAAGGCATCCTGCGCGACCTCATCGACGGCGGCCATGAAGGCGAGCGTCAGATGCCACTGCTCAGAGGCGATGAAGGGGAAGGGCGCCGCTTCCCGACGCGGATCGAGGAACTCACCGAGGTCTTCGCGCACCTCGTCGGGCAGATCGATCGCGACGAAGAGGCGAGCGCGATCCCCCTTCCGGCGTCCCATCAGCGAAAGGCCGAGTGCCCCGTCAGGCTCTGGCCGATGATCAGTTGGTGGACCTCGGAGGTGCCCTCGTAGGTGAGGACCGACTCGAGGTTGTTGGCGTGGCGCATCGGGGAGTACTCGAGCGTGACGCCGTTGGCGCCGAGGAGGGTTCGGCATTCGCGGGCGATGGCGATCGCCTCACGGCAGGAGTTCAACTTGCCGACCGAGACCTGCTCGGGTCGCAACCGCCCGGCGTCCTTCAGCCTCCCCAGATGAAGGGCGAGAAGCATCGCCTTGTCGAGTTCGACGACCATGTCGGCCAGCTTGACCTGGCTGATTTGGTAGGCGGCGAGCGGCTTGCCGAAGATCTGGCGGTTCTCGACGTAGTCGAGCGTCACCTCGATGCTGTCGCGCGCGGCGCCGACCGCGCCGAAGATGATGCCGAAGCGGGCCTCGTTGAGGCACGAGAGCGGACCGGAGAGCCCGAGCGCTTCGGGGAGCATCGCCGAGGACGGCAGGCGCACGCCGTCTAAGACGATCTCGCCGGTCGCGGACGCGCGAAGGGAGAGCTTGCCCGTCACCTCGTTGGCGGTGAAGCCCGGGGTATCGGTCGGGACGACAAAGCCCCGGATTCCCTCTTCGGCCCGCGCCCAGATCACGGCGACATCGGCAAGCGGGGCGTTGGTGATCCACATCTTGGTGCCGTCGAGGATCCAGTCGTCGCCATCACGGCGGGCCCGCGTGCGCATCCCACCGGGGTCGGAGCCGAAGTCCGGTTCGGTGAGGCCGAAGCACCCGATGAGCTCGCCGGCCGCCATCCCGGGCAGCCACTGCTCGCGCTGCTCCTCCGATCCCCACCGGTGGATCGCGTACATCGCGAGCGAACCTTGGACCGAGACAAGCGAACGCAGCCCGGAGTCGGCGGCTTCCACTTCCAAGCACGCGAGTCCGTACGCGGTCGCGGAGGTCCCAGCGCAGCCGTAGCCCTGCAGGTGCATCCCAAGCAGACCGTTCGCCCCGAACTCGCGGGCCAGCTCGCGCACCGGCAACGTCCCCGCTTCGAACCACTGCGCGAGGTGCGGTCGGACGTGGTCGGTGACGATCTGTTGCACCGTCGAGCGGATGGCACGCTCCTCATCGTCGAGGAGGTGATCGAGGTCAATCAGGGCGAAGGGGTGCACCGGGCTCATCCCCCCAGTGTCCCGCCTTTGCTTAAGCAACGCCTCGATGCTCACCCTCCAGGATGAGCATCAAGGACGTGCTTAAGCAAAGTGAGGACGAAGGGGGTTAGCGGGCGCTGACGTCGGCGAGGGTTAAGGGGGCGCCGCGCATCGCCTCGAGCTCGGCGGCCTGGGCCAGGTAGAGCTCGGCGCACGCGAGCGCGTCGACGAGCGCTTCGTGCGCCCGATAGTGCGGCAGCCCGAACCGCTCTCGTGCCGCCCAGAGCCGCAGCGAGCCGGGCGTGGGCTCCTCGACCGCGCCGATCCCCGAGGTGACGATCCGGTGCTGCAGGGCCAGGGTGTCGACCGGGCTCGCGACCATCTCAACGCCGTAGACGCGACGGCACGCAGCAGCGAGGAAACTGGTCTCGATCTCGGCGTGGTGCGCGAGCAGCACCCGCCCGGCCAGGGCCTTCAAGGTCACCTCCAGGGCCTCTTGCGGCGCCACGCCCTCGGCGATCGCGTCGTCGGTGAGGCCATGGAAGATGGCGCTCTGCCCCACGTCAACCCCGGCGCTGATCACCACGCGCCGCGCCTCGCCCAGGCGGATCGCCAGCCCATCGACCGGGACGAAACCGACGCTCAGGACGTGATCGGTCGCGGCATCGAGCCCGGTCGTCTCGACATCGATCGCGAGCAACGGGAGCTCGGTGAGCGGGGTGTGCGGCTCGGGGAAGGGGGTCGCCAGGTAGTCACGAAGCGGCCCGGCCGGAGCGGACCGGGCGGCCTTCTCCCGTCGCCGCTGCGGCGATCGGAAGCGGGAGAGGATCACGAGACCACGCTCAGCGGGAAGAGCTGGGTCAGCGCCTGCTGCGCGGACCGCACGATCTGGAAGGCATCGCGCAGCGCGCCCCGCTCGAAGGCGGTGAGTTCGCCCGGACCGATGTGGTTATCCGGACTCGCGCCGGCCCGCACCTGCCGCGCCTGGTGCACCAGCCGGACGTGGGCGATGAACTCGAGGGCGTCGATCAGGTTGTCGGCGCTCTTTTGGCTCATCGACCCCGCCGCGGCCGCGGCCAGCAGGCGGGCTTCGGTATTCACCGGCGCCAACCCCTTCGCGAGCGCATGGACCCGCGCCAGCTCGACGATCGCGCCGATGCCGCCCCGTTTGAGGTCCAAGGTGTCCTTGTGGTCGCCCTCCTTAGCGAGGACGAAGCCGCGGAAGAAGCCGAGCGGTGGTTCGTTCGCCACCGCTTCCTTGGCGAGATGAGCGAGGAAGCGTTTGCCGTTCGGGGTGAGAGACATGACGTGATCGGCGAGCTGGGTGTGGAGCGAATGGTCGCCCCGCAGGGCCCGGGAGTCGAAGAAGATCGACGCGGTGAGCACGGCATCGGAGGTCGGCTCGGTGACCCACCGGGTGAACTCGCGCTGCCAGGCCGTGATGCCCTGGCGCCAGCGAGGATTGGTCGCCATCACATCACCAGGGCAGCGGACGTACCCGGCCTCCACCAACCCCTCGACGACGAAGTCGGCGAGCGCCGCGAAGTACTGATCGGCGCCCTCGGGCAGGTCATCGGAGAGGATCAGCGCGTGGTCCTGGTCGCTGCCAAGAGCCTGCTCATAGCGAGCCTTGGAGCCGAGGACCATCCAGCAGAAGGGGGCCGGCGCTGGCCCGAGCGAAGCGATCCCGAGGTCGATGATCCTGCGTTCGACGGCATCCCCGACGGCCGTCACGATCCTCGTGATGTCCCCGGCCGAGGCGTCTTGAGCCACGAGATGCTCGACGAGTGCCGGGATGCGGCGCGCCACGGCCGCGACCCCGCCGACGTCGTGTTGCTTGGCGATATCCCCGACGAGGTGGACGGCACTGGCCCGCTCCAGGCGCATCAGGTCGGTCGTCGTCACGACCCCGACGGGGGCGCCATCGGCGTCGACGAGCGGGAGGTGGTGGATATTGCGTTCGACCATCGCGAGCAGCACCTCGAAGGCGAGCGCATCGACGGGCGCAGTCACCGGATCGACGGTCATCACCGTGGCGACCGGAGCATCGGGGTCGACCCCCGCGGCGAGCACCCGCCCGCGCAGATCGCGGTCGGTAACGATCCCCCGGAGCACGCCGGGGATCGGATCGTGTTCAGAGCCGTCGACGACAAGGAGCGAGGACACGCCGTGCCCGGTCATCACCCGCGCAGCCTCGGCGATGGACACCTCGGCGGTGACCGTGATGGGAGCGCGGCGCGCCAGGTCGCTGGCGCTCGTCTTCAAGATCGCGTCCCCATGGTCGGTGGTAGCCGTCGAGCGCGCGGCGGCCCCGATCCGATCGGCACGCTGCTCGTCGAAAAAGTCGGCGAAGTCGGCGTGCGCACCGGATAACTCGTGGAAGTGAGCCGCGGGGAGGTGGAGCGCCAAGGTGTCTTCGATCGCGGTGACCGAGAACCGCGATGGGTTCCCGCCGACGAGGGTGGTGGTTCCGACGGTCTCTCCCTCCGCGCCTCGGCCGATGAGACCCCCGTCGGCGTCGCGGATCTCGATCGCCCCGGAGCGCACCACGATCAGGTCGTGGTTGTCCTGGCCCACCGCCATGAGCGCGGTCCCTCTCCGGTGATAGCGCGCGGTCATCGCCGCCGCGAGCCGCCGCAGGTCGCGCTCGGGAAGGGCGTCGAAGGGCTGGTGCTCGGCGAGGAAATCTCGGACCTCGGTCAGCTCGATGTCGGCGCCATTGCCGCGGTCGTCGCTCATGGATCCACCCTGGCGTAGCGGCCGATCGTGTGGGAAGGTCCGATCGACCCCGCGTCGGTCACCGTCACCGTGCGCTCGACCACCGGTCACGCCCGCGCCGCCCAGTCATCGCGGGAGGTGCACTTCGCCCCCTTCGACTAGCGCAGCGCGACGATTCTGACCATCACGATCAGAAAACAAAATAATAACGAGGCGGTAAAGCCCCGTTACCCCCTCCGGCCTGGCTAGCGTCTCTCCCACCGTTTTTTCGGTTCACCCAAGTGGAGGAGAAGTTCGGCATGAAGGTACGCATCCCCCTCGCCGTTGGTGGCGCGATCGCGCTCGGTATCACCACGCTCTCGGCGAGTACCGCACACGCCAACCCTGACCCCGACCCGACCGAAAAGGTCGCCACGCAGGACCCCGTCACCGACTACATCATGAAGCGGGAGAACATCAGCAAGAAGGAGGCCAAGGAGTACGTCGACACCAAGCGCGACCGTCAGGCCGCCCTGGATCGCCTTGAGCGCCAAGGGATCTCGACCGATGGTGCGTACTTCGACGACACCAAGCTCGTCGTGGTCGTCAAGGACGCCGCGGCGAGCAAGAAGGTCCGGGCCGCGGGCCTCACCCCGTCGCGGGCCGCCGGCCAGAGCACCCTCGACGCGCGCGCCAAGAAGGTCCTGAAGGCCGCCGGAGCACGCTCGAAGCACATCCTCACCGTCGGCCCGAACCTGCCGAAGGGCACCGTCGATGTCCGCGTGAGCAAGGACGCCCCGAGCGCTCTGGTGTCCTCGCTGAAGGCCATGGAAGGCGTTACGGTGACGGTCGGCGACAAGCTCGAGACGCACGCCGACGTCGTCCCGGGCCAGATCATGCGGCTTAGCTCGGGCGGCAACTGCTCCCTGGGCTACACGGGCACCGACCGCAACGGCCGGGCCGTGTTGCTGACGGCTGGTCACTGCGTCGAGAGCCTCCCGCGGGTCTTTAACGCCGCGGGTCAGCTGCTTGGGCAGGGCACGCACAGCCGCTTCCGGACCGGCTCGTCGAGCGTCGACATGGGCCTGATGACCATTTCCGCCGGCAACCGCGGCATCCCCCAGGTCGACAGCCGCGGCCACTCCGGGATGTACCCGGTCCGCGGTTTGAGCAAGGGTGCCATCGGCACGGACATCTGCAAGGCCGGGAACACCACGGGCTGGACCTGCGGTCAGATCAAGGCCTACAACCGCACCGTCAACTACGACGGCACCGTGGTCTCGGGTCTCGCCGAGGCCAGCGTCTGCAGCCAGGGCGGTGACTCCGGTGGCGCGTACCTCGGCGCCGGCAACCTCGCCCAGGGCATGACCTCTGGTGGGCCCGTCGGCGTGCGCTGCGGCTTCAACCGTGGTTACGCCGCCGGCTCGTACTCCTTCTACCAGCCGGTCGTCGACGCCGCGAACTACTACGGCGTCACGCTCAACACGATGCGCTAATTCCGCGCCATCAGTAAGGAAGGGGGGTCTGCGCCGGTCACCTCGGCGCAGACATGACGACGATGGGTGGCGCGGTACGGGCCTGGCTAAGGAAGGGGGGTCTGCGCCGGTCACCTCGGCACAGACATGACGACGAGGGGTGGCGCGGTACGGGCCTGGCTAAGGGAGGGGGGTCTGCGCCGGTCACCTCGGCACAGACATGACGACGAGGGGTGGCGCGGTACGGGCCTGGCTAAGGGAGGGGGGTCTGCGCCGGTCACCTCGGCGCAGACCCCCTTCCCTTTGCGTCCCGGGCCCTACCCGCCGTACGTGACCTCGCCCGCGCGGATCGTCGCCGCAACTCGGACTCCGGCAAGCCCTGGCCCCCCTGCCCCAGGGTCGGCAGCAAGAAGGGGGTGATCGTCAAGCAGCACGAGATCGGCCCGGCCGCCGGGTTCGATCGCGACGACACCATCGGTGGAGGCGGCGAGCGCCTGCCCTGGCGTCAGGGCCTCGTGCGGAGACCAGGGGCCGTGTCCGAGCGGTGTGCGCCGGACCGCGGCGTCCATGGCAAGCCAGGGGTCGAGCGGCGCGACGGGAGCATCGGAGCCCAAGCGCAGCTCGACGCCCGAGCGCCGCATCGAGGCGTACGCGAAGCACCGATCGAGCCGGTCGGGCCAGATGGATTCGGCGGTATCCCGGTCGTCGAGGAGATGCGCGGGTTGGACGCTCGCGCGCACGCCGAGGCGGGCCATCCGCGGCAGATCGGCGAAATCGACGAGCTGGGCGTGCTCGATGCTCCCCCGCGCGCCGGTCGCCTCGAAGGCGTCGAGGGCTCCCGCGAGGGCGGCATCGCCGATCGCGTGAACGGCGGACTCGAGGCCGTGCTCGTGGGCCCGGCCGATCAGCGCGGTGAGCTCGGCTAGATCCACGTTGAGCTTGCCGCGCGGGTGCTCCAGGTGATCGTCGGTGACGAAGGGGGTGCAGCAGTAGGCGGTTCGCGTGTTGAGCGAGCCATCGGAAATCACCTTGAGCGGCCCCATCTCGAGAAGCCCGCTGGGGTGGAGGGGCTGACCGGTCCGTAGGCCCGCGGCGATCACCGCGTTCAGGCCGGGCGGATAGGTGGCCGTCCGGACCCGGAGCGCGTCGAGACCGTCGGCAAACCGATCGGGCCAGTCCATCCACCCGTCGGCGAACTCGAGGTCGACGATGCCGACGACGCCGAGCGCCGCCGCACCCTCGATCACCCGCGCGTAGCGCTCCCGAAGTCGCTCCGGCGGGATCGGCAACTGCTCGATCTTGAAGTAGAGATCGAACCACTCGTCTTCATCGACCGCGCCGGCCCGCGGCTCCTCACCAAGGAGGCGGTAGGCCGCCGAGGACAACCACCCGGTGTGGCAGTCCCCGCTGATCAAGACCACGGGTCGGTCGCCGACGACCGCGTCGAGCTCGGCGGTACTCGGTTGCCGATGCCAGTTCGCGGTGCGATAGCCGAAGCCCTCCAGCACGGGGGTCTGCGGCGACATCTGCCCAGTCGCCAGATGCAGCCGATCGGCGAGGAGGGCCGTGACGGCCTCCGGGCTCTCGGTCCCGGCGAGATCCCAGCGCGCTCCAGCAGCGGCCCACTGCCCGAGGTGGACGTGCGCATCCCACAGACCGGGGATGACCGGCCGACCACCGGCATCGATCACCTCTTCACCATGGCGGGTCAGGCGCGGACCGACCTCGGTGATCACACCGCGCTCGATCCGCACGTCAAGCGCCGGCTCTTGCCCGGGAGGGACGCCCCAGGGCGCGCCGCCGAGAGATACCAGCCGCGCGCCGGTCACGAGGGTCCGCTCCGCCATGGCGGCACCCTACGAGACAGTTCGCCCCCTTCTCGCACCCGAGCCGTTTCGACGAGCCGCGGACGGATCTGTGGACAGCCCGTCGGGCGACGGTCGCCTACGGTGTCACCTATGTCGCGCCGATTCGCCGTCCCGCTGCTGATTGGTGTTGCCCTGGCCATGACGGCCTGCGCCGGGGCGGCCCCGACGGGCGAAGGGAGCGAAACCGCACCAGAACAGACCACCACTGAAGACCCGGGTCAGGCCTCGGCGTCCCCTTCGACGACACCGTCGCCGACCAGCACCAGGGCGCCGCGCAGGATCACGATGGCCTTCGGGGGCGATGTCCATTTTGAGGGTTTCGTCCGCCCGCTCGTCGACCGGCCCGACAGCCTGCGCGAGCTCAATGCGACCCTCGGCAAGGCCGACCTCGCGGTCGTCAACCTCGAGACCGCGATCACCGAAGGCGGGACGCCGCTGCCGGGGAAGACCTTCACCTTCCGAGCTCCCGAGCGGGTCCTGCCGATCCTGGAGCGCGCCGGCGTCGACGTGATCGCGATGGCCAACAACCACGCCGTCGACTTCGGGCTGGATGGGTTCGCCGACACGATGGCGGCGAAGAAGCGCTCCCCCGTGCCGATCATCGGGATCGGCGAGGACGCCGACGAGGCCTTCGCACCTGCGTCGCTCACGGTGAAGGGGGTCAAGGTCGCGGTGCTGAACGGCGACCAGGTGCTTGAGGAGACACTGACGGATCACTCCGCGGGACCAGGCAAACCCGGTGTGGCGAATGCCTTGGACTCCACGCGCATCGTCGCCGAGACCCGCAAGGCGGCCGCTACCCACGATGTGGTGGTCGTTTACCTGCACTGGGGCATCGAGCCCAACGACTGCCCGGACGAGGCCTCGATCACCCTGTCGCGAGAGCTCGAGGCAGCGGGCGCCGATGTCATCGCGGGGGGTCATACCCACCGGGTCAACGGCGCCGGTTGGGTCGGTGACGCCTATGTCGCCTACGGGCTCGGCAATTTTGTCTTCTATCGAGCGGACGAACCCTCGTCGCGCACCGGTGTCCTCACCCTGAGCCTGAAGGTGCCTGCCGAGCGCGAACCCCGCTCGGGCTCGCCCCTGGTCCGCAAGGCCACCTGGACCCCGATGCTGATCAACGCAGACGGCGTGCCACGCATCCCGGACCAAGCCAACCAGGACCGATTGCACGCGATCTGGGAGCAGGCCCGCGCCTGCACTCCCGCCCGGGACACCCCCGACGAATCCTGATCCCCTCCCCCCACGTTCTCGCCGTCGCGTCGGAGACGAAGGGGGGCCTGGTTGACTGTCGCTTCATGAGCCGCCGCTATCTCGCCGTCGCCGCCTTGGAGGTCGAGGCCGCCTACCTCCCGCCGACGCTGCCCCTGCTCATCACCGGGATCGGCAAGACCTCTGCGGCGGTCGCCGTCACTCGAGCACTCGCTGAATACGGCGACCGCACCGACCTCACCGTGATCAACATCGGCACCGCTGGCGCGCTCCGCGAGGGCGTGACCGGCCTGCACGAGATCGGCACCGTGATCAACCACGACATCAATGCGCCCTCGATCCGCGCCCTTGGCTATAACCCGCAGGAGCGCCTCGTCCTCGATTCCTCCCTTCCCACGACGTTGGCAAGCGGCGACCTCTTCGTCACCGATCCGCTGGTGCGCGAGCGCCTCGCCCGTGAGTCGCACCTGGTCGACATGGAGGGCTACGCGGTGGCGTACGCCTGCCGGGCCTTTGGCGTCCCGGTACGGCTGATCAAGCACGTCTCCGACAACGCCGATGACACCGCCCACGACTGGAACGCTGCGGTCGATGGGAGCGCGCGTGCTCTGGGCGAATGGGTAGGCGCGCTGCTCGCCGACGGCGACTGAACCCCCGCGGAACAAACCCGGGGAGGTATCGCGTTACTGAGGACATGACCCCCACGAATGTCCACGGTTACGAGCGGTACGACCTCGCCCGCAGCTACTTCGAGGACGGTCAGTACGCGCAGGCCGCCCGGGAGCTCGAAGAGCTCCTCACCGATGTCGCGGCGGCTCGTGCCGGCCTGACCTCGGACCAGCCGGACGAGACCTCGACCCACGCCGACCCGGTTGGCCATGGCCTAAGCGATGCGCGCCTGCTTCTTGCTCGTGCCTACTTCCACACGGCCCAGTTGGGACGCGCCGAGCGCGCGGCCCGCGATGTGATCGCCGAATCACCGCAGGATGCCTACGCGCACCTGCTGCTGGGCCGTTCCCTCCAGCGCGCCGGGCGTGCCGAGGAGGCCCGAGGGCCTCTTCGCCTGGCGCAGCTGCTCGGCGGGTACGACGTCGACGAATCCCCCCGCGCCGACGTCAGCGACGAGGGCATCTAGCTCTCCCCGCTGAGACGAAGGGCGGTAACGCGCTCCCCCTCCCTTGGGCGCGTTACCGCCCTTCCCTTTAAGCGCTCGGGTGGGTCATGTCCTTCGGGACCACCCAGGCGTCGAAGTCACCGCCGTCGACACCTTCGGCCACGGCTGCATCGCGCAGGCTCGTGCCCTCCTTGTGGGCCCGCTTGGCGATCGCCGCCGCCTTGTCGTAGCCGATGTGCCGGTTGAGCGCGGTGACGAGCATCAGATTGCTCGCGAGATTGGCCTCGATCCGCTCGGTCTCGGGCTCGATCCCGACCGCGCAGTGCTCGGTGAAGGAGCGGCACCCGTCGGCGAGCAGCCGGATCGATTCGAGCACCGCGTGCGCCATGACCGGCTTGTAGACGTTGAGCTGGAAGTTGCCCTGGCTGCCCGCGAAGGCGACCGTCGCGTCATTGCCAAAGACGCGGGTGGCGACCATCGTGAGCGCCTCGGCCTGGGTCGGGTTCACCTTCCCCGGCATGATCGAACTGCCCGGCTCGTTTTCCGGGATCCGGAGCTCGCCGATGCCGTTGCGCGGCCCCGAGGCGTACCAACGGACATCGTTGGCGATCTTCATCAGCGCGCCGCCGAGGGTGCGCAGCGCCGCGCTGACCTGCACCAACGCATCATGCGCCGAGAGCGCCGCGAAGAGGTCCGGCGCTTGGACGAAGGGGGACCCCGTCGCCTCGGCGAGATGCTCGGCGACCCGCGCCCCGAAGTCGGGGTGAGCGTTCAGGCCCGTCCCGACGGCGGTGCCCCCGATCGCGAGCTCGTGCACCCCCTTCGCCGCGTGATGGACACCCGCGAGCGCGGCATCGATTTGGGCGACCCACCCGCCGATGACCTGACCAAGGAGCACCGGAGTCGCGTCCTGCAAATGGGTCCGCCCGACCATCACGACATCGGCGTAAGCCTCGGCCTTCTCGGCGAGGACCTCGCGCAGCCGGGTGACCTGCGGGTCGAGACGCTCGACGAGGTCAAGCGCGACCGCGATGTGCATGGCCGTCGGGAAGGTGTCATTGCTCGACTGCCCGCGGTTGACGTGGTCATTGGGGTGGACCGGTGATTTGCTGCCGAGCGTGCCGCCCGCGAGATCGATCGCGCGGTTGGCGATCACCTCGTTGGCGTTCATGTTCGACTGCGTGCCCGACCCAGTCTGGAAGACGACCAGCGGGAAGTGGTCATCGAGCTCGCCGGCGATCACTTCGTCGGCGGCTCGGGTGATGAGTTCGGCTGTCTCCGAAGGGAGTTGGTCGAGTTCGGCGTTCGCCTGCGCGGCCGCCTTCTTCAGCAGCCCGAGGGCACGGATCATCGACCGTCCCCACACGAAGGTGTCGCGGCCGATGTCGAAGTTCTCTAGGCTCCGCTCGGTCTGGGCACCCCAGTACCGGTCGGAGGGCACCTCGATCTGGCCCATGCTGTCGGTCTCGGTCCGTGTCGTCGCCATGACCACGACGCTACCCGCACCGCCTGAGCGGCGATCCGAGTGGAACCGCCTTTACTCCTCCTGCGCGGACTTGGCCCGCGCCTCGGCGATGACTCGCTCCCCGTAGTCGGGGTCTCGCGCGAGGCGCGAGCGGTGGTAGCCGTAGGCGAAGTAGATGCCGAAGCCGATGACCAGCCAGATCAGGAAACGCACCCAGGTCTCGAGCGGCAGGGTCAGCATGAGGTAGCCGCAGATGAGGGCCGAGAGGATCGGCAGCCACGGGCTCAGCGGGACCGTGAAGGCGCGCGGGAAGTCGGGACGACGCTTGCGCAGCACGGGCACGGCGATCGAGACCAGGAAGAAGGCGCTCAGGGTCCCGATGTTGATCATGTACTCAAGTTCCCCGACGGGCGTGAACGCGGCGACGAAGGCGATCAGCGTGCCGATCGCGACGGTGATGCGCACGGGCGTGCCGGTCTTGTGGTTGACCTTGCCGAAGGAGGGCGGCAGCAGCCAGTCCCGCGACATCGCGAAGATGACACGGCTCGCCCCGATGAGCAGGGTCATCACCACGGTTGTGAGACCTGCGACCGCACCGGCCGAGATCAACGTCGCGTATCCGGGCCTGCCGACGTCGGTGAAGACCTTCGCGAGCGATGCTTCCGAGGAGAGTTGGTCGTAGCGGACCATGCCGGTCATCACGAGCGCGACCGCGCAGTAAAGGATCGTGCAGATGATGAGCGAGCCGATGATGCCGCGGGGCAGGTCCCGGCCGGGGTTCTTCGCCTCTTCGGCCGTGGTCGCGACCACGTCGAAGCCGATGTAGGCGAAGAAGACCAGGCTGGCGCCGGCGAAGATCCCGGTCACGCCGAAGGCGGTCGGGCTGAGGCCAAAGATCGTCTCGATGAGCGGCGCCTTCCACGCCCCCTTCGCCTCGGCCGGAACCGCGTCGGGGATGAAGGGGGTGTAGTTCGAGGTCTTCACGTAGGACAGTCCCGCGATGATGACGAAGACGACGATGAAGACCTTGAGCGCGACCAGCGCCATGTTGACCCGCATTGACTCCTTGATGCCGACGCTGACGAGCAGGGTCAGCAGCGCGACGAGCACGAAGGCGGGCAGGTCAAAACTCGACCCGTACGCGATGCCCTCAGGGATCGTGATGCCGAGTTGCCCGAGGAAGACGCCCAGGTACGCCGACCATCCCTGGGCGACGACCGAGGCACCGAGCATGAGCTCGAGCAGCAGGTCCCAGCCGATGATCCAGGCGATGATCTCCCCGAGGGAGGCGTAGGAGAAGGTGTACGCCGATCCGCTGACCGGGATCGATGAGGCGAACTCGGCGTAGCACAGGGCCGCGAGACCACAGCAGAGCGCGGCGACGATGAAGGACACGATGATCGCCGGACCGGCGAGCTCGTGCGCGGCGCGACCGGCAACGGTAAAGATGCCGGCACCGATCACGACGCCGACACCGAAAACGGTGAGGTCGAGCGCGGTCAGCTTCTTCTTCAGCTGATACTCCGGCTCATCCCCTTCCAAGATCGTCTGCTCGATCGACTTTGTCCGAAACAGATTCATCTGGCGCTCCTCACCCTCCCGGGCCTTGCGAGAAACGCTCGTGGGCCCAGCCGAACTCTAGAACCGTGCAAACCCCGGCGTATAGATGCCGAGCCGCACGAGTTTTCTGGGCGGCTTCAGCGCGCTCCCCAGTGTCGACGGCGATGGCCCCCGAGGGGTCCCGGGCGCGGCTCGCCGTTCACCCCCTTCGGCGGGGACAATGGCCCCCATGACGCGACCGATCACGACCTGGCTAACCGACATGGATGGAGTGCTCGTCCACGAGGAGGACCCGATCGAGGGCGCCGCCGATTTCATCGAGGCACTGAAGGAGTCCGGTCGACGCTTCCTCGTCCTCACGAACAACTCGATCTTCACCCCGCGCGACCTGCGCGCCCGCTTGTTGATCAGTGGGATCGATGTGCCCGAAGGGGCGATCTTCACCTCTGCGCTCGCGACCGCCGATTTCCTCACCGAGCAACGCCCCGGCGGGACCGCCTACGTCGTCGGCGAAGCGGGCCTCACGACCGCGTTGCACGACGCGAACTACGTGATGACCGATCGCAGCCCCGACTACGTCGTGCTCGGCGAAACTCGCACCTACTCCTTCGAGGCGATTACCAAGGCGATCCGCTTGATCGAAGGGGGAGCCCGCTTCATCGCGACCAACCCCGATCCGTCCGGGCCGTCCGCGCAAGGCACGCTCCCGGCCACCGGCAGCGTCGCCGCGCTGATTTCGACGGCGACCGGGCGCCAGCCGTATTACGTCGGCAAACCCAACCCGCTGATGATGCGCAGCGCCCTCAACCGACTCGAGGCGCACTCCGAGACCACCGTGATGATTGGCGATCGGATGGACACCGACATCATCTCCGGGCTTGAAGCAGGCTTGCGCACGATCCTCGTGCAGTCGGGGTCGACCCGGCCGGACCAGATCGAGACCTTCCCGTATCGGCCGACGCGTGTCGTCGACTCGATCGCTGACGTCGTCCCGCTCGTCGCTGAACTCAGCGAGTAGCGCCTGGGGTGCCAAGGGTGCCGACCCACGCACCCTGAGCATGCCGAGCCTCGCGTCGGGCCTCGATCGGCTGAGCCAGCACCGCGCGTAAGCGCTGCAGCACCCTTCGGATCACCATCTTTTTCCCAGGTCAGCTGCCGGGCCGCAGCAGGGCCGGGCTCGTGCCGCGTTCGGCGAATCGCGTGAGGGCCTCGTCCAGGGTCGGCGCTACGACGATCGCGTCGAGGCTTGCCTGACTGACGAACCCTGCGTCGACGAGCCCTCGAAGGGCGGTCAGCAGCGGCTGCCAAAAACCCTCCCCGGTCTGCGTCGGCAGGTCGAGGAAACCGAGCGGCTTGTCCATTAGCCCAATCTGGCGCCAGGTCCACACCTCGAAGATCTCCTCGAGCGTGCCGAGCCCGCCCGGTAGGGCGAGGAAGGCATCGGATAGGTCCGCCATCATCGCCTTGCGCTGGTGCATCGTCTGCACCACGTGCACCTCGGTGAGGTCATCGCGCCCCCACTCGCGCGTCACCATGAAGCGCGGTATGACGCCGATCACCTCACCCCCTTCGCTCATCGCGCCCTCGGCCACCGCGCCCATGAGGCCTGCACCGCCAGCTCCGTAGACCAGGCCAATCCCCCGTCGCGCAAGGTCGCGACCGATCTCCTCCGCCGATTCGACCAGGGCAGGATCGGCGCCCCGGGTGGAGCCAGTAAAGACACACAAGCGGCGGATCATGGCCGTGATCCTCGCACGTACCGCGGCGGGATCGGTCGGCGAATGTCCCTAACCAAGACGCGCTCACCACTCGCGGCGAACCTGACCGGTCATTTAACGGTCGGGTGGGACCACCAACGCGGACAGATTCAGGTCGGCCACGTTGACGCTGCCGCTCGGGACTTTGGTCTCGATGGTTTGAACCGGCTTTCCGTCTGCACGATTTAAGCGGCGGTACTCCAAGTGCCCGGTGTTGTAGGACGCCGCGCGCAAGATGTGGAGGTATCGATCCGAGAACGTGAACATCGCCCACGATTCCTGGGACTCGTCCTCCGGCAATCCGGTATCGAAGGCGCGCTCGCTCCGCCCGGTCTCCGGATCAGTGCGGTACACCCATCCGTCCTGGTGCACCCATTCCAACCTCCCCTTGCGCCAGCTCGAACTCGGCGCAAGGTCGAACCCGAGCGCTTCGCCGGAGGTCGACTGCAGCGGCTTCTCCGTCACCGCCCCCGAGTCAACATCCCAGGACACGATCACGGGCTTGCCCCGGCCGTCCGCCGTTGGCTGCCGCGACAGGTAGGTCATCACCGAATCCGGACACTCCACCTCGAACCCTGAGGTGCCCCCCGACGCCACCCGCCGAGACCCAATCTCTCGGGGGGACGTGCCTTCCTGCCCGGGATACATCAGGACGAGTCGCTCAGTTGCACCCTCGTCGGCATCGGCGGCACCCTCCTCAACCAGGCCGAAGATGCGCTTGCCACATCGGGCACCGGTAAAGGCGTTCAACGGCAGCTCGTAGGGACCGCGCGCCCCCTCGCCGGATTCGACGATTCGATTGGACGACAGCACATCACTGCCCTCCGGGGCGGCACGGTAGACGCCAATGAACCGACCATCTGGCATCGCGAACATCATGTTCTGTGCCGGATCCTTCGGGCTTGGGCGAACCGACGCTTTGTGGCGCGCTACGACGACATCGGCCTTCTCGTCGCCGAAGGCCAGCCCCGCGCCCGCCCATGCCGGGCGCATCATGTCCATACGTGCCGTGCGGATCGGTCGGTGTGAGCCATCGGCGTCAACGAGCACGACGTACCCCGGCGGCCATCTCTCCTGACCCAGGTTGCTCACCATCTCGTCGAACTGTGGCCCAACAAAAAAGGCGAATTGCGCATCGCCCAGCGTTGCATCCCTGGGCATCACAGAGTTGTCAGCTAGGGGGTTTTTCGCTTTGGCGTCACCCGACATCCCGCATGCGCCTAACGCTGTGGTGAAAGCGAGTGTGAGCACCAAGGACCGTGCTCCCCACCCCAGGCCGCGACCGATTCCCTCCGCCGATTCGACCAGGGCAGGATCGGCGCCCCGAGTGGAACCGGTGAAGATGCAGAGGCGACGGATCGTCACGACGATTCTCCCTCGCGCAGCGTCTCCTGCGCTGACCGCGAGCGACCGGCCCCGAAGCGGGCGAGCGCGATCGCTGCCGATGCTGGGATGGTCGTGACGACATAGATTGCGGTCGCGATCTCGGCCCCCACGCCCGCGAGATAGGCAAGGCCCGTCGGCATGATCCCGATCGCGGCTCCCGCGAGCAGTGGCCCGGCGAGCGAGGTGAGCGGCGGCCCGTCGGGTGCGGGCTCGTGGTTCGGGCCATCAGTCATGAGCGCGATCCTCGCACGCCGTCGACGGTCGACCAGATCCCTGGGGGTGCTCGCTTGAGGCGACCGGATGTCCTCCGGTACCGGCGTACTGCCCGGTAGGTTGTGAACGCGTCCTCGACGGGCGCGCGATCAGGAAGAGGAGAAGTCGATGGCTCGGCCGGACCTGACGGTGCTTGCCATCCCCGGATTCGTCGGGGCGATGGCGGCCGAGTATGCGTGGCAACGACGCAACCCCGTCGCCGAAGGCGAGGAACGTGCCGGGGACTATGAGCTCCATGACACCATCGCGAGCCTCGCGATGGGGGTGGGCAGCCTGGTGGTCCCGCTTGTCACGACGCCACTGCTGCGCAAGATCACTCCGGTTTCGGGCCGATGGGGCAAGGCCCTGGTCACGGCGGGTGTCATCGCCGCAGTGGCGACGACCGCTGCCGACGTGTGGCAACGGCGCCGAGCGAACGGCGGGCTCCTCGACGCGGGGACGCTGCCGAACGACCCGCAGAGCGACGACGACGACGAGCAACCCGGCGCCCTCACCGGGAGCTCATCGGCGCAGCCGGTCCTCGTCCGGTCGCGAATCGACGCCCTTGGTCAGCTCTCCGGCCGCACCGCCGTGGCCGCAGTCGGAAGCGCAGCCCTTGCCGCCGCGACCTTGTGGACCACCCAGACGAGCGCGACCCGCCTCGCCCGCTGGTCCCCCTTCGACCTCGGCAGCGGCAAGGCCGCGCTCGCCATCGCGATCCTCGGGTGGGACGCCATCTACTACTGGAACCATCGCCTCTCGCACGAGAGCCGCTGGTTGTGGGCCGTGCACGTCGTGCACCACTCGAGCGAGCGCTACAACCTGTCGACGGCGCTGCGCCAACCCGTCGCCGAGGGCTTCACGATGGCGGTGCCGTACGGCCTCCTCGCGCTGGTCGGGGTGCGCCCGCGCCTCATCGAAGACGCGCGGGCGCTCAATCTGATCTATCAGTTTTGGATCCACACCGAGGCGATCCGCTCCATCGGTCCGCTCGAGCGCATCCTCAACACCCCGTCACACCACCGCGCTCATCACGGCTCGCAACGCCAGTACCTCGATATCAACCACGGCTCGATCCTCATCATTTGGGACAAGCTCTTCGGCACCTTCGAGCCGGAGCGCGAGCGCGTCGTCTATGGACTCACCCGCAATATCGACACCTTCAATGTGGGCACGATCGCAACCCATGAGTGGCGGGACATGGCTCGCGACATCGCGAACTCGCAGACCTGGCGGGACCGTTTCGGGTTCGTGCTGCGCGGGCCCGGCTGGGCCTATCGGCGCCGCGAAGAACTGCTCGCGAGCGGCCAGGTCGCCGATCCGGCGGAAGGGATTAACGCCGGGCGATCGTGATCCCGGCGTCCCCGACGGTAAAGACCACCTCGGCGAGGTCGCGCACGACGGCGTCCGCCTGCGCGGCGATGAGGTGCTCGACGTCGGTCGTCGTCGTGACGCCGAGGGTCGCGCAACCCGCGGCGCGGGCACCGGTGATGCCGGCGACCGCGTCCTCGACGACGAGGCAGCGCGTCGGATCGACGCCAAGCCTCGACGCGGCGAGGAGGAAGGGGTCCGGCGCGGGCTTGCCGTGCTCGACGTCGTCGACGGTCACGAGCACGTCGGGATGGGCGATCCCGGCCGCCCCGAGACGGGCATCGGCGAGCGGACCGGTCGCCGAGGTCGCGATCGCGTAGCGCTGCGGTGGGCCCGCCAAGGCCGCGAGCGCGTCGAGCGATCCCGGCAGCGCGGCGACACCGTCGACATCGGCGACCTCGAGCTCGTCCACTCGGGCCAGGGCCTCGTCAACATCGTCGCCCGGGAGCAGCATCCGCACGATCGCGGCGGCCGGCTTGCCGTGGAGCCGGTGGAGGTCCCCGAGGTCGACCTCGTGCTCGTGAGCCCACTGGGTCCAGGACCGCTCGACCGGTCCCGTCGAGTCGATGAGCGTGCCGTCGTTATCGAAGATGACGGCGTCAAAGACCCGCCCTTGCAAAGAACCCAGCGTCGAAGAGTCAGCATTCACCCTCCCCATTCTTCCTGCCTTTGCTTAAGCACGTCCTTGATGCTCAGCCTCGAGGGTGAGCATCAAGGACGTGCTTAAGCAAAGTCGGGCGGGGAAGGGGGGCTCAGGGCAGGAAGGGGGTCGGGGCGGGAAGGGGGTGTCGCGTGGGTTAGCCGCGGAGGGCTTGGTCCAGGTCGTCGAGGAGGTCCTCGAGGGCTTCTAGCCCGACCGAGAGACGTAGCAGGTCATCGCCCGGCTTGGCTTCGGCTTCGACCGGCCGGTGGGTGAGCGAGGCCGGATGCTGGATCAGGGTGTCGACGCCGCCGAGCGAGACCGCGTGGGTGATCAACTGGCACCGGCGCACGACCTCCGCGGCCGCCGCGTATCCGCCCTTCGGCGCGAACGCCACCATCGCCCCGCCCCCGAGCATCTGCTTGCCGATGAGCGGGGAGTCACCCTCGAGCCCGGGGTAAGTGACCCGCTCGACCAGGTCGTGCTCGGCTAGCCACGCCGCGATCCGCTCGGCAGTCGCCTGCTGGGCACGCACCCGGATCGGCAGAGTCTGCAAGCCGCGGTGCAGTTGGTAGGCCGCGAGGGGGTGGAGCAGCGCGCCGGTGAGGGCGCGCACCGAACGCAACCGCGTCGCCCACTCCGAGGTCGTCGCGACCACCCCGCCGATCAGATCCCCATGCCCGCCGAGGTACTTGGTCGCGGAGTGCATGGAGAGCGTCGCCCCGAGCTGGACCGGTTGCTGCAACACCGGCGTCGCGAAGGTGTTGTCGACCATGACCGGCACCTCCCGCCCGAGGTCGAGGCTGCGGGCATGGACCTGCTCGACGACGGCGGCGATGTCGACGAGGTCGAGGGAGGGGTTCGCGGGGGTTTCGATCAAGACCAGACCGGTATCGGACTCCAGCGCCTCGGCTACCTCGTCCGCGCTCGTCCAGGTGACACGGGTCCCGAGCAGACCGGTCGCGAGCAGGTGATCCGAGCCGCCGTAAATCGGTCGGACCGCGACGACATGCGGCGTCTTCGCCGATACACAGGCGATCAAGGTCGCGGTGAGCGCGGCCATCCCGGACGCAAACGCCACCGCCTCATCGGCCCCTTCGAGATCGGCGAGGGCGCGCTCGAAGCGGTCGACATTGGGGTTCCAGAGCCGCTGGTAGATGAGGCTCGCGCCCTCCTCGGGCCGCCCGCCCGTCGCCATCTGCTCATACGACGCGCCACCGGAGTCGAGATCGCTCACGGGGTAGGTCGTGGACAGGTCGATCGGGGGGACGTGCACGCCCAGGGCCGCGAGATCCTC
Source organism: Janibacter sp. GXQ6167 (assembly GCF_041365945.1). Taxonomy (NCBI): domain Bacteria; kingdom Bacillati; phylum Actinomycetota; class Actinomycetes; order Micrococcales; family Intrasporangiaceae; genus Janibacter; species Janibacter sp. GXQ6167. The sequence goes on along the minus strand of NZ_JBGFSK010000001.1, from coordinate 164,301 downwards.
GCGCCCGCCGTGGACGGCCGTGGTGTCGGAATGTGTCATGGCTCACATCATGGACCACGAAGGGGGTCCGGCGCATGGCGCCCAGGATCGGCCGCCGCGGACCACTCCACGTGGGCCTCTCCGGACCGCAGAGCGGAACTCAAGTGGTGAGGTAAGCCTAAGTCTGAGTACAGTGCGGTCCGTGGGGAAGAAGGTGAAGGTCGGCAAGACCAAGGTCAAGGCCACCTGTTGCGCAAAGAAGAAGCGGTGCTCATCGTGCCCGATCCGGCTGCTCGCCGACGGCAAAATGCCGCCGGAGTACACCGTTTTTAAGCGCAAGCTCGTCAAGGTCAAGGACGTCAAGAAGAAGCACCGGCGCTCGCTGCCGAAGGCCGCCTGAGCGTCAACCTGCGAGACTTGAGCCCATGACCGATACCCGATTCGTCGCCCAACTCAACACCCAGATCGGGAACGAGTTCGCCGCGCACCAGCAGTACCTCGCGGTCGCGATCTACTACGACTCCCTCACGATGCCGCAGATGGCGTCCTTCTTCTACCAGCAGGCGCGCGAGGAGCGCGACCACGCGATGATGATGATCCGCTACCTGCTGGACACCGACGCGGCCGTAGAGATCCCGCAGACGCCGGCGCCGATCTCCACCTTCGCCGATGTCGTCGCGCCGATCGAACTCGCGGTGGCGCAAGAGCGTGAGGTCACCGAGCAAATCCACACCCTGGCCCGGATCGCCCGCGAAGAGGTCGACTTCGCCGCCGAGCAGTTCATGCAGTGGTTCATCAAGGAGCAGGTCGAAGAGGTCTCGACCATGCAGGATCTCCTCGCGATCGTCGAGCGCAATCGTGACGACCTCGATGACATCGAGTCCTATGTCGAGCGAGAGCAGGGTGCCGGTGGCGCCGACCCGACCGCCCCTCCGGTCGCCGACGCCTGATCGACCGATGATGAAGGGGGAGCCAGCGCGGCTCCCCCTTCCTCATTCTCCGGCGTAGAGCAGGTCGAAGCGCTCCAGCACCACCGGCATATCCGGCGCAAACCCCCGGTCGTGTTCGGGGTAGGCCCGGAAGAAGCTCTCGTGCACGTCGCGCCAGTAGCGCAGCGTCCGATCCCCTTCACCTTCTAAGAAGGCGTGCATCTCATCGACCTCGTCGAAGGGGGTCACGCTGACCTCGGTGGTGACGACGAGAGCCCGCGGATGCGCCGCTCCGTCGAGGACGATCCCGAGGGTCCCGACCTCCGGCAGCGGCTCGTCGGACGCTTCGTAGTCCCAGTAGGCACCGGCCGTCGCGGTCTTGGTCCCGGCGAGGACAAGGGCGAGGAGTTGATCCGCCTGCGCCGGGGTCGCCCCGAAGGCCCAGGCTGGCGGTCGAAGCCGCTCCAGCGGCGTCTCCCCCGTGTAGGCCGTGACGCTCCCGGCCTCGATGTGCCGGCGAGCCAACTCCCAGAAGGCGTCGAGTTCTTCGTCGTTCGCCTGCGGGGTCGCGCCCGTTTGCTCGCTCATGGACCCGATGGTCGCACAGCGGGACGACCCCGCAGGCTCAACGTCAGCAGAACATCACACCGCGTTGAGCAGCGCCCCCATGAAGGCCGCGGCGTCCTGCTTCGAGCCCTGAGCCGCGCTCACGAGGTAGAGCGTGCCGTCCTTGGTGGAGACGCACTGAGGCATCGACCCGGTGGTCCCGCAGCGGTATCCATCGACCGTTTCGGTGTCGGACCAGACGCTCTCGAAGTTGTTGGGGTCAGCGAGCAGGCCCGTCATCGTGACGACGCTCGCGACCTGAGAGCCCTTGCGGTAGGCCGCCACATCCGAGGCACCCGGCTCGGAGGTCCCGCCGAAGTCCACCTTGGTCCAACCGTCGAAGGAGTCCGGGAGCGCCGTACCGGAGCCCGTCGTGGGGGTGGAATCCGTCGTCGGCTCGGTCGTCGGCTCCGTGGTGGTCGGTTCCGAGGTCGTGGGCTCGGTCGTGCTCGGCTGGGTCGTCGTGGGCTGCGAAGTGGTGGTGTCGCTCGCCGTCGGCTCGTCGTCGTTGTTGCCGCCGAAGGCAAACAGGGCGCCGATCCCGAGCACGAGAAGCAGTGCGACCGCACCCGCGATCAACCCGATGATCAGTCCGGTCTTCTTCTTGGGAGGCTGCTGGTCGTATGGCGCCGGCTGTTGGCCGTAGGCCTGCTGGCCGTACTGCTGCCCCTGGTCATAGCCGGGCTGCTGGCCATACCCCTGCTGCCCGTACTGCTGGGTCTGGTCATATCCCGGCTGCTGGCCATACCCCTGCTGGCCATACTGCTGCCCCTGGTCGTAGCCGGGCTGCTGGCCATACCCCTGCTGCCCGTACTGCTGGGTCTGGTCATATCCCGGCTGTTGGCCGTACCCCTGCTGGCCGTACTGCTGGGTCTGGTCGTATCCCGGCTGCTGGCCATAACCGCCGTAGGACGCACCCTGATCCTGCTCGTTCGCCGGCAGGCGGCGGGTCGTCTCCTCATCCGCGCCGGGCGGAAGGTGCTCCGTCGGAGCCTCGGCGGGCGGCGGCGGCTGCTGACCGTGCGGCTGACCGTCTCCGAAGGGGGGAGGCGGGTTCTGCTGGCCACCGTTGTTGTCACCGGGAGTCGTCATGGCGTCATCGTGACATATCCCCACGCCCGCTCCCAGAGGTTTCGCCGCCCTCGTGGTGGGGAGCACTCCCCGTCGTGGTTTTTCCCAGGATGCGAGCAGTGGGGCGGGACTCCCCCTGCAAGTCCCGCCCCACGCGTCGCGCCCCGGGGCCACGACCCGGACAACCGCTCGGTGCTCCCTCCCGGATCGCGGCGCCCGGGTGAAGGCCGGCCCCTTGCCATCCCCTGCCGGGACCGCCCTTCACGACTTAGACGTTAGGGGGGCGCCAATGGTTGTGGCGATGGGGAGAAGTACCCAGATCGTTACTGCCGTTCGGCCAACTCCTTGACCCGCCGCAAGGTGGTGCCGATCCCGTCGAGGAGTTCGGCCTCGAAGGGAGCCGTGCCGCCAAGAACCTTGTCCTGCAGGCGAATAGAGACATCGGTGAGGCCGTCAGAGGCCTCGCGGCGGTGCGTGAGCCGGGTGCCGGTGGCGGTTGGCTCGAGGACGAAGGCCCAGATCGCCTTGTTGTCCTTAATTCGGTAGGCGTACTCATGATTGGGCTCGAAGCGGATCACCTTCCCGCGCGTTGGCCAGACCAGGAAGCCACGACGGTTGATGTTGACCGTCCGTGTCCCGAGGCCGATCGGGTCCTCACCCTTGATCAGGGTGCGCACCACCTGGGGGGAGAGCCCGCCCATCACACGGGGGTCACTCACGATGCTCCAGACCCGCTCGGGGCTGGCCGCGATCTCGATGTGGTCTTCGATCAGGGGGTTGACGTCGCTCATGCTCCCTGACGGTAGCGGCTGGTCAGGCCAGGATTCGCAATGCGGCCCGGCTCACCGTGAGGTCAACGGGCAGGGTGCCAACCGGGTCGCCGTCGGCAAAAACCACGAGCCGCTCGGTGCTCGACACCCGCACTGCCTGCGCTTGCCACGTGCGCACCCCTCGGTAGCCAAGGTGGCGACCGGCTAAGAGGCGCACGAGATAGCCGACAAATCGCGTGCGGGACATCGCCCCGTCAGCAACGACCACGTCGAGCAACCCGTCGTCGAGGCGTGCGTCCGGCGCGGCGTGGAGTCCGCCGCCGTAGCGGCCGGAGTTACCGATGGCGACGTTCCAAGCGCTGAGCTCGTGGTCCTCGCCATCGACCGTGAGAGTGATCGGCGTCGGGCGGGTCTTCATCAGGGCCCGCACGCCCCCGACGACGTAGACGAGCGATCCGCGCATGAAGCTCGCCTCGTTGGCCAGGGTGTTGGCGAGACTGTCGTAGCCGATGGTGACCACGCCGAGGAAGGGGGTCTCGCCCACCCAGCCGACATCGACGACCCGCTCCGCGGCGCTCGCGAGCCCCGCGGCTGCGGTGGCGGCATCGGCGGTGATCCCGACGAAACGGGCGAAGTCGTTGCCGCGCCCAGCGGGTAAGGGAGCCACCGCGCAACCGGAGCGCACGGCCCCCTTCACGACGAGCCCGAGCAGCCCGTCACCTCCGAGCGAGACGACGACATCGCCCAGCCCCGCGCCTGCTGCGATCGAGGTGGCGTGCTCCGGAGATTGGGCGATGACCTCTTCGACGGACCATCCGGCCCCGCCGAGCGCCTCCACGACCGACGCGCGTTCCCGCATCGCCCGGCCGCCACCGGCGACCGGGTTGACGACGAGGATGGCGCGGCGCATCGGTCCTTTTTTTCCGAAGGGGTGCGATCACGGGGGGCGAGAGGATCGGCTCGCGACTCCCGGCGCACCGACCACTCGGATTCGAGATCGTAGCGCCCGGCGAGAACGAGGCGATAGGAGGAGGTCAGCTAAGACCGAGGAGCTCGCGGGCCTGCTGGCGCATCTCGACCTTGCGCACCTTGCCGGTCACCGTCATCGGGAAGTCCTCGACGATGTGGACATAGCGCGGGATCTTGTAGTGGGCGAGTTGGCCGGTGCAGAACTCACGGAGGGACTCGGCGGTGAGCGGAGTGGCGCCGGGCTTCATCCGCAGCCACGCCATCAGTTCCTCCCCGTAGCGCGGGTCGGGGACCCCGATCACCTGGGCATCGAGGATGTCCGGGTGGGTGTAGAGGAACTCCTCAATCTCACGCGGGTAGATGTTCTCGCCACCGCGGATCACCATGTCCTTGATCCGCCCGGTGATCTGGACATACCCCTCTTCGTCCATGACCGCGAGGTCGCCGGTGCGCATCCAGCCATCCTCGATGGCCTCGGCGGTTCGTTCGTCGTCCTGCCAGTAGCCGAGCATGACGGAGTAGCCCTTGGTCTGGAACTCGCCGGACGCTCCCCGGTCCATCGGCGTGCCGCTCACCGGGTCCACGACGCGGATCTGGAGGTGCGGACCGACGCGGCCGACGGTCCCGACCTTCGCTTCGAAGGGGTCGCCCGGCAAGGTCTGCGTCGAGACCGGCGAGGTCTCGGTCATGCCATAGCAAATGGTCATATCGCTAATGCCCGCGTCGATGATCTTGCGCATGAGCTCGGCGGGGCACGGGGACCCGGCCATGATCCCGGTGCGGACCGTCGCAAGATCCTCGATGTCGGCCTCGCCGCTCTCGATGAGCGACCACTGCGCGATGAACATCGTCGGCACGCCATAGAGCGAGGTGCACTGCTCTTCGCGGACCGCTCGCAGGGTGGCCGCGGGGTCGAAGGAGGGCGCCGGGATCACGATGCAGGCGCCGTGGGACGTCGCGGCCAGATTGCCCATCACCATTCCGAAGCAGTGATAGAAGGGCACGGGGATACAGACCCGGTCCTGCTCGGTATAACCGCACCCTTCGCCGACGAAGAAGCCGTTGTTGAGGATGTTGCGGTGCGAGAGGGTCGCCCCCTTCGGGAAGCCCGTCGTGCCCGATGTGTATTGGATGTTGATCGCGTCGTCCGGGCTGAGGCCAGCGGCACGCTCGGCAAGGGCCGAAGGGGAGACCGCATCCCCCTTCCCGACGAGGTCATCCCAGGAGGATTCGCCGATCACCACGACCGACGTCAGATCCGGTAGTTCGTCGCGCACCTGCTCGACCATGGCCGGGTACTTGCTGCCCTTGTGCTCGGCGGCAACGACCACCATGCGGACCCCGGACTGCTTCAGGACGTATTCGACCTCGTGCGTGCGGTAGGCGGGGTTGATGTTGACGAGGATCGCGCCGACCTTCGCGGTGGCGTATTGCAGGAGCACCCACTCGGGTCCGTTCGGCGCCCAGATCCCGACCCGGTCACCGACCTCGATCCCGACCGCCATCAGGCCACGGGCCAACGCGTCGACATCGCGCTGGAACTGCGCGTAGGTCCAGCGCCGCCCCGCGCTCACATCCACGAGCGCGTCCCGATCGGGGAAGGCTGCGGCTGCCGCGTCGAGGTTGTCCCCGATGGTCTGCTCGATCAACGGGACCGTCGTCTCACCGGCGGTGTGGCTCAGCTTGGGGTCGAGGGTCGTCACGTCGCGCTCCTGGTCCATCCCGATCCGGGCCCGACGCCGTTGCCGGGCCCCACCGGCGATTATGGCCACGCGCTCGCCATTGATGCCAGGCCCATCCCGCCTCCCAGTTCTGGTCCGGGCCCCTCCACCGGACCAGAACTGGGGCGAAGTCACCAGCGCCCATCGCCCACATCACGTGGGGACGCCCGATCCCCAACGGGCCGTATCCGCACCATCCCTGTCGGATCCGATGCGCTGGTGACGTCCGGGAAGAGTCCGGTCTCCCACCGGCTGATACCTGCCGCGGGCAAATTTTTTTCGTCACCGTCCCGGGGCACCAGGAGGTCGAAGCGGCGCGGACGTATCACGCCTGGCGCGACCCGACTCCTCCCCATACCGCCTCACCCCTCACTACCCTTAGGACGAGCGCCGCCGCCACGATGGGTCCCCCCTTCCTGACGCGAGGTGCTCGTCGCACAGCCAGGAGCGCCGATGAGTTCCACCCCGAGCCCCGGATTGCGGCCCACGCCGCGCCTTGCCGTCCCGACGACCGCCGTCGGCCGACTCCGAGTGCGCCAGCTCGACCCGGCGAGCGCGTCCAGCCTCGCCGACGACCTTCCGCTCGCGCCGACCTTGTACGTCGGCGACACCCTGCTGTTGGCGGGATCGCCAGCCCGCGGAGCCTCGAAGGGGGTGAGCCGCCTCGCGTCTCTGGCCGAGCGTTTGGGTTACACCCTCGATGTCGGTGAGGACCGGTCCGCTCCGATCGCCCGGCGCGGCGACCTCGGCAAGCATCACGAGCGCGCGACCCACACCCGCGTGCGCCTGCGGAGGTCGGCGGCATCCGTCACGCCTGCCCTGGACGCCTGGGACGTCCTGCAACACCTCCGCTCGACCGACCGTGCCGTCGCGGCGCAGGTACAACTCGATCACGTCGTCGTCTCCGCTGGGTACGGAGATGGTGTCGGGTACGGGGACGGCGTGGGCTACGGCGACGGAGTCGGCTACGGCGATGGCGTCACGAGCGGCGACGGAGCCTCGGGCCCCTGGGGTTCGTCGGCGAGCCGCGGCCCCGCGACCTGGCTCGGCCCGGTCCCGCCACCACCGCCAGATGATGGCCCCGTGGTCGCGATCGTCGACACCGGGCTCGGCCGGCACCCCTGGTTTGAGCACGGAGTCGAGCGCACCCCGCAGATCGACGGCTTGCCGATTTGGCCATCACCAGACCCCGCCACCGACCCCGAGGACCGCGGGGTGACGACGGACCCGCTCGTCGGCCGACTCGATCGGGTCGCCGGCCACGGGACCTTCATCGCCGGGCTAGTGCGTCAGGTCTGCCCCGAGGCGACCCTCCTCCCGATCGCCGCCATGCCGGGGGACGGCGCAGCGGCCGAGTCCGAGTTGCTCGCCGCGCTCGAGGCCCTCACGTTGCGACACCTCCACGCGCTCAAGACCGGCACCGCCCGACCGATCGATGTTGTGGTCCTCTCGTGGGGCTACTACCACGAGACCCCGGGCAGCTTCGATGACGAAAACGCCCTCATCCGGGCGCTCCGGACGCTGACCGATGCGGGAGTCACGGTCGTGGCGGCGGCAGGGAACAGCGCAACGGCGACCCCCTTCTATCCCGCCGCCCTCGGGGGCCAGCTCACCTCCGGTGCGCCGCTCGTCGCGGTCGGTGCTCGCAATCCTGGGCCTGGCACCGTCTCGACCTACTCCAACACCGGTGATTGGGTGACGACCTACCGGCCGGGGACCCGCGTGGTGAGCACCCTGCCGGTCACCCTCGACGCGGCTGGCAGGCCGTCGGAGGAACACACCCCGACGGGCCTGCCGACCCGCGGCAGCGTCGATCCCGACCTCTTCTCGAGTGGGTTCGGCACCTGGACTGGGACGTCCTTCGCGGCTCCCGTCCTCGCCGGCGAAATCGCCCGGACGCTAGGCGAAGGGGGGAACGCCGGGGCCCGGATCGAGCGGGGCCGCGCGGCCCTCGCGCGATGTCTGGAGGTGCAGCCATGAGCACTGCTACCGGTCTCGCCGCTCGGCTCGCGGATGCCTTTACGGCCTATCTCGAGGGCGATGACGCCGCGTTCGCCACGCTCATCGAGGCCGCGACGCCACTGCTCTGGCACACCGCCCGGTGCCAGGGTGTCGACCACGCCACCGCCGAGGACATCGTCCAGGGCACGTGGGTGAGCCTCTGGCAACGCGCGGACACAATTCACGAACCCACCGCGGTCCTGCAGTGGCTCCTCGTCAGCACGCGCCGCAGTGCGTGGCGTGCCCGCCACGGCGCGCGCCGCGATGCCCCCACCCGACTCCAGCCCGAGGACCTTCTCGATCCCATCGATCCGGCGCCGAGCCCGCTCGACACGGTGGTCGCGGCGGAGACGGACTCCGTGGTCTTACGTCACCTGGCCCAGTTGTCGCACCGATGCCAGGAGCTTCTCCGCCTCGTGGCGCTCGCCGACCGCCCCGACTATCGCTCGATCGCCGCAGCGCTCGATATGCCGGTCGGCAGTATCGGACCAACCCGCGGCCGTTGCCTCGCCAAACTGCGAAGCAGCCTCGCCGCCGACCCGACGTGGGGTGAGTCCGCATGAGTCCCAATGAGGCCCAGCAACCCCTCGACGCCGAGGATCAACGGATCCTCGATGCCCTACGCGGCGACATCCTGCTCGCCGACCCGGTACCCCCTGACCTCGCCGAGCGGTGCCGGATCGCGGTCACCCTTCAGGCCCTCGATGCCGAGCTCGCTCACCTCGCTGACGCCCCTGACCTCGCGATCCGCTCGACGGAGTACGAGCGCGTGACGACCTTGACCTTCACGGCCGAGGACGTCACCGCGATGATCGAGATCGATGAGTTGGAGCCTGGGATCGCCCGCATCCGCGGCTGGTCGACCGGGACCGACATCGTCGAACTGCGCGAGCGCTCGCGCCGTCAGGAGGTCGCCGTCGACTCCCACGGGCGGTTTACCTTCGACCGGGTCGAACGAGGTCTGGTCCATCTGATCTTCCGCTCGGAGGAGGGCGGCCAGCGGCCGGTGATCAGCCCGGTCATTGAGATCTGAGCACCGCTGATGGACGCACGCGATGCGCTCGAGGCGCTCCTTCACGAAGGGGTCCACCTCAACTCCATCGGGCAGTACGGGCGAGCCGACGACCTCCTTCGACAAGCCATCGAGAGCACCGCCGACCCGGTCCTGCAAGCGCGGGCTCGGACCACGCGCGCGCTCAGCCTGCTCATGCTGACGGGTCCGCAGGAGGCGCTCGCTGAGTTGGGCCGAGCGCGAGCGTTGGCGCAGAGTTCGGGGTCCGACACCGTGTTGGCACTCACGGCGATCCAGGCCTCGGCGATCCACACCCACACCGCGGATTGGCCGGCTGCTCTCCATGCGCTAGCCGGGCTGGAAGAGGCTCAACACCTCCTCACCCCACGCCAGCACTGTTCGGCGCTGCTCAACCGCGGACTGGCGCACCTCTCCCTTCATCACGTGGAGGCGGCCCGGGCGGACCTCACCCACGCGCTCACCCTGGCGGTCGACAGCGGGTCGATCGCTCAGGAATTCAAGGCACGGCACAACCTGGGGTGCGTCGCCTATGTCGCCGATGACCTCCCCCTCGCACTGCGGCTCATGGACGAAGCGGCCGCCCTCCCGACCGCCGTCTCGCGGGCCCGCGCGGACCTCGATCGAGCGCTCGTGTTGGTCGATGCCGGCCTGATCGAGCGGGCGGCCCGACTCTTGGAGCAGGCCCTCCACCGCGCCGAGCATGACGGCCAGCCGATCGTCCACGCCGATGTCCTCGCCGACCTCGCGCGGTGCGCCCTCGTGCGTGAGGACTACCCGCGCGCTCGCTCTTGGGCCGACCGGGCGATTGAATCGTTAGCGGGCCGGGCCGCCCGCGACTCGACCGAACGCGCCTTGCTTTCCCGGGCGTGGATCGACGTGCTGACCGGAGACCTGGCCCCGGCCCTCGACCTCACGGATCGGCTCAAGCGCTCCTGGGAACCGACCCGACCCTGGTTCAGCGACCTCCTCGCCGTCCGGATCGAAGCGCAGGTCGCCGCGGGCGACCTCGAGCAGGCCCGGGCCGACCTCGCCGATCTCCTGGCGCGCCCGCCTCACGGCACGGCCGAGGTGTTGGCCCGCTGCCATCTGGAGATGCTGGTCGCGCAGGCCGGGGGTGAGCGTGAGGCCAGTCGGGAGGTCGCTCAGCGGGCCTCGAACCTGCTCGCTGTCCGACAGGGCGCGGTCACTGGGCTGGAGACTCGGGCCGCCCTTGCCATCCATGCCCGGCGCGCGGCCAGGCTCGATCTCGCGGCAGCGCGCCGAGACAACGACCCGATCGCCTTCTTCGCTGCGACGCAACGGTGGCGGGCCCGGTCCTTTTCGTCCCAGGGCCAGGGGGAGGGGCCCAGCCCGCGGACGGCTCGGTTGATCAGCCACCTCCGGCGCGCGCTCACCGTCGGCCCCGGCGATGACACGTCCGCGCACCGTCGCGAGATCGCCGCGCTGCGCGAACGGATCGAAACCCTGCGGTGGTCCGATGTCCTCGAGCGCGAGTCAGACCCCAGCACAGCCCCCCTGACGAGCCCCCTCGACCTGGCCGCCGCGAGGGGACACCTGGCGATGCGCCGCGCCGCCCTCGTCTCGTTTGTCGACACCGATGGCGACCTCCACCGGCTCACGGTGACGCCGAACTCGATCGATCTGGCGACCCTCGGCCCCACGGACGAGTGGCGCGAGCTCGCCGAGCAACTCATCGGCGACGCCCGGGCCGCGGCCTTGACCCACCACGTTCCTGGACTGTCCGACCGGGTCATCGCAGCTGTGCGTGACGACGCCGATGCCCTCGCCGTGCTTATCCCGGACCTTCCCGCAGATCACCTGGTCCTCATCGAACCAACCCCGACCCTCGCCTCGCTGCCGTGGGGGTGCCTCCCGAGCCTCGCGGCCCGTCCGTTCGCCGTGATCGCATCGGCGACGCGGTGGGCTGTCGGGGCGCCTCACGATGATCCACCGCCGCAGTCCGTCGTCACCCTCTCCGGACCCGGACCGCTCGGCGCCTCGGCCGAGTGTGCCGCGGTGGCCGATGTCTGGGGGACACCTCAGCCTGCCGGGCACGCCACGGGGGAGCACCTGGCGCACGCCCTTCACGAGGCCCGCCTCGTCCACCTCGCGGCCCATGGCACGCATGAGGAGCAGAATCCGATGTTTGCCTCGCTGCGCCTCGCCGATGGGCCGACCTTCGCTCACGAACTCCCGTCGGTCCTGGGCTCGGAGCATGTCGTCTTGTCGTGTTGCGATGTCGGACGCTCCCGGGTACGGCCCGGGGATGAGGCGCTCGGCCTCACCGCTGCGCTGCACCATCTCGGGGTGCGCAGCGTGCTCGCATCGGTGACCCCGGTGGACGACGCCACCGCCTCCGAGGCGATGATCGGTTATCACCGGGCTCTCGCCAGCGGGGTCGATGCCGCCTCCGCGCTCTCCGCCATGCATCGCGATCATCCGCAGATGCGCGGCTTCATCCTCTTCGGAGATACCTGGCTCCCCTGACCTCCCGCGGTGGCGGATCCGGGCGCGCCCTTCGGATGAGTCATGATGACCCGCGTGAGTTCCTTCGTGATCCGCCCGGCCGAGCCGCGCGATGTCCCCGAGATCCTGCGCCTCATCCGCGAACTGGCGACCTACGAGCGCGAGCCGGATGCCGTCGAAGCGAGCGAAGAGGACCTGCACCGCGTCCTCTTCCCCACCGATGGCCATCCCACCGCCTGGACCCACGTCGCGGAGCCGGCCGAAGGGGGCGACGGTCGCCTGCTTGGGATCGCCCTGTGGTTCCTCACCTTCTCCACCTGGACCGGGCGCAACGGCGTGTGGCTCGAAGACCTCTACGTCGACCCGGCGCACCGAGGGAGCGGTATCGGCAAAGACCTGCTCGCGACGCTCGCCTCGATCTGCGTCGAGCGGGGCTATCCGCGCCTCGACTGGACGGTCCTCAACTGGAACGAGCCCTCGCTCGCCTTCTACCGCTCGATCGGCGCCGTCCCGATGGATGAGTGGACCACCCAGCGGCTGAGCGGCGAAGCCCTCACGGCGCTCGGCACATCCCGCTGAGATCAGCCCCCCTTCCGCCCTCCCGAACCGCCGGGTAACGGCCGACGACGCAGTGGCAAGATAAGAGCCAGTGCGCACACCTGCCTGCGCACCCGCGAGGCCGCGGCGCGACCCGCGGTCACACGGGCGATGACGCCGAGGAAAGGTGCCTGCCGGCATGACGCAGTACGTCTACATGTTCAGCGAGGGAAACCGCGACCAGAAGGATCTGCTTGGCGGGAAGGGGGCCAACCTCGCCGAGATGGTCAACATGGGGCTGCCAGTCCCGCCCGGTTTCACCATTTCGACCGATGCCTGCCGCGAGTACCTAAAGACCGGTGAGGTCCCCGCCCAGGTGCGCGTCCAAGTGACCCGTTGCCTACGCGGCGTCGAGGACCAGATCGGTCGCCGGGTCGGCAGCAAGGACGAGCCGCTGCTCCTCTCGGTGCGCTCGGGGGCGAAGTTCTCCATGCCGGGCATGATGGAGACCGTCTTGAATGTCGGCCTCAACGACCAGACGGTCCAGGCCCTCACCCGCTTCTCCGGCGACGAGCGCTTCGCGTGGGACTCTTACCGCCGCCTGATCCAGATGTTCGGCAAGACGGTGCTCGACATCGACTCCGACCTCTTCTCCGACGCGCTCGACGCCCGCAAGGAACTCGTCGGAGCGCAAAGCGATATCGACCTCGGCGTCCTCGACCTGCAGCGCATCGTCGAGGAGTACAAGCAGATCGTCGAGCGCGAGTCCGGCGCCCCCTTCCCCCAAGACCCGCGCGAACAGCTCGACCAGGCCATCGAGGCCGTCTTTAAGTCCTGGAACACCGAGCGGGCCCGGATCTACCGTCGCCGCGAGCGCATCCCGGACGACCTCGGCACCGCCGTCAACGTCCAGGCGATGGTCTTCGGCAACCTCGGCGAGGGCTCTGGCACCGGCGTCTGCTTCACCCGTGACCCCGCGAGCGGTCACTCGGGCGTTTACGGCGACTACCTGCCGAACGCGCAGGGCGAAGATGTCGTCGCCGGGATCCGCAACACCCTCGCCCTCGCCGACCTCGAGCGGCTCGACCCGACGTCGTACCGTCAACTGCGCCAGGCGATGCGTCGCCTCGAGACCCACTACCGGGACCTCTGCGATATCGAGTTCACGATCGAGCGCGGGCACCTTTGGATGCTGCAGACCCGCGTCGGCAAGCGCACCGCTGCCGCCGCCTTCCGCGTCGCGACCCAGCTCGTCGATGAGCAACTGATCACGATGGACGAGGCCCTCGAGCGGGTGACCGGGGACCAGCTGAACCAACTCCTCTTCCCCCAGTTCGACAAGGACGCCGAGCGCGACCTCCTCGCGGTCGGGATGGGCGCCTCCCCGGGTGCCGCCGTCGGCGAGGTCGTCTTCGATAACGCCACGGCAATCGCGCGGACCGAGGCTGGCGCCGATGTGATCCTGGTGCGCCGGGAGACCTCTCCCGAGGACCTGCCGGGCATGGTCGTTGCCGCCGGTGTCCTCACCGCGCGCGGTGGCAAGACCTCCCACGCCGCCGTCGTCGCCCGCGGCATGGGCATGTGCGCGGTCGTCGGCGCCGACGAACTCGCCGTCGATGTCCCGAAGCAGGAGATCCGCGTCGGCGAGCGGGTCATCAACGCCGGTGACGTCATCGCGATCGACGGCAAGACCGGCGAGGTCTTCCTCGGCGATGTCTCGGTCGTCGACTCCCCGGTGATGACCTACATCGCCGAGGGCATGGACGCCGCGATGGAGCAGGTCGGCCAGGACGAAGAGGTCCGCGAGCTCGTTGAGGCCGTCGACCGGCTGCTGACCCACGCCGACAACCGCCGCCGCCTGCGGGTGCGCACCAACGCCGACACCGGTGAAGACGCCCAGCGCGCCCGCGCCCGTGGCGCCGAGGGCATTGGCCTCTGCCGTACCGAGCACCAGTTCCTCGGTGAGCGCCGCGTCTTCATCGAGCGGGTCATCCTCGCCAAGGACGACGCGGACCGGCAGGCCGCCTTCGACGAGTTGCTCCCGCTGCAGCGCGCCGACTTCGTCGAGTTGCTGACCGTGATGGACGGTCTGCCCACGACGATCCGGCTGATCGACCCGCCGCTGCACGAGTTCCTCCCGAACATCACCGACCTGTCGGTCAAGGTGGCGCTGGCCGAGGAGCGGGGCGAGTCCGGCCCTGAGGTCGACCGGGATCGCGAGGTCCTCGAGGCCGTGCGCGCGACCCACGAGCAGAACCCGATGCTGGGCCTGCGCGGCGTGCGTCTCGGCCTGAAGTTCCCCGGCCTCTTCGCGCTGCAGATCCGCGCGATTGCCGAGGCCGTCGTCGAACTGCGCGGCAAGGGCCTGGACCCGCAGCCGGAGATCATGGTCCCGCTCGTCGGTTCGGTCCGGGAGTTGGAACTCGTCCGCGAAGAGGCCGAGGCGATCCTCGCGGAGGTCGGGAAGGACGCGGGCGTCACCCTCGACCTGCCGATCGGGTGCATGATCGAGCTCCCTCGCGCCGCGATGACTGCTCACCGGATCGTGCGGTCGGCGGACTTCTTCTCCTTTGGCACCAACGACCTCACCCAGACCACGTGGGGCTTTAGCCGCGATGACGTGGAGACCGAATTCTTCACCGATTACTACAACAACGGAGTCCTCACGATCTCCCCCTTCGAGACGCTCGACCAGTTCGGTGTTGGCTCGCTCGTCGACGCGGGCGTCCAGCGCGGTCGCTCGGTCAAGCCCGAGCTCAAGACCGGTGTCTGTGGTGAGCACGGTGGCGACCCCGAGTCGATCCACTTCTTCCACGACCACGCCCTGGACTACGTCTCCTGCTCCCCCTTCCGCGTCCCGGTCGCGCGGCTGGAGGCAGGACGCGCCGCGGTGATGGAGGGCAAGTCCGGCCCGGGCGCCAGCGCCTGATCAGCGCCGCCTCTTAAGAAGGGGGTCTCCCGCTCGCACCACGCGACGGGAGACCCCCTTCTTATGCGGCCCGCGTCAACTAGCGCACCGGTTATCGCCAAGCGCCGCGGATATAACCGCGCCCACCGACAGTTAACGCGTCAGGGTGAGGTGGGCGACGTCGAGGTAACCCGCGGCGAAACCGGCCTCGCAGTACGCGAGGTAGAACTCCCACTTCCGCCGGAACTCCTCATCGAAGCCATGCCCGGCGATCTGCGGCCACTGCTCGTCGAACCGTTGCCGCCAGCGCCGCAGGGTGTGCGCGTAGTGCTGCCCGAAGGTGGCCGAGTCGGTGAGGCGAAGGGAGGTGTGCTCGGCGCAGACTTCCTCGATCGCCTGCTCGGACGGGATCAGTCCGCCCGGGAAGATGTGCTTTTGAATCCACCCATAGGAGCGCCGGGTCGCGAGGTAGCGCTCGTGCGCCATCAGGATCGCCTGGATCACCGCGACCCCACCCGGCGCGAGGCGCTCGTCGATGGTCGCGAAGTAGGCCGGCCAATACTCCTCACCGACCGCCTCGATCATCTCGACCGAGACCACCGCGTCGTACTGACCGGTGGATTCGCGGTAGTCCTCGATCCGCACGTCGATCCGGTCGGTGAGGCCGGCCGCGTCGATCCGCTCCTGCGCGAGCGCGGCCTGCTCCCGGGAGAGCGTGAGTGTCGTGACCTGCGCCCCACGGCGGGCGGCCTCGATCGCGAGGGCCCCCCACCCGGTGCCGATCTCCAGGACGCGACTCCCTTCGCCCACTCGCGCGAGGTCGAGCACCCGCCCGACCTTGCGATACTGCGCCTCTTCGAGCGACTGCTCCGCCCACGGCGTCGTGTCGTCGAAGAGGGCGCTGGAGTACATCAGGCTCGGGTCGAGGAAGGCTTCGAAGAGGTCATTGCTGAGGTCATAGTGCGCCTCGATATTGCGCCGTGAGCCCGCGAGCGTGTTGCGGTGGCCACGGGGGATCGCCCGGTCGACGACCCCGCGCATCCGCAGCAGGCTCGGCGGGATCGCCGAGGTCATGCGTTCGGCGAAGGGTTGCAGCACCTCGACGAGATCGGTACCTGGGGCGGCGCGCCACTCCCCGGCCATGTAGGCCTCGCCGAGCCCGATCTTCGGGTGATGGGCGAGGCGCTCGAAGGCCGCGATCTCGTCGACGATCTCAATCTCCGGCAGTCGCGGGTCATCGCTGCCCATCGCCCGACCGCCGGGCAGCACGACGCGCACCGGGACCCGCGCGAGGACCCGACCGACGATCGCCTGGGCGAGGTACCGCCGCAGGCACCACTTCTCCAGCGACGGTCGCCGCAGGCAGATGGGCTGGCTGATCGTGGTCACCGGACGGACTCCTCGTCATGGCTAGGGCGGACTCGCACCGGCAGGCGCCGCAGCCACAGCCAGATCCCGTGCGCGCGGATCAAGGCCTGAGTGCGGTAGGACCCGCCGGGTTGAGTGAGCCGGACTCTCGCGAGCCGGGCTGGGGTGAGTCTTGCAGGTCGCCCGCTTACCGAGGCGGAGAAGAGGGGGCCGTCGTCGGTCTCGAGCGCGATGCTCACCGCGACCCGGTCGGGACGCAGGGTCGTGCGGATCCGGTAGCGCCCTTCGACATCGTTGAAGGGGGAAACGTAGAAGGCCTTATCGGTCTCGCTGCGCCCTTCCGCGTCGGGATCAAGCAGGTAGGCGTGGCGCTCACCGTAGGTGTTGTGGACTTCGGCGACGATGGCGCGCACGACGCTGTCGGTCGTGATCACCCAGTAGACGCTTAAGGGGTTGAAGACGTAGCCCGCGGATCGGGGTTGGGCGAGCATCAGCACGCGGTCGCTCGCGTGCAGCTCGATGCCACGCCGCGCGAGATAGCGCCCCAGATCGCCCCGGATCCCGCCCCCGAGACGTCCGGCATCCAGGTGGTCCGCCGGGTCGAAGCGCACTCCGCGGCGCAGCAGCGCGCTCGGCCCCGTCCAGGACCCGAGGGCTCGCTCCGCAGGCTCCCTCTCGTCGCGATCGGGCAGGTCGACGAGCCAGGCGTGGTGGCGATAGACGAAGCGGTGCTCCACCGGAGCCCGCCGCGCGTGGCTCACCTTCCCGACGACGAGCGCGGGGACCTCAGGCGGAGTCACCCGCAGCGCGGTCGCGGTCACGGATCGACGCCCCAGCCCGCGCCGAAGGCCGCGGCCGCCTCGACCCCCGAGCGGCAGCCGTCCTCGTGGAAGCCCCATCCGTGGTGCGCCCCCGCGTACGCCGTCGTTGACGACGTCAACTCCCCCAGGCGCCGCTGCGCCCGCAGCGCCGGACCGTCGTAGATGGGGTGCGTGTAATCCATCTCGGCGATGACCTTCGAGGGATCGATGAGGTCGCCGCCGTTGAGGGTGACGAGGTAGGGACGCTCCTCCTTCGGCAGGTCGTGGAGCTGGTTCATCCAGTAGGTGACGACCGGAGGAGCATCTACGTCGCGGCCCGGGACGCGGTAGTTCCAACTCGCCCGCGCCCGCTCGCTCCGAGGCAGCAGGGAGTCGTCGGTGTGAAGGACCGCGTGGTTGATCGAGTAGTGGAAGCCGCCGAGCACCTCGCGCTCGACCGGGCTCGGGTCCTCCAGCATCCGCAGGGCCTGGTCCCCATGGGTCGCGATGACGACCCGATCAAACGACTCCTGACTCCCGGACTCATCGGTGATCACCACCCCGCCACTCACTGGGCGCGCGACGCCGGTGACCGCCGCTCCAACCTTGATCGTTGCCCCGGCGCGGATCAGTGCCGCCTCCACCGCCCGGACGTAGGTCTGCGATCCGCCGGAGACCGTGTACCACTGGGGCGATCCGGTGACGGTCAACATGCCGTGCCGTTCGAGGAAGGTGAAGAGGCTGCGCGCCGGGTATCGCATCGAGGTTTGCGAACCCGAGGACCAGACGCAGGCGACCAGCGGCATCGCGTACCAGCGGACGAAGTCGTCAGAGAACCCATGCGCGGCAAGCCAATCGCCGTACATCGTCAGGTCGCTGTCATCGCTCGTAGCGAGGAAGCGCTCGGCCAGGCGGTGGAAGCGCTTGACCTGGGTGAGCATCCGCACGAACCTCGGGCGCAGGAGGTTGCGGCGCTGCGCGAAGATGCCCCCCGCGCCCGAGCCCCCGGCGTACTCAAGGCCTTCATCGGCCACGCTGATGCTCATCGACATCACCGTCGGCTGGCGCGGGATGTCGAGCTCGGCGAAGAGGCGCAGCAGGTTTGGGTAGGTGCGCTCGTTGTGCACGATGAAGCCGGAATCGATCCCGAGCGGCTCACCATCGACGCTCGTCAGCGCATGGGTGTGGGCGTGCCCGCCGAGGCGCGAGTCGGCCTCGTAGAGCGTCACCCGATCACGGCTTCTCAGCAGGTACGCGCTGGTCAGCCCCGAAACCCCCGACCCGATGACCGCGGTGCGTCTGCTCGGGGTATCTGCCATGCCCGTCATTGTGTCGCGTCGCGGTCGGTCACTGGAGAAGGGGGACCACCCGCGCCACGGCAACCGTCGCCGCCGCCGTGCTGGCACTGATCACGACGCCCCAGGCCAGATCGATCGGCACCAGCGCGGACGGGAAGCCCTCGAGGACCGCGAGGTTCGTCAGGGTCCAGGTCGCGTAGGTGACCAGGCCAAAGATCGCCCCCTGCAACAGCGCTTTCGGGACGCCCCCATCGGCGACGGCGGGGTGGATGACGAAGTGGACGAGGCCGGCGATGAAGATGACATAGAAGAGGAGTGCCGCCGTCATGTTCGGCTTGTCCGCCAGCATCGACCCGAGGTGCTTGTCATAGAGCGGGCGGCCGATCTTGCCTAGCCACAGCCAGTCGAGCACCCCAAAGACCACCGCCGCGACCACGCCCTGTCCGATCCAGGCGATCATCACTGCCCCCTTCGTCCGCTGGCGCCAAGGACCTGGTGGAGCCAACTCTGTGGCCCTGCCCAGTCCGGATCCGTCGGCCAACTCACGCTCGCGGGGAGCCCGCCATTAGCCCCCTCACCATCGAGGCCAGCCGGGTCGCGAAGGGCGAGCCGGATGGCGTCGCGGACACCAAGCCGGCCAGCCAGTTCCGGCCGCAGGGTGGCGAGGTCGTCTTCCGAGCAGACGGCGTTATGGATCAGGGAGCCGACGAGCGGCTGCGCGACGCCGGTCGGGACCGGGGTGACCAGCCCAACCCACAGGCTCGCGAGGCGCGGCGTGAGGACGGGTGCGGTGACGATGACCCGAGGTCGCAAGCCAGCGGTCTTCGCGTAGGCCTGCATGAGGTCGCCATAGGTGAGGACGTCAGGCCCTCCGATATCGAAGGTCCGGTTGTGCTCGGGCGGCAGGTCGGCGGCGGCCGTCAGGGCGGCGAGGACATCGTCAACGGCGATGGGCTGAATCGTGTTGTTGAGCCACTTCGGCGTGATCATCGCCGGCAGGCGCGTCGTGAGATGCCGGAGCATCTCGAAGGATGCCGACCCCGTCCCGAGGATCACTGCCGCCTGCACGACGGCCGCGGGCACTTCGCTCGCGAGGAAGATTTCCCCGACCTCCGCCCGGGAGGCGAGGTGCTCACTCATGTCGTTGAGATCTCCCGGCGGACGCACGCCGCCGAGGTAGACAATTCGCCGCACGCCTGCCTCGGTCGCCGCATCGGCGAACCCGTAGGCCATCTGGCGGTCCCGGCGGCGGTAATCGCCCTTCCCATCCATCGAGTGGAGGAGGTAGTACGCGACATCGACGCCGTCCATCGCGCGAGCGAGGGACGCCGTATCCGTCGCGTCGGCCTCGATCACATCCACCTGGTCGCGCCAGGGAGCCTTCGCGACGCGGCTCGCCGAGCGGGTGAGAACCGAGACTTCCCAGCCCGCGTCGAGCAGGACCGGGACGAGCCGCGATCCGATATATCCAGTGACGCCGGTGACCAGCGCTCGGCCAGGATTCGAGGCGGTAGGGCCTGATGGTGCCATCGATCGACTCGCTTCTTAGAGGAGGTTGAATAGCGGGGGCAGGAGGAGGAGCATCCCGAGCGACCACACGAGGTGCGTGATGATCGGGCCGAGGATGCCGCCGGTGACGCGGCGTTGGAGACCAACGAGCAGCCCGAGCAGGGCGGCGGCAAACGCCAGCATCGGGTTGCCGGTCGCGAAGGTCGCGAGGGTGTAGGCGATGGTCGTGATGGCCACGGCGTGTTTGCGACCGACCGCCGCATAAAGAGCGCCGCGGAAGTACAGCTCCTCGGCGATCCCGTTGATCGCCGTGATCGCGATGACGAAGGGCAACGAGCCAAACCGCGCGTGGTCGAGCAGCCCGTCGACCGGCCCCCTCAATGCGGGAACCTTCGCGACGACGAACGCCCCGAGGAGGAAGAGGCCAAGCAGGGCGAAGCCCAGGATGAAGGCTTGGACGTACGGCCGGTCGGTCCCCCCTTCCCGGGTGTGCGCATGGCCAAGGTGGAGCCGACCCGAGGCGAAGGCTCCGCCACCCCAGACGACCGCCAAGATCACCGTCGAGACGTAGAAGCGAGGGTCGCCCGGCTGCAGGCGAAGGGAGAAGGCGAGGACGGCAGCGCCGAGCACCAGCGTGATCCCGGCGACGATCCGGCGTCGGCGGAAGGCGGAGTCCGGCTCGGAGTGATCACGTGGGACCGGGTTGATCAGCGCGGCGTGCCCGAAGGCTTTGAGTTCGGCGATCGGCCCGCGCCGGGGAGACCCACTATCCATACTCGACCTTAACCGTGCGCGGGAAGGGCGACGGTGTCGAGATAGGTCACGGCGTCGGCGAGGTCGAGCGGCAGGACATGGACGTCCTCTACGGTCTGTTCGACCCGCGTCGAGGCGGGACCACCGAGGTAGACCGGGGCGCGGCGAGCGAGTTGGCCGACCGCCGTCAGATTGGCGGCGAAGGCCGTCGGCCTGGTCGCGGCGAGGATGCACACATCGGGCCTGACCGTGCGCAGCGCACTCCCGATCGCGGGCCACGGGGTACTCGCGCCAAGCACGACCGTAGACCAGCCTCGCTCCTGGAGGAGCAGGGACGCCATGAGGAGAGGCAGATCGTGCAGTTCTCGTGGAGGGCACGCCAGCAGCGCGGTCCGGGCGCTAGCGGTCGGCTCGTAGCTCGAGCGCCGATCGAGTTCGGTCGCGATCGCTCGGGAGAGCAGATGCTCGTGCATGACCCCCAGTCGCCCACTCGCCCAGTCCTCACCGATGCGGTGCAGGGCGGGGATCATCACCTCGGTCACAGCGGCGGTGACCCCGAACTGGTCCACCGCGGCGTCGAGGGAGGAGCGTAGGGCCACCTGATCGAGCCGACCGGCGGCATCAAGGATCGCCCGCGCAGGGTCAACTACCGCCTGAGGGGTCACATCGCCCGACGCTAGCCCTCCGCCGGTCGATGGAGTACCCCCAGGGGGGTGGCGCGCTGGAGAAATGGTGGTGCGCTCGGTCACACCCCCGGATACGCGTCAGGGACGAAACGCGTGAACTCGCGTTTCGTCCCTGAGAGATGGTGCGACGCAGCCTGGCTGGATGACCCAGGTCTTAGCCCGAAGGGCGAAGGGTGGTCGTCAGCGGCTGGAGAGGTTGGCGTGGTGGCGGTCGGCCATCGAGACCTGGTGGCTCGGGTACTTCGCGAGCGACTCCTTGCGGGCGGGGGAGACGATGGTCTTACGGGCCCGACGAAGGCGGGACGCCTTGTCGTCTTGGCCCATGACGTTCAGTTCGGCGGCCATCCGCTTCATGTCGGCGTCGTAGCCGGCACCGGTGTGGCGGGCGGTCCAAATGCGGCGGTCAATCACGGTGTTCATCCAGGCGCTGTACCAGTTCATGTGATTAATCGTCCTCGCCGCGTTCCTAAAGGACAAGTTGCTTTTTCTTAATGACCTTTAAGCGCTGCTTAGGTATTCTGGAGGGGTGATCGACCCCTCCAGGCTGCGAATCTTCCTGTCTGTCATGGCATCTGGCTCAATGAGTGCCGCCGCGAGCCATCTCGGCATGACATCTTCTGCCGTCAGTCAACACATGTCTGCACTGCAAAAGGAGACGGGCCTCACCCTCTTTGAGCGCCGCGGACGCGGAATCGAGCCGACGGCGGCCGCTCACACGCTCGCTCGCGAGAGCGAAGGGCTGCTCGCGGAGGTGCGCCGGGTGGACTCGGTGGTCGATGAGTTGCGCGACGGGACCAAGGGATCGCTCTCGATCGGCTACTTCTCCTCGGCCGGATCGGCGTGGATGCCGCGCCTCGCCCGGCAGTTGCTCACCGAGATGCCAGACCTCACCTTGCAACTCGTCCTCACCGAGGCCTTCGCCCCGGGCGATGGCCCACCGGTCGACATCGACATCGTCCCCGATGACCCGGCCTCCTCGATTCGCCCTGGGCACCACGTCACACCGCTCGTCACTGACCCCTTCGTCGCACTCCTCCCGGTCGACCACTCGCTCGCCCGGCGCCGCCGCGTCGCGATGGCCGAACTCGCCGACGAGACCTGGATCAGCAATGACATCGCCGCCGGGGTCACCCACTCGATTTTGTTACGGGCCTGCCGGGCGGCCGGCTTCACGCCGCGTTTCGCGATCGAGGCGCAGGATCACTACTCCGCGATCGCCTTCGTGGCAGCGGGCGTGGGCATCACCGTCGTGACCGACCTCGCGAGCCGCGGTATCGCCCGCTCGGTTCGTCGAGTCCACCTCACCGAGCCCAGTCCCGTGCGCGACATTGTCGTGCTGACCTCCCCCACCGGGCAGGCCAACCCGGCGGCCCGCCGCGCGGTGCAGATCCTGACCGAGGTCGCCGCGTCGAGCGGGCGCAGCCGGCGGCCCCGTCCCGCTCGCGCCGACCGTCTCACCTGAGCATCGCGGGGCTAGGCTCGGCGCCATGAGCGACCAGGCGCGAGCGGACTTTGCGAACCTCTACCGTCACGGCTTCGCCCGCATCGCGGCGTGCACCCTGCCGGTCCAGCAGGTCGACCCCTTCGCCAATGCCAGCGCCATCGCGACGATGGTCCGCGAGCTCGACGCGAAGGGGGTGGCGCTCGCGGTCTTCCCGGAGCTCAGCCTCTCCGGTTACGCGATCGATGACCTCTTCCTGCAAGACGTCCTGCTCCGTGACGTCGAAGGCGCCATCGGGGCGCTCGCGGACGAGACTGCGGACCTGCTGCCCGTCGTGGTGGTCGGCGCCCCTCTCCGGCACGGCAACCGGCTCTTTAACTGCGCGGTCGTGATCCATCGCGGCGTCGTGCTTGGGATCTCCCCCAAGTCCTACGTGCCGACGTACCGCGAGTTCTACGAGCGGCGCCACTTCGCACCGGGCGATGACCAGCGCAGTGGTGACCGCGAGCCCAACGACTTCACCTTCGGCCCGAGCGCCGGATCCCTCGCTGGCGACCTCGTCCCCTTCGGGCCGGACCTGATCTTCGCCGCCGAGGACCTCCCCGATCTGCGGATCCACGTCGAGGTCTGCGAGGACCTCTGGGTCCCGATCCCGCCGAGTTCGCAGGCTGCGCTCGCCGGAGCAACCGTCCTCGTCAACCTCTCGGGGAGTCCCATCACGGTGGCGAAGGCGGACAAGCGCCACCTGCTCTGCCGGGCGCAGTCCACGACCTGCCTCGCCGCGTATGTCTATGCCGCTGCGGGCGAAGGGGAGTCGAGCACCGACCTGTCCTGGGATGGACAGACCATGATCTACGAGACGGGCACCCTCCTCGCGGAATCGGAGCGCTTCCCCGCCGGCCCACGGTCCTCGATCGCCGACGTCGACCTCGGCGGACTCATCCAGGAGCGCCTGCGCCAGGGCACCTTCGATGACTGTCGCCGGGCGCACGATGAGCAGGTCCGCGGGTTCCGGGTCGAGGGTTTCGTCCTCGATGCCCCGACCGGCGATCTCGGGCTGATGCGGCAAGTGGATCGCTTCCCCTTCGTCCCGGATGACCCCGAGCGCCTCGCCCAGGATTGCTACGAGGCCTACAACATCCAGGTCAGTGGGCTGGAGCAGCGGCTGCGTGCCATCGCGACCGACACCTGGTCCCCGAAGATCGTGATCGGCGTTTCGGGTGGCCTGGACTCCACCCAAGCCCTGCTCGTCGCGGCCAAGGCGATGGACCGACTGGAGCGCCCTCGCACCGACATCATCGCGATCACCATGCCGGGCTTCGCGACGAGCGCCCACACGAAGTCCAACGCCACCGAGCTCTCGCAGCGACTCGGGGTGACCTTCGAGGAGATCGACATCCGTCCGGCGGCGCTGCAGATGCTCAAAGACATGGGCCACCCCTTCGGCCTCGACCCCGACGCGGACCACGACCGCTCGGTCTACGACGTCACCTTCGAAAATGTGCAGGCGGGTCTGCGCACCGACTACCTCTTCCGCATCGCGAATCAGCGCGGGGGTCTGGTCCTCGGCACGGGCGATCTCTCGGAGTTGGCACTCGGGTGGTGCACCTACGGTGTCGGTGACCAGATGAGTCACTACGCGGTCAACACCGGAGTTCCCAAGACCTTGATGCAGCACCTCATCCGCTGGGTCATCTCCTCCGGGCAGTACGACAGCGCGACCGGTGATGTCCTCGCCTCGATCCTCGATACGGAGATCACCCCGGAACTCGTCCCGACGACGGGGGACGAGAAGCCGCAATCGACCGAGGGGACGATCGGGCCCTACGCCCTGCACGACTTCACCTTGCACCACGTCCTGCGGCGCGGGACCCGGCCGGCGACGATCGCCTTCCTCGCCGAGCACGCTTGGGCCCACGCCGAGCAGGGCGAGTGGCCGCCCGGCTTCCCGCAGGATTCCCGCCCGGAGTATGACCTCCCCGCGATTCGCCACTGGCTGGAGGTCTTCGTCCGACGCTTCTTCGCCAATCAGTTCAAGCGTTCGGCCCTGCCCAATGGCCCGAAGGTCCTCTCCGGCGGCACCCTCTCGCCGCGCGGTGACTGGCGGATGCCATCCGACGCGGTGGGTACGCGCTGGCTCGCTGACATCGAGGACAACGTCCCGACGAGCTGAGCGCCCCGCCCTGCATGGCGGTCATGACGGGGTGATATCGCGGCCTTGCTCCAGCAGCGCGGATGGACGGGCGAGCCGCACCCCTGTCGGCGGCCAGGGCTGTGCCATCCCGTTTCGCGGCTGAGCCCTGGCGTGGAGACTTTTCGCGGTGCCGCGCCCTCAGCTGGAGATTCGTGACGGCTATGACCGGTCGAACCCTCCACCCGAAGTGGATTAGGAGCACGGCTGGACGTCCATGACGACCTCGAACTCGAGCAGCTCGGCGTCGGAGGAAACAGACTTGCCTCCATGGCCCGCGTGCGAGGCGCAAATATCACCGTCACGCCAAGCAATGAAGCTCTCCTCGTCTTCTCCGAGCCGGAGAACTCACCTGGGCACCAACCGGATTCGAGGCCGCGGCGTCATAGAAGGTGACCGGCGACGCGCGAGCGCCCGGTCCCCTCCGATCACCCCACGCGTCGCTGACGCCTGCCCGGAAATGAGTCCTGCCATGCGCCGAATCACCCCCACTGCCATCGCCATTGCCGCGCTCTGCGCCGCTCTTGCTGGCGCCGCCCCGGGCGTTGCTCAGGCCGGACCGGCGCCTACGACTACTCCCGCCATCTCGGCGGCTCCGAGCGTGCAGCACCGTCAACCGGCCGCAGCGCGCCCGAAGCCGCGGCCGGGCACGAAGCGGGTGAACTGCGCTCGGGTCAAGTGCATCGCGCTGACCTTCGACGACGGTCCTGGGCCCGGGACCGAGCGGGTCGTGAAGGCCTTGCACGCGAAGGGGGCTCACGCCACCTTCTTCATGCTCGGCTCGAGCGCCAAGGCCCGTCCGCAGACCGTGCGGAAGGTCGCGCGGACGCGCGGGATGGAGATCGGTGCCCACACGATGACCCACCGCCAGTTGACCGGTCTCTCTGACTCCGCGATCCGCGCCGAAATGGTCACCAACCGGCAACAACTGACGCGACTGAGCGGTCGCCCGGTCCGCCTCGTCCGCCCGCCATACGGAGCTCGCAACGCGCGCGTCGACCACATCGCCAAGCAAGCGCGCCTCGCCGAGGTCCTGTGGAATGTCGACACCGAGGACTGGCGGAACCGGAGCACCGCGATCACCACCCAGCGTGCGCTCAGTGGTGCTCGTGCGGGTTCGATCATCCTCATGCACGACATCCACCCGTCGACCGTGCGCGCGGTACCGGGCATCGTGAACGCGCTCCAGCGACGCGGATTCCACCTCGTCACGGTGAGCGAACTCTTGGGCTCGACCCGGCCGGGCCGGGCGTACTACAGCCGCTGACCGAACCGGCTACGCTTACGCAGGGTAGGGCCCGACGTGGTCCGGTTGTGTTGTCTCCCATGGTGATTGAAGAGGATTGGCTGTGCGTCTAAGCCATGCCACCGCGCTCGCGGTGACCCTCGCGCTCGCCGTGGTGACCGCCACGTCTAGCGCGGCCGAGGCCAGCCCCCACGTCCCGGCCGTCGCCAAGGCGCCGGTCACCGCCGCCGATGCCCCCGGAGGCAAGGCGACCCCGACTAAACCGCGGCCAGTGCGCGACCTGTGGCGCCCGATCGCGTCAAAGGCGACTCTTCCCGGCGGGCTCGCGAAGGCCAACCGACCACAGCCCACGCCCCCGCCCCCGCCGACCGACTGCCGCAAGGCCAAGTGCGTGGCACTGACCTTCGACGACGGCCCCGGGCCGTATTCGGTAGGTCTCGCCCGCCAGCTCCACGCCCGCGGTGCGAAGGCCACCTTCTACATGGTCGGCCGGATGGTGAGCGAGGACCCGCGTGCGGTCAAAGCGATCGCGGCCATCCCCGGCATGGAGATCGGCGCCCACACGATGACGCACCCGGAGCTGACGAAGATCGCTCCATCGGTGGCCGAGCGCGAAATCGGCGCCAACACCCGGGCCCTGCGGGCGCTGGTGGGACCGTCGGTGCGAACCATGCGACCTCCCTACGGTGATCGGGATGCACGGACCGACCAGATCGCGGCACGTCACGGACTCTCGGTCATCATGTGGGATGTCGACACCCTCGACTGGCAGTCTCGAAGCACTCCGATCACGGTGAGCCGGGCCGTGAAGGGCGCGCGGCCCGGGTCGATCATCCTCATGCACGACATCCACGCCCCGACCGTGAAGGCGGCCCCCCGGATCGCCACCGAGCTCCAACGCCGCGGCTACACCCTCGTCACCGTGAGCGAGCTCTTCGGCACGACCAGACCTGGCCGGGTCTACACCAATCGCTGAGCGCTCCAGTCAGTCGCCGCTTAGAACAGAGCTCACCTCGTCGAGGGTGCGCGCGGTCGTCCCCTCAGGCAGGCGACCTGCGGCGATGAGGCGCTTCAGGAGGGCGAGCGGCCACGGCATCGTGAGCCGTGCGGTGGCGAGCAAGTCCGCTTCACCGAGCACCTCGTCCGCAGGTCCCTGCCGGACCAGTCCATCGACAACGACCGCTGCCTCATCGGCCCACGCGAGGGCGTGATCGACCTCGTGGGTCGAAAGGCAGACGGTCGAACCCCACTCCTCGAGGCGCGCCATCGCCGCCAGCATCTCCGAGACCCCCGCGGGGTCCAGGCCCGCCGTCGGCTCGTCGAGGAGCACGACCGCGGGTCTCATCGCGACCGCCCCGGCGAGCGCCACCCTCTTCGCCTCCCCGTGAGAGAGGCGATGGACCGGTCGATCAGCGAGGTGCTCGATCGCGAGCAGCGCAATGGCCTCGTCGACGCGCTCTTTGACCTCCGGTTCGGTCAGGCCGAGATTCATCGGGCCGAAGGAGATGTCCTGCGTGACGTCGGCGCTAAAGAGTTGATCATCAGGATCCTGCGTCACGAGTTGGACCCGCTGGCGATGCTCGCGCAGCCCGGCTCGCGTGTGGTGCAGCGGCTGGCCGTCGACGAGGACCCGACCCTCGTCCGGGGGGTGCGCACCAGAAAGCGCCCGCAGCAGCGTCGTTTTGCCGCTGCCGTTAGCGCCGAGGACGGCCACCCGACGCCCCCGGGGGATCGTGAGGCTCGCCCCCTTCAGCACCGGGTGATCGTCGTACCCGAGCACGACGCCCTGAGCGGCGAGCGCGATGGCGGTGCGCGGTTCGGGGACGTGGTGGTTCATCGCGTCCACCCCGCCAGGTCGAGGCCCCGCGCCTCGGCGAAGGCCGCCCAGCCGTAACTCACCGCGGCGATCGTCGCGATCAGGGCAAGCCCCGCGAGGACGAAGGGGGTCGAGCGGCGCGTTGGTGGGGCTAACGTGCGCATGGCGATCTCGTATCCCCGCCCGGCCAGCCCATCGTTGAGCCGGCGGGCGCGCTCCCAGGCGCGGGTGAGGACCGCCGCCGCGAGCATGCCGCTGCTGCGCCACGACGCGCGCCACGACACGTATCCCAGGCGACTCACCTGCGCCTCTCGAATCGCCGCCATGGACTCGGCGAGGACGAAGAGGAGCCGGTAGGTGAGCGAGGCGATATCGAGCAGGGCGTCCGGGATCCGCGCCCGGCGCCCGGCCGCGACGAGGTCGACCATCGGCGTCGTCGTCGCGAGGAGCAGCAGCGCCATCGTGCCGGCGATTCCGTGGCCGAAGACCTCTCCTGCGCGGGCTAGGGTCTGCGGACTGACCCCGAAGGGTCCCCACGTCCACGGCATGACCCCGTCGCCGCCGAGCGAGACGGCGATGGTGAGCGCACCGATCCCGAGGAAGATCACCGGCGCTCGCATCATCCTCATCAGGAGCCGCAAGGGCACTCCCGCTGTGTGGGTCAGGGCGAGCACGGCGACGACGACGAGCACGGTGCCGGGGAAAGCCGGGACTAGTAGGGCGGTGAGGACGAGACCGACACTCAGCAGGGCTTTGTCGCGCACGGCGCGACGCCGCCAGGGGCTTGCCCAGGCGGCGTCGTCGATGGCGTACGCGTGCATCAGGCCTGCCGCTCGCCCTCCACTGCCGACGCCGTGGAGGCCGCCGGGTCGACACCGAGTTCGGCGAGGCGCCGGTTCACTTCGGCGTCGACCTCGCGCTCAAGGCGCCGGCGTCCACGCAGCGCGGCGACGGCGTAGCCACACACCGCCGCACCGATCGCAGCCTGCGCGGCGAACAGTCCCGACTCGATCTCGCCTCCTGATGGGGCGAAGATCGGCTCGAACCAGGGCTCGTAGTCGGGGTGATCGGCCTCGATCGTCTCCGTCGCGATCGCGTCGGTCCCGCCGAAGCGTTCTTCATCGCCGCCAGCGCGCTGAGCATCCAACCAAAGCGGGACCGCGATCAGCAGAGTCAGGGCGACCAGCAGGCCGAGGGTGATCCACCGTCCGCGGCTCGTGCTGCCCGAGGTGGGGGTGATATCGGCGTTAGGCATGCTGGGCCGCCTTCGAGGTCGTCGCGCCCTTCGGCAGCACGCCGAGGCGGGTCAACTCGGGTCGGGCCACCTTGCGCAGGGTGCGGAAGAGCAGGACACCGAGGACCCCTTCGGCGAGGGCCAGTGGGATCTGAGTGATCGCGAAGATCGAGGCGAACTTCGCGAGAGCACCGAGGAGACCGGAGGCCGGGTCGGGGAAGGCGATCGCGAGCTGGAGGGAGGTGACGCAGTAGGTGGAAAGGTCCGCGAGCGCCATCGCGGCGAAGACCCCGACCTCCATCGGAGCGCCGAGGCGCCGACAGAGCACCCACGCCCCGTAAGCCACCCACGGCCCAACAACCGCCATCGAAAAGACGTTGGCGCCAAGCGTGGTGAGCCCGCCGTGCGCGAGCAAGAGCGCTTGGAAGAGCAGGACGACCATGCCGACGAAGGCCATGATCGGCGGCTTGAAGAGGATCGCGCCCGCGCCGATACCGGTCGGGTGGCTACTGGAGCCGGTGACCGAGGGCATCTTCAAAGCGGAAAGCACGAAGGTGAAGGCTCCGGCTGCGCCGAGCAGTAAGCGATTCTCGGGGTGCTCACGTACCTCGCGGACGACGGCTCGAGCGCCGTGGATCACGAAGGGGGCGGCAACAGCGGTCCAGGCGGCCGCTTGAATCGGAGGGAGAAACCCCTCGGCGATATGCATGTGAGGTCCTAACCGGGATGACGCGTCCCGCTCGGTGGATCCGTCCCCAGGTGAGTCTCTGGCTGCTCCGCGGCCCGTGTCTTAAAGGGGGGCCAACCGGAGGTCACAGTGGCGCGACCGCGTCGGACTCTCACCGACTTCCTCGCCCCAGGGATGGTTGGTGCCGTCAGTAAACCACGGGCGCGGCTTACTTGACCCCGATGGAGTCCTTGTCCGCGGGGGCGTCGATCGAGCCACGCGAGTACTCACCGAAGCCAGCCAACGAGAGCAGGCGTCCGGCGATGAGAGCGACCACCAGGATGCCCATCGAGACAAAGAGCAGCGGCCAGGCCTGAATGACGACCGCCCACGTGCCGAGGGCGAAGCCAATCAGGGCGATCACGACAGCAACCCAGGTCGCGATGCTGTGCCCGTCACCGAGGTCCATCGACGAGTGCGGGCCGGTCGGAAGGTGAGGCTTTTCCTTGCTCATGGGGCCATCTTCCCATGGGTCCGCGCCCCGGTGCACCCGCCAGATCCCCCCTTCGACAAGGGGGTGCTGATGCCGGTCGAGGGAGTCCACACAATTAGGGACTGTCGGCCGCATCCACGAGGCCCTAATGTCGGCAACGGAGGAGCCATCAGACCCCTCTCGCCACACTCATTTTCCAGGGGAGACCGCACGTGAAGAAGACCACCATCGCCGTCGCGACGAGCGTCGTGCTCGGCGTCGCCATGGCACCAATCGCCGCTGCCGACAACGGCCCATCCAGCGGATCGTCCAACCGCCCCACGGCCGAGGTTGCCGCGCCCAAGGGGCTCGCGTCGACCAACCTGGGACCGGACAAGAAGCCGCTCGGCGCCCAGTCCTTCGCCTCCGCCTACGGTGGCTTCCCGGCGTACCGCCAGCTGAGGGTCATCACCCAGAAGAGCCGCTACCGGATCGATAGTTCCCCAGCCGCCGGACGGATGGCCCTGTCCGTTTGGCGGCCCAACACCCTCCCGTCGCAGTGGCGAATCGGACAGCGGATGAAGATCAGCAGCAGCGGCACGCCGATCAAGAACATCGCGCCGACGCTGAACTACTACCAGAAGAAGAACCACTACATCTGGAGTTCCGCGCAGACCTGGCAGCAGTACCGGTACTACGCCCTCACCGGCATAACCCGGTACAAGAGCACCCCGATCCTCATCACCCGCTTCGAGCGCACCCCGTGGTACCGCGGGCGGAGCATTTACGGCAACATGCCCCTCACCGCGTACTCGTACCAGAACCGCGCGAGCGGCACCCGCATCAGCGTCTATGACGCCCGCGTCGGGAAGTCCTACCGCAAGGTGCCCGGCGGCACGCTCTGGCGCGCTAGCACCGCCGGTTACGTCATCTGGTGACGCTGCCTTCGAGGCTTCGGGCCGCCGCCGCCATTGCGGCGGCGGCCCTTGCCGTCGTCGGCTGCACCGCCGACGACGCGTCT
Source organism: Janibacter sp. GXQ6167 (assembly GCF_041365945.1). Classification (NCBI taxonomy): domain Bacteria; kingdom Bacillati; phylum Actinomycetota; class Actinomycetes; order Micrococcales; family Intrasporangiaceae; genus Janibacter; species Janibacter sp. GXQ6167. Next base: position 132,809 of record NZ_JBGFSK010000001.1, on the reverse strand, counting down.
GCCCCGACCTCGTCCCCTTCGGCCAGCACTCCCACGGCCGCCCAGGCGACTTCGGCGACCGTGGACCTCCCCGACGGTCTTTCGGCCCTGCAGGTCTGGCGGCTCCCGAAGGATGTGCACCCCAACCCCAACGGGGTCCACAGCTCGAGCCGTCACGCCTTCTTCGGACTCGATATCCCCTCCCTTCGCGAAGGGGGGACTCTCGATCCGGATCAGCACACGCAATACGCCGTCTTGGACTTTGCCTCTGGCGCGGTCACGCTGCGCGAGACCACGAAGCCGGGGGCGATCAGCGACCTGGGCGTGTTTGTCACCGCTGGAGAGAGCGACCATCTGGTGCGCCTCGAGATCGAGCCGCGGCCCGACACCGAGTGCGCCGGCGACTCCCCCGACCAATGTTGGACCTGGCAACTGCGCGCCGAGACCGCCGCCGATGCCTCCGGTGACCAGATCGCCGCTGCCGCTCAGCCCGGCAGCCCCTTTGCCATCCCCCAGCCGGTCGCGACGGGGACCGGCGTCGCCTGGCTCGAGGTCACCGACCCCGCTGCCGATGAGGCCCGCCTTCAGCTCTGGTCGCCGGGCGCGAAGCCCCGGACGATCGCGAGCAAACTGCCGACCGGCCGCCTGACCGTGGAGGGCGAAGCGGTGTGGGTCACCCCTGACGACCCGAATCGCGCCGAGACCATCAGGGTCGCGCTGAAGGGAGGAGCCGTCACCAGGACGGCGTTGCCGCGGCACTCCCAGATGGCGGTACCGACCGGCTCCGACGTCGCCTACGTCCGCGACTCGGAGTCGGCTAGTTCAGCGAAGGTGATGGCGGCCCCGATCAACGACCCGGAGCGTGGCCGCTCCCTCCTCACCGCGCCCTCCGTGTACCAACTGATCTCGGCGGGGTCGGGGACCGTGATCGCCTCGACCGAGAAGGGCTACCAACTCCTCGGGAAGGTCAGCGCCCCCCTTCCCGTCGACACCTTGACCGGCATCCAACGCGATGAGGATCGACTGAACCTGCTCACCGGGCCGTCGGACGCCCCGGACACGATCGTCGTCGCCACCTTGGCCCCCTAAGAGACCGCGAGTCGCGAGCGGTCACCGTAAATCGGCGCGGCGCAATTTGCCGTTGCCGGTTCGCGGGAGCGACTCCACCACGACGACCTCCCGAGGGCATTTGTAGGCCGCGAGGTGCCGATGGGCATAGTCGATGAGCCGCTGCCCGAAGGCGTCGCCGACCTTCGCCGACGCAGCTGGGACGACCCACGCGGTGATGATGGCGACGCCCTCCCCCTTCGGCACGGCGGTCACGGCCACCTCGGCGACCTCGGGGTGGTGGGCGAGGCACTCTTCGACCTCGACTGGTGAGACGCGATAGCCCATCGCGTTCATCACGTCATCGCAGCGCCCGTGATAGGTGAGATAGCCGTCGTCGTCGAGGCTTACGAGGTCGGCGGTGACAAACCAGTCATCGCGCATCGCGTCGGCAGTCTCCTCGGGGCGCCGCCAGTACCCGAGCATGAGCCCGGGGTCGCTGCGGTGGACCGCGAGGCGCCCCGCCTCCCCAATGGGTACGGGCGTGCCGTCGTCCTGCGAGAGGACCGCGATCCGCCGGCCCGGTTGAGCGCGACCCGGGCTCCCGGGGCGCACGGGGGTCGTCGGTCCGCTCGAGACGAAGGTGGAGATTTCGCTCATGCCGAGTGCCTCATAGAGCGGCCGGTTCGTGGCCTTCTCCCAGGCCGCTCGGACCGATCCCGGCAGGGCTTCGCCGGCGACGAGGCCGTGACGCAACGACGTGAGGTCCCACGTCGAGGGATCACCATGGCGCACGAGATGGCGATACACCCCGGGGACGGCCGCGAAGAGGGTCGCGCGGTGGGCAGCGATGAGGTGCGGCCACACCAGCGGTTCGCGGGGGCCGTCGTAGACGAGGGCGGTCGCGCCGACCGCCCACGGATCGGTGAGCCCGACGCCGAGGGTGTAGGTCCAGTTGAGCGCCCCGGCGTGCAGCATCACGTCGTCTTCGGTGAGCCCGTACCACCCGTCGTACATCGGGCGCCGCCCCCAGGCGCTGCGCTGGGCGTGGACGACTCCCTTCGGCCGACCGGTGGTGCCGGAGGTGTAGGTGATGAAGGCCGGGTCGTCGGGGTGGAGGTCGGCGAAGGGGGCTCGCTGCCTCTCGTCGTGCGCACCGGCGGCGATCCAGGTCGCGATGAGTTCGGGGGTGAGGATCGCGATGCCCTCGGGGACCGCGACCGAAAGATCGGGGTCGAGCGCGATCGCCGCGGCTTCACTGTCGGCGAGGATCCAGGCCGCCTCCTCTTCGGTCAGCTGCGCCGAGGTGGGGACGGCGACCAGACCCGCGGCGATCGCTCCAAAGAAGGTGAGCGGGAAGCGGGCGCGGTTGCCCATCCGCAGCATGACGCGATCGCCCCGGTGCAGGCCGAGACCCCCTTCGGTCGTTGGCGCCGTGAGGCCGCGAGCGATCGAGCGGACGGCGGCGTCGACCTCGCGGTAGGTCCACTGGTCGACCGCGGCGGGGTCGGCCGGGTCGGCGTGCGCGTCGTGGACGACGATGAGAGCGAGGTGATCCGGCCGGCGGGCTGCGGGGTCACCCACGCAGTACCTCGCCATGGTGTATTCGGCCGGCATGCTCACCTCGCCAGGCTCTCACGGCATGATGGGCGCATGAGTACCCCTCAGCGCTACCAGCTCGACTACGGGTGGGGACATGATCCCGCGTGGTCCGAGGACGCGACCGTGACCTTGCGAGTCAGTGTCGTGAGCGACCATCCCCGCGAGAGCGTCGAGGCCGTGGCCGAGTGGCTCGAAACCAAACACTGGGGCACGGTCAAGGTCGCCGGTGACCTCGAACTCGGCTGGTTTGAAGGGGGCGGCTACTTCCAGGTCGTCGGGGGCGCCGCACGCGCCGAATCGCCGTTGGTGCTGCTCATCATCTCCGGGGGTCAGGACGCCTTCGACTCGATCCACTGGTACGCCGAAGAGCTCTACAACGAACTCGTGGCGATCGACCCCGACATCCGGATCGAGTGGGAGCAACTCCCCCACCGCAGCTGATCCCCCTTCGCCGACCGCCGTCGGCCCCGCTGTGCACCGGAAAGCGCGGGCGGACGCTGCAATTGCCGCGCCACCTGGCTTCATCCGGGGCGTTAGGTGCCCGAGCGAGCCGTCCCGGGTCGGGTCAATCCACCGCGCGCAGGCGCCGGGCATGGACCGGCTCCGGCTCGGGCTCCTCCCACTGCTCATCGTCGGCGCGGTCTCGGTGGGCGACGGCCGCCACGATGAGGAACTGGCCGAGCGCGTAGGTGAGCATCACCCAGAACCCGCTCGGCGGGATCTCAAATCCGGCGAAGGCACGAAGGGCGATGAGCGCGTCCGAGATGAGGAAGAGGACGGCTCCTGCCCCCGCCACGGCGTCGATTCCCGTCGCCAGGACGGCCATCGTCACGATCGCGAGCGCGTAGACGACGACCGCGGGCGCCAGGGCTCCGGCGCCGCTCCAGCACCACGCGACGAGGAAGGCCGCCGCCGCGAGATACGGGACGATAAGGACCGGTCGGCGCAGGATCGAGTCCTCCCGCCACGGCCAGAAGGCGGCGGCGTAGGCGAGTTGCGCGACGAGGAAGCAGCCCAGCATCACGGCGAACCCTGCGTCGCCATCCAGCACCCGCGGCAGGCTGTCGCCGAGCCAGGAGAAGGCAAGCGCGAGGAGCGTGAGCCGGACCAGGCGAGAGCGGGGCAGCGGCGTGCTGGCGAGCAGGACCATGGCGAGCGCCGGCATGAGCAGCACTTGGGTCACCCCGGCCGCAACCCCACCCGGCGCGATCAGTTGCGCGGCGAGATGCCCGATCGCCACCAGGAGGTAGACGGCGAGGGGAAGCATGCCAGGACCCTAGCGATCACCCCCTCCCCGATGGGGAGATCCATCGGGGAAACCTGGGAGTTTCCTGTCACCTGTTCGCCGCCTCGGTTGGCGCGTTGGACGTGTTGCGGGAGACCGCACTTCCACGAGCGGGTGCGGCGCGAAGGGGGGTCTCGGCGGCTAGACGGTGTGGGTGTCGGCGACCGAGAGCGCCTCGTCCAGGATCGCGATGCCCTCGCGGACCTCCTCGGGGCTGATCACGCAGGGTGGCACGACGTGAGTGCGGTTGAAGTGCACGAAGGGCCACAGGCCCGCCTTCTTGCAGGCTCCCGCAAACTCGAGCATGGGGGCCGCGGCATCGCCGGAGGCGTTGAAGGGGACGAGGGGCTCTCGGGTCTGGCGGTCCTTGACGAGTTCAAGCGCCCAGAAGACACCCGTGCCGCGGACCTCGCCGACGCTCGGGTGGCGCTCGGCGAGCGCGGCGAGCTCCGGTCCGATGACCTCCTCGCCCAAACGGCGAGCGTGCTCGACGACGCCTTCCTCTTCGAAGATCCGCATCGACGCGACTGCGGAGGCGCAGGCGAGCGGATGCCCCTGGTAGGTGAGCCCGCCAGGGTAGGGACGGTCCTCGAAGGTGTCACGGATCGCCTGCGAGACGATCACCCCGCCGAGCGGGACGTAGCCGGAGTTGACCCCCTTCGCGAAGGAGATGAGATCCGGCACTACGCCCCACTTGTCGACCGCGAACCACTCGCCGGCCCGGGCAAATCCGGCCATGACCTCGTCGGCGATCATCATGATGCCGAACTCGTCGCAGAGCGCTCGCACGCCGGCAAGGTAGCCGTCTGGAGGCATCAAGATGCCATTGGTCCCGACGATCGTCTCGAGGATGATCGCGGCGATCGTGCCGGGCCCTTCGACGGTGATCACATCACGCAGGTGCGCCAGCGCCCGCTCGCACTCCTCGGCCTCGGTGGTGGCATGGAAGGCGCTGCGGTAGAGGTACGGGCCCCAGTAGCGCACGATGCCGGGCATGCCGGGCTCGCTGGCCCAGCGTCGCGGGTCGCCAGTGAGCGCGATCGCCCCGGCGGTGGCGCCGTGGTAGCTGCGATAGGCCGAGAGGATCTTGTGGCGACCGGTATGTAGGCGGGCCATCCGGATCGCGTTTTCGTTGGCCTCGGCGCCGCCGTTGGTGAAGAAGACGGAGTTGAGGTCTCCGGGGGCACGCTCGGCGAGCATGCGTGCCGCCTCCGAGCGCATGTCGTAGGCGAAACCCGGTGCGAGAGTAGCCATCCGGCCAGCCTGCTCCTGGATCGCCGCGATCAGCTTCGGGTGCTGGTAGCCGATGTTGACGTTGACGAGCTGGCTGGAGAAGTCGAGGTACTCGTTGCCATCGACATCGGTGAAGCGCACCCCCTTCGCGCTGGCGATCGGAAGGGGATCGATCGCCCCCTGCGCGGACCACGAGTGGAAGACGTGGGCCCGATCGAGGGCATGGACCTCTTCACCGGTCAGCGCCGGCAGCATCGACTCGCTCATGCTGCGCAGGCTAGCGCGCCCCGGTCGCGGCGGACGCTGAGTGCTACATCTCCTCGTGCGTGTCCGGGTCGCCGTCGAAGAGGCGCCCATCAGCGCGACCGAGCGCCGTGATCGCGGCGACCTCATCGGCGCTCAACTCGAACCCGAAGACATCAAGATTGGACCGCTGCCGCTCCGCACTCGTTGACTTCGGAAGGGGGATCACGCCGCGCTGGAGATGCCAGCGCAAGATCACCTGAGCCGGGCTCACGTCATGGGTCGCAGCGGCATCGGCGACCGCGGGCTCATCGAAGGGGGCGCTCGTCTTGCCGAGCGGACTCCAGGCCTGGGTGGTGATCCCACGCTCGGCGTTGTCGGCGAGCTGCTCGGCCTGAGGGAAGAGCGGATGGATCTCGATCTGGTTCCACGCGGGGGTCACCTCGGTCGCCTCCGTGATCGCGTCGAGGTGGTGGGCCGCGAAGTTGCTGACTCCGATGGTGCGCACGAGCCCCGCCTCACGCGCGTCGATGAGCCCCTCCCACGCGGTGACATACGCGTCCTGGCTCGGGTTCGGCCAGTGGATGAGCACGCTGTCGAGGTAATCCAGGCCCATGATCGTCAGGCTGGCTTCGAGGCTCCGCCGCGAACTGCGGTGGTCGCGGCCGGGGATCTTGGTCTGGATGAAGACCTCCTCGCGCGGCACCCCGCTCGCCCGGATGGCCTCGGCCACCTCGCGCTCGTTGCGGTAGTTGACGGCCGTGTCGAGGAAGCGATAGCCCACCTCCAGCGCCGACGCGATGGCCGTCACGCCATCATCGCCGCGCAGTGGATAGGTCCCAAAACCGATAGCGGGCACGGCAATGCCGTCGGGTCCAAGGCGCGTCGCTGCGATGCTCATGGGTCAACCCAAGCAGGCGAAGGGGGCGCGCGTCACCCCCTTCCCTCCTGAGTCGAGGTATCCCGCCGCCACCGGCGACCACTGGATACATCGACCGGGAGGGGGGAGACCCGTGCGCTCAGGAGAAGCGGGCTGCGAGCTCCATCGCCCGCTTCATCACGCCGCCGTAGGCGCCGGGCAGAACCCGCGCGAGGACGTCGAGGCCCTGCGCGTCGGTGCCGATGAGCAGGCGGGCCTGGCGCTTGCGGGCGGCCTCGATGATCTGCTCGGCGGCCTTGTCGGCCGGGTACTTCAGCATCTTGTCGAAGGCGTTTTGGAACTTCGCGACCTCCTGCGGGTCCGTCGCCCCGGAGATGCGCGCGCTCTTGGCGATGTTGGTCTTGATCCCGCCGGGGTGGACGCAAGTGACCCCGACCGGGACGCCATCCATCTCGAGTTCATTGCGCAACGATTCGCTGAACCCGCGCAGCCCGAACTTCGCCGTCGAGTAGGCCGTCTGCCCGGCAGGGCCGACGAGCCCGAAGAGGCTGGAGAGGTTCACGACCTGCGCGTTGCCATTGCGCTCCAGCAGGGGGAGCAACGCGCGGGTGATCCGGATCGGGGCCAGGAGGTTGATCTCCAGCAGCCAGTCGAAGTCGGCGGCCTCCACTTCGGTGAAGCGCCCGCCGAGGGCCACGCCAGCGTTATTGATCAGGAGGTTGATCCCGGGGTGGCTCTCGGGCAGACCATCCAGCCACGAGCCAACCGCCTCACGATCGGCGAGATCGAGGACGAAGGGGGTCACCGCGGCCTCGGTCTGCGCTTCGATCTCGGAGACCACGCGGGTCAGGCCCTCCTCATTGATGTCGACCAGCCCGAGGTCGGCGCCACGTCGGGCGAGCCCCTTCGCGATGTGCTCACCCATGCCTCCGCCGGCGCCGGTGACGAGGGCAAAAGATTGGTCAAACTCGATGTCGGGCAGGCTCATTGGAGGGACCTTTCGAGGCGATGTCGGGACGTCGGTGTCCCTCTCGCGACGATAGTCCGGCAGGGCCGCCCCCTTCGCGCTCGCGTGGCGACGCTCACGCCGGTGGCTCGATCGGCCATTGACGCGGCCCCTGATGCGCGGTGCAATATATTGCATGCCGGTCCCGACATCGCCCTACCCTCCGCGCCGGCTGCTGCGCGATGACGTCCTCGTCCGGCTGCGCGAGGCCATCGTCGACGGCACCCTGGCGCCCGGTGAGCAACTGCGCGATATCGAGGTCGCGACCTGGCTCGGTGTCTCTCGGACCCCGGTGCGCGAGGCACTCCTTCACCTCGGTGAGGCCGGGCTGGTCAAGACCGCACCCGGGCGCTCGACCACGGTCGCCGCCATCGACACCACCGAGGTCGCCGATGCCCAGGCCGTCGTGGCCTCGATGCATCACCTGTGTGTCGAGGCCGCCATCGGTCACCTCACCCCGGCCGACCTCGCCGAGATGCGCGCGGCTAATGAGCGCTTCGCGCAGGCCCTCGCCGATGGCGATCCGGCGGCTGCGCTCGCCGCCGATGACGACTTCCATGCCGTCCCGGTGCGGGTCAGCGGCAACGCCGCAGCCGCCACCGTGCTCGAGCAATTCGGGCCGGTGGTCCGGCGCCTGGAGCGGCTGCGCTTCTCCACCGAGGCGGCGCTCGAATCCGTCACCTTGCACGCCGACCTCGTCGCCCTCTGCGAAAGCGGCGACCGCGAGGGTGCCCTCGCCACGAGCGACCGGACCTGGCACTCCCTTCGCGCCCTCCTACCCGACGCGACCACCTCGACCGAAAGGCCCGACCGATGAAGCTCGACTCCTTCCCCCGACACCCGCTCACCTTCGGCCCCAGTCCGATTCACCACTTGAAGCGGCTGAGCGACCACCTCGGCGGCGCGCAGGTCTGGGCCAAACGTGAGGACGTGAGTAGCGGACTTGCCTACGGCGGCAACAAGATCCGCAAGCTCGAATACATCGTCCCGGACGTCCTCGCCTCGGGTGCTGACACCCTCGTCTCGATCGGCGGCTACCAGTCCAACCACACCCGTCAGGTCGCTGCGGTCGCCGCCCACCTCGGTCTGAAATGCCGTCTCGTGCAAGAGAACTGGGTCCCCTGGGATGACCCGATGAACGACAAGGTCGGCAACATCCTGCTCTCGCGGATGATGGGCGCGGACAGCCGCCTCGACCCGGCCGGATTCGACATCGGGATCCGCGACTCCTGGACCGACGCGCTGCGCGAGGTCGAAGAGGCCGGCGGCACGCCATACCCGATCCCCGCGGGCGCCAGCGAACACCCGCTCGGTGGGCTGGGCTTCGCGAACTGGGCCTTCGAGGTCGCCGAACAGGAGAAGCAGCACGGCGTCCTCTTCGACACGATCATTGTCTGCACGGTCACGGGCTCGACCCACGCCGGGATGATCGCTGGGTTCGCGGCGCTCGAAGACCTCACCGGCATCAAGCGCCGGGTCATCGGGATCGATGCGTCCGCGACCCTGGAGAAGACCACCGATCAGGTCGCGCGGATCGCCCGCCACACCGCCGACCTCATCGAGCTCGGGCGCGACCTACGCGACGACGAAATCCAGGTCCTTCCCGGCTGGGCGGGCGACCTCTACGGCATCCCGGTCGACTCGACGATGGAAGCGATGGCCCTCGGTGCGCAGCTCGAGGCAATGATCACCGACCCGGTGTACGAAGGGAAGTCGCTCGCCGGCCTGATCGACCTCGTGAAGAGTCACGACATCCCGGCGGACTCGACGGTGCTCTACGCCCACCTCGGCGGGCAGCAGGCGATCAACGCCTATCACCGGCTCTGGGACCCCGCGTAGCCGCACCACGTACAGGCCACCGGAAACTCCCTTACTCCACCCGAGGTGCCCTGCGTCCCCGGAAACGCCCAAAATCCCCTGGAGTTCCGCGGGATTCTCGGAGTTTCCCGAGACGCCCGGTCACCTATGCCGAAGGGAGAGCCCCCGCCGGCGCCCCCTTCGGCAGCCGCGCCCGGCGATCACGCTCGCTCACGAAGAGCAACTCGCCATCGAGATCGGCCTCGGCGAAGGTGCGCTTCTCGCTCGCGTAGTCCTGGGTGATCAGCCACGGCTCGCGATCGCCCGCCTTCGGCAACTCGGCGACCGAGCGCTGGACGTACCCGGCGGCGATGTCGAGGATCGGGTGCGCCGCCATCCCTTCTGGAGCGACCGCGACGGCCGCGTGGGCGCCCCGGTCTCCAAGGCGGCGCAGCACCCTCGCGACGAATTGCGCCACCAGGTCGGCGCGCAGGGTCCAGGCGGCGTTGGTGTAGCCCACCGTCATCGACGCGTTGGGGACCCCGGAGAGCATGATCCCGCGGTAGGCGAAGGTCGACGCAAGATCGACCGGCTCCCCGTCGACCACCATCTGCGCACCGCCAGCGATCTGAAGGGAGAGACCGGTCGCCGTGACGATGAGATCAGCCGGGACGAGGGTGCCGTCGGTGAGTTCGATCCCGTCGGCGACGAACCGCCGGATCCGCGCCGTCACCATCTCCAACCGTCCCCGCCGGATTGCCGCGAAGAGGTCGCCGTCCGGCACCGCGCAGAGGCGCTGGTCCCACACGCCATACGGCGGGGTGAAGTGCTCTTCGATCGTCTCGCGCGGCAACTGCCGCTTCATCCCGCTCATGATGAAGCGCTTGGCGAGCTCTGGCCGAGTCCGCGAGAGTTTATAGAGCAGCGCCTGGGAGCGGATGCTCGCCGACCGGGCGAGGGCGGCGGTGCGCTCGGGGCTCAAGACCGCGCCCGCCAGGCGCGCGATCGGATCACGTCCGGGCATCGAGTAGATATAGGTCGGCGTGCGCTGGAGGATCGTGACGTGAGCAGCACGGTCGGTCATCGCCGGACCGAGCGTGACCGCAGTCGCCCCCGAGCCGATGATCACGACCCGCTTGCCTTGGTAGTCCAGGTCCTCGGGCCACAGTTGCGGGTGGACGATCTGGCCCGCGAAATCCTCGGAGCCGGGGAAGGTGGGCTCGTACCCGCGGTCGTAGCGGTAGTACCCGCTCGCCAGGTGGACATAACCCGCCGTGACCTCCCGCGTGGACCCATCCGGGCTCTGCAGAGTCAGCGTCCAACGCAGGTCAGGGGTTGACCAGCGCATCTCAATCAGCCTGGCGCCGTAGTGGATTCGCTCATCGAGCCCGTGGGCGGCGGCAGTCTCGCGCAGGTAGTCCAAGACCTTGCCCCCTTCGGTGATCGTGGTCTCACCGGTCCACGGCGCGAAGGGGAAGGAGAGCGAGTACATGTCGGAGTCACTGCGCACGCCGGGGTAGCGGAAGAGATCCCAGGTGCCGCCGCTGCCCTCTCGCGCCTCGATGATCCGGTAGTCGATGGTGGGGCTCAGCTCGGTGATCCGGTACGCCGCCGCGATCCCGGAAATCCCCGCTCCGACGATCAACACGTCGGTGTGCTGGGGCAAATCGGCAAGGTCATGCCGGGTGCTGGCGGTCGCGCTCGTGGAACTCACGGCGCCACTGTGCCCCCTTCAACCCCTCCAAGGGAAGGGGTAGAGGCGCACTAAATTACTCGCTGGTAGTCACTCACGGGCTTGAGCGAAGGTCTCCTCCGCGAGCTGAAGCACCAGGTCTGGCTCATCGATCTGCGGGCAGTGACCACACCCGAGAAGCAGCTCGTGGCGGGCGTCGGGGAGGCGCTGCTGGGCGACCTTGGCCTGCGAGGGCGGCAGCAACTTGTCGGAGTCGCCCCACCCGATCGTCGTCGGCACCGCCAGATCGGCGGTGAAGCGCAGCATCGTCCCCCGCCGAAAGAGCGGCCAGAAGGCCTCGCTCGCCCGCAGGTTCAGCGCATCGCCCAGGGCATCGTCGGCGCTCACGCGCTCGGGGTGGACGTAGAGCGCACGAAGGGCGACCGCGCGCAACTTGTCCTGCGTGGAGATCCGGCGGTGCACCGACTCCGGGAGGTACGAACCGGCCTTCATCAAGAGCAGGTTCGCCCCGACCGCCGGGAGGTGGCTCGGCGGCGCGAACCCCGCCGGCGCGAGTGCGAAGGCCGTGCGCACGTTGCCCAGGTGGGCGAGCTCGAGGACGATCTGGCCACCGAGGGAGTTGCCGATGACGTGCGGCCGATCGAGATCGTGGGCCTCGAAGAAGCGCTCGAGTTGCTCGGCGAGGCTGCGCATCGAGTAGGTGTCCGGCGGGACCGGCGCCGGGGACAGCCCGTGTCCCGGCAGATCGACGACCCACACGTCGTAGCCGCGCTCATTGAGCAGAGTCGGCAGGGTCCCCCAAGCCTCGCGGCGGTGGCCGATGCCATGGATCAGGACGACCGGATCCCGTTCTCCCGCAAGGTGGGTGGCCTCGATCGAGCTCTTCATACTCATCGAGGTTAGTCCGTCTTCAGGGCCAGCAGGTGGGGATCGTATGACGAAGGGGGACCGCCAGCGGCGATCCCCCTTCGGTCAGCGTGAGCGCCGATCAGACGAGCGCGACATCCTGCTCCTCGGCGGGGGCCGAGGTGCGGATCAGGTGGTCGAAGGCCGACAGCGCCGCCGTCGAACCCGCGCCGAGCGCCACGACGATCTGCTTGTACGGCGTCGTGGTGACATCGCCGGCAGCGAAGACGCCCGGGATGTTGGTCGCGCCGCGCTCGTCGATGACGATCTCGCCGCGGTCGGAGAGCTCGACGTCAGAGGCACGCAGCCAGTCGGTGTTGGGGAGGAGGCCGATCTGGACGAAGACCCCTTCGAGGTCGGTCGTCACCTGGTCGCCACCGTCACGAGGCTCGTGGATCAAGCCCGTCACGGTGCCATCGCCGATGACCTGAGTGGTCTTGCGCCCCAACTCGATCGCGACGTTCGGCAGGCTGCGGAGCTTGCGCTGCAGCACCTCATCGGCGCGCATCTCGTCGAGGAACTCCACGACGGTCACGTGGCCGACAACCCCGGCGAGGTCGATCGCGGCCTCGACACCGGAGTTGCCGCCGCCGATGACCGCGACGCGCTTGCCCTTGAAGAGGGGGCCGTCGCAGTGCGGGCAGAAGGTGACGCCCTTGTTGCGGTACTCCTCTTCGCCGGGCACACCCATGGTCCGCCACCGCGCCCCGGTCGCGAGGATGACGCTGCGGGCGCGCAGGGTCGCGCCGGAGGCGAGGTCGATGGTGATCAGACCGTCGTCGCCGGCGGGGGTGAGCCCGCTCGCGGCCTGGCCCTTGATCAGGTCGATGTCGTAGTCGTGGACGTGCCGCTCGAGGTCCGCCGCGAGGGTCGGGCCGTCGGTGTGCGGGACCGAGACGAGGTTCTCGATCGACATTGTGTCGTTGACCTGGCCACCGAAGCGCTCGGCGACGAGGCCGGTGCGAATCCCCTTGCGGGCGGCGTAGATCGCGGCCGAGGCACCGGCGGGGCCGCCACCGAGGACCAGGACGTCGTAGGGCTCGCGCTCGGTGAGGGCAGCGACGGCCGCCTGCGCACCGGAGCCACCGGTGACGTCATCGAGCTTGGCGAGGATCTCGGAGAGCTCCATCCGGCCGGAGCCGAAGTCTTCGCCGTCGAGGTAGATCGTCGGCACCGCCATGATGGCGCGCGCGTCGACCTCTTCCTGGAAGAGGGAGCCCTCGATCACGGTGTGGGTGACGTTGGGGTTCAGCACCGCCAGCGCGTTGAGCGCCTGCACCACGGTGGGGCAGTTCTGGCAGGTGAGCGACATGTAGGTCTCGAAGTGGTGGGTGCCGGTCACGGCGCGCGCCGCGGCCAGGGTGCCCTCGTCCTCCTTCACCGGGTGGCCGCCGACCTGCAGGAGGGCAAGGACCAGGGAGGAGAACTCATGACCGAGGGGCAGTCCGGCGAAGGTCACGGCGACCTCGGGCGCTCCGACGCGCTGGATGGTGAAGGCCGGTCGGCGGGTGCCGATCTCGTCGCCATCGGCCTCGCGGGTGGTCACGAGGTCGTGCATCGACGCGATCTCGGTGAGCAGCTCGCGCAGGTCCGATGACTTCGGCCGCTCGTCGTAGGCGGCGATCAGCTCGACGGGCTCCTTCAGGTTCGTCAGGAGGGTCTTCAGTTGGGCGGCGAGGGCGGCATCGAGTGCCATGTCGGGGCTACTTCCTTTGGTGTCGCGAGGCGCGGACGGGGTGCGAGGGCGAAGGGGGTCACGGCGGGCCGGGCGGGCCCACGTGGCTCACGACTGGCCCGGGCGAACTCCGATCAGAGTCCGCCCGGGCGAGCCGCGAAAAGGGGGTGGATCAGATCTTGCCGACGAGGTCCAGGCCCGGGGTCAGGGTCTCTTCGCCCTCTTCCCACTTGGCCGGGCAGACCTGGCCCGGGTTCTTGCGCACGTACTGCGCGGCCTTGACCTTGCGGACGAGCTCGGCAGCGTTGCGGCCGATGCCCTCGGCGGTCACCTCGAGGAACTGGATGACGCCGTCCGGGTCCACCAGGAAGGTGCCGCGGTTCGCCAGGCCCTCGTCCTCACGCAGGATCTCGAAGTTGCGCGAGATGGTCCCGGTCGGGTCGCCGAGCATCGGGTAGGTGATCTTGCCGATCGTCTCGGAGGTCTCGTGCCACGCCTTGTGGGTGAAGTGGGTGTCGGTCGAGACACCGAAGACCTCGACGCCCATGGCGCGCAGGTCCTCGTAGTGGTCAGCGAGGTCGCCGAGCTCCGTCGGGCAGACGAAGGTGAAGTCGGCGGGGTAGAAGAAGAAGATCGCCCACTTGCCAGCGAGGTCAGCCTCGGAGAAGTCCTTGAACTCGCCCTTGACGAAACCGGTGGCCTTAAACGGCTTGATCTGGGTGTTGATCAGCGACATAGGTGTTGTGTCCTCCTGACACGCATCGGGTGTGGTCGACAGTGATCCACGGGGTGCGAAGGGGGCGGAGCCGCGCCCTTCTTTTTTGGAACGACTCCAGATTATCGAAGGCGGTGCGGCCCGTCCAATCGAGAGTGGCGTGTTGGTCCGATGTTCACTCTGGCGGGGCGATCACCGCTACGCGAGGGGTGTTCGCCGGGGGCGAACGGGCTGGACACGTCGGGCGCGAAGCGAGTGCCTGGCCACCGGCTGGACTCCCTGCATCTGTCCAGGAAGGGCGGGCACACTGCGGGACGTGATCCTGATCCCCCTCGTGCTGCTCGCCGTGATCGGCCTGCTCCTCTACCGGCGACTGGTCCGCGCGCCGCGCTGGCGATCCCGACGCACCCGGGTGATCGCCACGGTCGCGATCGTGGCCTGGATGGCCGTGATGATTTTCAGCTTCGGCGTTGCTTCGCGGGTCCTCGGACCAGACGCCGCGCGACCCGTGTCGTGGTTCGGCGGGTTTTCGATGGGCGTCTTTTGGTACACCCTGATCGGCCTCCTGCTCCTTGCCCTGTGCGCCGGGATCCTGCGCCTGCTGCGCCGGGACGAGGCCGACCGCCTGCGCTTACACCGGATCGGTGTCCCAGCTGTGCTCGTCCTCGCCGTCGCGATCACCGGCGGCGGGGTCCTGCGCGCGATGAACCCCGAGGTGGTCGCCGTCGACCAGCCGGTGCGGAATCTCCCTTCGGACCTCGATGGGCTCACGATCGCGCTCATCACCGACACCCACATAGGCCCCATCCGCGACGCCGGGCTGGCCCGGAAGGTCGTCGACCGAGTCAACGCCGCCGAGCCGGACCTCGTCGTCTTCTCCGGCGACCTTGTCGATGGGTCGGTGGATGACTTCGGTGACCTGATCGCCCCCTTCGGCGATTTCACCGCGCCGCTTGGCGTCTATGCCGTCACGGGGAACCACGAGATGTATACGGGCACGATCCCCGGGTGGCTGGACCGGTGGGAGGACCTCGGGATCACCGTCCTCGCCAATCAGAACGCGTCGATTCGCGTCGGCCAGACCACGCTCCACCTCGCCGGGGTTCACGACAAGCGCGGCATCGACCCCTTCACGCCGGACTATGACAAGGCCCTCGAGGGGATCGACCCCGGGGACTTCACGGTGCTCCTCGCGCACCAGCCGAGCCAGGTGCTCGATGCGCAGGATCGGGGCATCGACCTGCAGCTCTCGGGGCACACGCATGGCGGTCAGGTGTGGCCGTTTAAGTACCTCGTCGCGCTCAACGAACCGCTCGTCTCCGGAGCCGGCGTCGTCGGAGATGTCCCGATCTACGTCTCGTCCGGCGCCGGGACCTGGGGTCCGCCGAGCCGCGTGGGTGCCGACCCCGAGATCCCCCTTCTCACCCTGCACCCCGCCCCCTAACCTGCTGCCTTTGCTTAAGCAGGATTGAAGCCGACGAAGATTGAAGGGAGCCGAAGCTGTGGCGCGAGTCGATATGCGTTGGGCGAGTGCGACCGCGATCGCCGCCACTCTGGGCGTCGCCGTGGCGCACCCGACGATTCGCGCGGGCGGCCTGCAGACGGAGCGGGCCGTTGAGTTCGCGATGTCAGCGACCTTCGGGGCGCTCTGGCTCGTCGCGTGGACGGCGGCCATTTGGTGGTGGGCCACCCGGGTCGGCCACCGGGTGCGGGTATCGGACGCAATGCTCGTCGCCGCCGCCATCGTCGGCACCGGAGCCGTCGCCTGGTTGCCCTTCGAGTTCGCCATCGGAGAGCTCGCCCGCGGCAGAGCGATCGGCTCGCCCTTCTTTGTCCTCATCCCGACGGCACTCGCACTGACCGCAGTGGGAGCGACGCTCGTGCTCCTCCGCCGGATCACGACGCACCGCGCAGGCGCGCCTCCCGCCCCCTAACCTGCTGCCTTTGCTTAAGCACGTCCTCGATGCTCACCCTCCAGGGTCGGCAACGAGGACCTGCTTAAGCAAAGTCGGGAAGGTGAGGGGTCAGGGTGGAGTGAGGATGACGATCAGGGTGCGTGGGCCGTGGACGCCTTCGACGCGGATCAGTTCGATATCGCTGGTCGCCGACGGTCCCGAGATGAACGTCAGCGGGCGAAGGGGGTCAAGCCGGCCCAATCCTTCGGGGACGCTCTGGACGACATCGCCCGCTCGCACCACACACACGTGGACATCTGGCACCAACGTCAGCGCCCGACGCCCGCTGAGCGGCGAGCCATCGAGCACGATCGTGCCGGTCTCGGCGATCGCGACCACCGAACCGGTGACCACGGCCGCCACTGCGTCAAGATCCCGCGGGCCACGGGTTCCGTCGTCGGCCTCGGCCGAACCCGCCCACTCCTGCGGCACTCCCGGAGCGCGCAACACCGTCGCACCTTCGGCGAGGTCGAGCCCGCCCAAGGCCCCGGCGATGGCAACCCCGATCGCGTCATCGTCGGGCCCGTCCGCGCGGATGACGGTCGCGCGGTAGTCCTCGAGCCGGTCGACCAGCATCTCGAGCGCCTCGCTCGACCCGGGCGCGAGGTCGCCGACCGTGCGGTACTCCCGAGGGACCGTCACCTGCTCGGGCTCATCGCGTAGGGCGAGCCGGATCCGCGCGAGGACGTCGTCGCGGGCGCTCACGGCTGGCCTCCACCTTCAGGGACCGGCATCTCGACCCTTGACGACGGATCCCCCTTCGTCCGGGCCCACCATTCGCGGAAGGTCTCCTGCGGCAGGTCCGGCACATCCCGCGAGGCGACCCACCCATTAACCGGCGGTGGAAGGGGGACGACAGGGCGTCCGTCGCGCAGGCCAAATCGCCCGAGGCGCGAAGCCTTACCAGCCTTGGCGAACCGGTCCGCGTCGCTCATCACCCACGACATCGCCGCCATGCTGATCGCCTCGGCGCTCGGCAGTCGGTGGCGAGCGGCGTGCGCTTCGACATGCTGCGCGCGCAACTCGACGAGGATCGAGGGGATGTCGATCTTCACCGGACACACCTCGTAGCAGGCGCCACACAGGGACGAGGCGAAGGGAAGGGAGTCGTTTGCGTCGTCCTCCCCCGTCACCCCCGTGAGCAGGGGCGTCAAGATCGCGCCGATCGGACCGGGATAGACCGACCCGTACGCGTGCCCGCCGGTGCGTTCGTAGACGGGGCAGACGTTCAGGCATGCCGAGCACCGAATGCAGTGCAGCGCAGTGCGTCCCGCCGGGTCCGCGAGCGCGTGCGTCCGGCCGTTATCGACGAGAACCAGGTGGAACTCCTGCGGCCCGTCTCCGGGAGTGACCCCCGTCCAGGTCGAGGTGTAGGGATTCATCCGCTCGCCGGTCGAGGAGCGCGGCAGCAGTTGCAGGAAGACCTCGAGATCGCTCCATGTCGGCAGGACCTTCTCGATCCCCATGACCGTGATCAGTGTCTGCGGCAGGGTGAGGCACATCCGCCCGTTGCCCTCGGACTCGACGACCCCGAGGGTGCCGGTGTCGGCAATCGCGAAGTTCGCCCCGCTGATCGCGACCCGCGCGCGCAAGAAGGCTTCGCGCAGGTGGCGCCGCGCCGCGTCGGCGAGCACCGCGGGTTCGTCCGTAAGCGACCCAGCGCCGGGCATCTCGCGCTCAAAGATCTCTCGGATCTCGGCGCGCCCGCGGTGAATCGCCGGGACGAGGATGTGGCTGGGGGCGTCGCCACCGAGCTGGACGATGAGTTCGGCGAGATCGGTCTCGAGCGCGGAGATCCCCGCCGACTCCAGCGCCTCGTTCAGGCCCAGCTCTTGGGTCGCCATCGACTTGATCTTCACGACCTCGTCGGTGCCGGTCGCGCGGACCAGGTCGAGCACGATCGCGTTGGCCTCGGCGGCATCGCGCGCCCAATGGACCTGACCGCCGCGGGCCGTCACTGACTCCTCGAGTTGGACGAGCAACTCGGGCAGCCGGGCCATCACATCGGCCTTAATCGCCGAACCCGCATCACGCAGCGCCTGCCAATCCGGCAGCTCGGCGACGACCTCGGCCCGCTTGGTGCGGATCGCCGAGGTCGCATGCCCGAGGTTGCGGCGCAGCGTCGAGTCGGCGAGCCGATCGCGGGCGGCCTCGGGGAAGGGGGCAGTGCCGGTGAGGTGGCCGACGGTGCGGTCGGCGGGTGGCGGGCGGGTGTCAGCAGACGAAGGGGGCAGCGCTGCCCCCTTCCGGCCGGGCATCCCGAGGTGAACGCGCATCACGCCTCCGAGGCCAGGATCTCGGCGAGGTGCACGGCGCGCACCCCACTGCGGAGTCGGTGCAGCCCTCCGCCGATGTGCATCAGGCACGAGGCATCGCCCGCCGTCACCACCTCGGCGCCGGTCGAGAGGACCGAGGTCATCTTGTCGGTGAGCATCGCCGTCGAGGTGTCGGCATTCTTCATCGCGAAGGTCCCCCCGAAGCCGCAGCACGAGGTCGCGGCGGGCAACTCGACCAGGTCGAGCCCACCCACTTCACGGAGCAGTCGCACGGGGGCATCGCCGACACCCAGCATCCGCATCGAGTGGCAGGTCGGGTGGTAGGTCACCCGGTGCGGGTAGTGGGCACCGACATTGGTGACGCCGAGGACCTCGACGAGCAACTGGGAGAGCTCGTAGGTCCGCGCCGCCACTGCCTCGGCCCGCACCGCGAGCTCCTCGTCACCGGCTCGCCGGGCGAGCATCGCGTGCTGGTGATGGACCGAGCCGGCGCAGGAACCCGAGGGCGCGACGATGGCTTCGGCGCCGTCGGCGAGCGCCTCCTCGAAGGTGTCGACGTAGGCGCGCACCACCGGCAGCGCGTCGCTCGGGTAGCCGGTGTTGGTGTGCATCTGCCCGCAACAGGTCTGTCCGGTCGGGAAGACCACCTCGTGCCCGAGACGCTCGAGGACCGTCACCGTCGCGCGACCGACATCCGGGAAGAGGACATCGCCGAGGCAAGTGACAAACAGCGCGATCTTCATCGTCGACCCGACCGATCGGGAGCGACGAAGGGGGACCACTCGCCTTCGGGCTGTGCGAGGCGATCTGCGACGACCCAGAGTGTTTCGCGCTGGTGTCCGTAGCCCAGGTGCGAGGAGTGGACCTCGACATTTTCGGTCTGCGGCGCGGCCTCGCTGGTGCAGAGCTGCCAGGCGACGATGCCGTCGCTGCGCGAGTAGATGCAGGTCGTCGGGACGCTCAGGGGTTCGGCGCGAGCGGCCCGAGCGGCCTCGCTCATCAGGTCGTCGGTGAGCGTGCCGGCATTCATCCGGCGGTAGAGGCGCCACGCCCGCGTCTGCTCGTGGTCACCGCGGATCGGCGAGCCCATCGTGATGACCTGCCGGACCACCTCGGGGTGAGCGCGGGCGATCTCGCGCGCGTAGATCCCGCCGGCGCTCCAGCCGATGATGCTGACCGAGCGTCCGCGCTTCACCGCGAGATCGACCAATCGATGCTCGAGAGTCTCCTGCAGTCCCTCGCGCACACCGAGGTTGACGCCGAGCCCCCAGTCATAGGTGCGGTACCCCAAATACCGCAGTAATCCGCGGAGGTAGCGTGTCGAGGCCGGCCCAGCGAGGAAGCCGGGGATCACGAGGACAGGGTGGCCATCCCCCTTCGGCCAGGAGCGGTACTCATCCCTGCCGATGAAGGCCTGAACCCCTTCGCCGACCGTGCGCCACTCAGCGCCGAGCATCCGCCACGTCGGGCGGCGCGCCGCCCGGATATCCACCTCTGCCGTCATGACTCCTCCTTGAGTCCCGACCATCGCCGGTGCGCCCTAGCGGGCGTCGGCGATGCTACCCCCCTGCGCGGCCGTCGCAGCGACCAACTCCTCCAACGAATCCCCTACCGCCACAGCCAATCGCTGCAGGTGAGGCACGGTGTCGCGGCAGGCAATGAAGCCAACCCCGAGGGTGCCGTTGTAGCTGTGGACGGTGATGTTGAGGCCCATCCCATGCGCCGGGATGGACGCGGGATAGGAGACGACGAGTTCGGCGCCGCGCAGATAGAGCGGGTGCTGCGGACCGGGCACGTTGGAAACGCACAGGTTGAGCGCGAGCGGAAGGGGGCCGCCGATCCCGGCGAGCGCACCGACCGCTTGGAGTCCCATCGGGGCGAGGACCATGCCGCTATACGCCATGATCGCGTCCCGGCCCATGCCTGCGAGGCGTCCCTTCGCCGCCCTCGTCGAACGGGTCACCTCGTGGAGGCGCTCGATCGGGTCCTCCTCGTCACTACCCGTCGAGGTGAGGACGGCGCCGACCGCGTTACCTCCGCCGGCGTCACCATCGGCGCGAATGTTGACCGGGACGAAGGCGATCAGCGGGTCCTCCGGCAACTCATCGAGGTCGCTGAGATACCGCCTCAGACCTCCGCCGATCACCGACAGCAGGACATCGTTGACGGTGGCTCCGTGGGCGTGCCCGACCTCCTTGAGGGTCTCGAGGTCGAGGGCCTGAGTCGCAAACCGGCGATTGCGTCCGATCCGCCGGTTGATGATCGCGCGCGGTGCCTCGTGCGAGGTCACGACCTCGCGGTCGCTGCGCAACCCGGGGACCTGGGTGCGCAGCCACGCCGCGCTCGCCGAGACGCCGGAGAGGGCGCCGTGGCTCAAGAACTTCGCCGCTCCGGTCGCGGCGTGGACGACCGGCGCCACCGGGGAGGTCGCCATGTGGAGGACCTCGGCGGCATCCCCCTTCTCCCGCCCCTGCCGACGTCCCGGCCCGAAGAAGAAGGGGTTGGTGCGGTCCTCAGCGTCCGTCGAGAGGGCGTGCTGCAGCATCTGCATGCCCGTGTAGCCGTCGGCGAGGGCGTGGTGCATCTTCGTGTAGAGCGCAAAGCGACCGTGGTCGAGCCCCTCGATCAGATGCCACTCCCACGGTGGACGGCTGAAGTCGAGCGGGTGGCCGTGCAGGCGTGAGACGAGGATGCCGAGCTCACGTTCGCCGCCGGGTGACGGCAGGGCGGAGCGCCTCAGGTGGTAGTCGAGGTCAACCTCGGTCGTCACCCACTGATGGACCGGGCTGTACGGGAGGGCCGAGTAGCGCAGCCGCCGGTTCCAGGGCGCCGGCAGGTCGGCGCTGGCGCGCATGTCCTCGTAGAGATCCGCGACGAAGGTGGGGCCGGCCCCCTTCGGTGGTTCGAAAACGAGCAGCGCGCCGACGTGGAACATCATCGAACGGGTCTCGCCGTAGACGAAGGCCGCATCGAGAGGGCTTAAGAAGCTGGAACGCGCCATAAGGCCAACTGTGACAGGTGGACTGCGTTGTGATCTAGGCGACACTATGGGCTCTTATGGCAGACCCGAGCGACGAACCCGGCGTCCACTTCCCCCTTCGCGCAGGCCGGCGGGGGTCCACACCGACCTCGCGGGGAGTGCTCGCCGACTCCGTCGCAGGGATCGACCCGGAACTCGCCGAGCGGATCCGCAGCGCCGACGGGTGGCGAACCCATTACGTCGACCATGTTGTCGCGGTGACCGAAGCCTCCGCCCTCTCCCCAGCGACAGCCGACGAGATCGCTGACGAAGGCCTTGCTTCGCTGCGTCGCCGGATGGTCCTCGTCGATGCCGATGGGGCCGAGACACCGCTCGCCGAGGCGGCCATTGACCGCCCGGGTGAGGAGCCTCCCTTCGCCACCGAGTCGGTCCAAGGGACGGAGCGCCCGATCACCGAACTCGTTGTGCCGTA
Source organism: Janibacter sp. GXQ6167 (assembly GCF_041365945.1). NCBI lineage: Bacteria > Bacillati > Actinomycetota > Actinomycetes > Micrococcales > Intrasporangiaceae > Janibacter > Janibacter sp. GXQ6167. The sequence goes on along the minus strand of NZ_JBGFSK010000001.1, from coordinate 111,065 downwards.
CCGAGGTTCGGGCCTCTCGGGGGAAGCTTTGCTGGCGCAACTCGACGCATGGGTGGAGTGCGGGACGGTTGAGCCGTCCTTCGCGACGGCCGTCGGCGAGGTCATCGACCACCCCGAATGGCTCGCGCTGCCCGGTCGTCGGGTCGCGCTGATCGGCGCCGGCGCAGAGATGGGGCCGTTGGAGGCTCTGCTGTCGTGGGGCGTTGACGTCCTCGCGATCGACCTGCCGCGCTCGCGAGCCTGGCGCTACAAGCGGGGGCTCGCGACGAAGGGGGCTGGTCGGCTCGCCTTCCCGATCAGCCGCGACGGGGATGCCGGCGCCGATGTAGTGCACCAACTCGGCCCCGTCCTGCAGTGGCTCCGGCGCGAAGGGGGCGACGCCCCGCTCGTCCTCGGGATGCACGCGTATGCCGATGCCGGCGCCCACGTGCAGGTGTCGGCGGCGACCGATGCGTTGATCGAGCAGCTCGGAGCCGAGCGCGGTGTCGATGGCCTCGCCACGGCGTGGCTCGCGACGCCGACCGATGCCTTCGTCGTCCCGCCAGAGGTCGTCGCTGCGGCACGCGAGTCCTACGCCCGGCGCTCCGGGATGATCCGCTGGGGGCAGCGGCCGCTGCGGTCGCTCAGCCGCTCCAAGCTGTACGCCCCGGCGTATCGCCAGGCAGCCAGCGGAGCCGGAGGAATTGCGGACATCCTGGTGCCGCAACAGGGTCCGAGCTACGCCATCGCCAAGCGCCTGCAGCGCTGGAGCGGGCTCGCCGCCCAAGCCGCCGGGCGCACCGTGTCCTTCAATGTCGCGCCCGCGACGTGGACGCGCTCGGTGACCAAAAACCCGGTGCTCGCCGCCGCGTACCGAGGCGCTGACCGCTTCGGGGTCGAGGTCTTCCCCGCCGAGACGACGCGGGCGCTGATGGCGGCGCTGCTCGTGCGCGACCTGTCGGCTCCGCCCCCTTCGCGCTCGCACCCGGAGGGACTCTTTAGCGACCAGGCTGCGCACGGTGGGTTGTGGCGCGCCGGTTACGACCCGAAGACCGTGCTCGGGATCGCCGCTCTCACCGGGCTCCCGGGCAGCCTTCGCGATCGCCTCAGCCGCAGCCGCTAACCCTTGCCGGCGGCTGGCGCTTCTCCCCGGAAACTCCCAAGATCTCGCGGAGTTCCACGAGATTTCGGGAACTTCCGGGGACTCGCGGGCCCCCGGCCGGCAAGCCCGGCGCTATGACGTGCGGCGAAGGGGGCGCGCCGCCCTGTGGACCGCGGCGGTCAGGCGGTGCAGACGGGGCGAGTCCAAGCGAAGGACATGCCAGTAGAGGGGCACGTCGACGTGATCGCGGCTGAGGCGGACCAACTCGCCGCGAGTGAGGAGAGAACCCAACTGGCCCTCGGGCACCAAGCCCCATCCAAGACCGACCCGGATCGCCTCGACGAAGGCTTGGGACGAGGGAATCTGTCCGGCGGGCGGCGCCTGGGTGATGCCGCGACTGCGCAGGTAGGCGTCCTGGAGATCGTCCTTGCCGTTGAAGCGGACCATCGGCATCCGGGCCCAATCGACCCCGCGACCGCGACGCCAGGCATCACGCAGGTGCGGTGCTGCCGCCGGGAGGTACCGCATGGCACCGAGCAGCTCGACTCGGCAACCGGCGACAGGACGGCCGTGACCCGTGATCGTCGCGACGACCTCCCCGCGCGATAAGAGGTCGAGCGAGTGATCCTGATCCTCGACCTCCAGATGGAGCGTGGTCTCATCCCAGGTCGCTGCCTCGGCGAGGACTGGGGCAAACCAGGTCGCGAGGGAATCGGCGTTGACCGCCACCTTGAGGGGATACCGCCCAGCCCCATCGAGGCCGAGCGACTCGCGGGCCTGGCTTTCGAGAAGGGCGAAGGCGCGGGCCGTCCGCAGGAGAATCGCGCCGGCCTCCGTGGGCGTCGCCGGCGTGGTTCGGCGCAAGATGATCTGGCCGAGACCGTCCTCGAGGGCGCGGATGCGCTGACTGATCGCCGACGGGGTGACATGCAGAGACGCCGCCGCGGCCTCGAAGGTCCCGTGGTCGACGATCGCGGCGAGCGCCTTCAACTGGTCGAGCTGCATGAAGCAATTCTAATGATAGGTGAGAATCTTTCGCTGATCTGATGAAGGGGGTCGCTCCTAACGTCCCTTCCGTGACCCCCTTCGCCGTCGGCCTGCTCACCGGCCTCTCCCTCATCGTCGCCATCGGCGCGCAGAACGCCTACGTCCTGCGCCAGGGCGTGCGCCGCGAGCACGTCGGCGTCGTCGTCGCCATCTGCGCGATCTCCGATGCCGTCCTCATCGCGGCGGGAACCGCAGGGATTGGGGCGCTCGTGAGCGCGCACCCCGGCATCCTGACCGTGCTGACGTGGGCAGGGGCGGCCTACCTGGTGTGGTTCGCCATCCGATCCTTCATCTCGGCCTGGCGCCCCGAGGCACTCACCCAGGCGGCGCCGCGCTCACATGCGTCGGTCGCCCTGACGACCCTCGCGCTCACCTGGCTGAACCCGCACGTCTACCTCGACACCGTGCTGATGCTCGGGAACCTCGCGAACCAGCACGGACCGCAGCGGTGGGTCTTCGCCGACGGCGCAATGGCGGCGAGCCTGCTGTGGTTTGTCGGATTGGGCTACGGCGCGCGCCGCCTCGCCGGTCCGCTCGGGAGGCCCTCGACGTGGCGGGTTCTCGACGCGGCCATCGGCGTGATCATGCTCGCCATCGCCGCCCGCCTGCTCCTCGGCTGACCCCTTTTACCCCCTCCGCAGTTCCCTCGCTACACCCCCTTCGCCCCGTCCGTCTGCGCTCCCCCTTCCTCCCTTGCCTCCTTGCGCAAATGCCCGGGCATTTGCGAAAGGAGGGGGTATAGAAACTCCCGTTTTCTCGTGGAGTTCCGCGGGAAAACGGGAGTTTCTATACCCCCTCCCTTCGCAAATGCCCGGGCATTTGCGAAAGGAGGGGGTATAGAAACTCCCGTTTTCTCGTGGAGTTCCGCGGGAAAACGGGAGTTTCCGTAGACGCGCGCGCCTCGAAGGGTGAGCGGGGCTACTTCCTCAGCGAGACCTCGACGCCGCCGGAGAACATCGAGTCATGGAGGTCGATCGTGACCGGCTTGGCGCCCTTCGGCATGTCATAGACCAAGGTCCCGGTGACCGTATTGCCCGGGTTGATTTTGGTCATCCAGACGTCGTTGTCCTCCATGACGATCGCCGCGTAGCTGTTGGACTCGAAGGTGCGGCCCTTGTCATCGGTGAGCTTCTGCGCGCCGTCGTACAGGGTCTGGGATTCGTCGCCGACATTGGTCACCGAGATGCTGATGAGGACGAACTGACCCTGCGCCTGCTCGTTGAGGTAGGTCCCGCCGACGGAGTCGACGCCCGACTTCACCTCGGTGACGACGAACTCGAACTTGCCATCTCGGACCGTGTCGCCGAGCGCGGGACCGGCAGCCTTCGGCTTGGCGGCCTGAGTCTTCTTCGCCGCGGTCTTGTCCGCGGTCTTCGTTGCGCTCGCTGCCTTCTTGGCGGAGGACGTTGTCGTCGAGGTCGCGTCCGACTCGTCGGAGGCCACCTGGTCGGTCGTGGCGGAATCCGACGCCCCCATCCCGAGCCCGATGCCGCCCGCGCAGCACATAAAGATGATGAGCACGGCGCCAAGCAGGACCGCAAGGACCGGATTGGCGGCGAACCAGTTCTTCTTCGGCGGCGGGTAGCCCGGGGCCTGCCACTGCTGCGGCGGCTGCGGGTACTGAGCGCGCTGCTGCCACTGCGGGTCTGGCGGGTACTGGGGCGGGGGTTGGGTCACACCTACTCCTTGCGAAAAATCGGACACGTCATGCCGTGGAGGCAACCAGTCGAGGCTAGCCACTCCTTGAAATTGAAACTGCTTGGCGCGCAACGATTTAGGCACGGTTCAGCCTCGTCACCGTGACCCACGGAGTCGCGCAAGGGGGCACCCGCGTCACGGCGAGAGCACGCCCTTCGGAACCGGTCGAGCGATACCGGTCCGAAGGACGTATCCCCCCGGGTCTACTTCGTGAGCGAGACCTCGGCGCCGTCGGAGAAGGCCGAGTCGTGCAGTTCGATCTTGGTGGCCTTGGCGCCCTTCGGCATGTCGAAGACGATCGTCCCCTTCTTGGTGTTGCCGGGGTTGATCTCGCTCAGCCACACGTCCTCGTTGCCCTCGATCGAGATGCCGGCGGTGCTGTTCGAGGCGAAGCTGCGGCCCTTGTCGTCGACGAGCTTCTGGTCCGAGTCGGCGAAGTACTGAGCCTCGTCGCCGATGTTCGTCACCTCGAGATTGACCAGGACGAACTGTCCCTGGGCCTTCTCGCCGAGGATGTCGTTGCCGACCGAATCCACTCCGGTCTTGACGCTCTTGACCACGAACTCAAACTTCCCGTCGCGCACCGCGTCGCCGATCGCGGGCGAGCCCGCCTTCGGAGCGCCGGCCTCCGAGTCGCCGGAGCCGTCCTTGCCAGCCGATGAGGAATCGGTGTTGCTCCCTGAGTCGGACCCGCCAACCATCGTCATGGCGAGGCCGCCGCAGCACAGCAGCATGATGAGGCCGACACCGAGCAGGAAGCTCAGCAACTTGTTACGAGCGAACCAGCTCTTCTGCGCGGGCGGCGGAGCGGCGTAGGTGGGCTGCCACTGCGGGTCACCGGGCTGCTGGTCACCGGGCGGGGGGTTGGTGGGCTGGGTCATGGCGTCTCCTTGGAGGAAGGGGGTGCAGGTGCCTCCTAGGTGATCGCGAAGGGAGGTCCGCTCACCTCCCTCAAAGAGCCCGAGGTGCCTCCCCCGGATGGGGGAGGCGATGTCGGTGACCTTCTCTAGGCTCAGCCTCATGACCGCCATCCCCGCGCCCGGCGCCGCGACGCCGCATCCGCTCTGGATGCGCCGCGTCGTCTCGATCGCGGCGCTGCTCGGGTGGTGGTTTCTCGGCATCTGCACGTTGGCGCTCGCGGTCATGACCGCCTACTCACGACGCAGCGGGACCGACGGAACCGGAACCCTCGATAACGCCGGCACCCTGAGCGCCCTGATCGGCCTGGCCCTGTTGATGTCGCTGATCGTGCGCGAGTCCTACCCGGTGCCGATCGCGATCATCGGAGCGGTCCTCGTGATCGCCCTGTCCCTCGATCCACTGCCCGTCCTGGTGGCCGGGATGCACGCCATGCGGCGCAGCCAGATTCGCGTTGCTGCCCCGGTCGCCGCGCTCGTGACCGTGACGACCGTCGTGGCCACCTGGCGCGATCTTCAAGGTCGTACCGCCCACGAGTCGCTGTGGCGAATGTGGGTCACCGACACCGTCGACCCGGTGGCGGCCAATGCGGTCCAGCCCCCGATCGCTTGGTGGGTCCCGCTCCTCATCGGCCTCGGGATCAGTGGCATCTTCCTCGGGTCCGGCTATGTCCGACGGTTGTTGGCGCAGAGCCAGGGTGAGGCCGATCAACACCGCGCGGTCGCTGCCCGACTCGGCGATGAGCTTGCCGTCCGGACGGAGCGTGAGCGGATCGCCCGTGAGGTCCATGACGTCATCGGGCACCGGCTCTCGGTCGTCACCTTGCACGCCGCCGCCCTCGAGGCCAACGCTCCCGATACCCGCCTCGGCACATCCGCGGCCGCCGTCCGAGAGGCTGCCGAGCAGACCGCCGACGACCTGCACTCGTTGATCGGAGTCCTGCGGACCGGCGGGGCCGATGTCACCGAAGCGATCCCTGAACTCATCGAGGTGGGCGCCCTCGTCGACGACACCGTCGGGCACGGGATGAACCTCATCGCGACGGTCACCATGAATGACGTGGAGCGCCTCGACCAACTGACGAGCCGCACCGCGTACCGGATCGTTCAGGAGATGCTCACCAACGCTCGCCGCCACGCCCCGGCCCAGGGAGTGCGGCTCGTCGTGCGGGCCTATCCCCACGAAGGGGTCTTGCTCGAGTCGGCGAACTACTTCCCACCAGGGGCAGCTCCCTTCGCGCCCGGACGAGGAATGACCGGCATGCGCGAGCGCGCCGAACAAGTCGGCGGCGAGATCCGGGTCTTGACCGAAGGGGAGGTCCTGCGGGTGGCGGTCCACCTCCCATGGCGGTGGCGCGGATGACCGGCACGCCTGACGCTGGGCCGATCCGAGTGCTGCTCTGCGATGACGACCCGATGGTGCTCCAGGGTCTACGCCTGCTCCTCGAGCCGGCGCCCGACATCGAGGTCATCGACGAGGCGACCTCGGGCGAGGAGGCGATCGACAAGTGCATCGCCCGCTCCCCCGACGTCGTGCTCATGGACCTGCGGATGGGCGGCATGAGCGGGATCGAGGCGACGAAGAGGATCAAGGCCCTCCCGCGATCGCCCCAGGTCTTGGTCCTCACCACCTTCGATACCGACGAAGTCGCGGTCCGCGCCCTGCAATCGGGAGCCGACGGGTTCCTTTTAAAGACCTCGCCCAAGCGGATCGCCGAGTCGATCCGCTCGGTCGCGGCCGGCGACGGCGCCTTCTCCCCAAAGACCTCGCGTCAACTCGCCGAGCACATCCGCTCCGGCTACAGCCCGGCTCAGGCGAGGGCTCGTCAGCTGGTCGCCGCGCTCACCGAACGCGAGCGCGCCGTGGTGATGCGCGTGGGTGAAGGGATGACCAATAGCGAGATCGCACGAGCCCTCCATATTGGGGAAGCGACCGTCAAGACCCATCTGGCCGCCGCCCAAGGCAAGCTCCTCGCCAACAACCGCTCCCAGGTGGCGGTAATCGCCGAGCGAGCCGGCCTGCTCGCCTGACCCCCTTCACCAGGTCAAACGCGCCTCACCCGCCCCGCCCGGCCCCCTTCACCGGGGGCAGACCGCATCGCGCCGGGAGATCGAACGGCCTTGCAGATCGCCCCCGCGAGGTCGTGAACCCGCCAAAAAAATTGGCCTTCGACCGGGCCCAAACGAACGATTCTGTGTCAGAGTTCCCGGCGAGGGTCTTACGTTCCTCGAAGGTGAGGTTGGCCCCCGACGCGAAGGATCCCTGTCCCCCTTCGCGTGCAACGACAAGGAGATCCCTGCATGTCCAGAAGACTCGTTGCCTGCATCTCAACCGGGGCCCTCGCCCTGGGGATGATGGCCACATCGGTGTCGGCGACTGCCGCCCCGGATGCACAAAAACGCAAGCCCTACGTCGTCATCATGGAAGCCGAGCCCGCCCTGAGTTACACCGGCGGGACGAAGCGGCTGGCGGCCACCAAGCCCGACGACGGCGAGAAGATCAACGCCAAGGACGCGAAGGTCAAGGCCTACGTGAGCCACCTGAAGTCCGACCAGCAGGCCGCCCTCAAGGAAGCAGGCGTCTCGGCCAAGCCGGTCAACCAGGTCGCGATCGCGGCGAACGGCTTCGCGGCGATGATGACTCCCGCGGAGGCCGAGAAGGTCAGCAAGTCCAAGGGCGTCGCCTACGTCGAAGAGGACGAGCTGCGCCAGGTCCAAACCGATGTCTCCCCCGAGTTCCTCGGGCTCACCAAGCGCTCCGAGGCCTGGGGCCGCGGCCTGACCGGTAAGGGCGTCATCGTCGGCGTCATCGACACCGGCATCTGGCCCGAGCACCCCTCGTTTAGGGACCCGGGTGGTCTTGCTCGCCCGACCGGTCCTGCCGCTAAGGTGCCCTGCGAGTTCGGCGACACCGCGCACAACCCCGCCGACAAGCCCTTCAAGTGCCAGAACAAGCTGATCGGCGCTCGGGACATGCGCACCCTCTACAAGGCCAATGAGGGCCCCGAGGTCTACAACTCGGCGCGCGACTACGACGGCCACGGCACCCACACCGCGAGCACCGCGGCCGGGAACCGCAACGTCAAGGCCTCCATCTTCGGGATCGACCGCGGCCGGGTGAGCGGCATCGCCCCGCAGGCCGGGATCATCGCCTACTCCGCGCTCGGCGATAAGGGCGGTTACGGCTCCGACCTCGGCGCCGCAATCGACCAGGCCGTCGCCGACGGCGTCGATGTCATCAACTACTCGGTGGGCTCCTCGACCCCGCGCCTCGGGCTGGACGGCATCGCCTTCCTGCGCGCCTCGGACGCCGGTGTCTGGGTGGCGACCTCGAACGGTAACGCCGGTCCGCGGCCGACGACGACCGGCTCTCCGGCGTTCCTCCCGTGGGTCACCTCGGTTGGTGCGAGCACCACGCCGCGCACCTTCGAAAATAAGATCACCCTCGGGAACGGTAAGACCTTCATCGGCACCTCGATCACCGAGGGCCTGAAGTCGACCAAGCTCATCGACGGCGCGGCTCGGGGCAACCCGAAGTGTCTGCCCGATGTCGGCTTCACTCCGGCGCTGAAGGGCGAGATCGTCGTCTGCGACCGTGGCGACACCGCTCGGGTCGATAAGTCCCGCGTCGTTAAGGACGAAGGGGGCGCCGGCGTCATCCTCGTCAACAACGACGATGTCCAGGCGCTCATCACCGACAGCCACTACCTGCCGGCGAGCCACGTGCGTCGCTCGCAGGGCCAGGAGATCCGGGCCTACATCACCAGTGCCGGTGACAAGGCGACGGCGTCCCTCTCGGCGGGGCAGAAGGCCCGCCAGAAGGCATCGGTCATGGCCGACTTCTCCTCGCGCGGCCCGGTGGGCTCCCCCGGCGTTGCCGACATCATCCGCCCGGACGTCACCGCTCCCGGTGTCAACATCCTCGCGGGCAACACCCCGACGCCGGGTTCCGGCCGACCGGGTCAGCTCTTCCAGTCGATCTCCGGGACCTCGATGTCGAGCCCGCACGTCGCCGGCCTGTTCGCCCTGCTGAAGCAGGCGCGCCCGGACCTCTCGGCGTCGGCCGCGAAGTCCGCGGTGATGACGACCGCTCGCCAGGATGTCTTCAAGGAAGACGGGAAGCGCCGCGCTGACCCCTTCGACATGGGTGCCGGTCACGTCAACCCCGGCCGTCCGCAGCAGAAGGGCTCGATGTTCGACCCGGGCCTGGCCTACGAGGCCTCGACCGCGGACTACCTCGCCTTCCTCTGCGGCAGCATCCCCGGTGTCGTGGCAGCGAAGTCCTGCGAGGACCTGCAGGCCGACGGGTACTCGACCGAGGCGGCTCAGCTCAACCTGCCGTCGATCGGCGTGAGTGAAGTCCCCGGCGTTCGCACCATCGAGCGCACGGTCACCAACGTGTCGACGAAGCGCCTGCGCGCCTCGGCTGTGGTCCAGAGCCCGACCGGGTTCAAGACCAAGGTCTCCCCGAGCCGGGTCGACCTTCGTCCGGGCCAGAGCAAGACCTTCAAGATCACCTTCACCACCACGACCGCGACTCCGGGTCAGTGGTCCTACGGCGCCCTCACCTGGCGCGGCCAGGGCTACAAGGTGCGTAGCCCCATCGCCGTGCAGGCCACCGCGATCGGCGCTCCGGAGCAGGTGAGCGTCAAGGGTCCGTACGGGTCGAGCTCGTTCGATGTCACCTTCGGGTACACCGGTCCGTACAGCGTCGATGCTCATGGTCTTGCCAACGACAAGCCCATCGACGGCACGGTCGAGCAGGCGAAGAACACCACCTTCGACCCGAAGAATGTCGGCGATGGGATCACCGTCCACGAGGTCACGTTGACCGATGTGGCGAGCTTCCGCCTCGACCTGAAGGACTCGGAGATCTCGGCACCGTCGACCGACCTGGACCTCTACATGTACGACTCGTCCGGCAAGCAGGTGGCCACCTCGGCCTCCGGCGGATCCGATGAGTCGATCGTGCTGGACGCGCCCGCGTCTGGGACCTACAAGGTCTATGTCCACGGCTGGTCTGTCGGTCCGAACCCGGTGGACTACAAGCTCCACACGTGGGCCATCAGCTCGCGTCCGAACTACGGTTCGCTCCGGGTGACGAGCGCTCCCACGAGCGCGACCTCCGGCACCACGGGGACGATCAAGTTCTCGTGGAGTGACGTCCCGAGCGGGACCACCGCGTATGGGCTCCTCGTCCACCGCGACGGCAAGGGTCGGATCGGGACGACGGTGGTCGAAGCCAAGAACTGACCACCTCGGCAGCAACAAAAGGCCCTGCGCCCAATCCCCCGCGAAGGGGGTTGGGCGCAGGGCTTCTTGTTGGCCCGTGAAGGGAGCCTTGCCACTGCCGAGAAGGGCGCCTCAGCCCGGGGCGCGCAGCGCCGTTCGCAGCAGGTCGGCGGCGAGCCCACGCGGCGCGCGCTCTCGCGGCCAGAGCGCGCGCAGTGCCCGTGGCAACTCCAAACCCTCGACCCGCACCCGCACCAGGCGCCCCGCCTCGAGATCGCGGTGAACCGCAAGCGACGACAGCACGCTCGGGTGTCCCTCGATCAAGACCGCGTCGCGCACGGCCGCCGTTGAGCCGAGCTCGGACGCGGGAGCAGCGAGCTCGGGTAGGGCGCGCTCGAGGGTCGTGCGCGTCCCCGATCCGGGTTCACGAAGCAGAAGGGGGGTCTCGGCGAGTTCCTCACGGCTGATCGGGGCGCGCCGCCGCGCCCACGGGTGGTCCGGCGCCACCACCAAGACCAACTCGTCGCGGGCGACTACCCGGCTCGCCAACCGCCGGGGGACGCTCGGCCCCTCGACGAAGGCCAGATCGACCTCCCCGGCGTCGAGGTGAGCGATCGCCTCCTCGGAGTTGCCGGGCAGGACCTGGAGACGGGCGCTGCCGTGCCCGGCCCGAAAGCGCGCGGCCCAGCGCGGGAGCAAAACCTCCGAGATCGTGTTGCTCGCCGCGACCTTCAGCGCCACGGTTTCGGCCTCGCGCAGATCGCGCACGCCCGCGCCAAGCGCCGACGCCGCGACCACCACGTCCTGAGCCCAAGTGAGGATGCTGCGGCCTGCCGCGGTCGGGCTCGCGCCCTGTGTCGAGCGAGCGAAGACCCGGACCCCGATGATCTGCTCGGCCGAGCGGACCCGTGCGCTGACCGCCTGCTGGCTGATCCCGAGCCGGACGGCTGCCGCACCCATCGAGCCGGTCTGGGCAACGACCACCAACGCGTTGAGGGCCGCGAGGTCCGGGACGCGGCTCAACTCGGATGGTTCTGCCATGCCTCCGAGACTAGGGCCGCGAGTGTCAGGCCACAACCAACGTTTGTGGCGACACCACGACAAACCCTCTTCCCGACCGGCCACACCTCGCGGGACCGTAACAAGCGTGACCACGACCCTCCCCCCACGGAGCGCAGCGCAATCCGCTGCCCCGCACCCCGCCTCGCCGGCGCCGCGTCCGACGGCGCTCCCCCTTCCACCGGCCGGGCCGCAGTGGTTCTCAGCGGTCATGGGCACCTCGATCCTCGCGACCCTGCTGCACCTCCACGCCGCTGACCTCCCGGGAGTCGGGGCGCTCGCCCCCGTCGTCTTGGTGCTCGCCTGGGTCCTGCTGCTCGGGCTCAGCGCATCCTTCGCGCACCGGGTCCGCACGGTGCCGGGTGCGCTGCGTTCGACGATCACCAACCCCGCGGTGGCGGCGACCTGGGGGACGGTGTCGATGGGCATCCTCGCTGCCGGCTCGGCGACCCTGACGGTCCTCCCGGACCTCGTGCCGCGCTTCGCCCCCTTCGCGCTGGCCGTCGACGAGGTGACCTGGCTCGTCGGCACCGGGCTCGGGTTGGTCACCTCGATCGGTTTCGCGATCGCGTTGCGTAAGGGGGTCGCCGGTGAGCCGTCGCTGATCTGGGGGCTCCCTGTGGTCGCGCCGATGGTCTCGGCCACCACCGGTACGGCCCTCGTGGCCCACCAGGACGATCCGACCATCCGCGCCGCACTCCTCATCGCCTGCGCGGCCTGTTTCGCCTTGGCGCTCATCCTGGGACTGATCGTCTTCGGGATCGGCTATCACTACCACTGGCGCACGGCGCCGGTCCCCCTCGCCGCCTCGGCCTCGACCTGGATCCCGCTCGGGATCGTCGGCCAGTCGACCGCTGCCGCCCAAGCGATGGCGACTCAAGCCCAGGGCGTGCTCCCGCCGGATGTAGCCGCTCGGGTGCACTCGGCCGCGATGGCTTACGGCTGGGGGATGCTCGCGGTCGGCATCCCGCTCATCGCGTGTGCGCTCTTCGTCACGATCCGCGGCTTCGTCCGGCACATGCCCTTCACGCCGGGGTGGTGGGCGCTCACCTTCCCCATCGGAACGCTCGCGCTCGGGACGCACCTGCTCGGCCAGGCGAGCGGGCACCCCCTTCTGCCCGCCGCGAGCATCGCCTTCACCGTGACCTTGGTCGGCACCTGGACCCTGTGCGCGGTCGCGAGTGTCCGCGCGGTCGCCTGCGCCCGCACCGCCTAATCCCCGGATGTTCCGAGATTCCCGTGGAACTCCACGAGAATTCGGGAGTTTCTGGGGACGGCGATCGGCCACCCGTCGGGCGAAGGGGGTCAGCGCCCCCCTTCGGCGCGCCGGGCTGCGAGGTAGCCCCAGACTCCGATGAGCGAGACGGCGCCCGCCGTGACCATCGCGGTCGTGGTCGAGGTCGCCTCCGCGAGCCATCCGAGCGCAGCGGTACCCACCGCGAAGGCCGCGAACCCCACCAGCCCGTTCACCGACAAGATCGTGGCCCGGTAGCTCGATGGGGCCTCGCGATGGATCAAGGCCATGTGCGCGGGTCCGAAGCCATGGGCGCCGTACCCGAGGACGAAGACCCCGATCAGGGCGGCCGGCCCGGCCACGAGCCCGGCGGCGATCGCTGCGCAGCCATGCGCGATCCGACCGATGATGGCGGTGTTCGCCAGGCCCAGCCGCGGGCTGAGCCACCCAACGAGGGCTGAGCCGGCGGCGAATGCTCCCCACCCCGCGGCGGTCGTCGGCCCCATCAGTTCGCCGGAGCGAGCGAGGCTGCCGGTGATCTCCGCGAGGCGCACCGGGACCAGGCTCTCCTGCACGATCATCCCGATCGACCAGAAGATCTCGGCCACCATCAACCCGCGCAGCACGGCCGAGCGGGCGACCAGCCCGAGCCCGGTCCTCACCACGGTCGGCGTCGCGCGTACCGAAGCCCACAGGCGTTGCCGGGTCGACAGCGCGGCACCCCCTTCGACCGCCTCCACGAGTTCGGGGATCTCGGCATCGACGTGCAAGTGCGGCACTTCTCGCATGACGATCCAGATCGCGACGAAGTGGACGATGCTGAGCACCGCGAAGACAGCAACCGGCAGTTCCAGCGCCGGGCGGCTCGCGATCGGGTGCCAGAGCACCAGCCCACCGCTCACGAGCGCCCCAATCGCCATCGAGCTCCCGACGAGGACCCCCGCACGAGAGAGCTGTTGGTCGACATCGGCGGCCGGATCCCTCGCCTTGACCGCGTCGACAAACCACGCCTCGAGCGGTCCTGAATCCAGCGCCCGGAAGATGCCCATCAAGATCGCGGCGACCATAAAGCCGGTGACGTTTTGGGCCAGCAGGTACGCGAAGGCCGCACACATATGGACGAAGGCGGCCGCGAGGTATACCGGCCGGCGACCGAAGACATCGGTGAAACCGCTCGTCGGCAGTTCGAGTAGCGCGACGGTGACCCCGATCGCCGCGATCGTGGTGAGCGCCTGCCCAAGGCTAAGACCAACCTGCAGCGCCCAGAGCACGAAGATCCCCGCGACCAGCCCGCTCGGGAACCACCGGGTGACTTGGAGCAAATAGAACGCCCGATGGGCTGACCGCAGCGAAAGCGCGTCAGTGGGCATGGAGGGGACTATAGGCGGCCATTGGCCGGGTGGGCGCCCGGTTTCCCGAGCGCTCACCCGGCCAATGAGAAGGGCGCGGTGAGGGTTAGCCGGCGTGCCCCTTCAACAGGTCAGCGAAGGGGGTCACCGCTCCGATGGTGTTACCCGATGTCCGTTGACGACGCGTAGCGACGGGGTCGGCGCCAAAGCCCGCGACGCCCGCGTGGTCGACGACCATGAGCGCGGCGAGCTCGTCGGCGGCGCGGCCGATGCGCTGGGTGAGCGCGTCGCCCCCTTCGCCCCCACCGAAGTCCTCGGTGGCCGCGAAGACCCCGGTCGGCACGACCACCGCACGCAGGTGCCCGAAGAGCGGACGCATGGCGTAGTCGAGCATCATCGAGTGCCGCGGTGTCCCCGCCGTAGCGGCGATCACGATCGGCATCCCGTTGAGGGAATCGGTGTCGAGGGAGTCGACGAACATCTTGAAGATCCCGCTGTAACTCCCGGCGAAGACGGGGGTCACCGCGATGATCCCGTCGGCGGAGGAGACGAGTTCGCGCGCCGCGCGAATCCGCTCACTCGGCATCCCGCCGCTGGTCATCATCGTGGCGAGGTCGACGGCGAGTTCGCGCAACTCGATCACGGTGACCTCCACCCCTTCTCCGCGGGCCCCGACGCGGGCCCGGACGGAGTCGGTGAGTTGGTCGGCGAGCAGGCGGGTGCTTGAGGGCTGGGAGAGCCCAGCAGTGATCACGACGAGACGACGGCTCATGCGACGGTCTCCTTTTCGGTGTCGTCAGCGGACTCGGCGGCTTCGGCGGCCTGAGCGGCAGCTTCGGTCACCGCGGCCGCAGTGGGGGGAACCACCGCGCGGTGCGGCGAGTCGGGACCAGCCGCGACGAGGCTGGTGTGGGTGGGCGGGTCGCTCGGGACGTGAGCGGGGCGACGCGCGTCAAACTCGCGGCGCAGCACCGGCACGACCTCGGTCCCGAGGATCTCGATCTGCTCGAGGACCTGGTCCAGCGGCAGGCCCGCGTGGTCGACGAGGAAGAGTTGACGCTGGTAGTCCCCGACGTAGTCGGCGAAGCCGAGCGTCCGCTCGATCACCTGCTCGGGCGTGCCCACCGTGAGCGGGGTGTCCCGGGTGAAGAACTCGAGCGACGGACCGTGCCCATAGACCGGAGCGTTGTCGAAGTACGGACGGAAGCGCCGCTTGGCCTCGGCCTCGGTCTCGGCCATGTAGATCTGGCCGCCGAGCCCGACGATGGCCTGGTCAGCCGACCCATGCCCATAGTGCTCGAAGCGCCGCCGGTACAGGGCCACCATCTGCGCGGTGTGCTCCTTGTTCCAGAAGATGTGGTTGTGGAAGAACCCATCGCCGTAGAAGGCCGCCTGCTCGGCGATCTCGGGGCTACGGATCGATCCATGCCAGACGAAGGGGGCCACGCCATCCAGTGGCGCGGGCGTGGAGGTGAAGCCGCGAAGGGGAGTGCGGAACTGCCCCTCCCAATCGACGACCTTCTCCCGCCAGAGCCGGCGCAGGAGGTGGTAGTTCTCCACGGCCATCGGGATCCCTTGGCGGATGTCCTTGCCAAACCACGGGTAGACCGGGCCGGTGTTGCCGCGCCCCATCATGAGGTCCATCCGGCCCCCGGAGAGGTGCTGCAAGAAGGCATAGTCCTCGGCGATCTTCACCGGGTCATTGGTGGTGATCAGCGTCGTCGAGGTGGACAGGGTGATTCGCTCGGTCTTCGCCGCAAGGTACCCAAGGTGGGTCGTCGGCGAGGACGGGACGAAGGGCGGGTTGTGGTGTTCTCCCGTCGCGAAGACGTCGAGGCCCACCTCTTCGGCCTTCAGCGCGACCGCGGTCATCGCCTCGATGCGCTCGTGCTCGGTGGGGGTGTGCCCGTTGGTCGGGTCGGTCGTGACGTCCCCGACGGAGAAGATCCCGAACTGCATGATGGCCGCCTTCCGAGTCCCTTCGGACTCTCATCGTTAAGATTTCAATTACCCTAACGAAGGGGTCATCCCTGCTATTCCACCTCGAGGCGGGGACGCTTCCCCCTCCCGTCACCTGCTCAGTCTCAGGCAAGATAGGGCGCACGTAGACCCCGACACCAGCGAAGAACGGACATGACGACCGCAGCCCGGATCGGCGCCTGGCGCACCTACATCGAGGCGAGCATTCGCCTTCAGACCGAACTCGACGAGCGCTTACGCCGGGAGGCGGGCCTCAGCCTCAGTGACTTCAACGTGCTCCTCACCCTCTCGGAAGCCCCGAACCGCCGGCTCCGGCTCGGCGAACTCGCCCAGGCGATGATCTACTCCGCGAGTCGGCTGACCTACCAGTCCAAGGTCCTCGCTGGCCGCGGCTGGGTCGAACGCCAGGACGTGCCCGAGGACGGAAGGGGGCAATATTTGCGCCTCACCGACGCCGGCGCGGACGCCCTCGACCGCGCCCGGGTCACCCACGGTCGCGACGTCGACGAACTCTTCCAGTCCCACGTCAACGACGATGAAGTGGACGTGATCGGGCGCGTCTTCGCCCGCCTGCAGAACTAGCGAGCCCCCTTCGACCGCGCCCCATCTTGGCCGCGGCCCTGTGCGAGCGAGGGTTTCGTCTGGCAGGGTGTGCGCCAGGCGACAACGGCGACGTGGAGGTACCGGTCATGCACGTGCTTTGGGGACTCGGCGGGATGTGCGGCCTGCTGCTCATCGCCTTCGCTCTTTCGAGCAATCGCAAGGCGATTCGGCTGCGAACCGTCGGCCCCGCCCTCGCCCTTCAAGTCGGCTTCGGGGCGCTCGTCCTCTTCGTCCCCTGGGGTCGCGACGCCCTCTCGTGGGTGTCTAACGGCTTCCAGGCGATCATCGATTCGGCCAAGGCCGGGATCGGCTTCCTCTTCGGGCCGCTGATCCCCGAAGAGGGGCTCATCTTCGCCCTCCAGGTCCTCCCGGTCATCGTCTTCTTCGCCTCGCTGACCGCTGTGCTCTATCACCTCGGCTTCTTGCAGAAGTTCGTCCAGTTCTTCGGCGGCGGCCTGCAGCGACTGCTCGGCACGGGTAAAGCCGAGTCGACCAATGCCGCGGCCAATGTCTTCCTTGGCCAGACCGAGGCCCCGCTCATCATCCGCCCCTACATCACTCGGCTATCCCAGTCCGGGCTCTTCGCGGTAATGGTCGGGGGCCTGTCGACCGTGGCGGGCTCGGTCCTCGTCGGCTACTCCCTGCTCGGCGCGCGGCTCGACTACCTCATCGCGGCGGCCTTCATGGCCGCTCCGGGCGCCCTACTGATGGCCAAAATCATCATGCCGGAGGACCCCGAGGTGGTCGCGGCACAACAGGCGGGCATCGATGAGTTGACCTCCCGCACCGGCCGACCCGAGGCCCGTACCGCGGTCGCGACGCACGGGATGGCGGCGCCCGTCGGTCAGGGTTATGAAATCCATGGCCGCGGAGACCGTCACGATCACGGCAAGGACCAGCCCCTTCCCGATGACACCGGGGAGTTGGAGGCCCTCACGGCCGAGTCTGATGACGATGACGTCCTCGGCGAGGTCCGGCACCGCAATGTCATCGATGCCGCGGCCTCCGGTGCCGCCGATGGCGCCAAGCTGGCCATCAATATCGGCGCCATGCTTCTCGCCTTCATCTCCTTGATCGCGCTGCTCAACCTGATCATCGGAGGCGTCGGCGGCTGGTTCGGCCAGCCCGACATCACCTTCGAGCAGATCCTTGGCTATGTCTTCAGCCCGGTCATGGTGATGATCGGCGTGCCGCTCAATGAGGCCGTCGAGGCCGGCTCCTACATCGGCCAGAAGATCGTCGTCAACGAGTTCGTGGCCTTTAGCAACTTCGGTCCGGAGGCGGCGAGCTTTAGCCCCCGGACTCAGGCGATCATCACCTTCGGGCTCACCGGCTTCGCCAACCTGGGCTCGCTCGGCATCCTCCTCGGCGGCCTCGGTGGTCTCGCCCCGAAGCGCCGCGGCGATATCGCCACCCTTGGGATGAAGGCCATCGCGGCCGCCACCCTCGCCAACCTCATGAGCGCCGCGATCGCCGGCATCATGCTCGGCGGCGGCTGATGACCGGACCGGACGTCAGCGCACGCCCCCTTCGGGTCGGGTGGAAGGCCTCGGCCGAGCAGTTCGCCCCTCGAGACCTTGCCGCGATCGCGGTCCACGCCGAAGAGGTCGGTCTGGACTCAGTCTTTGTCTCCGATCACGCGCAGCCCTGGCGGGTGACGGGTGGACACGCACCGAGCGCGCTGGCCTGGCTCCCCTGGGTGGCGGCGCGCACCGAGCGGATCACGCTCGGCACCTCCGTCCTCACGCCGAGCTTCCGCTACAACCCGGCCGTGCTCGCACAGACCTTCGCGACCATGGCGCTGCTCGCCCCGGGCCGCACCGTCCTCGGCGTCGGCACGGGTGAGGCCCTCAACGAGACCGCCGTCGGGGCCCTGGCGCAGGGCGAATGGCCCGAGTTCCGCGAGCGCTTCGCGCGGCTGCGTGAAGCGGTGCGGTTGATGAGGGAGCTCTGGAAGGGCGATGAGGTCACCTTCGCCGGCGACTACTACCGCGCGGAGGGTTTGCGCCTCTTCGACGTCCCCGATGAACCGGTCCCGGTGTGGGTGGCCGCCGGCGGCCCCGTCGTCGCGCGCTACGCCGGGCGGATGGGCGACGGGATGATCTGCACCTCCGGCAAGGGTCGTGAGCTCTACGCCGAGAAGCTACTGCCCGCCGTGGTCGAGGGGGCCCACAAGGCCGAGCGTGACCCCGACGGGGGCGAGCGGATGATCGAGATCAAGCTCTCCTATGACCGGGACCCGCAGGTCGCGCTCGAGGCGACCCGCTTTTGGGCACCCCTGTCGCTCTCCGCGGAGGACAAGCACTCGCTCGGATCAGCCGCGGAGATGGAAGCTGCGGCCGACGCCCTGCCGATCGAGCAGGTTGCCCGGCGCTGGATCGTCTCCTCTTCGCCCGATGAGGTGGTCGAGGCTATCCGCGAGTACACGGACCTTGGCCTCAACCACCTCGTGATCCACGCGCCCGGACATGACCAGGCACGCGCGCTGGATCAGTTCCGCGACGACGTCCTCCCGGGCCTGCGGGACCTGCAGCCACGCCGCCTCGGGTGACCTGGGCTCACAACGGAATCAATCGTTCGATGGATGGGCGGTTTGGTAAGGCTCACCTAATCTGCTCGCATGACCGTCGCCACCGATGTCCTGCCCCTGTCCCGCGCGCTGAAGGAATCCACCGCCGCCGTCCACGACGAGGCCGAGCACTCCCCCTTCATGGGTGACCTGCTCGCCGGTCGGGGGTCCTCCGCCAACTTCATCGCCCTGACCGAGCAGCTCTGGCACATCTACGACGCCCTCGAGCGCTCGATCGAAGCCACCGTCGACCACCACGCGATCACCGCGGTGCACGACCCTCGGCTCGCGCGGCTCGCCGCGCTAGAGGCCGATCTCGATCACCTTTCTCCCGGGTGGCGCGAGCGCGCCGACGCCCTCCCCGCGACCCGCGCGTACATCGAACGGATCCAGGCGTGCGCCGACGCGCCGCACCGACTGCTCGCCCATCACTACACCCGCTACCTCGGGGATCTCTCAGGCGGCCAGGTGATCCCAACCCTCATCACGCGCCACTACGGGGTGACCGACGGACTTAGCTTCTACGACTTCGAGGCGATCGGCCGGGTCAAGCCGTACAAGGATGGCTACCGCGCCGCGCTCGATGCCATCGAGTTGAGCGAAGGGGAGCGGGCCGAGGTCCTCGACGAGGCCGTCGCGGCCTTCCGCGCCAACTCGGCTCTCTTCGCCGCGCTCGCCTAAGGACGGGGTTCGGAGGCGCCGACCTCCGCCGCGGCCGCCGTGACGAGTGTCGCCGTTCTCGCGATCGGCGTCGTCCTATCTACTCGTCGACGGACCCCGACCGCCAGCCAGCGCCGGTGACATCGAGGACGAGCAACTCGTAGGGGGTGAGCTCGACACCATCGCGGAGGTAACGGGTCCCCCCTTCTCTCGCATCGGTTGCCACCTTCGGCTGGCCGGACATCACCTCGGCGGCGATGTGCTGCGGCCACGGTGAGAAGTTCGCGAGCACCAGCAGGTGCCCTCGGGTGAAGCCAAGGACGTGCTCATTGCGGGGATCGAAGGGGGTGAGCGCGTTGCCGGCGAGGTCCGGCCACGCGCGGCGCAGCGCGATCAGGTCGCGAAGTGCGGCGTACACCCGCCCGGCGTCGGCGCTCGGATCCCCGGCCTGCGCGTACCGCTCCTCCGGCCGCGGCGGCCGATGGACCCACCGTGTGTCTCGCGCCACCAGCGGATCGTCGGGATCGCCCAGTTGCCCCACTTCGTCCCCGAGGTAGAGCAGCGGGATACCGCCGGTCAGCATGGCGATCCCGTAGGCGAGGGTGATCCGGTCGACGGCGAAGGGGTCGCCCTGGACCAGTCCGAGCAGATCGGCCGTGGTGCCGCTGATCCGGGCATCACCGGTCCGCGGGTTCTCCTGGAAGGGGACTCCGCGAGCCCACGACCCCTCGTGCCGCCCGGTGTACCAGGCGTTGAGGAAACGCCGGTGGTCGTGGCCGTCAATTCCGAGTTCGGCGGCGTCCTCGTCGGCGAAGGTCCAGCCGATGTCGTCGTGGCTGCGGACGTAGTTGACCCACTGGGTGCCCGGCGGAAGTGCGTGTCGTCGCGTCAGAGCCTGTTGCAGGAGAAGGGGTTTGGTGGTCGCGAGCCCTTCCCAGACCAGGGCCATCTGGAGGGGGTTGTACGACAACTGGCACTCGTCGGTATCGATATATGTCGCGACCTCGTCGGGGTGGACGATCGCCTCGGACTTAAAGACCACCGCCGGCGCGACGATCCGACATATCGCGTTGAAGGCCCGGAGCAGGTGGTGGACCTGCGGGAGCGACTCGCTCGGCGTCCCTAGTTCCTTCCAAATGAAGGCGACCGCATCCATCCGCAGCACCTCGACCCCGAGCGCAGCAATCGAGAGCATCTCGCGGGCCATCGCCCGGAAGACCTCCGGATTCGCGTACCGCAGGTCCCATTGGTAGCGGTGGAAGGTCGCCCACGCCCACCGGCCATCGCCGAGCGGGACGAAGGAACCCGGGTGATCGTCGGGGAAGATCTCGCGAACGGTGCGCTCGTAGGCATCCGGCATCGTGCGGTCGGGGAAGATCCAGTAGTACTGATCGAAGGGGGCCACGCCGTCGGCGGCCTGCAGCGCCCACGGGTGGTCGTGGGCCGTGTGGTTGAAGACGAGATCGAGGCAGAGACTGATCCCGGCCGCGCGCAGATCCCTCGCAAGTTCCGCGAGGTCCTCGGTCGTCCCAAGGTCCGGGCGGACATCGCGATAGGACGAGATCGCATACCCGCCGTCGTGATCCCCGTCAGGCACCGCGAAAAGCGGCATGAGGTGGAGGTAGCTGATCCCGAGGTCGCGCAGGTAGGGGATTTGCGCGCGCACCCCATCGAGATCGCCTGCCCACCGGTCGACATAGGCCATCGCGCCGACCATTTGCTCGCTCGCGTACCAAGTGGTGTCGTGCTCGCGCTCGTTGTCGAGGAGGTGCAACTCATCCGGACGCTCCTCCCAGGCGACCACCAGATCGCCTGCGAGAGAGCGCAATTGGAGCAGGGCGTCGACCCGGTCGCCGTACACGGTAAGGAACTCCCGGGCCAGCCGGGGGAAGTGCGCGTCGAAGCGTCGCAGGAAGGCCGGATCCAGCCGGTACGCGCTCAGCAGGTCCGCGCGGATGAGGGCAGCGATGGCCTCGTACATACGCTCATCCTTCCCGCGCAGCCGTCGTCCCGGCAAGCGCCGCTCGGACGCGCCCCTTACGGGATCTGTCGCAAGCGCGCGGCCAGGATTTGCTCGAGCAGCTCGCTCGGAAGGGGGACCTCGTCCGGGATCTGGATCGCCCCCTTCGTCGTCGCGATCCCGAGCGCCGCCAGGTCATCGGCGAACTCACCGACGACTCCACTGGAGAAGGGGTAGAGGCCGATGTGTTTCTTGGTCGACATCACCGCCACATAGCCCTTGCCGCCAACGACCAGGGCGGGCATGGCGTACTTCATCCCCTCGACCGCCTCGGGTGCGAGGCGCCTCGCGGTCGCATAGATCGCCTCGACCCGCCCGCGACGAGGTTCGGGCAGGTCAGCGACGTAATCGGTGACCGGCTGCTCGGGCGCGGGGATCATCCTGCGATGCTAGCCACCAGATCCCCTTCGCGAAGGAGTACCGCATGACCAGCGAGCACGTCCGGATCGAACGCGATGGCGCGATCGGTCGGATCACCTTCGACGCGCCCGAGCGGCTGAACGCCGTGGACCCACCGATGCTGCGGGCGCTCGTCGCGGCGATCGAGGCGTGCGACGCCGACGCCGAGGTGCGGGTCATCGCGCTACGGGGCGAAGGGCGAGCCTTCTGCGCGGGCGCGGACCTCACTCGCTCCAGCGACGGCGTCGCGCAGATTCCCGTCGAGACAGCCCTTGGAGTCGGCGCGGTATCCCGCGCCATCATCGCCACGAGCACCCCGACGGTCGCCCTGGTCCCGGGCGTCGCCGCCGGAGCTGGGGTGTCGATGGCTTTGGCGTGTGACTACGTCCTCGCCGGCGAATCCTCCCGCTTCGTCCTCGCATTCGGAGCCATCGGGTTGATGCCCGACGCCGGGGGCTACCGCACTCGTCGCGGCCAACATCGGCCGCGCTCGGGCGCTTCGTCTCGCCCTCACCGGTGAGCAACTCCGTGGCCCAGAGGCCGCCAGCTGGGGCCTTGTCAGCGAGTGCGTCGCCGACGCGGAATTCGATGCCCGCGCCGCAGCGATCCTTGAGCACCTCGCGGCCGGCCCACCTCTCGCCTGGGCCGACACCACCTCGGCGATCAATGCCGCGACCATCGATTTAGAGGCCGCGTTGGCCCTTGAGGAGCCGGCCCAACAGCGGCTCATCGCGAGTGAGGACCTCGCTGAGGGCCTGGCCGCTTTCCTCGACAAGCGCACCCCGACCTTCCGCGGCCGGTGACTACTTCTCGGCGATCGTCACGCTCTTGATCGTGTGGACCGTCGTTGGCGCGCCGCCGTCGGACCCGTCCGCCTCGATCGCCTTGACCACGTCCATCCCGCCCGTGACCTGCCCAAAGAGGGTGTATTGCGCGGGGAGGTTGACGCCAGCCGGCCCGGTCACGATGAAGAACTGACTCCCGCCCGAGTTTGGCGCTCCGGTGTTCGCCATGGCGAGGGAGCCCTCCTGGTACGCACCCTCCTCGGGCAACTCATCGGTGATCGTGTAACCCGGTCCACCAGCGCCGGTGCCCTCCGGGTCGCCGCCTTGAATCATGAAGCCGGGGATCACGCGGTGGAAGGTGACGCCGTCATAGAACTTGTACCGCGCGAGATAGACGAAGTTGTTGACCGTCGTCGGGGCCTTCTTCGCGTCGAGGTCGATCGTCACCTCGCCAGCATCGGTCGTCATCGTGGCGGTATAGGTCTTCGCCGGATCGATGCACATCGGGGGTGCCTCGGTGAAGCTCGTGACCCGTTCCTTGGCCCCGTCGGCTGGCGGACAGCCCTGCGTGGTGGCCGATTCGGCGTTTCCGCCCGGCGTCATCGTGTCGTTCGAACTACACGCCGCTCCGGTGAGGAGGAGCGCGGCGACGGCGGCCGTCGCGAGCAAGCGAGAGGTCATGGCGCCGCAGTCTACGAAGGCGGAGCGGCTCCCCCTTCACCCGCCGCGCCGAGCGCAGCGATCTTCGGCGCTTAGGGCTCGGCGCGGAGTCGCGCCTCTAGGGCCTTGGCGAGGCGATCCATCTGCTGGACGTGGGCGGAGTCCCCATCGCTTTGGAGGACAGCAGGCCCATCGCCGGCGGTGATGATCGCGACCGCGTAGCCGTCGACGATCCCCATCTGCCGGGTCTCGGTGTCCGGGGTCAGCCAACCGCCCTTAAAGGCGCTTGCCCCAATGGTCCCGAGTCCCCAGCGGTGCTGCGGGATCGGGTGCATCGTTTTGACGACATACCGGCTGGTCGCGGGCGAGACGACCTGGCCATTGGCGAGGGCTGCCATGAAGCGCACCTGCTCGCGAATGCCCCACTGCATGACCCCCTCCTTCGCGGCCGGGACTTGGGTCGTCGTGTCACCGATCGAGCGCAGGATCGCGGTGATGGGCTGCTGTGCGCCCCCGGGGATCGCCGATCGCAGCGTGATGAGCGCATTCATGTCGGAGGCCGTGAGGGCTCGGGTGATGAGCGCGCGCTGGTCGGCGGTCAGTTGGCCGGGGTCACCACCAGCGACGGTGTCGATGAAGGCGCAGACGATGAGGACCTTCGATGTCGACCAGGCGCGGCTGCTCGGGACCGACCCGACGACCGTGACCTCGGATGGATGGCGAAGGGGGGCATACGCGATCGCGTTGCGCGTATCTCCCTTCAGCGAGTCCTTGGGTTCGCTGATCTTCGTCGCTGAGGTCGTCTTCGACGACGACGGCGCCGAAGAGCCCGGCGTGCTCGGGGTGCTCGGTGAGGGCGTCACCGTCGTGGTGGAGACCGCTTCGGGAGTGGGCTGCGGCTCCGCTTCGCCGCTGCTTCCTCCGCAGGAGGCGAGGAGGGAGACCGAGGCGAGGGCCACCAGGAGCGGGGCGAGGCGCGCCCCCTTCGTCGACTGCACGGAACAACTCAACCACGGGTGGGAAGGTTTGGGGCGCAACGGGAGTTGCCCCTCACATGCGCTTTTCTGTCCTCGACCTTGCCCTGATCAATCGCCACGAGACCGCGGCCGAGAGTTTTGCGGGGAGTGTGCGGCTGGCCCGGGCGGCCGAGGAGCGGGGCTACGAGCGCGTCTGGTACGCCGAGCATCACGGGATGCGCAGCATCGCCTCGAGCGCGACGAGCGTGCTGATCGCGCACGTCGCGTCGGCGACCTCCACCATCCGGGTAGGAGCTGGCGGGATCATGCTGCCGAACCACTCCCCGCTCGTGATCGCCGAGCAGTTCGGCACGCTCGGCACCCTCTATCCCGACCGGATCGACCTCGGTCTCGGGCGCGCTCCCGGTGGTGATCAACGGATCTTCCGGGCCCTGCGCCGGGACCCGCGCGCCTCGGACCGCTTCCCCGATGATGTGCGAGAACTCCAGGCCTACCTCGCGGGTGACTCGATCGTCGAGGGCGTGCAGTCCTACCCGCACACGCCCGTCCCGCTCTACATCCTCGGATCCTCGACCTACGGTGCACAGGTCGCCGCCGCCTTCGGCCTGCCGTACTCCTTCGCGTCCCACTTCGCGCCGGACGCGCTCGAGGCGGCGCTCGCGATCTACCGCGAGCGTTTCCAACCCTCGGAGCAACTCGAGCGGCCCTACGCCATCGTCGCCGCGAACGTGATCGTCGCACCGACGACCGAGGAAGCCGCCGAGATCCAGCACGACGTGCTCCGCTCGCGGGTGCGCCACTTCATCCCGGGCGTTGCTCGCGCCGACGATGCTCAGATCGACGAGATCCTCGCCTCGCCACATGCGGCGCCGGTGCTGCGGATGGCGTCGAAGACCGCAGCGGGCACCGGCGAAGAGGCGCGCGCCTGGCTCGACGATTTCGCCGCGCAGACGGGGGCCGACGAACTCATCGTCGCCTTCCAGGGGCGCACCACCGACGAGCGGGTCCGCTCTCTCGAGTTGCTCCCGACCGACTAGATCCCGCCCCACTCGGGGGCGCCGGTAACTACGCGCCCATCCCCCGGCGAAGCAGCGCGAGAGAACGCTCGACGACCCGCTCGTCGTGGGGGTAGGTGCGCGGCGAGTTCGCGACGCCGTAGAGCATTGAGATCGCGAGGAAGAGGTCGGTCAGCTCGACGTCCTCGCGGATCACGCCAGCGGCGATCGACGCGCGAAGGGGGCGCGTGAAGATCTCGACGGTGCGCTCCCAGAGCGCGGTGACATGGGGCGTGTCCGACTCCGTGCCCCCGGCCGCATTCACGATCCGAAAGAGCCCCGGCACCGCCATCTGGTCCGAGGCGACGAGGCGCAACACATCCAGGAGGACCTCGGGGTCCTCTTCGTGCTCACGGGCATAGGCGTCGTAGCGCTCGAGGCGGGCCTCGTACATGGCGGCTGCGAGCGCCGTCCGGTCCGCGAAATGGCGGTAGAGCGTCCCGCGCCCCACGCCAGCGGTATCGGCGACGCGCTGCAAGGGCGCGTGGGGGGACTCAGCGGCGAAGACTTCTTCGGCCGCCGCGAGGATCGTCGCGCGATTGCGACGGGCGTCCGAGCGCTGGTTCACCCCGCCATCGTACGAACCGGCAGCGCCCCCTTCCTGACTGGACGCTCAAAAGCCCTCGGGTGTAGCGTGAGGAGCAAAGCGGACACAGATGTCCGCTTCGTGCCTGAGCCGCCGGCCGCCTTCGTCACGACCTCCGACTCGACACCCGGAAACGGTCCTGACACGGAAGGTGAAAGCGCGTGTTTCTCTACGAAGCCGCCCCCTGGTACTCGTACGCGATGTGGTTCCTCGTCCTCGCAGCCCTCGTCGGCGCGAACGAGTTGGCCCGGCTGAACAAGTGGGTCGCGCTTGGCCTCTTCGCGGTGCTGCCCATTGCCCTGACGATCTTCGTCTGGCCCACGACGGCCGGCGCGGGATCCTCGACCGGCACCTGGTTCCACTGGGTGAAGGTCTACTCCGCGCTCGCCGGGTGCCTCGGCTTCCTCGCGCTGCGCTTCATCAAGGGCGCGAGCGCGAATAAGTGGGTCCTGATGTTCCCGCCCGCGATCCTCGCGATCAACATCCTTGAGGCCGTCGCCCGCGACCTCCAGGTCTGGCTGATGAACGCCGATGGCATCGTCGATGGCGTTTACATGCTCTCCGGTCCGTGGAACGCGATGAACGCCGCCGCCGGCCTGATCAACATCGTTACGATCTCTGGCTGGATGGGCATTCGCCTCTCCAAGAACAGCAAGCAGGACATGATCTGGCCCGACATGATCTGGCCGTGGATCATCGCCTACGACGTGTGGAACTTCGCGTACGTCTACAACTGCGTCGGTGACCACAGTTTCTACGCCGGCGCCGCCCTGCTGATCAGCTGCACGATCCCGACCTTCTTCATCACCAAGGGCACCTGGATGCAGGCCCGCGCCCAGACCCTCGCCTTTTGGATGATGTTCACGATGAGCGTTCCCGCCTTCGTCTCTACCTCGGCCTTCGCGGTGCAGACCTCGCGCAACCCGGCCGCCCTCTTCACCGTCTCGGCGCTCGCGCTCGCCATCAACGTGGCCGTGCTCGTCTACCACGTCTACCGGATCCGCACGCACAAACTGAACCCGTTGCGTGAGGAGATCTACCGGGGCCTGCCCGCCTACGAAGAGGTCGCCGCCGCCAACGGCCCGGCTCTTGGGCTCGGCGAACTCCCGGCCCCGGACGACGCTTCATCGCTCACGGGAAGCCTCGCCCACCGCTAAGGCGTCACCCCTCAGCTTGGGCAACGCACCCTGACGAAGGGGGATCAGCCGCGCGGCTGGTCCCCCTTTCGATTCGGCTCCGTCGGAGAGAATGCTCTTCGTGTCCTCTTCGCCTGCACCGCGCGAACCCTCCTGGCCTGCTCTGTTAGCTGCGCTGGTCGTCGTCTTGCTCTACCTCGCGTTACCCGATGGCCTCACACTCGGGCCCAACTGGATCGTCTCGATCATCGCCGGAGTAGTCCTCGCGATCCTCGCGGTGACCGGCCCGGCTCGGCACCCGAAAGAGGCTGCCCACCTTCGTCCCTTAACGATCGCGCTGACGGCGGTTCTATCGGTGGCCAACGCGTCGTCGGCCGCGCTCCTCGTCTGGCATCTCCTCGGCCACGGCATCCGCCCGGTCAGTGGATCGATGCTGATCAGCGCGGGCCTCGCGGTGTGGCTGTCCAATATCGCGGTCTTCGCGCTCTGGTACTGGGAGTTTGATAGCGGTGGTCCGGCAGCCCGGATCGCCAGTGGGCGTCCGGCCGAAGGCCGCGGCTGGATGTTCGCCCAGGACACGGTGAGCGACTATCCGACGTGGCGCCCAGGCTTCGTCGATTACCTGTACCTGTCCATCACTAATCAGACCGCGTTTTCGCCGACCGACACTCTGCCCCTGCGCTCGGGTGCGAAGGTGCTCATGGGCTTCCAGGGTCTGCTGTCGATGGTGATCATCGGGCTCGTGGTCGCCCGGGCGGTCAACATCCTCTGATGCGCGGCGGCTGCTCCCCACGGCGTTGGCTCGACTGTGGGCCGCTTCGGGCATCGCCGGTACAGTCTTTGTGATGTCTGCTCAGTCCGGCCCCGGTGCCATCACGCGGCGACAGGTCGCTAAGGGCATGGCCTGGGCCACCCCCGTTCTCGCCGTCGGCGTCGCGGCACCAGCCTTCGCGGCGTCACCGAAGGGATGCTTCCGCCTCACCTTTCCCCCGAACGGCACGAGCGCCGCGGGCACCTTCGCGCTGACCCCAGTGGGCGGCGCCGCCACCGGTGCGATGTCGCTCACGATGAGCAGCACACGCACCGCGGGGAGGCCCCTGGGCAACAACTTCCGTTTCGGCGTTTCGACTGGCGCTCCGGATCTCCAAGACCTGCCGCGGGGAATCGTGCTGTATCAAGAAGGGAGCGGAGGTGTTAGGCCTAGCCAGACGATCACCTTCACCGTAAACACGCCGATCACTGAAGTCCGGATGACGCTGGCGAACAAGACAGAAGGCGGCGGGTCCTATCGAGACGACGTGAACTTCACCGTGGGGGGGAGTTGGTCCTCGTCATCAACAGCGGGACCGTCGTGCCCGGTACTGCGGTCACCGAGACATGCGAAGACCCCTTTTCCTTCATTCTGCGAAGCACGAGTGCCTTCACGACTATGTCCATGACGTACTTCTCCGGCCAGGGGCTCGCACCGCAGTTCATGTCGATCACCGGCCTGACCTTCTGCACCTGAGGGTGTTGGTCGCCTCCAACCTGCGACGGCGTCACATAGCGCTGCTCGTCGGTCAGCCGCGGATGGTGTCGCGGCGCTGACGATTGTTCTTCGGCTCGCGTCGCTCGCTCATTTCGTTGAGCTGGCGCACCATGTGCTCGCCCACCTCATGGAAGGCGTCGCGCGGCTCGGGCTCGGCCGAGGTCGAGACCAGGCGCGGGAGGCCGTGGATCCAAACCTCAAACGTGGTCTTGGGGTCCGCCGAATCGCGGTCCTTGATGCTGACCTCGGCCTCGACATTGCCGCGCACTCGCCCCAACCGCTTGAGGGCCTGCGCCAACGTGTGCTCCATCATCGGCAGATCCGACTGGGTCACGCCGCCGCCGAGAGTGATCCGATCGACGCTGAAGCTCTCGCCGCTCGCCTGGGTCTGGGGGGACTCGCTCACCTGGTGCTCCTCGAGGTCGACGGGTGGTCGGCACCTCTTCGTCGGCACCGACTCCAGGCCATCTCGGCCCGGTCCCTCCACCTTATGCAGCGCGTCTGAGACCCACCTGGGGACCCCCTCCGCACCCCCTTCCTGAGCCTGGCCTGCAAAGGGTGCCCACGCTCGCACCCACCGCACCCCCTTCCTGAGCCTGGCCTGCAAGGGGTGCACAGCAAAGCACCCTCCGCACCCCACCCCCGAACCCGGCCTGCAAAGGGTGCCCAGACCCGCACCCACAGCACCCCCTACCTGAGCCTGGCCCGAAGGCGCCCACGCTCGCACCCTCCGCACCCCACCCCCGGACCTGGCCTGCAGAACGCGCCCACGGCAGCACCCTCCGCACCCCACCTCCGAACCTGGCCTGCCGAAGGGGGTTGACCCTGACACCGTGTCAGGCACCAGAGTCGTCCTCATGGCCGACCACCAACTGCTTCGTATCGGAGCCTTCTCGACGCTCAGCCGGCTCTCGGTCCGGATGCTGCGCTACTACGACACCCACGGCGTCCTCGTGCCCGCTGCGACAGACGACGCCACTGGATATCGGCAGTACGACGCGAGTCAGCTCCCGGACGCCGTGCTGATCCGACAGTTGCGCGATGTGGGCTTTTCGGTCTCAGCCATCGCCGCCCTGCTCCCCCTTCGCCACGACCCCGATGCCTTGGGTCGGGCACTCGGCGTGCAGCGCGATCAGCTCCTCACCGATGCCGCGCAAACCAAGCGCCGCATCGCCGATCTCGACCATCTCGTTTCGAGCATTTCGGAAGGACAGCTCATGACCACCATCACCACCACGACCCTGCCCGCGCAGCGTGTCGCCGCCCTGCGCCTCACCATCCCCAACTACTGGTCCGAGGGGATCGCCTGGGAGCAGCTCATGGCCGAAACCAGGCGCCAAGGCATCGTCTTCGGACCGGCGCCGTGCGGTGCCACCTTCTACGACGACGGATACCAGGAGGCCGACGTCGATGTGGCGGTCTGGATGCCGATCGCCGCAGACGCCGAGGTCGCCCAACCGCTCGTCGCCGAAGACCAGCCGGAACAGCACGTGGCCGTGGCGACGCTGCACGGCTCGTTCGACGGCATCCCCGCCACCTGCGACGCACTCGCCGCGTACATCTCGGAGCGAGCCCTCACCCCAAGCGGCCCGATGTTCAACCGCTACCTCGTCGGCCCCGGCCGCACCCAGAACCCCGACGAGTATGTGACCGAGGTCTGCGTGCCGGTCTGACCCACGCCACCATCACGAAGGGGGTCTGCCTCGCCCGTCGATCGCGGGACGGGCGGGCCCCCTTCACCATGCCCCCATCGAGGTGACGACGACCACAGCGATAGGCCAGGATGGGCAGAGCAACAGCAATGACGCGCAACGGGCCCGCCTTGGCCCCGCAGGAGGCGACCACATGACTGACTCGACGAGCACTTGGCCCGCGAACGACCCGGGGACCTGGCGCCACTTGCCGGCCAGTTCGCGCCCCGTCGACCCGGACCGCGTGCAGGACCTCCTCGCTAAGGAGTGGGAGCGTTTCACGACCTGGTCGAGCGGTTCCGGTGAGCACAACAAGCGGGCCGCGGAGACCCTGCCCCTTGGCGTCACGAGTTCCTTCCAGCACTGGGACCCCTACCCCATCTCGATCGAGTCGGCGCGCGGTGCGTGGCTGACCGATGTCGACGGCAACAAGCTGCTCGACCTGTCGATGGGCTTCGGCGCGATGCTCGTCGGCCACCTCAACCCGGTCGTGGTCGAACACGTCACCGAGGCACTGAACGACACCGGCACCCTCTTCGTCACGCCGTCGCCTCAGGCCACCGAGGTCAGCGAGCGCTTCAAGCGACGCTTCGGCCTCGACATGCTGCGCTTCACCAACTCCGGCACCGAGTCGCTCATGTACGCCATCCGCTCGGCACGCGCCTACACCGGCCGCAAGGCGATCGTGAAGATCGAAGGGGGCTACCACGGCGGGTACGACGGCCTCCAGGTGTCGGTCAAGCCCGACCTCGAGGACATCGGCCCGGCGGACAACCCGACCCCGCAGGTCCCCTTCGACGTCGAAGCCGGCACCGTCTATGTCGTCGCCTACAACGACCTCGGCCAACTCGAGCGGGTCCTGCAGGAGCACGGCAGTGAGATCGCCGCCTTGGTCGTCGAGCCCGTCATCGAAAACCTCTCGATCGTGGTCCCGGACGAGGGCTACCTCGCCGGTGTCCGCAAGGCCTGCGACGAGCATGGCGTCGTGCTGATCTTTGACGAGGTCAAGACCGGCCTCACCGCCGGGTACGCGGGCGCCGCGCAGCGCCTCGGCGTCCAGCCCGACCTCATCACGCTCGCCAAGAGCATCGGCGGCGGACTGCCGCTCGCGGCGTTTGGCGGCAAGCGCGAGGTCATGGAGGTCGTCGTCGACGGGCGGATGGCCCACTTCGGCACCTACAACGGCAACCCGCTCGTCATGGCGGCGGCGAAGGCGGTCGACGAGATCTGCACCCAGGAGGCACTCGACGGCGCCGAAGCGATCAACGACCGCGCCATGGAGGCGATGGACGCGATCATCGCCGAGTACGAACTGCCCGCCCAGACCGTGGGCCTCGGGGTGAAGGGGTGCGTCACCTGGTCGACCACCCCGGTGCGCAACTACCGCGACTACAAGGCGACAAACTTCGGGCTCGCCGAACTGTCCTGGCTCTGGGGCGTGAACCGCAACATCCTCACCCCGCCCGGGCTCGACGAGCAGTGGCTCGTGTCGCTCGCGCACACCGATGAGGACATGGCGCTCCTCGTCGATGACTTCCGGCAGCTCGCGCAGGCACTGCGCGCCTGACGCGTCGCGTCACCTGGGTCAGCCCGAGCCCGCGGGCTCGGGCTGACCCAGGTCGTCTGGATCCGACGTCACAAGATCGACGGCTTCCTTCTCGCCGCTCAAGAAGACGGAGAGCCAGCGCAGGTTGGGGGTCGAGTCAATGAGCACGGCCTTGAAGAACAGCGTCATCGGGATCGCGAGCAACGCGCCCAGCGCCCCGACGATAAGGGTCCAAAAGACGAGGGACATGAAGGTGGTCGTGGTGTTGAGGCCGACCGCGTCGCCCATGAAGCGCGGCAGCATCAGCGTCTGGACGACAAAGCTGATCAGCATGTACGACACCATCACCGCGATCGCGGCGCCCGGCCCCTGATCGAGCAGCGCCATCAGGGTCGGGGGGATCAGGGCGAGGACAAACCCGACGTTCGGGACGAAGTTACAGATGAAGGCGAGCAGGGCCCAGCTGAGAGCCAAGGGCACGCCGATGATCGTGAGCGCGATGAAGTCACCGACCGCGAGGATCACGCCGAAGATCGCTGAGTACAGCCAGTAGGTGCGGACCCGCCATCCGAAGTCTGCGAGCGCCGCGGTGAGGTGCGGGCGCGCCCGACGCAGGGCCGCCGTGCGATGGGAAAGCGAGGCGGTGTCCATCGTGAGGAAGGCCACCGCGAGCAGGACGAAGAGGACGAGCGTCGTGCCCGAGGCCAACCCCGAGACCACCGATTGGGCGAACCCGATCACCGCCCCCATGTCGAGCCCGGCGATCGCTTCGCGCAGGTCCGGCGCCTTCACCCCCCACTGATCGAGATGGCGCAGGCCGTCGTTGATCAGCGACGAGAAGGCCGACGAGTACTGCGGGAGGCGGTTCGCGAGTTGCAGCGCGGACATCCCGATGACCACGAGCATCGCGACGAGGATCGCGTAGAGGACGAGCAAGGTGAGGACCGTGGCCGCCCACCGCGGCAGCCCCTTGCCCTGAAGCCAGCCCGACAGCGGGCGTGCGGTGAGGACGAGCGTGAGGGCGAGGAAGACCGGCCCGATCAGCGCCTGCACCTCGCGCATCCCCGCGAGGACGAGCACGGCCGCCGCCCCGACCACCAGAATCATCGGCCCGGTGCCCCAGCCTCGCTCGGTCGTCATGCGCCCCATGATCCACCCGAAGGGGGTGCTCCGCCATCAGGTCTCGCCGCGCGCCGCCGATCCCCGACGAGCCGGGCCCCCTTCTCCTGTGACCGGAGCCACACCCGAAAACCCCTGTGCGACGCGGCGATCCGGTGCGGCGGATTGGCCTGGCACGTAGGGTGCGGACCATGAAACGCACCGTTTTCGATGAGGATCACGAGTCGTTCCGCTCCACGCTGCGCGACTTCCTAAAGGCCGAGGTCGTCCCGCATTACGAGCAGTGGTACAACGACGGCCTCGTGCCGCGCGACTTCTACGCCAAGCTGGGCGAGCTCGGCGTCTTCGGCATCGAGGTCCCGGAGGAGTACGGCGGCGCAGGCCTCGACACCTTCAAGTACGAGGCGATCCTCGCCGAGGAAACCGCCCGCGCGGGTGTCCTCCTCGGCGGGTCCGGCGTCCACGTCCTGCTCTGCCTCCCCTACATCAAGATGCTCGCGACCGAGGAGCAGAAGCAGCGCTACCTGCCGAAGTTCGTGACCGGTGAAGAGATGTGGGCGCTCGCGATGACCGAGCCCGGCACGGGTTCTGACCTCGCGGGGATGAAGACCAGCGCGAAGCTCTCCGAGGACGGCACGCACTACATCCTCAACGGTGCCAAGACCTTCATCACCGGCGGTGTCCACGCCGACAAGGTGATCGTCTGCGCGCGGACCGCTCCGCCCAGCGAGGAAAACCGGCGCCTTGGCATCTCCCTTCTGGTCGTCGACACCAAGTCCGACGGGTACGCCGTGGGCCGCAAGCTCGACAAGCTTGGCCTGAAGACCTCCGACACCGCCGAGTTGTCCTTCACCGACGTGCGCGTCCCGGTCGAGGACCTGCTCGGCGAAGAGGGGAAGGGCTTTTACTACCTCGGCCACAACCTGCCGCAGGAGCGTCTCGGCATCGCGCTCGGCGCGTACGCGCAGGCCGCCGCGGCGATCAACTTCACCAAGGAGTATGTCCAGCAGCGGGTCGTCTTCGGGCAGCCGGTCGCGGCCTTCCAGAACACCAAGTTCGAGCTCGCGGCCTGCAAGGCGAAGGTGGATGCGGCGCAGGCCGTCGTCGACCGCGGCATCGAGGCGCTCGACGCGGGCGAGCTGACTCCCGCCGAGGCGGCCTCCGCCAAGCTCTTTTGCACCGAGGTCGCCGCGGACGTCATCGACCGCTGCCTGCAGCTCCACGGCGGCTACGGCTTCATGAACGAGTACCCGATCGCGCGCCTCTACGCCGACAACCGGGTCAACCGGATCTACGGCGGCACCTCTGAGGTCATGAAGTCGATCATCAGCAAGGACATGGGGCTCTAAAAAGAAAACTCCGCCCCTCAGCGACAGGCGAAGGGGGAAGGGCGCGCGCCCTTCCCCCTTCGCGCGTCTCATGCCCCGCTCAGGAATCGCGCTGCATCAGCGGCGCGACGTGCTCCATGTAGTAGGCGAGGACCCGCTCGTCGGCCCAGGCCCACGCGTCCTCGCCGCGCAACACGGCCTCGGCGCCACCATCGCAGTAGATCGTCTGACCGCAGGTGCTGGTGTTGGCCTCAGACGCCAGCCAGATGAGCAGATTCGCGACCGAGTCCGCGCTCTGGTGGTAGTTGAGCGGCATCGGCACGCTCGCGTCGACGAGCGCCATCCCATCGCCGCTCGCGCGC
Organism: Janibacter sp. GXQ6167; assembly: GCF_041365945.1. Classification (NCBI taxonomy): domain Bacteria; kingdom Bacillati; phylum Actinomycetota; class Actinomycetes; order Micrococcales; family Intrasporangiaceae; genus Janibacter; species Janibacter sp. GXQ6167. The sequence goes on along the minus strand of NZ_JBGFSK010000001.1, from coordinate 76,444 downwards.
AGTTCCTCGGTCATCGGGGTGATGACGACACCCGGAGCGACCGCATTGAGCGGGATCCCGGCGCCCGCCCACATGTCGGTAATCGACTCGCGGCGAATCCAGCGGGACAGGGCCCGCTTCGATGAGCCATAGATCTGGTTCGCGGTCTGCGGGTCACCTGCGAGCCCATCGGCGATCGTGAGCGCCCGCTGCTCGTCGCCCGCGAGCATGGCCTCGACGAGCTCCGACGAGTTGGGGTGCAACGTCGCCATCGACGAGACGGCGACCGCGCGGGGTGCCTCCGCGGACGCGAGGACCGGGCGGATCGCCTCGAGGAAGTCGACCACGCCGAAGTAGTTGACCGCCACCGTGGTCGGCGATGGCGCGGACAATCCGGCGCAGGCGATCACCGCGTCGACCCGCGCACCGGTCGCATCGAGCGCCTCCCGCGCCCCGCGTTCGCGCCCCTGCCTGGTGCTGAGGTCGGCCTCGACCTCTGCACCGCGAAGGTCGACGCCTACCACCGTGTGGCCTTGCTCCCGGAGGAGTTCCGTCGTCCTCTTGCCGATCCCCGAGCCTGCTCCGGTGATTAGGTAGGTCCGAGCCATGGCTGCGTCAGCCCCCTTCTCGCGCCGTCGTTGGCGCTGGTGTTGGTCTGATCCAGTCTGCCGAGGTCCTCGCCAGGTAGCCAGTGATCACGGCGAGCGCGGCACACCGAGGGGGACTCGGTATCCGGACGGCTGGATGAAGGGGACGTGCCCCCCTTCCTCCTAGCGGGGCCTCTGATCCGCGATCCGGGCGTCCAGCGCGACGCTCACCTCGGGCCACTCCTCGGCCAGGATCGAGAAGACCACGGTGTCACGGAAGCTCCCGTCAGCTCGACGCTTGTGGCGACGCAGCACCCCTTCGCGCACGGCCCCGAGCCGCTCGATCGCTTGCTGCGAGCGGAGATTCAACGCATCGGTCTGGAGCTTCACGCGGCCGAAGCCGCAGTCGTCGAAAAGGTGCGAGAGCAGGAGACGCTTCGCCTCGGCATTGACTACGGTCCCCCACCACTTCGGGCCGTAGAAGGTCGACCCGATATGTGCCGACTCGTTCGCAACGGATACATCGTGTATCGCGCTGGTGCCCACGACCGTCCCGGCGGCACCAAGCGGGCTATCGGCCGCCAGGCGCACGGCGAAGGGGGTATGCCCGGGGCTCTTCGCCGGCAGATAAGACGCCAGAAGGAGTGCGCGCATCTCGTCAACATCGCGCGGCGGGGCGTGCATCACGAAGCCAGATGCGTAGGCGCGAGGGTCAGCGAAACAGGGGTAGAGCCCCTCGGCATCGCTGTCCTGCAAGGGATCCAGCCGCAGGTTCGCACCGACCAGAGGACGGCCGCCGGGTGTGGTGGTCACTGGTCGGCACCCCAGCAGATCGAGACATGAGCCATGGCGTCAGCCTAGGTGCGTCGCGACCACTTCCCGACCCCCTTCGGACCCGGTAACCCGCCGCGAGGGGCCATGGCGGTGGCGCTAGGGCGTGCAGGGGGTCGTGGTGTAGCGAATCGGGCTGAAGTAGACGAACTGCCACCGCCCCTTGGTGTTGACCCCAAAGAGGTTCGACGAGTACCGCAACGCGATCGCCTGACCCGCGTTCAACTGCGCCCAATCCAGGCGCAAAAGGGATCGTGAACTATCGGTCCCGAGCGAGATGTTCGGGGCCGCCAGCCAGGGGTCCGACTGCGTGCCCGTCCCCGAGATGACCGTGTTGCCCGGGTGGGCGCCTGTCGGGTCGTTATACCTAGTCACTTGCGGCCTCGGCGCGCCGTCACCGACCCAGATCTGATCCTGGTAGGTGTCCGTCTGTGCGTCGATGTCGGCGACCCAGAGCGTGACGTTGTACATCGTGGTCGGCGCAATGAAGGTGAAGTAGCTGGCGAAGGGAGCCTGCCGGCGGTCGTTGCTGACCGCGTTTTGGCCGTAGACCAGCCAGTCTCTGCCGAGGGTGCCCTCCGGTTCGCCGTCCCAGTAGTTCGAACCGACCGATTCGAGCATTGGGGCGTAGTTGCCGGGGTTGTTGACCCCATTCGTCCGGTACCGCAGTTCTCCGACGGTCGACTGGATTCGGGTATAGCTGCTCGCGTACGCCGTGCCGTCGAAGAGGGTTCCTGAGGAGTTCCCCTCGACAGCCCGCGCGAGGTCGGTCGGTGTCCCGCCCGCCTCCAAGCCGTAGCGCGGCCCGTACTCCACGTACTGCCACGGAGCCGCCGTGGTGCCACAGCGCGGCCCCGGCGAGGCGGCCATCGCGGGCGCCGCTACCCCCACTGCGAGCACCGGAGCCGCCCACGCGAGGTGCCCGACGCTCCGTCGGCTCACGAGCACCGGTCCAGTGCCACCCGCCTGACCGTCTGCACCGCGGCCCGTGTCGGCTAATTGAGCCGAGTCCCCCATTACTGCTACGTCCTCACATCTGATCTGTCGAAGCGTTCAGCACTCCGTCACCGGGCGAACGCACAAATCATCGAGCCTAAGCATCAACTGACGGCAGGGACGAATCGACAAGGGCGATCGTGACGGGTTTCACCATCGCTCTGAGGTCGTCGATGTGGGGCCGTTAGGTGAGCGGTGCCGTGACGCGAGCTACGTCGGCGCCGAGCGCCGCGAGGGCGGCGCGCGCGTTGACCGTGGCGGCCACGCCGTGGCCCCCGGCTCCCATCGAGACCACGCGATCGGGCGGCTCGAGGAGGTCAGCATCGGCGACGACCGGCCAGGCGGTGGTCGATCCGAAGGGGGTAATGGTGCCCCGCTCGTAACCGGTCACCGCCAGGGCAGTGGCCGCGTCCGGCATGGAGAGTCGGCTCACGCCGAGGTGGGCACGCAGCAGGGGCCAGTCGATCTCTCGATCCCCGGGCACGAGGACGAAGAGGAAGTCACCCTCCCCGCGCCGCACCACCAGCGTCTTGACGATGTCCGCGGGGCGCACCCCGCGCGCTGCCGCCGCCTCGCCGAGGGACCGGACCGGTCCGTGCCGCGTGATTGAGTACTCAATCCCGCTCTCGCGCAACGCATTCTCGGCGCGTGCTTCGGACTCACTCACGCGCACTCCCCCTTCGTCATCGGTTGAGGTCGCTTAGGCCTCGAAGACCGCCTGCACCGTCACCTCGACGGTGATCTCCTCCGGCCGTAGATCCAAGCCCTCCCCCGAGTCCCAAGCGCTGCGCGCATACATCGCGGTGGGCCCGCCACCGGTCCCATCGAGCAGCCCGGGGTCCGCGACCTCCACGCAGGTGACCGGCCCGCGCCCGAGGGCATCGGCCATCGCCTGGGCTCGTGTGGTGGCTCGCTCGATCGCAGCGGCGACCCCCTCGACCTCCTGGCGAGCGCGGGTCGCGTCGGAGAGTTCCCACGCGATGTGGTCCACCTCCACCCCGTCGGTTGCTGCCCATCCCGTCGCGGCGCGGCCAAGGGCGGTGAAATCGCCGAAGGTGGCCCGTGCGCCCACCTGTGCGCGATGGCGAAGGGGGAGCAGCTCGCCCTGGTCATTCGTCGGGCGCCAAGAGCGGGTGCCGAACGCGCCGACCGAGAACTCGCTGACCTCCCCGCTCCCGCTCAAGCGATCCAACTCGGAGGTGAGGTCCGCCGCGAGCGCCTGCGTGGTCGCCATGGCCTCGTCGGCGGTATCCGCCTCGTGGCTGACGGTCACGTGGATGGTGCCCCGCTCGGCGGGCAGGGCTTTCTCGTGCGTGCCCTGAACCGTGATGCGCATGCCGGAAGGGTAGTCGTGCCCGGGGGCGACCCGACCCCTTCGAGGTGGGTGATCTGTCGGCTCGGTCGCGCGGTGCGGGTCGCGCATGAGTTCTGGAGAGACCAGCGCGATCAGGACCGGCGCGAGCCACGCGCCGAGGAAGACGAACCACGACCAGGCGTTGAAGGTGAGGTCGGGAAGGGAGTGCTCGCGCAGGACATCGCGGGGGATGCTCTGGAAGCGATCCAGCAAGGTGAAATGCAGCGCTACGGCGACCCCCGTCAACCCCAGCGAGAGCAGCAACTGAATCCACGGGGTGTGGGCGCGACCGGATTTGCGCCAGTCATCGAGCACCGAACCCATGTGCGAGCCAGCGAGTCCGAACGCGAACGCGAGGAGGGCGGGCGCCGCCATGTAAAAGACCTCGGCGTCGTCGGCATTTCGCACCGGCATGACGATCACCATGATCCACGGAATGAAGACCGCACCGGCCCACACGACCGAGCGCCACGAATGCCGATGCCGGACCGCTAACCGGTAATCCCTCACGGACACGAGATCATCGCGTATGGACGGTGACGGGCGCTAGCGGTGGCCTCGGGGTGAGGGGCGGGCCAGGTCCTACGCTCCGGGGTTCAGTTCTCGGGCCCGGTGGTCCGCGGCGTGAGTGCTCGGAGGTGATTCATCGAGCCCTCATGGGTCGCGAGCATCACCCGTCCGGAACCGTCGGTCGCGAGCGCGACGAGTTCACCCTGATGCTCGAAGGGGGCGGAATCGTCGCCGAGCACGATGGTGCGCGTCGTGCCCCCTTCGGCGAAGGCGACGATATCGTGCGGCGATGCGGCGGCGACGGCGACCATCGGACGGTCCAGGTCGGCCGTGGTGGCGAAGGTCTGGGGCGGGTCGATGCGGTCCGGGCGCCCGGCGTGGAGCGTGAGCCGCCAGACGACGACTTGCCCCGCGCTGCGGCCACCGACGATGCAGTAGTCGGACGTGCAGTCGATCGCCGACGCCCGCACGATGGGTTCGTCGTCGGGTACGGGCAGCGGCACCTCATGCCATGGTCCGGCCGGATCGGTGGCGCTCCACACCACCGGCTCGTCTCGCAGCGGGGCAGTCAGCCGTGTCACCCAGCCCGCCACTTCAAATCTTCCGCCCGCGGCCGAGACGGCTCCCGGAGAGGGGAGGTCTTTCGCGGTGGCCGCACTCACCGCGCCCGATCGCGGCTGGACCCACCGAGCGCCCTTCGGCTCCCACGTGGTGAGGTCATACCCCTTCGCGGTCGGGTTCAGCCACGTCCCGACGAGGACCGGACCGGCGCTCGACGACGCCGCGCCCTTCACCATCCCGGCATCGATCCCGCCGAAGGTCTCGAAGGTCTGCGGCTGCTCGACGAGGGCGCGCATTGTCCCGCGCCAGACCGTCCACCGGACGTTGCCGTGAGCCCCCGCCCGGAAGCCGCCGAGCGCGACGACGTCGTCTCCGTTCGCACTCACCGAGAGGAGCTCTGCCTCCCGCGCGTAGGCGTCCTTGCCGCTGCGAAGGGGGATCAACCGGACCTGGCCGTCGCCGCGCCGCTCCTGCAGGATCGAGCGCGGCACCGCGTTCGGGTCGTGGCGTCCGATGAGCAGGCCGCCCGAGGTGCCCGTGAGCGTGACGATCGTCCCGGGACCGGCGGCGTCGAGTTCCTCCCAGGTTTGAGTCGCGGGCTGGCCGCTGGTGCATCCCGCGATGAGGCCGGCGAGCACGATGACGACGCCCGCGGTGATGCGACCACGCCGCGCGGCGCGCGACGACCGCAGCGAGACCCCCTTCGGCGTCATCTCGTCACCGTAGACCTGCGTGAGGCCCGCCGAGGCCGTCTTGGGCTAGTCGCCGCGCGGCCAACCGGGCGCGCTAGCCGATGTTCAGATCGCGCATCAGGTCCTGCGGGACCTCGAGGTGGCTGGCCTGGAGCGCTTCGATGATCTGAGCGGGGCTACTAACCCCGATGATCGGGATGACGCGGGGCGTCTGCGCGAGGAGCCAGGCGATGACGAGTTGGCTGGGTTTGACGCCCAACTCGGCCGCGACCTTCACCAGCGCAGCTCGCCGCGCCGTGGTGCCCGGGTGGTCGTAGGCCGAAGGGAGAGCGCGGTCGGGGTGCTCGTACGCGCCGGTCAGCAAGGGGGTGTAGGCCCACAGGTCGACGCCCGCGTAGGCGGCATAGTCCTTGGTCTCCGGGGTCATCATCCCGTTGGGGTGGTCCTGCCCGTCCACGGGGAGATCGGGTCGCGGGTGGAGGTAGGACTCACGTAACTGCGTGGCGCTGAAGCCTGGCGATCCCCCATGTGCGGCGTGGGCGTTGGCTGCGGCGAGGTACCAGGCGGGATGGTTCGAGAGCCCGATCCGGGCGGTGAGCCCTTCGGTGACCAGCCCGCCGAACGTCTCGGTGACCGCCGCGATGCTCTGAGTTCGATCTTCCTTGTGGGCCCAGTACATGTCGAGGTGCTCGACCTTGAGGCGGCGAAGGCTTGCGTGCATGGCCGCCTGCACGGCGTCGAAGCCCAACCCTTCGACGTGATCGGGGTAGCCGCCGGGGACGAGGGGCTCTACCCCCACCTTGGAACTCAACCGCACGTCGCCTCGATTGCGACGCGCAGTGATCCACTCTCCGATGACTTCCTCGCTCTGCCCGCCGAAGCCCGTTTCTGAACTCCAAAAGGCGTAAGCGTTAGCGGTGTCGATCCACGAACCCCCGTGGTCGACGTACGCATCGAGGATCTTGAACGCATCCTCGCGGGCGGTGCGGGTACCGAAGTGCATCGTCCCCAACACGATGGGCGCTGCGGCGTCGGTCATCGAAGGCTCACCCCTTCCGTCGTCGAATCGGCCAGCCATCAATCGCGATCATCACCTAAGTGTCAGCCAGAAGCGGCGTTCAGGCACGCACCCCCGCGGGAGCTCGAGGACCGACAACAGCGGCGTCAGCGGCGACGTCAACGTCGACCCTCAATGCTCTTTTCGCGATGGTCGTCTGCGCTGACCAAGTATCGAGGCGATCAATGCGACGGTGAACCCGATGATCTGGATCGGAGTGAAGTTCTGCTGAAGGATCGCCCACCCCAGTGCGGCTGCTGTGACCGGCGAGAGGACCGCGAGCAGGGAGGTCGAGGTCGCCGGTAGTTGGCGGGCGGCATTGAACCAGAGGGCGTAGGCGAGAGCGGCACCGATGAGGCTGAGCCAGGCGTAACCCACGACCGCATGGCCGGTCAGGGTGAACGGGCCGTGATCGAGCACGGGAATGAGGGGAACAATCATCAAGCCGCCGAGGAGCAGTTGCCAACCGGTGGAGGCCAGGCCGCTGAGTCCGCCGGTGCTACCCCATGCGCGGGTCAGTGTGATGCCGAGGGCCATGGCCACCGTGCCCGCTGTCGCAGCGAGGATGCCGATCGTGTCAAGGGTAACCGTGCCAGTGAGGATCGCAGTGGCGACGCCCGCGACGGCGAGAGTCGCCCATGCCAGCTGTTGCCAAGGGGTTCGCTGCTGGAACAGGAGAAGGGCTGCAACGGCCACAACGAACGGCTGCGCCGCCCCAACGACAGCAGCCAGACCGCCGGGCAGGCGATAGGCGGCGACAAACAGCAGGGGGAAGAACGCTCCGATGTTCAGGGCCGACAACACGAGCAGTCTCCCCCAGGCTTTCGGCCAGGCGCACGTGACAGCGATGAGCAGCAATCCGGCAGGAATCGCTCTCACGGCCGCCGCGGTCATCGGGTGACCGGAAGGAAGCAGCTCTGTCGTGACCACGTAGGTGGTACCCCACACCACAGGTGCGATCGCGCCCGTCGCAGTAACCAGCCCTCGAGATTTCGCTTCCATGGAAGTAACTATACCTTCCATGGAAGCGATATGATGCCGTCATGACCGATCTACCCGCGGACCACGTCGATCGGATTCAGTCGCAGTGGCGTCGCGAGCGTCCCGATGTTGACGTGACGCCTCAGGGGGTCATCGGGCGATTGCATCGGCTCGCCAACGCGCTGACTCGCGAGTTGGAGCAGGTTTACGCGAAGCACGGCCTTGCCGAGATCGACTTCGACATCTTGGCCACGCTGCGCCGCTCGGGCGAGCCATACGCGCTTCGGCCTGCTGAGCTGTCACGTTCGACCATGGTCACCAGCGGAGGCATCAGCAAGCGCCTGGATCGACTGGAAGCGGCAGGCCTGGTCCAACGAACCCGCCCTTCCTCAGGCGATGGGCGCGCGACTCACGTGGAACTCACGAGTGACGGTCGACGCGTCATCGATGCTGCGTTCGGAGAGCACATGGCCAACGAACGACGACTCCTCGATCAGGTTCCGGAGCGGGATCGAGCTCACCTGGAAGAGATCCTGCGGCGGTGGTTGAGCCATCACGAGGGACCTTCGAGTACCTAAACCGCCGGTCCTGCTTACTGTTGGTTGAGCTCGGGCTTGCAGCCTTGTCGCCAGACTTGTTACAGGTGCTAAGCGACCCCGCGCCGCCCGCGAACGGCAACGCGGGTCGGGACCTCGCTGCCGAGATCGGAGCGACCGCGATCAAGCGACAGATGGGGTGAGGGGCCGCCTAGGCGTGGTCGCGCAGATACCGGCCCCGCTCGCCGCTATAAGTCAGGCCCTTCTTGAGAAGGGAGTCACGCGCCGGTGATAGGGACTGCGGCTTGCGTCCGAGGTACGTCGCGACGTCCGAGGTCGCGACGGATTCGATGTCGTCGAGCGGCTCATCCCCCCTTCTCCGCCTGCTCGTACGCCACATCGGCCATCGCCCGGAGGTACTCCCGCTCCCCCGGCGTTGCCCGCTCGAAGCGTGACCCTGCCCAAGTCGCGGCACCACGCCCGAGAGCGGCGAAGTCGGTGAGGTTAACTGCTCTCGGCGACCGCGACGGCATCCTGCGGCGACGCGGCTGAGACGGCGACCATCGGACGGTCCAGATCGGCCGTGGTGGCGACGGTCCGGGGCGTGTCAACTCGGTCCAGGCGCCCGTCCCGAAGCATCACCCGCCAGACGACCACCTCCCCCGCGCTGCGGCCACCGACGACACAGTGGTCGGCGGTGCAGTCGATCGCCACTTTGGATCGCAGGCTGGCCGCTGGTGCGTCCCGCGATGAGGCCGACGGGCACCATGACCACGCCGCGCGATGCGCGACGCGCGACGACCGCAGCGAGACCCCTTCGGCGTCGTCCCGCCACGGTAGACCCGCCGCAAGGTCGATGGTGCCGGTTGGCAGATCCCAGATCATCGGGCGCCCGCCAGGGTCGGAGGCCCAGGCTACCGTGCACGCGTGCGACATCAGGACGAAGAGGCGATGGTCACCGCGGCGGTCCTCGCGGATCCGGTGTGCGCGGCGATCCTCGAGCGGGTCCCCTCGCTCGGACTCCCGGACATGTGGCTCACGGGCGGCGCGGTCTTCCAGAACGTCTGGAACGCACTGACCGGTCGGCCCCCCGGCTACGGCATCAAGGACTACGACATCTTCTATTTCGATGGGGCGAACTGCAGCGCGTCCGCTGAGACGCGAGTCGCCAGCAAGGTTCGCGACGTGCTGGCGGATCAGACCGCGGCGATCGAGGTCTGTGATCAGGCACGCGTCCACCACTGGTACGAAGAGGCCTTCGGCGTGCCGGTCGAGCCATTCACCTGCGCGACCGATGCCATCGACAACTTCGCTGCCGTCGCATGCTGCGTCGGTATCACTCGCGATGCGTGGGGGTTGCGCCTCTATGCTCCGCACGGTCTTGCTGACCTCTTCGCCCTGCACCTCCGGCCAAAAGCAAGCACCGCGCCGCGCGAGGTATACGACGCGAAGGTGGCGACTTACCGTGCCCGCTGGCCTTCACTCACCAGCGATCCGTGGCCGTGACGGCGTCACGTCGCGCCGCGAGGACGCTCGTGCCGATGAGGTTGGACGGGCGATTAGTTACCTGCGGTCTCTTAACACCAGTGCGTCACTCATCGTGGCCCCTTGACCACTGGGAGATATTGGCCTTCCTGCGTACCTCGGCGGCGAAGCGTGGTGTCCCGGATCTCTCCAGCGATGCGAGGAGTCCGAGTGGGGTAAGACGTGGCCGGCGCAAGTCTCCCGCCTGTTCTCGAAGTGCCGAAAGGACGGCACTCGGGTACAGGTCTAATTGGTCCAGGAGAAAGTCGTCCGGCGTTATCACGCTGAGGTGGTGAGGCTCGAGGCTGGCGTCGGGGAAGTCGCGCACGTTGAACGTCACGATGACTTGACAATCGGAGTGCACCGCTGCGGCCAACACGTGGCGATCTTTGGGATCACAGGCCATCGCTCCAATCAGGAGCTCGTAACCGGTGACCTCAGCTTCGGGGAATGCCCGAATCATCGCACCTACGCGCCGTCGCGCTCCATCCCGTCCTACGGACTCGATCTTCGCGAGATTGCGCTCTAGCTCCTCGAGGACATCGGCTGACCAGTGCAGTCGGTACGCGCCGCGCTCTGCGATCCTCAGGAGCAAATCTGCGAGGGCGGCTGGGTAGAGAGCACAAGTGTCGATGAAGACTGGGAACGACATCGGTTAGCGCAACGTCGGCGGGAGCCCGTCGGTGGCTTCGTACAGCCCAACCTCTTCACTCGCCTCGACCATTTCCTCGAGCGCATGTAGCCGCTCCGCCCTGGACCGTCGCTGATATGCGAGTAGGTCGCTCAAACGCACATATCGGTGACGCGCAGGCTTCTCCATGGGGATCTCGCCACGCTCCAAGATGCGCACCAGCGTCGGTCGTGAGACTCCGAGGAAATCCGCAGCCTCTTGGGTTGTCAGCATCGCGTTAAGGGGCGCGATGTTCACACCCATGCCAGCGCTGAGGGCGGTGGCTACTTGGCGCAGCACCTCCACCATGGCTTCCGGTATCTCGTGCTGGGTTCCATCGGCAGACACGATCGCCGGGCGACGTTCGAGGGCCTGCCCTCCAGTCCGTTCGAGAGCCGCTACGAAGTCGACGATCTCGGCCTCGTGCCCCTGGTCGGGCATATATGTCCGAGAGTCGACCGTGGCAGATGTGCGCGTCATGGAATGACTATATCCAAAACGAACAAAACGAACGCGGAAAGAGGGCCCGCCAGGAAGGACCCCTCCATGCGAGCGCGGGATCAGTGGCGACAGGCGACCACCCTGTCCGAGGCGAGTGATTCTGAGACTTCATGAGCCGTGGCAGGAGACTTTGAGACTCGTACCGATCGGGAATTTTGAGACCGGCAGGTCCCGGGCTTAGAGCTCTGCTCTGGTTGGGCGGACTTCCTTCGGTGTGACGGCGGCGATCGCGGCGGCATCGCTGTGAGCGGCGCGGACGTATTCGTCAGCCCAAGCTTGACGGTCGGGGTAGCTCGATCCCTTCACGACGGCGGCCACTGCGGCTTCGAGGTCAATGGGGGTGTGACGCAGTGACACGTTGCCGTTGTCGAGCAGTGCCCAACTTCCGCGGGGGCGGCCGTACGGCATCCCGATGCTTCCTGGGTTGATGACAAGCCAGCGATCCACCAGCCGCAGGAAGGGCATATGGGGCAGACCCGGGATGCTTCAGATGTCGTATCCCGACCCACATCATGTGGGTCGGTCGAGGCGAAGCAGGTAGTGCAGGGGGTCATCGTCCGGGTTCTCTGGTGGGACGTTGCCTTGCCCGACTATGCGGAAGCCGATGTGCTGGAGTGCTCTCCAGGAGGGACGGTTGGCTGCTACGACGGTGACCATGATGGCCGGGGTGGCTGGGTCGTCCGTCCAGCACCGGTCGACGAATGCTGCCAGCATGCTCGGTCCTAGACCCTGGCCCCTCCGCTCTCCTAACAGATAGTCGATCGTGATGGCGTCATCGGGGACTTCGCCGAGCAGGGAGAACTCCTGGATGTTCTCGGTGTAGGCGGCGACTCGGGATCGTTGGATCAGGGCCACGGGTCGGCCTTCCTCCAGGCCCAGCCAGTCCTCGTTGGGTTCGAGTCCGTCGACGGATGGCCCGAAGAACTCCTCCAAGGCTGCCGGCTCGGAGTCCTGCTGCCACCAACGGTGCACCTGCGGTTGGCGTAGCCAAGACCCCAGGAGCGGGAAATCCTGTCGGGTCACTCGCCGGAATCTCCACCGCTCGAAGTTCGCCCCCGCCATGTTGCCCATCATGCTCTCGTTGGCGGCGGCGCGCTCCTCCGGCCGCCTCATCGAGCAGAACGCCTGAACGCCCGCAACCCGGGAGTGTGTGTTGTCGAGGCGTGCGCCCTCGAAGTGTCTGCGCAGCAGTTCCGCAACAATGCGAGGTCCTTCTTCGGGGAGGAAGTGGCCGGCTACACCCGCACGCGGCAACGCCTCGCAGCCCTCTGGCTGACGCTCGAGTGGAACATCGGTTGCCTCGAACCCGTCGTCCCGTTGGACGATCCCACCCGGATGCAAACGCACGTCGCGTGGGAGCTCGAACGCTACGGCGGCCTGCAGGACTCCGACTACCTACGCCTGCCCGAAGAGCCATCGGCCGACGGCCTGAGCCCGCAGGAGCACAAAGAGCAACTCCTTCGATTCCACGGTGGCAGATCCATGGCCCTACGGCCCGAGGTCGCGGCACCCCGGACGCGCCGTCTGCTCGCCCGAGTTCCTGACCGTCAGGAGGATGCCTAGTCTCAGAATCGTCTGCACCGACCTTCCGTAGTCTCGACAGGGCTCAGAATCCCCGGCCAAGTCTCGGATTCACACGTGCCGGACACACCCCCGTCCCGCTTTCTGTCAGCGCCGACCGATTCTGAGACGCGCGCGTACGGCGGTGGCGAATCTGAGACGAGCTCCGCCGGAGGATTTTGAGACATGCCGTCACATCGAGCCCGTTCGTGGGCGTCGGCACACGCTTTCCCCGGCGAAGCCGCCTTTTCGCTCAGAATGATGAGTGGCCGAGGTCTCTACCTCGGCGATTCAACCAGGGTGATGGTGTCTACAGCGCCAAGGATGTGTATGGATTTCCGGGCTCTGGTCAGAGCGACATACAGGTCGTTTACTTGCAAGTGCCTGGCGATATCGGCGATGAGGACGTGGTCGTACTCAAGGCCTTTGACGAGCAGGGTGCGGGAGATGATGTGGCGCCGCTCGCGTCGTCCGGAGTGACGTACCGCATCGCGAGCCTTCGCTAGCTCCTCGCGAAGGACGTTCTTGTCGTCGCCGTGAGCGATGGCCCCTCGGATCGCCGTTTTCACGTCATACCAGGCTTCGTGGGAGTGCAGCCGAAGCGCCTTCGTGGTCGGGATGACGTCCATCGCCGCCGCGAGCGTGGTCAGGGTTGGGCTGGTGACGAGATTGTCGAGTTCCTCAATGGTGATGCGGATGGGTTCGCGCTTGGCGGTCAGGAGGTCCGCGCCAGTCTTCCGGTCCGTGTACCTCTTCCCGACGGGCTTGGGCTCCAAGGCGCCGTGGCCGCAGTGGCACTTCTTGGTGAACTCGAATAGCCAAGAGGCGTAGTCGGCCGGCTCGGTCTGCTCGAGTTTGTCGAGCCACTTCGCCATGAACTTGCCCTCAATCTCCTCCATAACGGTGTAGGTGCCCTTGAGTTCACCCGCGAGGTGGCGGGCGATGCCGTCGTTCGCGGCGATGATGAGGACGGTCTCGTCAGCGGGTTCGCTCAGCAGTGACCTGGCGGCGGTGGTCAGGCCTGTGCGGTTGCCAGCGATATTGGTGTAGGTGACGCGGTTGGGGTAGTTGCGGTTCGTCAGGTTGAGGGTTGCGCCGGGCTTGAGGCGGTCGCGGACTTCGAGGAGCCACTCGCCGAGGTCCTTATTGTGTCCGATCCACCGGTGTGGCTGCAGGTCAACGTTGGCGTGTTCAGGGAAGTCCGCGATGACGTCGTCCCAGTCGGGGAGCGGGTCACTGAAGCCGAAGATGGCCTGGAGGGGGTCGCCGAGAATGCCCATCTGGCCCACCGCCTCGCGGAGCGCGAGGACGAGTTTGTGCTGGTCGACGTTGCAGTCCTGGTACTCGTCGACAAGGACGTGCGTGTAAGTAGCAGCGAGGACTGCCTTGATGTGCTCGGCGGCAATGACTTTCGTGGCTGCGCGCACATAGGAGGGTGAGTCGGCAGGGATCATCACCTTCGGAGCGATGAGCTCTCCGAGAACCGGGTAGGCGCGGGCGAGACGAAACGCGAAGCTGGTGATGGTAGCGACGTGAACGTCGCGTCGGGCGACACCGAAGCGCTTCAGGCGGCTGTTGACGGCGAAGACTCCCGCGTTGGTATGGGTGAGAACGAGGACGCGCCCCGCGTCGCCTGCGATTGAGCTCGCCGTGGCCGCTAGGAGATGGGTCTTGCCTGTCCCGGCCGGCAGTACGACCGAGGCTGGTAGAGCTGCGACGAACCCGGCGACGTCAGCTTGGAGCGCCTCCGGGAGTTCGTCAGGCACCTGGGTGCTCCTGGCCAGCGGAATCCTCGCTGAGCGGGCAAGCGGCTTCGATTTCGCTCGCTTCGTCGGTCACAGCGGGCTCCACCGCGGCAGTTTTGCTCTTCTGCGTGAGGACCGTTTCCGTGGGGGCGTAGATGGCGTCGCGGAGCGCGCCGATCCTCGTTTTCACATTTCCACCGTCGAGCTCCGTGGAGTCGAGGATGAACCGGCCCAGCCGACGGCCCTTGTCGACACGCTTGAACCAGCCCTTGTCCTTGTCCTTGTTCTTCCCCTTGGCACTCTTACCGACGATGTCGCGTGCCTGGTCGAGCTCGACCCCGGCAGCGGCCCAAGTGCCCACGTCGAGGGTTTCGACTCCCACTGAACAGTTGGGTGCGCCGTTGGCCACGAGCGCCGTGGCGTAGACCGTGCGCGCGGAGTCAGGGTCGTCTGCGACTTCGATAGCGGCCTTGATGAAGGCGGTCAGCCCTGCCTCGGTCAGCTCCGCGCACACGGCTGTCTCGATGCTGTGGCTACCTTCCCAACGGACGACAGCGCCTCCGTCGGCGGTGACCTGGTCGGCAAGTGTGTTGGCGCTCTCGTCGTCGCTGTCGATAAACAACACGACGTCATACCCGATGTTGAGGAACTGGGCTGCACTGCCCGCGGATCCGGTTCCGCCGTTCCCTTCGATCGCGACCACGCCCAACGCAGCCGACGGCACTGCACCAGACTCGTTGTCCTCGTCCCACTCGTCGAGGTGCTCGAGGACGACCCCATACTCGGTCTTGCCCTCGTTGATGACGATGCGCCGAGCTAGGAAGGCCTCAGGGCAGGCCTTGAGCAGGGGACGGAGCTCGGCTGGTTGGTCGAGCGGCTTCAGTTCAGTGGCGCCGACGGAGGAGCGCACCATGACCAGGTCCTCGGGCTCGAGGTGCATGAGCGCTGTCGGCGAGTGTGTAGTCACGAAGACCTGGGAGAACGCGCTGCTGGTTCGCAAGTGCCGCAGGAGGTGGACGAGCCGATGCGGCTCGAGACCGTGCTCGACCTCGTCGACGAGCAGGGTGGTGGTTCCTTGGTTCGCGAGTTGCTGGGTCGCAGCCCCAGTCAGGCGCCTGGTCCCGAGCCCGAAGTTGGTCAGGGGGATGTCGCCGTCGAAGAGCGCCAGGTTTCCCTGGGTGTTGGTCAACGACATGTCCAGGCCGGGCCGAAGGTCGCCAAACTGCGTGGTCCCGATGGCCTGCACCTGCGTCTGTACCTCGTGCGCAAGCTCCTTCAGGGAGTCCGTGACAGCCTCAGCGGCGGCTTCACGTGCCTTACGGCCAGCGTGTGTCAAGGTGGCGCGCGTGTCGTCGCGGCTCACGGTCAACTTCCCGAGCGAGGAGGTCCGCGACCACCGCAGGTGGGCATCCACGCGGTCGTCGATCCGGTAGGCGGCCATCTTGGCCCGGTGCCGGGCCCTGATCGGGTGCGGGTCCTCGTCGTCCATGCCCTCGAGTGGCGGCCTGTAAGACTGCCAGATCGGGTCCAGGTCAGCCTCCACGAGGAACTCGACGATGATGCAGCGCTCGGACTCATCCGCCGGGTCGTGGGTCCACTCGCCGTCCTGGTCGATGCCGGCTAAGAACCCACCGAAGGCGTCCATAGCGATGAGCTCGTCGGGGAGGTCATCGACGGCCACCCGGATGCGGAGTGGTTCGTCGACGATCCCACCGAAGAAGTCCGTGTCCAGGACACTCATTCCTGCCCGGTCGTGGAGGGCTCGCTCGATGGCGGTGAGGACGGTGGTCTTGGTGGCGTCGCCGGGTCCGATGAGCGCGAAGAATCGCCGGTCCTGAGGCAGACGCCACGACGCGGATTTGATGCCGCGGAAGTTCTCGATGTCGATCCGCCGAATGCGCATTAGTCCTCGCTCCCGAGTTGGTCCCGCACGAACCCTATGTCCGCGGCGCCGCTCGGGCTGGCCGAGACACACGATGTCTCCGGTGCTGAAAGGCGGTTAGTGGGTTAGGGATGGCAGGGGCACCAAGCGCCACCTCCTTGACGGAGGCACTGGGGGGATTGCGCATCCTTGAGAGCCCCGGAACCGAAGCCGCTGACCGGGCTTCGATGATGGAATGACGGGAGGTTGACCTGCGTCTTCAGCTTCGCCTCTAGAGCGTGCGAGGCCGCCAGTAGCTCGTACTTGATCCCCCATCTCGAGCTGAAGGCGTAGCGGGTCCAGTTCCGCGACTTGTCGGCTTGGAAACCCAGTGCGGAGCCGGCTTCAACCCAGTCCCGGGCGTCCGTACACACGCGGACGAGGATCATCGAGACCACGGCACGGAGGATGCGCTGGTCGGGCCGGGTGGAGTGACGCAGGTGCTCGGGAAGTGTGCATGGCCAGACGAGCTGCGGGATGTCGTCGACTCCCCACTCGCGCTGATCAATGCGGAGTCCGCCGGTGGACACGAGCCTTCTCTGGATCAACGTGTGGGCTCGGCCGTGCCGACTGAGGACTTCGTCGATGACGGGTCGGAGCGCGGCGGAGGGCTGAGTGATGCGGTCGAACGTGTTTGCATGCGGCGATCGAACGCCGGCGTTCCGAAGCCAGACATCAAGGACATCTGCGCCTTCCACCGGGCTGTTCGCGGTGATCAGCGGTTCCACCGTCTTCAGCAACCTGTCGATGAGGTTGGGGTCGCGTGTTGGGTTGGCCCAGCGATGAGTACGGCCCCAGGCTCCGGCGTCAACAACGCCAAGGCCCACCGCGATGCCGACGGCGCTCTGCCATGCCCGCAGAGATTGCAGTGAAGTTCTGTCGATCCCGGCTACGTGACCACGATGTCCAGTGGTGAGACTGGCCATGCGTTCTGCCCGTCGAAGACGCCCTGTGTCAACCGGTGCCATTGCCTGGCCGCTCAAGTCGGCGCCGCACACTCGCCCGTCAGGCTGGGGCTGTGGGCATCGTCTGCCATCCGGCGCGGCCGCGACTCGCCGTGGTGCGGATCCGTGAAGGCCGGTGCCTAGCCCGGGGACGGTGCCGCACTCTGCGCAGGCGCCCCGCAGGTTGGTCCGGTGGCGAAGGCAAGCCGTGATCCAAGGGATACGCCAACTCAGTCGCCACGCCCCGCCGTCCTCGCTCAGGCATTCCGGGCAGAACGTGGAGCCGGCCAGCCAGACCCAAGCCGAGTGGACGGCTGCGCGAGTGCCCGAGATTGCCCGGTCGTTGTCGAGCCCGTTCAGGTCGAAAGCGAGCTGGTCGTAGGCGGCGAGTTGCATCTGCTCGACTTGCGGTGGGGTAAGGCCGAGGATGGGCGCCACTCGCGTGACGTCTTCGGGCGGGAGGGCGATGCCGAAGCGGCCCTGCCATCGGCCGCGGGCGTCTCGGAGGCCCAGATGGCTGCCCATCCCGGCCAAGGTCGTGCCGTGCTGTGCGGCGCGCCGGGTCAGGTATGACGGCCAGCTCTCGTCGTCCAACGGTTCGAGGGCGAGTGGGAGTCGTGTCACGCGACAGCCCGTCGAAAGTGGTGTTCCAGCGCCGAACGCATACCCGGACCGTGCAGGCGGTCGAAGTGTTCGATGCTGCCGTCGCGGACGCTGGGTCGAATGTTGCTCGAGGTGTACGTGCAGGCCCATTGGTCAACGAGCCATGTTCGCACGGTGCGGACGTACGCCGACGGCTCGGCTGTGGTGGCGGCCAGGTAAGCCCCTTCGTCGTAGCAGAGCTGTTCGCGATGTCGGTAGTCGACATCCTCTCGAAGCAGTTCGGCAGCGGCCATCTCGCTCAGTCTCCAGAAGCGCTCCGCGCGCCCCTCACCTTCCAGCACGATGAGGTGGGTCAGGAACCGAACCGCGGTCGTTGCCCTGCGCTGGGGCAGCAGCTCGCAGGCTCTCGACAGGTCAACACCGGTGGCACTCATGAGGGCACCGACGGCCGAGACGGCTCGGGCCGTTGGGAGGTCGGCTTGGTGGAGCAGATCCGAGAGCCCGGCCGTGAATAGGTTCGTTGGGAGCAGGTGGGGGAATCTGCTCATGCTGCCGGCGAAGCGCAGACTGTGGGGCGCCCGCAGTGCCCTCGCGGCCTTCGCCCTCGACCACTCGGCCAGGCCTTGGTACGCCGGATAGCCCGGTGACAGCGCCATCTGAACTGCGGTGGTGAAGGACGCCAGGACCGCTTCTGGCGACTTCCGCTCCCGGCCCTGCAGCGTCGTCCTCCAGTCCGGGATTCGGGAAGCAAGGTGCAGGTCGAGGTCGGCGAAGAAGGCGGCGTGCTCCGCAGTTGGGGTCAGCCGGGAGAGGACCTCGGCTTGGCCGGCGATGGCGTCGGCGGTTGCGGTGATCGCCTCGTGACGACCGTGGTTGTCGGTGTCAAGCATCAGGCGATGCTGGATGCAGACCAAGTGAGTACGCAGCCGCCAACTCAAAGCCCGGTAGCCGGGTCTCTCTGCACGGCAGCGTCGGCAATAGCGGTCCCACGCGGCATTCACGAGCGGCCCGGCCGCCGTCATCGGGAGCCGCTCCGGGGGGAGGCCGCCCGTCGGGTCGAACACGTCCGACATGAGGTCGCAAAAGTCCAGAGCGGAACCGTCGTAGGCACTCAGGTGCATCCCCTGGATCTGGGCGGGGTCGAGGTTGACGACTGTCCCGGCCCGCCGGAGCGCCGCGTCCGAGATGGCGATCCCACACCAGCGGAGGTGACGACGATTCACACTCGGTGTGCCGTGCAGCCTCTTCAGCAGGCTGAAGGGATGGATGCCATAGACGTCCGCAACGCGCAGCAGGTAGCTGCGCCACCACTCGCCCGGAATGGGTTCGATTCGGAGAGGAAGCCGCGTGGTCACGACGCACGCCCCGAGGGAGGCCCTGCATGGGTTCCCTGCAGCGCGGCAACATCGAGGTCCGTGTCGTGCCACACGGCGTACGAAGCCGCGCGCTTGGCCCACTCCACCGCAAGGCCGGGTCGTCCGCAGCTTCCCTCGTGGAGCAAGCGAACCGCTCCGCGGGTGGTGAGCCGCACCGCGGCGGTGGAGCGTGGGAGGACGAGTCGTTCGCCAAGGCTCCGGCCGAGCAGCTCCCATTCGCCCACGCAGTCCTGGGCCGGGGGTGGCCACTTGCCGACATCGATCCATCGCGCACTCCGCAGTCGGACCTGGTCGCCCGCCAAGCCCCGGAGGACACCTGACTCGTCGAACCCGGTGCCGATGAGGACGATCGTCGCGGGCAGGCCCGTGATGATGCTCTTGAGGATGTCAGCGAGGAGCCGGGAGTGTTCGCTCTGCCGCTGGCCGATGCCGTGACTGTCGTCAATGATGATGCCGCGCAACCCGATCGCGGGCGCGAGTTTGCGGAGCGCCTGCAGGTAGTCGGACGCGGTTGCTTGGGAGGGAAGCGACGGTAACCCCACGAACGTCCAGATCGCCTTGAGCAGGGAGAGCTCGCGTGCCTGTTTGGGCACCTCGACGTAGATCCACGGGATGCTGCGGTCGAACTTCGGATCGTCCGGCGCCCGGTCGAGCCTGCCCCAGATGTCGCGCGTCTCGCTGAACGCGCACGTGAGGGCCGCGTGCGTCTTGCCGCTCAGCGGCGGACCGCTGAGGATGACGCAGGTGGCGCTGCCATATGCCGAGTGGTCGTTCTCGAAGTGGGCTCGCTCGATCGCTTCTCTGACGCTCCGTGTGTCTCGCGTGGAGATCGTCCCGATTCTCTGGTTGTAGGCATCGACCTGGTGCCGGAGCTCATCGGTGACGAGCTCGACCGGCTGCGGTCGCGGGTTGTCGGAGGTGACTAGGGCAGCCCAGTCGTCGATGTTCTGGGGCATGAGTCGTCCGGGGGTGGTCGTCGCGGTCATGACAGCCCCCACCCAGAGGCGTCCTCGGCCAAGACGTCCGGCGGCTCGTCGTCGAACTCGATCTCCTCGTCGTAGTCGATCTCGTCGTCGTCGCCCATGTCCGGGTACTGCTGTAGTTCGACCTCTGGGTCGGTCTCCGGCTCCGGGAACGCTAATGCCAGGACCTCTTCGCTGGCCTGCTCGAGGTCGTGGGCGAACGTGCGCTGACGAGCTCCCTCAATAGCGGCGTAGCGAGCGTCCTGGCGGTCGGTGAACACGCCGGAGAACCAGCGGGCGAGAAGCTCAGCCTCTCGCTCATGAAGCTCGGATTCGGTCAGGGTTCGCCTCGTGTCTCGGCTGCCCTCGGCCAGGATGCGCTGCCGCGCAAGTCCACTCATGGGTGCGACGCTTCCCCGTCGATCTAGAGCGCGGGGGACGACCATCCACCTGCGCTCCACGGGATGGACGAGATAGATCCGGGTGATGTCGAGCCGGTCGAAGAAGACCGTGAGCTTGCGCGCCGCGGTCCCGATCCCGGCCATGACCACGGACCGCAGTTCCTGCAGGTCGCTGGAGTTGTATGTCACCTTGTTCAAGCGAATGCCAGCGGGGCTGAGCAGTCGGGTCTGGCGCTCAAGGCCTTTGAGGAAGACCCATGGGTCAGATGGAGCGTCGAGCTGGCCGTAGGCCGTGACGTAGTCCGACCACACCATGGCCGGGCTGAGCGGGCGATCGGAGCCATGGGCGTCGGTCAGGCCTCGGTGCTCCTCGTGGGAGTAGATATCGATGATGTACTCCCAGAGCATGTCCTGGAGATCCTGGGGACGGATTGGCACGGCCAACTCCAGGTCATTGGGCCGGTTGAGCACGTTCGCGCCCTTGTGGATCGGCATCGCACTCTCGACGCCGCCGAGCACACGGTGGACGGCCTCGACGACCCCCTTGGCATGACCCTTCCGAGGCGGACAGAAGACGACGTCGCTGCCGCACTCCGCGGCATACCTCATCACGTGGTCACTTGCGTTCTCGGAGCCGTGGTCGAAGACGATGGTGCACGGGTGCACCGCCGGCTTTCGGCCGAGCATCTTGTGCACGGTGGTCTTCTCGCCCTCTGGGTCGTCATTGATCGCCAAGACTTTGGGTATGCCGTGCCACATCTCGAGCTCGAAGGGGTAGCCGGCGCGGGTGATGGTCGGCCGCCCCATCTGGGAGATCAGGGCGCACACGTCCCGTGAGGTCGCCGCGCCAACGCAGACTCGCAGGGCGACGAAGTTGCGGGTGTATACGTCGATGGCGCTCAGGATCACCGCGGGGATGAGGACACCCAGCGGACCGAGAAGGGCAACGGTGGTGGGGGTTGCATCCACCTGTACGATCTCCCCGGGTCGGCTCACGCGCTGGGCGCCGTAGGCTACGGTTGGGCGACTTGCCTCGGAGCGTCGAGTCTTGGCCGGATGGTGCAGGCCGAGTCCGCGTGACAGCTCGCCCACGAGCACCTCGAGTTGGTGCCGAGTCAGCTCGTCGCCGATCCCCGCCGTGCTCAGCTTGGCGCGGGTCCTGGCCAGCAGCTTGCGTCGGCTCTTCTGACTGAGATGCTTCTCGGCTTCTACCTCGGCTCGGACGAGCTCGAGAACGGCCGGGTCGTAGTCATCGAGGCGCTGGGAGATCGTCTTCTTGTTGCCGTGGATGAGAAAGTCCGGGCCCTCGTCAATGTGCTGCAGCTGCCGGTAAAGCGCGGACTTGCTTGCCCCGCGTTCTCCTTGAGCACGAAGCTCTCGCACTTTGGTCATCAGACGCTGCCCAAGCGTCGTCATCGAGGGGTCGTAGTCCGGGTTCAGGATGCCGGCCCGCCGGTCTGCCTCGGCGTCTCCCCGGGGTGAGCCGTAGGCGATATGAAGGAGGTGGCGGTACCGAACAATGATGGCCGCCCGCTCATCTTCCGGGAGCTCTTGAAGCATCGGCGACGGGTGTTCGTCTAGGACATCTGACGCTCGTGCAGGTCGGATGCTCAGCGCAGCCTTGGCCAGACCCATCCACGGGATGCGGGTCCGGTGGTCGCCGTGGTCCAAGCACACGAGGACCCGGCCATCAGCGTCTCGGGCGATGCCAACGACCTTGGCTGGCCCGTTCGGTGTCGGAACGTCCTGGCCCACCCCGAGTGCCGGGTGTCGGTGCTCCCGGCTCACGTGCTGTGCAGCCATGACTCACCTCCCTTCACAGAGGCGAAGGAGAGATTTGTGTCGGTATCCAGTTCGTCATTGAGCGGTAGGTGGACGAAGCCGTGCGCTATGAGATCCCACAGCCGGGCATAGCCCTGCGGAGGCCCACCGAGTACCTCACTGGCGCGCTGGACATCCACCGGCCCTGACACCGATCGGAGGAACCTGGTCGCTGCCACCCGATCCTGGCGAACGTCTCGGCGCCCCGCGTGCATGAAGTTGATGTTGCGGACCCGCTGAGCGGGCAACTCGGTGCGCACCTCGTACGTCCAGCCCATTGCCTCGGCCGTCGCTCGCGTGATTCGCAGGATTGCAAGGAGGCGAGGATCTTCGACCTTGCTCGAGGTGGTGACATCGACCAAGAGGGTGTGGCCGTCGGAGTATCGGAGCATGAAGTCGGGGATGTGGCTCCGCACGCCCGACGAGAGGACCCATTCGAGTCGGCAGGGCTGTGTGGTGACTTGCGTCGGCCGACTCGTGAGCAGCAGGTCACGCAGGTGGCTGAGCTCGTTGAAGCTCTCGCACCACACGGCCTTCGGGCCGAGTTCGCTCGGTACGACGGCGCGAGAGATGTAGTTCCTCATGCCTTGGTGGGACACCGGCCGGCGCACTGCGAGCAGCCGGTCCGGATCCAGGCCGGCGAGGGTGTCGACGTCTGCGGTGCTGACGGTCGAGCGACGATCCTCTCCGGTCAGAAGGACCGTTGCGGTGGCGGCTCTGGCCACCTCCGCGGTCCGGTCGACGTCCACGGATACGTCTATGACGTCCGCCCACGGCGCGGCTTTGCCTTCGAGAGCAGGGATGAAGCTCGTCCGTCGCCCCAGACGATGGGGAACGGCAGAGTCGAGGATGGTCACGGTGGGGCTCCTTCGGTCGAGGAGCCACCGTTGACGCGGGCGCGTTCGATCGCCACAATGGCAGCAGTCAGCCCCTCGAGGGTTGCGTGTGAGTACTTGAGCGCGGCACGAGCCGCGATTCGCGTCGAAGCCGGGTTGCCGCCCGGCTTTCGTCGTGTCTGGGGGATGACGGGCTCCCAGAATCGTGCCCAGCGCGCGGCTACATCGCTCGCTCCCTCGGCAGGGCCTGGCTGAGCGCGTACTCGCCGACGGCACTGACGGTGCGCCCGGAATCCGCGGCGGCTGCGAAGAGCCGGCGGGCCACGTCGGGTGCAAGGCGCAACTCGACGCGGACTGGACAGTCGGTTGGTATCGCGCGCAGTCGTGGACGCCCGCGACGGGCCCCACCCTGCTGCTGCTTGTCGACCATCTCTTCCTCCGGCTCTCCAACTTGTTCAAGCTGGGCCAGAGGGTTAGTAGCCCCACGTTCGGGTTGGTCAGGTCCGCCCGTGGTCACATTCGACCCAGTCTGGATCCGGCGTGACTAGCCGTGCCGCGACCATACCGGTAATCGCCGGTTACGGAAAGAGTGTCACGGTGACTGGCTCAGTTGCTCCTCCAAAGCCGTTGCCACCGCTTCGAATTCGGCGAGAGCGGCTGACAGATCCTCGACGATCTCGCGCGCCAGGACGTCGGGCGACGGGAGGTTGTCTAGGTCCTCGAGCGACTCATCGCGGAGCCAAGTGATGTCGAGGTTTGCCTTGTCCCGCGCCGTGATCTCGTCATAGGTGAAGGGCTTCCAGCGTTCGCCCTCCTCGCGCTGGTCACGCGCGCCAGGCTTGTATGCCGCGACGAAGTCGACGAGGTCGGATCGGCGGAGCGGGTTCTGCTTGAGGGTGAAGTGCTTGTTCGTGCGCAGGTCGTAGACCCACAGTTTCTCTGTCCACGGCTGGCCGGGGCGGGCGACCTTCTTGTCGAAGAAGAGCACGTTGGCCTTGACGCCCTGGGCGTAGAAGATGCCCGTGGGCAGCCGCAACATCGTGTGCAGGTCGAAGTCGGTGAGCAGCTTGCGACGGATCGTCTCGCCGGCGCCACCCTCGAAGAGGACGTTGTCGGGTAGGACCACGGCGGCGCGGCCATTGGTGTCGAGGATCGTCATGATGTGCTGGACGAAGTTCAGCTGCTTGTTGCTCGTCGTGGCGACGAAGTCCTGGCGCTCGATCTCACGGTCTTCGCGCACCTCCCGGCCATCGGCTCCGACCATCGTGAGCGACGACTTCTTGCCAAAGGGTGGGTTGGAGAGCACGACCGACCATCGCTTGCCCGGGTCAGCGATAAGTGAGTCTCGGACTTGGATGAGTGAGTCGCCGTCGGCCGTGCCGATGCCGTGGAGCAGGAGGTTCATGGCGGCCAAGCGGGCCGTCCCGTCGACGAGCTCATAGCCGTTGACCAAGCCCTTCTGCAGCTTGGCCCGTTGAGTCGGCGTCATCGATTCGGCGCCTTGCTCGGCAAACTCGTTGGCGACCAGGAGGAAGCCGGCGGTGCCGCAGGCAGGGTCGACGACCGTGTCGTCGACGGTCGGCTGGATGGCGTCGACGATCGCCTGGATGAGCGCACGCGGCGTGAAGTACTGGCCGGCGCCGGACCCCTTGTCTGAAGCGCCCTTGCTGAGCAGCTCCTCGTAGGCGTCGCCCTTGATGTCCGTGCCGGACTGCGACCAGTTCTCCTTGTCGATGAGGTCGACGACGAGGCGCTTGAGCTTCGCCGGGTCCTGGACGCGGTTCTGCGCCTTGCGGAAGATCGTCCCGATGACGCCGGGTTGGCGAGCCAATCCGTTGAGGATGCGCGTGTACTCGAACTCGAGCTGGTCACCTTGTGCGTCGAGCAGTCGCTGCCACGAGTACTCCTCGGGCACGATCTGCTGCGGCTTCCACTTCCGCGTGGCCCGCTCGTGGGCCATCTTGAGGAACAGGAGGTAGGTCAGCTGCTCGGTGTACTCGATCACTCCGACCCCGTCGTCCCGCAGGACATCGCAGTAGGACCACAGCTTGTCGACCAGCCGTCGAGAATTAGTCACTTCCATTCCTCCGCCACAAAGTCGCTCATCCGTCTTCCGGGTCGCGATCTACGACAAGCACACGACGCAGAGGCATGCGGCCCTTCCAACGCGCAGGGAGGGCGTCGTAATGAGACAAAGTCAGGTTCGTGACGTCGGCCCCCGAAAAGAGCCGTAGGTTCTGGCGTTCCCGCTC
This sequence comes from Janibacter sp. GXQ6167, assembly GCF_041365945.1. Classification (NCBI taxonomy): domain Bacteria; kingdom Bacillati; phylum Actinomycetota; class Actinomycetes; order Micrococcales; family Intrasporangiaceae; genus Janibacter; species Janibacter sp. GXQ6167. Next base: position 51,244 of record NZ_JBGFSK010000001.1, on the reverse strand, counting down.
GAGTGCCACCGCGTCCGCACTGAACGATCCGAGGGTCACGAACAGACCCGCCTCGTTCTGAGACAAGGTCCCGATCAACTGCTGAACGTCTGGCCGACCGCGCGTCCCGGACGTGTGCTTGCACTGAACTTTGATGATCGGCGGCTCGATGCCCAACGGGTCGTTGTGTGCGATGACATCAATACCTCCATCTTGGGAGTACGGGGTGACTCTCGCTTGGTAGCCCATCGCACGCATCAGATCCGCGGTGAACTCCTCGAACTCACGATCCGACAGGTCAGTGAGCAGCACGCGGGCGATGAAGTCGCGCGTGTGCTGGTCAATCCGGTCAGCGTTCGGTTCGTCAGCCGCTGCCTGCTCATGTTTCGAGTCGGTTGAGGTACTCGGCTCCTTATCGAGCTCTGTCTCGAACGACTCGTCGTCGCTGGACGCCAAGTAGTCGCGGAAGACCTGATCGTGTTTGCGGACTTGGAAGAGGGTCACGGCGCTGCCGATCTCGTAGAGCGCAGACTGCGGAAAGAGGCTCCGGGCCACGCCGACCTTGCTCCACGCCACCTTGCGGCGATGCGGGTGCCGAGGCACTCCAGCCACGTACTCGTAGGGGCCTGAGACCACACCGAAATTGAGAGTGCCGTCCGGACGGTAGGGAGCGACGATCAGGTCGCCCTCCGCCATGTCGAACGCGAAGCGTCGCAGGACACCTGCCCAGACCGGCACGGCGCCGGGTTTCGCCGAGGGGTACTCGGACTGCACGGCGGCCTTCATGCGCGTCATGTCATCACCGATGGTTCGCAGGTCCGGCATCGCCTCCCATCCCACTGAGATGAACCCTTCGTCGACAAGCTCAGCGCCGAGGGCGTCGTTGTGGATGCCCCACATGGTCTTCATGGCTCGATGCCTTCCTCGCCTGGATTCACGCCTGCCCGCTCCTCGATGAGGTCAGTGTCCGCCTGCCGCCCGGTCAACTTCCCCTCGAACGCTGCGGTGAGTAGGGCCCTCCGCAAGGTGCTACCCCGGGCTGTCGCAACATGGATAGCGCTCCGAGTTCTCTGTAGGTGGTCGTCGATTTCCCGCAGGGCAGCGAATGCCGACTGCTGCGTGTCTAGGTCAGGGACGGGCAGTTCGAGGGAGTCGAGCTTGCCCAAGCTCAGGTTGTGCTGACCGGCGCTCGAGGCCGCCAGGCGCTCGATTCTCTCTCTTACGCTTGGCGATTCGAGAGCCAGATGCAGCCACTCGGGGGTTAGCAGGTCGCGATTGACCCTGTATCGAATGAGATAGGACGCGAACGCTGCATCGGTTGCCTCACCGACAACCGCGCTTCGCCCAATCAGTGAGCGGCTTCCGTTGGTCCGCACGATCAGGACGTCACCTTCCGCGACCATGGATCCCGTCAGGTCAACCTCGGGATCGATGGCGAACTTCATGTCGTCCAGGTCGATCGAGCCATCCGTTAGGTTCGGGATGCGTAGGACTCCAACTCCGCCTCCGTCGTAGCTGCACTTGACCGACGTCCCGTAATCCGCGGCCCTCTTTACCTCTCCGAGTCGGCGTTTAGGCCCGTCTATGAGTTGATGTAGTAGGGCCAGCCGCATCCCCGCGATGCGCTGCCTTGCACACTCCAACTCCCGCACGCCAGCGTCGAGGTGGGAGAGATGGTCTTCGAGGATCTCGACGATCCGCCGCTGTTGCTCCAACTCAGGGAACCACACGCGTTGTGCCCGGACTTCCCTGTCGAGCACAGCTGGGTAGCTGACTCCCTTTTGCATGGGCAGGATCTGGTCTTCAAAGTGCTTCGAGAGGGTGAAATAGAACAGAAAGGCGGGATCAATCGCTTCGGTCGGCCGCAGGACCGCGTAACCGGTAGAGGCGAACTCGCCGTCGAGATCGTCGGCGACTAGGGCGACCTTGCGCAGGTACGGCCGGACCGTTGAATACAGAGTGTCGCCCGCAGCAATGACCTGCCGGCACCGGCTGGGCGCTGCGGCGCTCAGCACTTCGGGTGCCGCATCCAAATGGGACCTAGGGCCCTCGAGCAACCCAATATCGACGTAGCGAACGTGCTCACGCCCAGTCGACGCGGGATCGACCTTGAGTGGTTTGCTCGTGACAGTGTCTATCGACCCGGAGGACCATCCTGGCGGAAATGGAGTCACGCGGTGAGCTCCGCGTTGAGTTGATCAAGGTAGGCCTCAGCACGGTCGCCGAGGTCGCGGAGGGCGCCGTCGACGCCGCCCTTGTCGGTGAAGGGGGCGCGGTCGAGGTCGTCGGCGGTGATGCCAGCGCTGGATGCGATCACGTCGACCATGCGGTCGAGCCACCACCTTTCAAGAGGCGAGAACGCGGTTCCCGACTGTTCCTGCTGAGCCAGCCACGCGGCATACCGCTCTTGGACGCGGGTGGCGTAAGGGACGAGTTCGTTGTCGAGGCCGACGGTATAGCGCAGCAGAGACACCAAGTCGGTGAGGGTGTGCCGGTCACTGTGCCTCACCTTGCCCACGTCGACGGCTTCGTACGCGGTCCAGATGATGTCGGGAGTCCAGTTGTGTGGCGGCCGGGAGATGCGGTCGGCGAGCTCTTGGATGTCCGCGAAGGCGATTCGCTGGACCTTGGCCTCGGTGATGACCTGGATCGCGGTGATCTCGTCGCGGTGCTCGGTCAGATATTCAGCCCACGACTCGACGACCGACTTGGCCCGGTTGGGGTCGACGACTCCATGAGCGTCGAGAAGGACGTCGACGCTGACCTCGTCGACGATCCGGTCGTGGGTGGCACGGAGTTCGAGGATCCGGGTCCTCAGGTCGGGGTTGGAGGCGAGTGGCGTGACTGCCTGCTCCAGCAGGTCCCGGCGTGCCCGGTCGGGGTCCGCGGCCCCTTCGAGCGCCTGAGCCTGGGTGTCCGGATCCACGGCATCCACCAGTGCGCGCACGATGTCACGAACGGAGCCGCCGGCGACCTCATCGAGCTCGGTGCGCTCCTCCGGCGTCAGTTCGAGCTCGAGCTTGGCCAGGCGTGAGGCGAGGGTTGCGGTCTCGTCCTCGGTGATGGTGAGGTTCGCGGCCTTGTCGAGGAGCTTCTTGAGTGGCACCGCCTTGTCGCGGTTCAGCGGCGGGTCGACGAACTCGTGCTCCGTCACGCCGACGGCGTCCACGATGACGAAGCGGGTCTTCGCGCTCGCGTCGGGCGTCACGGACTGGAAGTCGGCCGGGGCGATGGTGCGGGCGCCGCGGCCCTTCATCTGCTCGAAGTACTGCGCCGAGCGGACATCGCGCATGAAGAGCACGCATTCGAGCGGTTTGACGTCGGTGCCGGTGGCGATCATGTCGACGGTCACGGCGACCCGCAGAGTGGGGGACGTGCGGAAGGCCTGGAGGTGACCCTTGGGGTCCTTCGCGGCATACGTGATCTTGGCGGCGAAGTCGTTGCCCTTGCCGAAGACCTCACGGACGGTGGTGACGATCTCCTCGGCGTGGGCGTCGTCCTTGGCGAAGATCAGAGTCTTTGGGACGGTGGAGCGGCCGGGGAAGATCTCGGTGAAGAGCCGGTCGCGGAAGGTCTCCAGAACGAGGCGGATCTGCGACCTGGCGGTGACGGCACGGTCGAGCTGCCGTTCCGTGTACTCCAAGTCCTCCTCGATCGCCTCCAGTCGCTGCTGGCGGGTGCGGCGGTCGGTCTTGGGCACGATGGTGCCGGCATCGATCGTGGAGCCACGGTCGCTAATCTCAGTGCGGATCCGATAGAGGTCAAAGTCGACGTTGACCCGGTCGGCAACGGACTGGGGGTAGGTGTATTCGGAGACGAGGTTCTGCCGGAAGAACGCGAACGTCTGCTTGCCGGGGGTGGCGGTCAGGCCGATGACGTGGGCATCGAAGTACTCGAGCACTCCGCGCCAGACGCCGTAGATCGAGCGGTGCGCCTCATCGACGATGACCAGATCAAAGGCCTCCGGAGGCAGGTCCTTGGAATACGTGACGGTGACGGGCGCATCCGGGACGTAGTCGTCCAGTCCTTGGTCATCGCCCTCGGTCACGTCGTTGCCCCGCAGGACCGAGTAGACGCGCTGGATTGTGGAAACGACGACGTTCGAGGAGCCGAGCATGCCGGCGCTGGTGAGCTTGTCGACGTTGTAGATCTCGGTGAATCGGCGCCCGTCGCCCGGAGTCCGGTAGTTCTGGAACTCGCCGATCGTCTGCTCGGCGAGGTTGTTGCGGTCGACGAGGAAGAGGATGCGGCGGAAGCCGCCGAACTTCAGCAGGCGATAGGCGAGCGTGACAGCCGTGAAGGTCTTGCCGGCACCTGTGGCCATCTGCACCAGGGAACGGTCGAAGTGCTGGTCGGCGAGGCTCTGCTCGACACCCGTGATCGCGGTGATCTGGGCAGGACGCAGCGGCGCCGTGTCGAGATCAGGGAGATGGCGGACCTTGCCGCGCCACGTCGGGTTGTCGGAGTCGGCTTCGGCGTCGCGCACGACCTTGGCCAGAGTCGCGGGTTTGGGGAAGTTGAAAATGCGCCGTGATCTCGGGTGTGGGTCGTAGCCATTCGTGAAGTGGGTCTCCGACCCACTGGCCTCGAAGACGAACGGCAACCGCCCATCGACAGTGACCGCTCTCAATTGGGCCTCTGCCGGCAGACCATTGGCGTACATCGCCGACTGCCACTCCACGCCGGAGAGCGTGGTCCCCTCGGGCTTGGCCTCGATGACCCCGACAACCTTCTTGTCGACGTAGAGCAGGTAATCAGCGCGGCCGTGGCCCGCCTTCATGACGACCTCTCGACAGGCCACCCCGTCGCTGGCGAACAGGTTCAGACTCTTCTTGTCCTGCACCGACCACCCTGCGTCGACAAGCTGACGGTCGATGAGCACACGTGCGCGCTGCTCGGCCGCCAGCTGCGGGTCGCCATTACCGGTATTCACTGATCGCAACCCTAAGGGTCGAGCAGCGTGGGCGTCCCGGTACCAGCCCTACTCGCCTTGGTTGGGCCCGTCTTCGGCCTCGATGGACTGCTCCACTGGCTCACCGGGGCCCGCGATCCGTTCCCGTTCCCTTTCCTCGGACCCGCCTTTCAAGAGTGCGCATCGCTCGAGCTCGGGCAAGTTCATGGCTTGGGCGAGCAGTGACACCAGAGCGTCGATCTGGGCTGATGCCGCCGCCGGGAACCTCAGGTGCAGGTCCGTGTCTCTGGAGATCAGGTCCACCAAGGATGGGTCGTCATTGACGACGGCCTTGGTCCACCGCACATACCGGATGTGATCGATGGGCAAATCGTGGCCGACTGAGCCCTCCTCGAGGAAGGCGACCGAGTCAGCAGTCAGCACGCGGCGGTCCGTGACTACGACAAGGGTTCTGGGAACCGCCTTGTCACGAGCCGTGGCCAGCCGTTCGCGAGCCTTGCCGAGGGCCTCGGCGACGAGGTGACCGACGGGCTCACGGTCGGACAGCCCCATGGCCCGAATGACGTCGTCATCGTCCAGGAACCATCGCAACACCCTGAGGTACGGCTCCAAGTCCACCCCGTTCTCGATGCAGAGCACGTCCGGGGGTTTCAGCGGTGGCGGTGGCGGATGAAGGGCCTCAGCAAGTGGACTGATCGACTGCAGCAGACTCGCTGCCGTGGTCCTGGCGACCTTCGCCTCGGAACGGGCGCGCGGGAGTGACTGCGAGAGCTTTTGACGGCCGGGGAGTTCAGCCACGAGCCGCAGCTCAAGGGTAAGTGCGTCAGTCAGCGATCGGATCTCGACCATCGAGGAGTCGATCTCAGCGCGTGTGTCCCGAGCAATCACTTCAACCAAACGCTGTTCGGTGGGATCGTCACGTCCGGCGGTGCGCGCCATCCCTGCGTGGAGCGCCTGCAATCCGGTCCAGGCCTTCAGGGACGACAGGAGGGCCGCCGTGTCTAAGGCGATGCTCTGCGCGTTGAATCGCAAGTAGTCACTCGTGGCTCGTGCGTCTCCAGATTCTAGTTGCTGGACGTGGTTGCGCACCTTTTCGCGGTGGAGCTCGTGTTGCTTCCAGAGCGCGGTCCCAGAGCCGGCAACGGTGTCCCAGAGGGACGGTGGGACGGACTCGAGTTCCTTGGCTCGGGCAACAGCCCGGTCGATCGTCATCAAGAGGCCCGCGAGCTCCGCTCGCTGATCGCGCTCAAAGGCTTCATGAACCTGCCGAGTCAGCGCCACGTTTGTCTTCACGAGGGAGGTGATCTCACTCAGCTGCAACTGAAGCGCGATCGTGGCAACCGCGGGGCCGATCGCGGCGGCAGTCTGTGCGGCTGTCAGTCCCGTAACGGGTATGAAGCGCGCCTGCTTCAAACCTTCCGAGGTGAGCACGGTCCCGAGATTGGCACCGTCCTTGACGGCCAGTTTCCCTCCAGATGCAAGCAAGGCGCTGGTCGCGTCGTTCACGCGGTACACCCCTTGAAGACTTGTCAGCGCCTGCCCCAAGTTTCCGGCCACGGTGGCCGTATTGCCGACCACGGAGAGCGCGTTCGACAACTGAGCGAGATCAGCTGGCGTGACAAAGCCGAAGTCCACAAGTTCAAGGTCGAGCGGGCGCGGTCCGAAGACTACGGCCACCCCGGGGGCTATCTCCGCGATCACCGTCTCCGCGGCACCCTCAGGGTGTAACTCCGACAGCTCACCGTCAGTGCCCGCCACCACTGGAACGTCAGCAGCGTCGCGGCGATCGGGCGAGTCGGACGATGAATTCACCGGTTCCTCTTCTTGTCGAGCGATCCAGGGCGTACTTACTTGTGCTGTCCGCTGGACATCTCACGACGCAACAGTTCACAGCGGTCCTTCGGCACCACCGTAGACGCCGATCACGTTCGCCGTCCGGCGACCACGGCTACTCACGCAGATGGTCGCCCGATGCCTGTCGCTCGCGGTCGAATGCCTCGATGATCGTGCGGCAAGCAAGGTCCAGCTCGTTGTAGGCATGGATGTGGAAGCGCGCGTCCATAGCAGCGGGCGCGACTTCGTCGAAGGATCCGAGGAGTGAGCGCAGGTCTTCGATCGCAGCTGCCAGGTCGGGGCGATTGTTACGCTCGTCGATACCACCACCGTCTATCACCTGCCCAGCGTGCCGCAAGTCTCCAGCCTTGTCGGTGGCGTCTGAGTTTATAACGGCATGGACGAAACCTGGACCTGCCGAGACCTTCCTGTGCTCACTACGATCGTGGAGGTATTCGAGCGCACGGGACGCGTGATGCACCCGAATGAGATCGTTGAGCAATCTGGTTTGGGCGCTGACCAAGTGGAAGCCGCGTTGCGCGCGCTTGAGAGCGAAGACCCGCCCTTCATCTCCAAACTCGAGCGTCGTGCCTCGGGCGGGATCAGTCTCGTGGGACGTCCCACAGGCCACGCCAGGCGCGCCGTCGGAGCATGGCCGACCCCTGACTCCATCGCAGACCGACTCGTCAGCGCCCTCGATGAGGCGGCGGAGCGAGAAACAGATCCCGAGCGGAAGGGCTGGCTCCGGAAGACGGCCGCCTACCTCGGCAGCGCCGGACGCGACCTCGCGGTCGAGATCGGAGCGAGTGCGATCAACCGCCAGATGGGGATGTAGGGCAAGCCGCGAGTCCCAGAATGCGTCGCAGTCGTCCCGAAATCGCGAGCGGAGGTGGCCGATCTGTCCCACGTGTCCCGAACTCGTGGGTACTTCCCAAAGTCGCTCCCGGCTGACACTTTCAGCCCTGAGCGTGGTCGCGGAGGTATCGGCCGAAGTGAGGGACGGTGAACGCGATCCGTCCCCGTTCGCCGCTATAGATCAGGCCCTTTTTGAGAAGGGAGTCGCGCGCCGGAGAGAGGGACTGCGGCTTGCGTCCGAGGTACGTCGCGACGTCCGAGGTCGCGACCGATTCGATGTCGTCGAGCGGCTCGTCTCCCTTCGCCGCCTGCTCGTACGCCACATCCGCCATCGCCCGCAGGTACTCCCGCTCCCCCGGTGTCGCCCGCTCGAACCGCGACCCGAAGAAGCCGACCGCCAGCTCCCCTTCGGCCTCGGGTGAGGCCACCGCGACGTCGTCGGCCGTGATCGGCGAGCGCGGCGCGCGGTCCCAGACCGCCTTACCGTAGGCCTGGATGAAGTAGGGGTAGCCGCCGGTCGCGGAGTACATCGCCTCGAGCGCTCCGGTCTCGTAGCCCGCGCCCTCGTCATCGGCTGGCGCCGTGAGCGCGAGGTCCGCCGCTTCTCGGTCGAGGCGGTCGATCCGCTGATAGCGAAAGAGCCTCTCGGAGTAAGACTTCGACGCCGAAAGCACCGCCGGAAGGTGGGGCAAACCCGCGCCAACCACGATCAGGGGCAGCCCCGACTGGCTGATCTCATGGCACGCCGCGCAGAGGGCCGAGACGTCCTCGGGTCGCAGGTCTTGCATCTCGTCGATGAAGACCGCGACCCCCTTCCCCACGTCGGCCGCGAGCCCTCCCACATCGGTGAAGAGTTCGACTAGATCGATCTCGATGTCCCCGGAGTCCGCGCGCCCAGAGACTGCCGGCACGTCGATGCCCGGGTTCCACTGGTCGCGCAGTTTGGTGCCGGGCGCGGCGTCGCGCTGCGCGAACGCCCGGATGATCCCGAGGACCTGGTCGACGTCTGCGCGCTGCGGGTGGCTGAGCTCCCGGATCGCCTGGTGCAAGGCACTCGCGAGCGGCCGCCGGAGCGTCTGCTCGGGTCGAGCCTCCAATTTGCCTGTCCCCCAACGCGCCCGGACCGCCGCCGAGCGCAGTTGGTTGAGCAGCACCGTCTTGCCGACGCCCCGTAATCCGGTCAGCACCAAGGACCGCTCGGGGCGGCCCGCGACGACGCGCCTGAGCACGACATCGAAGACCCTCAACTGCTCATCGCGCCCGGCGAGTTCGGGCGGGCGCTGGCCAGCGCCGGGGGCATACGGGTTCGTGATCGGGTCCACGATCGGACCGTATCGGGCTTTCTAGTCGATCGGTGAGATTTCGCTAGCGAAGCCGATCGTGTCGATCGGATACCGAAGGGGGACCTGGTCACGAAGCCGATTCGATGTTCTGCGACGTCTCCCCAGACCGCCGAATACATCGAAGGCGGGGAAGGGGCGGTCTTCCGACACATGGCCGGGCAGGGTAGGAAGCCAGGGGATCAACAGGGCCCGCTGCTCGCTGTGAAACCCTGGCCCGGTGAGCAACGAGCCGACCGCTTCCAGCGACAGCACCGACGTCCCTGACGACATCTTCCGCAAAGAGGCGGGCGGCGCTCCCTTCGGCTACACCACCTGGGAGGCCGCTGGCCTGCTCTGGCTGACCGAACCGGAGAAAGGCGGCGGCGCGCGGGTCGTACGCGTCCGCGACGTCGAGACCACCCACCTCGACCTCGAAAAGCTCACGGCGGTGCCGCCGACCAACTTCCAGGCCGACGCGTTCGGCGCGGCGCTCGCGCAGACCCACGCCGCCGGTGCCGATGCCTTCGGAGCGCCGCCCGCGCGGTGGACGAGCCACGGCTTCCTCGGTCCGGCGATCGCCCCACTTCCCCTGCCGCTCAACCCGACCGCGAGCTGGGGCGAGTTCTACGCCGAGCAGCGGATCATGCACACCTTCGGCCTCGGCCTGCAGGCAGGCACGTGGGAAGCGAGCGACGCTGCCCCCTTCGAGGCCGTCGCCAAGCGCCTCACGAGCGGCGAGTTCGACGACGACCGTCCGCCAGCGCGCATCCACGGGGACCTGTGGACCGGCAACGTCCTGTGGACCCGCGACGGTGGCGTCCTGATCGACCCCGCGGCGCACGGTGGCCACGCCGAAACCGACCTAGCGATGCTGATCCTCTTCCGCGGCCCGCACGTCGCCCGCATCATCGCCGCTTACGACGAAGCCGCCCCGCTCGTCGACGGCTGGCAGGAGCGCATCCCCCTTCACCAGCTCCACCCGGTGATGCTCCACGCGGTCCTCTTTGGCGGCGGGTACATCGAGCAGGCCGCGGAACTCGCCAAGCACTACTCCTAGGCGCGAAGGGGGGTTATCCCCCTTCGCAAAGCGCGGGGCAGCACGGCAGCGCCCGGCCCGCACGATCAATAGCGTGGAGGACATGAGCAGATCCCGCACGATTGGCGCCCGCTGGCTTCACGGTTGGAGCCAGGTCGCGCTGCTCGGGACCAACGCGGTCACGGGGCTGCTCGCAATCCTCATCGCGACGGGTGTCCTCATCGCCGTGATGTTGATCCCCGGCATGGGGATCGGGATCGTCTTGCTGATCCCGGCCCTGTGGATCGCGGGCGGCCTCGGGCACGCCGAACGCACCCGCATCGCCGCGCTCACCGACACCGAGATCGAGGCTCCGGTCCGTGACCCCCAGCAGCCGCTGTGGCGGACCCTCTTCCTCGACGCCTATCGCTGGCGGGCCACCGCGTACTTCGGGCTGCACGCCCTGTGGGGCACCTTCATCGGCTGGGTCACCATCACCCTGATCGCCCAGGCCGTCCTCGTCACTGTCCGGCCGGTCATCCCTGCGGTCGCCGATGTGACTCCGTGGAAGCTCTTCGGGTGGATTCCCATCGGATCCCCGTGGGCGGTCACCGTCGCCTCGGTCCTCGCCGTGGTCCTGCTGATCACTCTCCCCTTCACCGCTCGCCTCATCACCTCGGTCGATCTCGCCGCGGCCCGCTGGCTCCTCGGGCGCGACGAGCGCGCGGAGATGGCACGCCTGAGCCAACGCGTGGACACGCTCACCACCACGCGCCAGGAGGCGGTCGACTCCGTCGAGGCCGAGCGGCGCCGGATCGAGCGGGATCTCCACGATGGTCCGCAGCAGCGCCTCGTCGCGATCGCGATGAGCCTCGGGATGGCGCGCTCGGCCCTCGAACGCAAGGACACGGCCACCGCCCGCGACCTGATCGACGAAGCCCACGCCTCGTCGAAGGAGGCGATCACCGAGATGCGCCAGGTCGCGCGCGGCATCATCCCGCCGGTCCTGACCGATCGTGGGCTCGATGCGGCCGTCGCCGCCCTCGCTGATCGCTGCCCTATCCCCGTCACACGAGCCATCGCGCCGATCGGCCGACTGGATTCGACGATCGAGGCGATCGCCTACTTCTGCATCTCCGAGTCCCTCACTAATGTCGCCAAGCACTCCCGCGCCACGGCCGCCCACGTCGCAATCACCCGGGTCGCCGTCGAGCGAGGTGCCCACGCCTCCAACCACTTACAGATCACCGTGCAGGACAACGGGATTGGCGGCGCCGATCCCTCGCGAGGGACCGGGCTGACCGGCCTGCGCCAACGGGTCGCCGCCATCGACGGCTCCCTCACGATCACCTCGCCACCCGGCGGCCCGACCACCGTCACCATCTTGCTGCCCGAGCACACCCCACGGAGCACCCCATGACCACCAGCGCTGCCCCTTCCGTCGTCCTTGCCGAGGACTCAGTCCTCCTGCGCGACGGCTTGATCCGGCTCCTCGAGGCCTCCGGGTTCGAGGTGGCTGCGGCCTGCGGCGACGCGGAATCCTTCCTGCGCGACGTGGCGTCGCACCAGCCCGACCTGGTCGTCGTCGATGTGCGAATGCCGCCGACCTTCACCTCGGAAGGGATCAAGGCCGCCCTCGTCGTGCGCCAAGAGCACCCGGACACCGCGGTGATGGTCCTTAGCCAATACGTCGAGGAGCACTACGCGACCGAGCTCGTCGCCTCCCGGCCGAGCGGCCTCGGCTACCTCCTGAAGGACCGCGTCGCCGACCCCTCGGACTTCGTCGCTGCGCTGCACCAGGTCCTCTCCGGCGGGACCGTGCTCGATCCGGAGGTGGTGAGTCACTTGCTGAGCCGCGCCAGCCACGCCGACCCACTAGCCGCCCTCACCCCCCGCGAACGTGAGGTCCTCGGGCTCATGGCGCAGGGCCGCACCAACGCCGCCATCAGCGCCGAGCTGTACATCAGCGCCGGCGCCGTCGAAAAGCACATCTCCTCGATCTTCGCCAAGCTGGGTCTCCCCCCGACCGAGGTCGACCACCGTCGGGTGCTCGCCGTCCTGCAATGGTTGGAGCACGAAGGGGGCGTGTCGTGAAGCTCGCGATCAAGCTGGCCTCCGGCGCCCTCACCCTTGGCCTCGTCCTCTTCGCCGCCCTCGGACTCGCCGGGGGGATGTTTGAGCGCACGACGGAGCAGACCTTCCCGATCGACCGCGCGGTCACCAAGATCGTCCTCGACAACTCCGTCGGGACCATCACCGTCCGCGCGCCCCGAGACGGCGAAACCTATGGCCTGCACTCGACCTCGTTGTGGAGCATCGGCGGCCCCAAGCATGCCGTCAAGACCGAGGACGGCGTCTTGCGTGCCACCTCGGGCTGCCGCACCAGCAACAGCATCATCGATCGCTGCCGCACCAAGTGGACCGTCATCGCCCCGCCCGGAGCGCAGCTCAGCCTCGCCAATGATGTCGGCGAGGTGAGCATCGACGGGGTGGATAACCCAGTCACGGCGCGCACCGATGTCGGTTCGGTCCGATTGACCGACGTGACGAGCACCCGGATCGATGCCTCGACCGATGTCGGCGAGGTGGCGATCGATGCTGCCGAACCCCCCGACGCGATCATCGCGCGGGCCGGTGTGGGATCGGTGGACGTGACCGTGCCCCGGGGCCCGACCTACCGGGTCGAACTCTCGGCGACCGACAGCGCCAGCCAGCCGAATGTCGCGACCGACCTCCAGTCCGCGCACCTCATCAGGGTGAACGCCGATCTCGGCGATGCGAAGGTCCGCTATCGCTAGCCGAAGGCGATCCCCCCTTCCGGCCGGGACGGGCTAAACGCCAACGGGCTGGGTTGTAACCGCGTCCGATGTCCCGATCCGCGACCTACTTCAAGAACTTGCTCGTGCGCCGATCCGCGAGTGGTTTGCCTCCGGTCTGGCAGGTCGCGCAGTACTGCAAGGACGAGTCGGCGAAGGAGACCTCCCGCACGATGTCGCCGCAGACCGGGCATGCCTCACCCGTGCGACCATGCACCCGCATCCCGGCACGCTTGGCGTCCTTCAACTGCGCCGCGGGGCGTCCCGATGCGGCCTCGACCGCCGAGGCCAGCGTCGTACGCATCGCCGCATAGAGCCGGTCCACCTCGTCATCGCTGAGATTCGCGGCGAGGGCGAAGGGGGAGAGCTTGGCGACGTGGAGGATCTCGTCGGAGTAGGCGTTACCGATCCCGGCGATCACCGACTGGTCGCGCAGCACCCCCTTCACCTGGGCCCGCCGCGATGCCAACAGCTCGCCGAACGCCGAGCGGTCGAAGTCCTCCGAGAGCGGATCGGGTCCCAGCGCGGCGATCCCCGGCACCTCCTGCGGGGACCGGACGATATAGGCGGCGAGGCTCTTCTTCGTGCCCGCCTCGGTGAGGTCGAAGCCGGCCCCGTCGGAGAGGCGTACCCGAAGGGCGATCGGTGATTTCCCCGGCCGAAGGGGGCGCTCCGGCACCTCGTCGTACCACCGCACCCAGCCCGCCCGGGCGAGGTGCCAGATCAACCACGTGCCGTCGCAGTCGAGCCCGAGGAACTTGCCGAAACGTGCCGCCCGGTCCACCGGTGCCCCCACGAGGGCCTCCGGTGGTGGGTCGAAGGTCTTCAGCACGGTGATGGAGGCGAGCTCGATATCCGCGATGACCTGGCCGACGGCGCGCTCGCCGAGGAAGTCCACGAGCGCTTGGACCTCAGGGAGCTCAGGCATCCCTGACCGCCCGGGCAGGTGAGGGTCGCAGGTCTCGGGCCATGGGCTGACGCTATCCGCAGCACCGAAGAGTCCGAAAGACCCCACCGCCGCCCGCCTCCGGCGCTACCGTCGTAAGAGCAGAGCTCGAGCGAACGAAAGGAATCCCATGGCCTCTCGCAGAGGGCTCATTGCTGGCATCGTGCTGCTCATCCTCGGCGCGATCGCCTGGATTGTCGGAGAGGTCGCGCTCTCCGATCCCAATGTCGTTGGTGCCAACATCGGTGCCGGGATCCTCATCCTCGCTGGCCAGGCGGTCATCGTGATCGGTGTCTTGGTCATCGTGGTGAGCCTGCTCCTTCGCCTCCTCAAGCCGAAGGCAGCGCCCTCTTCGCACCCGCGCTAAAAGCGGACCGACGAGACCGCCTAGGGGCGAAGGCGCTCGGTGTCCCGCGAGGCGAGCGCGTCCTTCAACAGAGGCCGCATCGCGTAGCCATCGTTGGCCCGGACGACCGGCATCTCATCGCCGATGTGCTGCTCGAAGTCATCGACGGCGATCGGTGTGAAGTGCGAGAGCATCTGCTCGGCGGCCGAGAGCATCCGGATCCCGATCGCCCGGACACGATCGGGCCGTTGCTCGGCGAACTCGCCGTAGATCGTCGGATCGTGCTGCCCGTCATCACCGATCAGCACCCACCGGATCTGGGGTAGGTCGCGCACCAGGCGGTGGAGGCAGGCGCGCTTGTGGTCCTGCCCAGAGCGGAACCACCCCGTATTGGTCGGACCCCAATCGGTCATCAGAAGGGGGCCGAGCGGATAGCCGGAGCGCCGCAGGAAACGGGTGAGCTGCGGGACGGCATTCCACGCACCCGTCGAGACGTAGACGATCGGGGCACCGGGGTGCTCCTCCATCAGATCCCGGTAGAGCGTCGCCATCCCGGGCACCGCGTGCCGGGTCCCCTCGTGGCGGAAGAAGGTGTTGTACGCGGCGATCATCGGCCGGGGCATGGTCGTCGTGATCACGGTGTCGTCGATGTCGCTCACGATGCCGAAGGTCTGCTCCGGGTCGACGACGAAGACCGTCGCGGTGGCATCGGCGGCACGCGGCGAGCGGACCGGGAGCTCGTGCCAGCCGGGTTCCAGGCCGTGGTCGGCGATCGTGAGATCGATGATCCCCGACCGGTCCGAGCGGGCCGAGATCTCCCGCTCGCCAATCACGACGGTGAAGGGCTCGTTGATCGCGGGAGTAGTGAAGAAGGAGCGCCAGCCGCGGCGCTCGAGGTCGGCGTTGCGAAGTTCGGTCCAACTCGCATGGGCGCCGGCCGACGCGGGTTGATAGGGACGGCGGGTCATCAGCACCCGCCCGAGGATCCGCAGCGTGTCGGTCGATCCGTAGCCCGTGTACGCGAGGACTCGGGTGCCCCACCCCCGGCGCCGCATCATGGCGGCGCGCTGGCGGTTCCAGGCGTCCTCAGCAACGGCGGCGACGTGAGGGCGCGACATGACGCCACCCTAATCGAGGTACCCGTGAGCGAGCATGCTGGCAGGACCTACGCTTGCCCCATGAGTGAGGACGGTGACGCACGCGTCGCCCTGCTCGCCATGGGTTGCCGTTGGATCCTCGATCTCAGCGCCCTCGACCCGAAGGAGCGTGCAGCGATGACCCGGCGGTGGTCGCGCGCCATCGCCCTCGCCGACGAGCCGACCAGTCCAGTCATCGATGGGACCGAGGTCAGCATCCGGCCGAGGACCTCCGGCGGGGGCGAGGACTCGACCGAGGCCGATGTGGTGACCCAAACCCTCACCGGCCTGCCCTACGACCTCTCGCGGGCGATCACCCTGCGCAGCATCAGCCGCCTGACCGGCAAGGCGCTCAAACTGCACGCCGCCGCGCTCACCGACGACCGCGACCGAGCGATCGTCCTCGTCGCCCCGTCCGGCACCGGCAAGTCCACCGCCTCGGCCGCCCTCGGCCGGGACCTTGGGTATGTCACCGACGAGTCGGTCGTGATCATGCAGGACCGGCGGATCGCGCCCTATCCCAAGCCGCCGTCACTGATCGTCGATCCCCAGAACCCCACCCATAAGGAAGAGGTCTCGCCCGACGACCACGGCCTTGGTCCGACCCCACCAGCCCCGGTCGTCCACGGTCTGCTCACCCTGACCCGGGACGAGGCGGCGAGCACGCCGTGGATCGAGCCGGTCGACCTCATCGATCATCTCCTCACGATCCTGCCCGAGACGTCCTCGATCGCGGCCCTGCCCGGCGGTCTCGCCCGGCTCGCCGAGGTCGTCTCCCTCGGCGGCGGCCCGGCCCGTCTCGTCTACGCCGAGATCGCCGATTGCGCCGACCTCGTCCGCCGCCATCTCGACGACTCGCCGGCTCCTCCCCCGTGGTCGCACCATCCGCCCGGACCCGGTCAGACCTGGCGCTCAGGAGATGGCGAAGGGAGTGAGCCGACCGATGAGGCAGGCGAAACCCCTTCTCCAGCAGGGCCATCCGCTCGCTACGAGCGGGCTCCGTGGACGGACGCCATCGAGTACGAAGGTGACTTCCTGATCTTGCAGGGACCGGTGCCCGTCCATGTCCGAGGCGTCGGCGCGAGCCTCTGGCGCGCGTGCGCTACCGCAGCCACCCGAGACGACCTCGTCGCCGCCACGATCGCCGACCTCGGCGAGCACCCGCGCGCCGCCGAACTCGTCGGTGAAGCGCTCGCCGAACTCACCAAGGCCGGCCTCCTTCACCAGTGCGGATAGCCCGGCTACCCGGCCGGACGTGCCGCGCGGAATACTGGGCCTTAGCCCACATCACCGCCGATCCGGGAGGACCACATGACCGACAACTCGCACACCGATACCGCGGACGGTCAGGCCCCGGCCCAGGCGACTGCTGAGGTCGATCAGGTCGAGCCGGTGGAGCAGGTCGATACCGCCATCGAGGAGGCGGTAGGCGAAGGGAGCCCCGCCGACGGCCACGAGACCGGACACAACGACTTCGACACGATCAGCGAATTGTTGGACGACTACGAAGACGAGGCCGCCGAGGACCCCGAACTCGCTGCGGAGATGGGCCTGCCCGCCCACTTCGGCGATGACCAGGCGTGGACGCACGGCTACCCCTACGACAAGAAGATGTCGCGCAAGGAGTACGAGCGCGAGAAGCGGCGCCTGCAGGTCGAACTGCTGAAGATGCAGGCCTGGGTCAAGGAGACCGGCCAGAAGGTTGTCATCATCTTCGAAGGGCGCGACGCCGCCGGCAAGGGCGGCTCGATCAAGCGCTTCACCGAGCACCTCAACCCCCGTGGTGCCCGCACGGTGGCGCTCGCGACGCCGACCGAGCGCGAGAAGTCGCAGTGGTACTTCCAGCGCTACGTCGAGCACCTGCCAGCGGGCGGCGAGATCGTCTTCATGGACCGCTCGTGGTACAACCGCGCGGGTGTCGAGCGAGTCATGGGCTTTTGCACTGGGCCGCAGTACCTCGAGTTCATGCGCTCTTGCCCCGAATTCGAGCGGATGCTTGTCAACTCCGGGACGATCCTGATCAAGCTCTGGTTCTCCGTCGGCCGGGACGAGCAGATGCATCGCTTCCACCGTCGCTCGAAGGACCCGGTGCGTCAGTGGAAGCTCAGCCCGACCGACCTCGCGAGCCTGGACAAGTGGGACGCCTACACCCGGGCGAAGGAGGCGATGTTCTTCTACACCGACACCGCCGACGCGCCCTGGACGGTCATCAAGAGCAATGACAAGAAGCGCGCCCGCCTCGAGGCGATGCGCCACGTCCTCTCGGTCCTCGACTACCCCGGCAAGAACACCGAAGTAGTCGACACCGTCGACCACAAGATCGTCGGCCGGGGCGCCGAGATCTTCGACGACGGGGAGATCCCGAACCGCTGACGGGGACTGCTCCCCAAACCCGTTCTCCCCCAATCTTCTCGCCCTCCCCACCGCCTCCTTGTACGGTGGGGAGGGCGATCGCACGGTGACCTGAGAAGGGGGATCACGGCGCCGGTCGCCGTTGGTTGGGGGACGACAAGGAGTAGGGCATGAGCGCCGCTGACGCCTACCTCGAATCAGGCGGGATGAGGCGATGACCACCTGCCCCAATTGCGGGCTGCGTCTGCCCTCGCCGGTCGGGCCCTACTGTCCGCGCTGCGGGATGAACCTCGCCGAGTATGCCGCTCACCACCCCTCCTCGACCCCGCCACCACCACGAGTGCCTCCGCCCCCACCGCCGCCGACACCCTCTCCGGTGGGCGAGCCGCTGACCCTTCCGCCCCCGGCCAGCACTAGACCCGCTCGACCAAAGCGTCGCGCGGCCCTCGCGATCGGGGTGATCGCGGTCCTCGTCATCGGGACCGGCCTCGGCGCCTGGGCGGTGCTCCGAGGTTCGTCCGAAGACCCGGCCCCGGAGGCTGCCCGGCCGCTCGACGGTGTGGGCATCATCGAAGACCTCCCCGACGCACCGCGCCCAGATTGGACGGTCGACCCGACCTCCATCGAGGCGAGCGAATGCGCCGACGAGGACTGCACCCTCGTCCCCCTGTGGAACCAAAACGGTGACGAACTCCTCGTCCAGTCCATGGGGACCTCCAGCACCCGCCTCGCCCGAGTGAGCCGCGGCGATGGGTCGCTCCAGTGGAGCCTGGAACTCCCTTCGCGCAAGCCTCCGGTCGCCTGCGGACCGATCGTCGATGGGCGCACCGTCTGCCTCGCGAACTCCAACGACGCGTCCACCCTCACCCACGTGAGCGTCGCCGATGGCGCCCACCAGACCATCTCCTGGACGAGACCGAGGTGGCCCTTCCCGAGCGGCAAGCACGCCAAGGACTGGACGGCCGATCAGGCCGCGCTCCCGCTTGCCGATGGCGCGATCATCCTGGAGCGACTCAACCGGGGCGCGCGGGATGCGAAGACCATCCCCAGCCGGCTCGTCGCCATCCGAGTGGATCTGGACGGCGAAGAGGTGTGGCGCACCGAGGTCGACGCCGACACCATCCCGAGCGAAAGCGGTCTGGTGACGCTGTCGGCGGATCGGCTGGGCGAGAACGTCTTCGTCAGTCGCACGACCTCGAAGGGGGGACACGCGATCGTCTTCAGAGTCGAGGACGGACAGGTGGTCCGCGATGCGGCTCCCGGGTACTACCTCGCGCAGTACGCGGGCCAGCCGACCTACGGCCTTCGCTCCGAGGAGGAAACGCAGATCCTCTACCAAGGGCGGCTCCTCCCCGGCGTCCCGCGGGACGTCACTCCACGAGACACTTCTGCGGGCCTACCTCTGCTGACCTCCAAGCCCTGGGGAGAGCCCAACACCGACCAGAAGGTGGTCGCTTACGACCGCGAGCACCCCGACAGTCCTCGATGGACCCGCGACCGCGCCGAGCTCACGGCGTACTGCGGGGGCGTGGTCATCGTGAACCAAAACGAAAGCACCACAGAGCCCGGGCCGGGCGACCTTCCCGGCGCTGGCACCTATCGACTCATCGGGCTCGACCCGACGACCGGCAAGGAGAAGTGGCGAGCGGCGACCACCACCGAGCGACCCTCCGGCGGCGCCTGGTGCGATCGTTCCCGACTCATCACCATCACGAGCGGTCTCGTGGCGGCGACCGACCTCACGAGCGGGCGCTTCGCCTGGCGGACGCGGGTCACGACCAGGAAGGGCGCCGTGGATTGGGCGGCGCCGGCCCGCACCGAGCGGGGCACCGGGCTCGTCGCGGGGGACGGCGAGCGCCTCGTTCACTTGGCCCCGGCCGATTAGCCGGACTCGGTGATGGTGCAGGGACGTGCGCAGGTCAGGCCTGCGAGGACGTCGCCCAGAGGTTGATCCCGGCCTCGACGGCGTCCGCATCGATCGCGGCGAGCTCGTCGTCGCTGAAGTCGAGCCGGTCGAGCGCACCCAGGCTGTCGTCGAGTTGCGCGACCGACGACGCGCCGACAAGGACCGAGGTGACCCGCTGATCGCGCAGGGCCCACGCGAGAGCCATCTGCGCGAGCGTCTGGCCCCGACCCTGAGCGATCTCGTTGAGCGAGCGCACGTGCGCGAGGGCGTCATCGGTGAGCAGCGACGGATCGAGCGACTTGTCTTGCGCGGCACGCGAATCCGCCGGGATCCCATCGAGGTACTTGCTGGTGAGCATCCCCTGCGCGAGCGGGGAGAAGGCGATGCAGCCCACCCCTTCGTCCTCGAGCACGGACAGCAGATCCTGCTCGATCCACCGATTCAGCATCGAGTAGCTCGGCTGATGAATGAGCAGGGGCGTCCCGAGCTCGCGCAGGATCGCGACGGCCTCCCGGGTGCGCTCACCCGAGTACGACGAAATCCCGACATAGAGCGCCTTGCCGCTGCGCACGATCGCATCGAGCGCGCCCATGGTCTCTTCGAGCGGAGTCGTGGGGTCGAAACGGTGGCTGTAGAAGATGTCGACGTAGTCCAGGCCCATCCGCGTGAGCGACTGGTCGAGGCTCGCCATGAGGTACTTCCGCGATCCCCCGCCCTGACCGTAGGGCCCGGGCCACATGTCGTAGCCCGCCTTGCTGGAGATGATCAACTCATCGCGATAGGGACGGAAGTCCCGCGCGAAGAGGGTGCCGAAGTTACGCTCCGCCGAGCCATAGGGCGGGCCGTAGTTGTTGGCCAGATCAAAGTGGGTGACGCCTCTGTCGAAGGCGCGGCGCAGGGTCGCCTGCTGCCGCTCGAGGGGCACGTCGTCGCCGAAGTTGTGCCACAGCCCGAGCGAGATCGCGGGGAGGTCGAGGCCGGAGCGACCACACCGGCGGTACTGCATCGAGGTGTCGTATCGGTCTGCGGCAGCGTGGTATTCGTCGGCGCGGTAGGTCATGGCAGGACTCCCTTCACTCGCCGCGCACGAAGGGGGCGACGCGGTCCTTGGGGCGACCAATGATCGCGCGATCGCCGCGCACGATGACCGGGCGCTGCATCAGGCGCGGGTGCTCGACCAGCACCGCGACGACCTGATCGATCGTCTCCACGTCGGCATCCGTGAGCCCGAGCTCTTTAAAGAACCCATCCCGGCGCACCAGGTCCGTCGGCGCGTCCTCGAGCTTGCCGATCAGGTCGCGCAGCGCGGCCTCGTCGAGTGGCGTCTTGAGGTACTCCATCACTCGCGCCTCGACCCCTTCGTCGGACAGCGTCTCGGCGGCGGCCCGGGAGGTCGAGCAGCGCGGGTTGTGCAGCAGGGTGATCGTCTCGCTCATAGCGGGCAGCGTATCGGCCGGCCCCGACACCGCCGTAGCGTTAGCTCATGGCGACGACCACCGCGATCATGCTCTCCGGTAGCGAAGGGGGCGACCCGATCGTCTCCCTCTTCTGGATCGCTCTCGCCGCGGTGGCGGCCCCCCTTCTCGCGGCCGCGACTCGGCGCTTCGTCCCCGACGTGGTGCTCCTGCTCGTCCTCGGTTGCCTCATCGGTCCGCATGTCCTCGGCTGGGCCTCGACGGAGGGCGGCGTCTCGCTGGTACGAGAGATCGGGCTCGGCATGCTCTTCCTGCTCGCCGGCTACGAGATCGACACCGAGGCCCTGCGCGGCCGCTCCGGCAAGCACGCCTGGCTCACCTGGTTCCTCTGCGTGGCCGTCGCGATGGCGATGGCCTGGGTGCTCGTCCCTGGGCACGACTGGATGGTGATGCTGGTGCTCGCCCTCTGCCTCACCTCAACGGCGCTAGGCACCCTGCTCCCGATCCTGAAGTCCACCGGGCAGGTCGACACGCCTCTCGGGAGCGCTGTGCTCACCCACGGCG
Source organism: Janibacter sp. GXQ6167 (assembly GCF_041365945.1). NCBI lineage: Bacteria > Bacillati > Actinomycetota > Actinomycetes > Micrococcales > Intrasporangiaceae > Janibacter > Janibacter sp. GXQ6167. The sequence goes on along the minus strand of NZ_JBGFSK010000001.1, from coordinate 29,847 downwards.
CCGTCGGCGAACTCGGTCCCGTCATCGCGATGGCGCTGCTGCTCTCGACCCGGACGGCCTGGCTGTCGGCAGGTGTCCTAGCCATCTTTGCCGTCCTCGCGGTTGTCGTCGCCGTGCTCCCCCGGCGCACGATCGGCCGGATCCCGGGGGTCCGACAGGTCCTCTACGACGGGGCGAGCGGCACCACGCAGACCGCGCTCCGTGTCGTGTTCTTACTGCTGCTTACCCTGATGGCGCTCGCCAGCGTCTTCGACCTCGACGTCGTGCTCGGAGCCTTCGCCGCGGGCATCATCCTGCGCCGCTTGACCCCGGCCGAGGACCACGCCATCGAAGAGCGCCTGGAGTCGGTCGCCTTCTCCTTCTTTATCCCCGTCTTCTTCGTGACCTCAGGGATGGGCATCGATGTCGCGGCGGTCGGAGCCGAACCACTCCTGCTCGTGAGTTTTGTGGTGATGATCCTGCTCGCCCGAGGGGTCCCGGTGTGGTTGCGAGAACGCTTCACCGACACCGGGTCGGGCCTCACCACGAAGGGTGATCAGGTGCGCCTTGGGCTCTACGCCGCGACGGGCTTACCGATCATCGTCGCGGTGACCGAGGTGGCGGTCGCTCGGGACCTGATGCCCGAGGACATCGCCTCGCTCTTGGTCGCCGCCGGAGCGGTGACGGTGCTCCTCTTCCCCTTAACGGTCCGTCTTCTGCCCGCCCGCGCCCGCTAACGGGCGCCCAGCCGGGCTACTTGCCCGACGGCGCGTGCGCTGACGACCGGCCGTTTCGCTTCGGGGCGACTGACCGGAGCGGTCGCTGGTCGAAGTCGACTGACCGCGCGCCGGACGAGCAGCGCCCTGACCACCACGGCCCTGCTCCCCACGGCGAGACTGCCCGCCAGTGGCCTGCGCGCCGCGACCGCCGCCGCGTTGTCCCGAACCGCCCTGACCACTGCGGCGACGGCCATTGCGGCCACCCGATCCGCCGCGGCCGCCGCCCGACGAGGAGGAAGCGGACTCCCCCTTCGCCAGCGGCTCGGCGCGCCCTTCGGTCTTGACGCGCTCACCCGGCGCCAACTCCTGGAGCAAGGGGTGCTCGGCGTGGACCCGCGTGGTCGTGGGCCGAATCCCGGCCTTGCGGGTCAGCGAGCGGACGTCGCCGACCTGCTGGTCGGTCATCAGCGTGATGACGGTGCCGGAGCTGCCCGCCCGCGCGGTGCGACCCGAGCGGTGCAGGTACGCCTTGTGCTCGACGGGCGGGTCGGCGTGGATGACGAGGCCGACGTCGTCGACGTGGATGCCACGGGCGGCGATATCGGTCGCGACGAGGGTCTGCGCGGCGCCGCTGTGGAAGGCCTCCATCGTGCGGGTCCGCGCGTTTTGGCTGAGGTTGCCGTGCAGTTCGACTGCGGGCACGCCCGCCGCGTTCAGCTGACGGGCGAACTTCTTGGCCCGGTACTTGGTCCGCGCGAAGACGACGGTGCGCCCGGGGGCCGCGGCCAGATCGGTGAGAACCGGAAGGTGATCGCTGTCGCCGACGTGCAGCACATGGTGGCTCATGGTGGCGACCGGCGACTGGGCCGAGTCCGCCTCGTGGGTGGCCGGGTCCGTGAGGTAGCGGCGGACGAGTTGGTTGATCGCCCCGTCGAGGGTCGCCGAGAAGAGGAGGCGCTGGCCGTCCTTCGGGGTCTTGTCGAGGAGGCGCTTGACGACCGGCAGGAAGCCGAGGTCGGCCATGTGGTCGGCCTCGTCGAGGACGGTGATCTCGATGTGGTCGAGGTATGCGTGGCCCTGGTTGATCAGGTCCTCAAGCCGGCCGGGGCAGGCGACGATAATGTCGACGCCCTGGCGCAGGGCGGTGACCTGGGGGTTCTGGCCGACCCCGCCGAAGATCGTGCGGGAGGTCAGGCCCGCCGCCCTGGCGAAGGGGGCGAGGCTGTCGTCGATCTGCGTCGCGAGCTCGCGGGTCGGCGCGAGGATCAGGGCGCGCGGACGACGGGACTGCCGCTTGGCTCCCTTCGCGCTAGCCGCCAGCCGAGCGACGACCGGTAGGACGAAGGCGTAGGTCTTACCCGACCCGGTCCGGCCTCGGCCAAGGACATCGCGTCCGGCGAGGGAGTCGGGCAGGGTCGCTGCCTGGATCGGTGTCGGGATGGAGATGCCTTGCTGGACAAGGACATCGGTCAAGTTCGCGGGCACGCCGAGCGTGCTGAAAGTTTCAGACATGGGGGCCTTGCGGCCAACTCCAGACGGTAGAGGTGCGATGCGGTCGGTTCTGCTCGGCGGACCTTAGCGGCGAGTGGTGGACTCGCAGGTCGCGGCGCGATGGCATCGGCTTGGGAAGTCAGGGGGATCCGGTGCAGAACGGCCCGGATCGACGTCGGTCAGCCTACCCGTCGCCGGCGCCGCATCACGAATCGGCGTGCCACGAGGAGGATTCCGAGCGTGGCGACGCCGACCAGGGCGAGTCGCACCGTTGCCGCGGCGGGTGGGGAGACGGGGCTGTCGTCGCGGCGTCCATCGCCCGTTGGGCGTATCGGTCGGGTGACCGTCGTGGTCACCGACACGCAGCTCGGCACTCGGGGCGTGCTTGAGAAGCCGAAATCCGGCGCGGGGTCGACCGGGGCGATCCCGCCGAGGTCGGCGCCCTGCCACGTCCCGTCGACCCCGGTGACCAGGTGTTGGTCGGTGGCGCCGTAGTACTCACGTCGCCCATTGCCGGCCGTCCCCCGCGTCCGCACACCGGGCTGGGTCAGTCTGGCGATCGGGTCGGCGAGCGTGGCCATGAGCCGCGAGGTGGCCAAACGCCTTGGGACGCAGCGCAAAAGGAGACCGAGACCGCTGCGCTGCCCGAGCGTCAATTGGACGTCCAGTCCGCTCGCGAGCGCTTGGCCGAGCAGGGCGCCGTCATCGCCGGGACCGGTATCGAGGGCCCCGGCTCGGACCCGCCAGGATGCGCCGCGGCCCCCTTCCTGCACGGTCATCGGGGCGATCACCACCCGGTCGAAGTGGTAGGTCTGGGCGACGTAATCGGCGACCTCTTCACTGGGCGCGAGCAGCCATCGCGTCCCGGACGCGTCGGCCAGCATGACATCGGCGAAGGCGCCGAGGGGCGACTCATCCCACCGCCCGACGACGATCCGCACCCCACTGCGCGACCCGACGCCGAGGATGCGTCCGGTGAAGCGGTCGACCACGCGGGTCCGGGCGAAGGGGGAAATCGTCACCTGCCAACGCTAGCGACTCCGGACGACAGGGCCGACGGGCAGTACCTGCCCGCCGGCCCCGATCGGTTGCTCTTACAAGCGGACGAGCATCTTGCCCGTGTTGGCCCCCGCGAGCAGGTCGATGAAGGCCTGGGGAGCGTTCTCGAGGCCGTCGCGGACGGTCTCGTCGAAGCGAATCGTGCCGTCGGCAAGCCACCCGGCGGCGCGCTCGCGGTACTCGGGCGAGACATCCGCGTACTGCCCGACCACGAAGCCGCGCAGGGTGAGGCACTTCCCGATCGCGAGCGCGAGGTTGCGCGGCGCCGGGGTGGCCTCGGTGGCGTTGTACTGGGCGATCGCCCCGCACATCGCGACCCGGCCGAAGGTGTTCAGGCGCGAGATCGCGGCCTCGAGGTGGTCACCTCCGACATTGTCGAAGTAGACATCGATCCCGTCGGGCGCAGCAGCCTTGAGGCTGTCGCGGACCGGGCCGTCCTTGTAGTTGAAGGCGGCGTCGAAGCCCAGCTCGAGGAGCCGGTCGACCTTCTCCTGCGAACCCGCTGACCCGATGACGCGCGAGGCGCCGAGCGCCTTGGCGATCTGGCCGACGAGCGATCCGACGGCCCCGGCAGCACCCGAGACGAAGACGACGTCGCCCTCCTTCATCTCCGCGATCCGGGTCAGGCCGACATAGGCGGTAAGGCCCGGCATCCCGAGGACGCTCAGGTAGCTGGACTCGGGGGCGGCCTCGGCGTCGATGACGCTCGCACGCTCTGCGGGCAAGACGGCGTACTCCCGCCAGCCGAGACCGTGCACGACCCGCTGGCCGACCGCGATCTCCGAAGACTTCGAGGCGATCACTTCACCGACGGCGCCACCGTCGAGGGGCGCGTCGATCTGGAAGGGAGGGATGTAGGACTTCACGTCATTCATCCGGCCGCGCATGTACGGGTCGACCGACATGACGGTGTTGTGCACGAGGATCTCCCCGTCGCCGAGCTCGGGCAGGTCGACGGTCTCGAGCCGGAAATTCTCGTCGGTCGGCCAGCCCTGCGGACGGGACGCGAGCGCGATCTGACGGGTCTGGGTGGGGGCGGCCATCAGTCGTCCGACACCGTGACGGCGACGTCGATGTTGCCGCGCGTCGCGTTGGAGTAGGGGCAGACCTCGTGGGCCTTGTCGGCGAGCGCCTGCGCCTGCTCGGCGTCGAGGTGCGGGATCGTCACCTCGAGCTCGACGGCGAGCTGGAAGCCGCCGGCGTCGTTCGGGCCGATGTGCACGCGAGAGCCGACCGAGGAGTCGGAGATGTCGGCCCCGGCCTGCCGGGCGACGAGTTGCAGCGCCGAGTGGAAGCACGCGGCGTAGCCCGCGGCGAAGAGCTGCTCGGGGTTGGTGCCCTCGCCCGAACCGCCCATCGCGGTCGGGATCGCGAGGTCGAGATCCAGGCGTCCGTCGCTCGTGCGAGCGTGGCCATTGCGTCCCGCGCCGGTGGCGAGGGCTTCGGCGGTGTACAGAGTCTTCACGATGTGACTTCCTTTGCTGTGCAGTGGATTTCGGGCAAGCGTGAAGGGGGTGATCCCCCTTCACACCTAGTCGGTGGTCGCGCTGAACCGCTGCGCGAGGCTGCGCAAGGTCTCGGCTTCGGCCGGGGTCAGGTGCACCCGTTGGGCGAGTTTGTCCTGAAGGGCGCAGGCCTGCGTCTCGAGCGCTTGAGCAGCATCCGTGAGGTGGATGTTGACCCGTCGCTCGTCGTCTTGGTCGCGCAGCCGCTCCACGAAGCCAGCGGCTTCGAGACGCCGGAGCAGGGGCGAGAGGGTCCCGCTGTCGAGGCGGAGCGCCTCGCCGAGTTCGGAGACCGTCTGCCCATCCCGCTCCCAGAGGGCGAGCAGGGTGACGTACTGGGTGTACGTCAGCCCCAACTCGGCCAGGTCGTCGCGGTACGCCGCCGCCGCGGTGCGGGCAGCGGTGTACAGCGCGAAGCAGAGCTGCTGATCGAGGCGCTGACGGGACTCCATGGCTTAACCATGGCACGCCATTGGATTGTGCGCAACTAGATTGCCTGCTAGCCAAAGAACCATCCAGGGTGTGAGGTGCCTCATCATGACGAGGTGGACTTCGACGGCGCAGACGGGACGGCAAAGGACGCGGCCTGCCAGCAGGTCTTGGCCGCTGTGGGCGTGAGCGAGGCGGCCCGGGAGGCCTACCTCGCCCGGCGTCATGACCCGAGCGTGCGGATCGACCCCGTGCTCTTCGACGAACTCGTCGAGACCGGGTTCCTCGCGCCGCGCACCGGTCACCTCCTCCCCCTTCGAGTCGCCGTCGCGACCTGGTCGGCCCAGCGCGCCGCCGAAACCGCGGTGATCCTCGACGCCGCCGAGGTCGCCGGTGACGTGACCGATCGCCGCGGAGACGCCCCCTTCCTCGAACTCGTCAGTGGCCTCTCCAAGGTGGTCTCGACCTTCGCCGCCCTGCAGGGTTCGAGCCGCGCGCTGATCCGCGCCTTCGATCGGCCGCCCTATCTCACCGTGGGCGGCCCAACCCTCGCGACCGAGCAACCCGATACCGCCGATCGCGGGGTGCAGTACCGCACCATCTACCTCGCGGCCAATGTCCACGACGAGCAGACCCGCCAGATCGTCGCCCAATCGATCGAGCTCGGCGAAGAGGCCCGCGTCGCCCACGATCTGCCGATGCGGATGATCATCGCCGACGACGACCGGGCCATGCTGATCCTGCCGCAGCCCGCCACCACGCCCGACGAGGTGGATCAGATCGAGGCGGTCGTCATCTATCGCTCGGCGCTGCTCGATGCGCTGATCCGACTCTTCGAGACGACGTGGGCGCAGTCGCTGCCGATCGACGGGCTCGCGAGCACACCGAAGACCTCCGAGGTCGATCGCCGGGTCCTCGCCATGCTTTCCTCCGGCATGACCGACGCCCGGATCGCCGCCGCGCTCGGCGTCAGCGAACGCACGGTCGCCCGCCGGGTCGCCGCGATGCAAGAACGCCTCGATGCGCCGTCTCGATTCGTCCTCGGGGTGCGCGCCGCGCACGAAGGTCTGGCCTGACGAGCCCTCGCTCGGGGACCTGACGAAGGGGGTGCCCCTCGCCCTTCCTGCCGGGAGCAGGTCGGGCGGGGGACACCCCCTTCGCGGGTCGGACCAGTGGATCAGTCCAGGGCGCCTTCGCGCTCAAGGAGCTTGACCCCGTCGGTGCCATAGGTCTCCTGGACCACCGAGCGGACCATTTCCTGGGTCTCGGTGTCAGCCGGAGCCAGGTCCATCTTCTGGCCGAGACGCTTACCGGCGCTGCCAGCCGGGGTCCACGGGCTGGGGTTCGCCGGCACGTGGCGACCGGCGGCGTTGAGCTTGCCCCAGGTCTCGTAGGTGGTGGTCTCCCACGGAAGCGGCAGGCCCTGGCAGACCTTGATGTTCTTCGGCATCTTGCCGTTCAGGAAGTACTTGTAGATCGGCGCGTCGACGCACTCGGTGCCGTAGGGGAAGTGCCCGTGGCTGCCCTCGTTGTCGATGAAGAGCGCGCTCGTGTTCGGCAGCTTGGTCGCCGAGGTGAAGCCGGTCTCCCAGGCGGTCTGCGAGTCCAACTCACCCTGGAGCACGATTGTGTCCGGGAAGGACTGGTCGGCCGCCGGCATCATGTTGTTGGTCTGCCAGAAGGCACAGACCGGGACGGTGGCGCCACCAAGCTGGGTGGTGAAGGGAGCGGTGCGCTCGATCTTCTTGACCCAGTTCTCCCAGAAGCCGGTGCGCTGGGTCCACTGACCATCACCGCAGCGAATCATCTCGAAGGTGGAGTCGAAGGTCTCGGTGCGCATTGCCGCGGCCTTACCGGTCGGCGCGTCCTCCTCTTCGATCGAGGTCAGCGCGTCCATCTGCGAGATGCCCTCGTTGATCGACGTGAGCGTGTCCTTGGAGAGCTTCGGACCCTTCTTGACCTTCTTCAGGGCGGTCTTGACCTCGACGGCCGGGTCGGCGGTGCTGTCCGCAGTGGACTTCTTCGCCGCGCCGCTCCGCTCGCCGCTTTCGATCAGCGACTTCACGACCGAGCCAGCGGCCGGGTACTGCGAGTTGTCCGGGAAGGCCGGCAGGCCGCCGCTGAAGTACCACGTCAGCAGGACGACGAAGGAGCTCATCTCCTTGGTCGCCGCGAAGTACCGGTCGTAGATCTTCTGCGCGTCGGTGCCGAGGCCGTAGGTGTCGTTGTTGCGGGCGATCCAGTTCATCAGGTGCATCTGGAACTGGCGGTCCCGCGCCTTCGGCTGGAGTTCCCAGGTGCGCTGGAGGGTCGGCTTGGTGACATCGGTCGCCGAGTCGAGCAAGAAGCGGCCCGCGTTGGCGGAGAAGACGTTTTCGTACCAGGCGCCGAGCCAGGTGCCGTAGGAGTACCCGATGTAGTCGAGCTTCGGGGCCTTCAGCAGGTGGCGGATCAGGTCCATGTCGTAGACCGTCTGCTCGGTGTTGATCGTGCGCACGTCCGGGTCGGAGGCGCAGGTCTTACCGATCGCCTTGTCGCGGGCGTACGGGTCCTTGCTGTTGGCGTCGTACGTGAAGGTGCACTTCGGGGCGCTGCTCTGACCCACGCCGCGCGGGTCGAAGCCGACGTAGTTGTAGTAGGGACGCAGGTCTGGGGTGCGCTGCTGCATCGCCGCTGCCCAGGGCAGACCCGAGCCGCCGGGGCCACCGGGGTTGACGAAGATCGTGCCCTTGTACCGGCCGCTCGTCACCGACTGGTTCGTCGCGTGGGAGATCTTGACGTCCCAGGTCTTGCCGTTCTTGGCGTCGTGCCAGTCACGCGGGACCTTGACCGTCGCACACTTGATATTCGGGATGTTGGCGAAGCGCTGGTTGAGACCGGCGTCCTTGTAGTCGCACTTCTCCCAGGTCAACTTCTGCCGGGCGAGAGCGCCGGCGAGCTGGCGGATATTGGGCGTCTTGTTCTTGGCCGCCTGGGCCGCAGGAGCGGCGGCTGGAGTGGCGGCTGGAGTGGCGGCCGGCGCCGCTGGGCCTGCCATGGCGGGGATGGTGCCGAGGGCGAGAGCCGCGATCGGTGCGGCGGCGACGACGGTCAGTAACCGTCGACGGGGGTGGCGATTCATTGGTAATGCGCTCCTTGTCGGGTGGCGTCGGCAGGGGAGGTGGTGCCCGTCACACAACCATTGATGACGGGCAAGCGGCCAGACCAAATGCCTGGCGGGAACTCGCGTTGTCCGATTCCTGCCAGGACCCGCACAGGTCGGCGGCTTACTCTTCGCGACCGTGAACTGGTTGGACGAGATCGCGAGTCGGGTGGGTCCCGCACCGGACACCGTCGCGGTACCTGGATGGTGGTTGTGGCTCGCGGTCGGCGGCGCTCTCGCGGCGTGCCTGCTGCCGCCGGTATGGGCGATCGTGCGCCTCGCGATCACCCTCGTGCACGAACTCGGACACGCGCTCGTCGGCGTGGCGGTGGGGCGTAAGTTCACCGGCTTCGTCCTGCGCGGAGACATGTCCGGCCACGCCGTCACCTGGGGCCGACCGACCGGTCCCGGACGGATCGCCTCGACCTGGGCCGGTTACCCCGCGCCGGCCATCCTCGGCGCGGTCATCTCCTGGCTGGCACTACGCGGTTGGGCCGCGCCCGTGCTTACGGCCCTACTGATCGGCCTGGTCCTCGCGCTCTTCTTCGCTCGCTCAGCGCTCACCATCGTCGTGACCCTGGCCGCGATCGTCGCGACCGGGGCCCTGTGGTGGGGCGGCAGCCCCGAACTGCAGGCGAGTGTCCTCGTCGGTGTCGCCGTCGTCCTCGTGATCGGCGCCTGGCGACATCTCGGAGCGGTCGCGGGCTCTCCCGACCGCACAAGCGACCCGGGCGTGCTTGCTCAACTGACCCCCCTACCGCGCGTGCTGTGGGTGCTGAGCTTCGTAGCGATCTGCGCCTGGGCGACGTGGGTCGTCGGGGACGATCTCGTCGCGATGCTGGCCTAGTCTCCCTTCCTCTAGAGCCGGGAAGGACCACCACCCGCTAGAGGTCGTAATCGACGACGACCGGCGCGTGGTCGCTGATCCGCTCGCTCGCGCTGGCCTCACGGTCCGTCCCAGCGGTGATCGCCCGCCGCGCGAGCCGCGGCGTCGCGAAGTGATAGTCGATCCGCCAGCCCGTGTCCTTGGCGAAGGCCTGGCCCATCCAGGACCACCACGAGTACGGGCCGTCAGCGTGTGGGTGCTGAGCGCGCACCACGTCGACCAGCGTGCGCGGGGAGAGTTGCGCACCGATCCACTCCCGCTCCTCGGGGAGGAACCCTTCGGATTGGCGGTTGCCGCGCCAGTTGCGCAGGTCCTGCTCGGAGTGGGCGATGTTGAGGTCACCCATCAGCAGGAACTCCCGGCCGGCGCTTGCGGCCGTGCGCCGCGCTCGCGACAGGTGGCGGGCGAAGGCGTCGAGGAAGCGCATCTTGCGCTCGTACTTCAGGCCACCGTCGGGCGCCTCCCGCATGCGCCGTGGGTCCTGCAGGTGGGCCGGCAGTCCCCCCTTCGGCAGATACAGCGAGGCCACGGTGAGCGGCTGGTCGGCGAGGTCGACTTCCACGTATCGCCCTTCGGCGCCGAACTCGCGCAGCCCACGAGCAAGGATGCTCGGCGTCGCGGGTTCGAGGTCGAGGTGGCGTTCGCCCGGCGCTCGACGAAGGACATCGGCGCCCCAGGTGCGCACCGCGCTCGGCCGCTCCCGGGTCAGGACCGCGACCCCATTGCGCCCGGCAAGAGTGCCGGGGTCATAGGTGAGGTGGTAGTCGCCGAAGACCCCCGCAGGCAACTGGGAGATCGGACAGCGCACCTCTTGGAGAGCGACGACATCGCACCTGCGCGCAGCGAGCCAGGGCTCGAAGCCTCTGCGCTGCGCCGCTCGAATCCCGTTGATATTAAAGGTCGCCACTCGCAGCACGGCCCCGATGCTAACCGCCGCGACCGACGAGCCTTCAGTTCGGCGGCGCGGAGGGAACTCGCCCCCTTCGCGGGTTCATGACGAAGGGGGCGAGCGGTTAGTTCTCGGTGAAGCGTTCGGTGACGACGAACTGCGGGTCGACCCCGTGTTCGGCGAGGACGTACTCCAGGGCCTGGACCATCCCGGGCGGGCCGCACACGTAGATGTCCGGGCGTTGCCCGAGGCCCGCGAGCTCCTCGGCCATCGCATCGGCGACCGAGCCGCTCACCACCTGCACTCCGTCGGGCACCGCGAGGTTGGCGAGGTCGCTCTTGGGGCGCCAGATCGCGATCGTCACCGACGATTCGGCGAGCATCGCGCACACCTCGGCGATCTGATCGATGCCGAAGAGGTCGTCCTCGGTGGTCACCCCGAAGTAGGCGCGGACCGGTTGGGGGTCTCCCCACTCGGCCATCCGGCGCATCATCGACAGCAGCGGCGCGAGACCGGTGCCGCCTCCGATGAACCAGCGCGGCCGAAGTCCGTTCTCCCGCAACCCGAAGGCACCCTGCGGTCCGATCACCGTGAGGGTGTCTCCGACGCTCGCCCGGTCGCGGAGGTAGTCGGAGAAGACCCCCTTCGGCAGGACGTGGATATAGAACTCCAGCTCCCCGTCCCAATTCCCGACATTGGCGAGCGAGTAGGCCCGCAGGTCCTCACGCCCGGGCACCTGCAACTGGACGAACTGGCCGGGATCGAACTCCGCTGCCGAGCCGTGGGTGTCGTCGGCATCGAGGGCGAGGACCAGGCAGACGACATCGTGACCGACGCTCTCGAGCGCGGTGATGGTCGCCGTCCGCTTCGCTGGGGCGCTGCTTACGATCCGGCTCTGGTCGTACGGCAGGTCGATCCGAAGGTCCTCGGTCGGGACGGTGCAGCAGAGCAGCGCCGCGCCCTCTCCGGCCATGGGCCCCATCGCGTCGGGGCTCGATGGGAGGGAGGTGTAACTCCCTTCCGTCACCGTCGCGAGACAGGCCCCGCACGCGCCCTGACCGCACAGGGACGGCAGGATCACCGATTCGGCCGCAGCGGCATCGATCACCGTCTGGCCAGGCGGGCAACTGACGGTCGTTACGACCCCGTCGGTGGTGGTGAGGGTGAGCGTCGATGCGTCCGCCATCAACGGCCCGCCATCGCGTCGGCGAGGTCTTGGGCGGGGTCGCCGTTGCCCTTGAGGTCGAAGGTGTCCGAGAGGACGTGGACGGCGGCCGGAGTAAGGAAGGCGGGCAGCGTCGGGCCGAGGCGAATCCCCTTGATGTCCAGGGCGAGCAGGGTGAGGAGCACGGCCGCCGCCTTCTGCTCGAACCAGGACACGAAGAGGGAGAGCGGCAGGTCGTTGACCCCGCACTCGAAGGCATCGGCGAGGGCCATCGCGATGCGCAGTGCGCTATAGGCGTCATTGCACTGACCCACATCGAGCAGTCGCGGCAGGCCCGCAACCGTCCCGTAGTCGTTGCCGTTGAAGCGGTACTTGTTGCAGCCCAGGGTGAGCAACACCGTGTCGTCGCCGGAGCGGTCGGCAATCTCGGTGTAGTAGTTGCGGCCCGGGACGGCGCCGTCGCAGCCGCCGATCAGCAGGAAGTGGTTGATCTCCCCGGCCTTGACGGCGTCGATGACCTCGCCAGCGACGGAGAGCACGGCGTCACGGGCGAACCCCGTCGTGATGGTCTCGTCCGGTCCGTCCTCGGTGAAGCCCGGCAGCGCCTGAGCGGCCTTGACGACGATCGCGAGGTCGTCGTGACGCAAGTGCCGCACCCCGGGCCAGCCGACCGGCCCCATGGTGAAGATCCGCCCCCGGTAGCTCGGCTGCGGCTCGATCAGGCAGTTGCTCGTCATCACGATCGGACCGGGGAAACCCGCGAAGTCGGCGTGCTGGTCCTGCCAGGCGCCACCGTAGTTGCCGGCGAGGTGCGGGTACTGGTGCAGACCCGGGTAGCCGTGGGCGGGGAGGAGCTCGCCGTGCGTGTAGACCTTGACACCGGTGTCCTTGGTGGCTTCGAGGACGGCGTGCAGGTCGCCGAGGTCGTGCCCACTTACCAGGACACACTTGCCGGCGACCGGCGTCACCCGAACCGGAGTGGGGACCGGGCTGCCGAAGGTGCCGGTGTTTGCGGCGTCCAGCAACTCCATCACCTTGAGGTTCAGGTGCCCGAGCTGCAGGGCGTGAGCGAGGAGGGCGTCCAGGTCATTCGGCGGGTCGCCGAGGAAGGCGAGCGCGGACTCGATCCCCGCATCGACCTCTTCATCGCGGTAGTCCAGGACATTGGCGTGGTGGGTGTAGGCGCAAATGCCCTTCAGGCCATAGAGGTTCAAGTTGCGCACCCCGGTGATGTCGGCGCCGACGGTCTCGATGTCGTGGTCGACGCGCACCCCCTTCGCCTGCTCGACGAGCGCGGTCATGCCGGTCTCGGGGACGAAGGTAGCCGCGCCGGTGAGGACCTGCGGCTCCTCCCCCTTCGCCCGCACGGCGCTCTCGTAGGCCGCCTGAGCTTCGTCCCGCACGCCCTTGGCCTCGGCGATCAGCTGGACGAAGCGGGTCGGGTTGAAGTTGACGTTGGTCAAGGTGGTGAAGAGGGCGCCCGCCGCGTAATCGACGAAGCGGGTGTCGGGGGCGCCGGCCTCGCGCAGCGCCTGCGCGTACTGGCCGATGCCGTAGCAGAGGTAGACAAGGACGTCTTGGAGGTCGGAGGTGTTTGCGTCCTTGCCGCAGTTGCCCTTCAGGGTGTGGCACCCGATCAAGAGGTTGTCGCTGCGGTCGGTCTGCTCGCACTGGTAACAAAACATCGTGGGTGGTGCACCTCAATCAGGGGAATCGGCAGGGCGTATCGCCAGGTCGAGCAGACGCTAAGACGCGGCCTCGACGCCCTTCCTTGACCGCGATCAAGAAGGGGGCAATGTGGCCTGAATCACCCCTGGCTTGTCGCTAGGTGCGCCGGGTCGCGTGCGCCAGCAAGGCCGCCTCATCAGGGATCGTCACGACCCGGCCGCGCACGGCGATTAGGTCGCGCTCGCTTAGGTCTCGGATGACCCGTGAGAAGGATTCCGGAGTCATCCCGAGCCGCGAGGCGACGACCTGCTTCGAGGGCGAGAGGTCGACCCTGGCGGCGCCCTTCGCCCCCTTCGGCGTCGTGCTCGGGCTGGACGTGGGGGTGGGGGCGGCTCCCACGGTGAGTTCGCCGAGGAGATAGCCGACGACGCGCTGGGTGGTGGAGGTGAGGGTGAAGAGCTCGATGTCGCGGACCAGGCCGTGCAGTCGCATCGACATCGAGGCGAGCATCGCGCGGGCGAACCTCGGATCACTCGTCAAGAGCGCGTCGACGGCAGCGGCCGGGATCCGCACGAGTTCGCTCGGCGCGAGCGCGACCGCGTTGACCGGGTACCCGCCCTGCTGGAACATCACGGCCTCGCCGAAGGTCTGGCCTGGGCCGATGATCTCCAAAACCCGGACGTTGCCGTCGGCGTTGGAGACCCCGAGTTGGATCAGCCCCCGGACGAGCCCATAGAACGCGGTCGCCGGCGTCCCGCGCGTGAAGAGCACTTCGCCGCGCTCGATCCGCAGCACGTCGGCGTTCGCCGCGAGTTCGCGGAGCAGGTGCCGCGGCACCGAGGAGAACAGGGCCCACCGAGCCAACTCCCGCGCGGTCGCTTGGACCTGCGGATCGCTCTCGGCGATCAGTTCGACATCACTCACGTCCGCACAGCCTGCCATCCACACGGGCTGCAGCCTGTGCTCGCCCCAACCGGTCGGGGAAATGTCCGGATGTCGCAGAAACATCTCCGTCCGGCGTTCTTTTCACCGTCCGCACTGACCTCTATCGACAGCAGCGGGCGATGGCAGAGTCGGCCGTGGGGTTCAGCCGGCTTCGTTATGCGGTGGCCGCGAGGAAGCTCTGGTACTTCTGATCCAAGAACTCCGGGTCTGGCCGCTCTCGCTTGATGCGGGGCACCATCATGAGGGGTTGCCCGTGGTGCTCTTGCAGCCCGTGGCGCAACATCGGCCCGTCGATCTCGTGGAGCAGGTCGAAGCGAATCTCAACCGCGTAGTCGGGTCGGATTCCGAGGATCTGCCGATCGAAGGCAGCGTGGTGAATCTTGCACAGCGCTAGTCCATTACGCACCGAAGCCACCCCGCCCGGGTCCGCGTCGTCGATGATGTGAGCGGCGTCGAGCAGCTCGCGGTGGCGAAGGGAGCAGACGGCGCAGCGGGTCTCGTAAGCCCGCATCACGGTGGCCGCGAAGACGGGTTGATGTACCCGTTGCTTCACGAGTTGTAGGCGGTACTTTCGCTCGTACGGGGAGTCGGTGACGATCGGGACGGAAAGCTCGCCGGTCTCCGCGACCGTCACGACGAACTCGTGATCTTTCTCGTTCTCCTCCATCAGGTAGACCGGGAACACGGGAATGAAGAGCCCCGGACCGACACCCATGAACCAGATCAAGGGTTGATGGAGCTCCATCGCTCGTCGCAGTGCGCGGTTCTCCGGATGGAATGGGTCAGTACCACGCCACTTGTACGTAATACACCCATCGGGTCGGAGCCCGTCCTCGTACGGACGGGCCGCGCCATCGGGTCGATAGGTGGTGACAATGGAGAGAGCGGACTCAAGGTGGGCGGGTTTGCGGATCCCGCGTTGCGGGTCCACGAGCGGTATGCGTTGACCTCGGAACTCGAAATCACTGAGCGTCTGACGGTCGATGGTCTCCTGGCCATCGCTCGTACGGGCCGCGAGCCAATCCATGGCGGCTCGGCGTAGCTCCGCATCGTCATCGAGCCGCCAGAGCTTCGTCACCCGCTTAGGCTTCCACATCCTCCCCCGCGGTGGGAGGTTCTGCGGTCCAAGCGCGCAGGTGCTGGGCGGTCAGGGTGTCTGAGTGCTCCACCATCTCCTGCGGAGTGCCCTCGAAGACGACGCGTCCGCCGTCGAGCCCGGCACCCGGTCCGAGGTCGATGATCCAGTCGGCGTGAGCCATCACGGCGAGATGGTGCTCGATGACGACGACCGAATGTCCTTGCTCCACAAGGCCGTGCAGCATCGCGAGCAACCGCTCGGTGTCGGCGAGGTGAAGCCCTGAGGTCGGCTCATCGAGCACGATCGTCGCCGCGTCGCGACCCATCTGAGCCGCTAGCTTCAGGCGCTGGCGCTCGCCGCCGGACAGGGTCGTGAGGGGCTGCCCGAGCGTGAGGTAGCCGAGTCCGACGTCGAGCAAGCGAGCGAGGATCTGCTTCGGCTTGCCGCTCGTGAAGACCTCCGCAGCATCGGCGACCGAGAGTGCCAACACCTCGTCGATCGAACGGCCATGCAACCGATACTCGAGCACCTCCGGTCGAAAGCGACGCCCGCCGCACTCCTCACACGGCGTGCTCACCCCGGCCATCATCGCGAGGTCGGTATAGATCACGCCTTGGCCCCCGCAGGCCGGACAGGCACCCTCGGAGTTGAAACTAAAGAGCGCCGGTTTGACCCCGTTTGCCTTCGCAAAGGCCGTGCGAATCGGGTCAAGCAGCCCGGTGTAGGTGGCCGGGTTCGAGCGGCGTGAGCCCTTGATAGCGCCCTGATCGATGATCAGCACGTCCTCGCGCGTCCCGAGCGAACCATGGATCAGGGAGGACTTCCCCGACCCGGCGACGCCCGTCACGACCGTGAGCACTCCGGTCGGGATATCGACGTCGACGTCGCGCAGGTTGTGGATCGATGCGCCGCGGATCTCGAGCGCCCCCTTCGGCTGACGCACCCGCTCCCGCAAGCCAATTCGCGCATCAAGGTAGCGGCCCGTCGTGGTGTGGCTGGCGCGCAGTCCCGCGAGGTCACCGGCGTACGTGATCTCGCCGCCACCGCTCCCCGCGTCGGGGCCGAGGTCGACGAGGTGGTCGGCGATCGCCATCACCTCGGGCTTGTGCTCGACGACGAGAACCGTGTTGCCCTTGTCCCGCAGTTGCAGCAGCAGGTTGTTCATCCGGGTGATGTCGTGCGGATGCAACCCGACGGTGGGCTCATCGAAGACGTAGGTGATGTCGGTCAGGGCGGAGCCGAGGTGGCGGATCATCTTCACGCGCTGCGCCTCACCGCCGGACAGCGTCCCCGATTCCCGATCGAGGGAGAGGTAACCCAGGCCGATCTCGACGAAGGCGGCGAGGATCCCGCGGAGGTTCGCCAGAAGGGGGACCACGCTCTCGTCGTCGACCCGATCTAGCCACGTGAGGAGGTCGGTGATCTGCATGGCCGAGCATTCCGGCAGGGTGGTCCCCGCCACCGTCGCCGTGCGCGCCGCCTCATTGAGCCGGGTTCCCCCGCACTCCGGGCACGGAGCGAAGGTGGCGACCCGATCGGCGAAGGCCTTGACGTGCGCCTGCTTGGACTCGGTCTCGCGGTCGATGAAGGAGCGCCGCACTCGGCCGAGGAGCCCGATGTAGGTGTAGTTGATCCCGGCGAACTTCACCTTCGTCGCGTCCTGGTTCATCAACCAGTCCCACTCTTCGGGCGTGTAGTCCGCGAGCGCCTTGTCGGGGTCGAGCCGGTCCGACTCCGCATACGAGCGCCATTGCCAGCTACCCGTCGGCATGCCGGGCACCATGATCGCGCCGTCGTTGAGGGACTTGCTGCGGTCGACGATCGCGTCGATATCGATCGTCGAGACCTTGCCCTTGCCCTCGCACTCGGGACACATCCCGCCGATCACCTCGAAGGTGCGGCGCTCCGCCTTCTGCGTGGCCCCCTTCTGCACGGTCACGGCTCCCGCGCCGCTCGCCGAGGCGATGTTGAAGGAGAAGGCCTGCGACGACCCGACGTGCGGCGTGGAGAGGCGCGAGTAGAGCAGCCGGAGCAGCGCGAACGCATCGGTCACCGTGCCGACGGTCGAGCGCGCGTTGGCCGTCATCCGCTCCTGGTCGACGACAATCGCCGCCGAGAGGTTCTCGAGGCTGTCCACTTCGGGGCGCGCGAGGCTCGGCATGAACCCCTGCACGAAGGTCGAATACGTCTCGTTGATCAGTCGCTGCGACTCGCTCGCGATGGCCCCGAAGACCAGGCTCGACTTCCCCGATCCGGACACGCCCGTGAAGACCGTCAGCCGCCGCTTCGGGATGTCGGCATCGACGTCCTTGAGGTTATTGACGCGGGCGCCCCGCACCCGGATCACGCCATGGCTATCGGCAACATGCATGGGTCACACTCCTCGGATCGGGGGCCGCGCCCCCTCATCATGGCTCGCGCGGCGCCTCGGCGATCCCCAAACGGCGATGAGCGCTCCGACCTTGCACTTACCGACACTTCCCCAACCCGGAACTGTCCGCCAGGCACCCGACCTTGCACCCACCGACACTTCCCCAACCCGGAAGCGTCCGCCAGGCACCCGACCTTGCACTTACCGACACTTCGTCGGTGGCCAGCCGTCGGGAAGGGGGTCAGTGCTGGGTGTCGCTCACGTGGGCGCGGTCCTCGGCGCGTGCCTTGCGGCGGCTGATGCCCCACCACACAACGGCCACCACGATCAGGAGGGCGACGAGCGTGCCGAAGAAGACGCCGCTCTGGTAGCCCCGGCCATCGACGAGCATCTGGTACTCGAGCGAACCGGGCTTGCCGGAGCTTTTGTTCATCGCGATCCGAAGGGAGAAGACGAGCGGCGCGAGCGGGACGGCGAGCAGGACGCCGAGGACGACCCGCAGGAAACCCGGCATCCGTCGTACGAGGATGAAGCGCACGAGGATCGCGGCGAGCACCGTGGCGATGAAGCCGACCGTCAGCCCGAACGCGAAGCCGGAGAAGGCGCTGCCATCGACCCGCTGCCGCACGACGGAGATCCACCACTCGCCGAAGAGGAACCAGCCGAGCAGCACCGCCGCGATCAGACCCGCGGCGATGGCGACGGCCGTCACGGCGCGGCGGCCACTCTCGGCCGCGCGCGCACCGAAGCTCGGCTCCCGCGGCTCCACCTGACCCGGCGAGCCCTTCGGCTCAACCGCCGACCCCTTCGGCTCAACCCCCGAGTCGTGGGGCGTGCCGCCCGATCGGGTTGGGTCCTCGGACATCTTCGTTCGCTCCTTGGTCGACTGGCTAGATCCCCGCATTTCGCGGGCGCTCACGAGCCTACGCGGCGCCCAGACCGCACCCGGACATCCGATGGGCACCCTCGACCGCTGGCAGAGTGGACCCCATGAGGTCCTACTGCGCCGTTTATGTCGACGCCGGCTATCTGCTCGCCTCCGCGGCGACCCGGATCACCGGGAGTTCGTTGCGGCGCGGGGTCCAAGTCGACTATCCCGACCTCATTACGCGCCTGATCGACCAGGTGGAGCAGGCGAGCGGGATGCCGCTGCTGCGCGTCAACTGGTACGACTCCGGCGCGCGCCCGTCGGGGCAGCCGGACTACCAACAGGAGTCGATCGGCCTGCTCCACCGGGTGAAGTTGCGCCTCGGACGACTCTCCTTCTCCGGCGATCAGAAGGGGGTCGACGTCCGGATCGGTCTCGACCTCGCCATTCAAGGACGCCACCAGGTCGCCGATGTCGTCTACCTCGTCTCCGGGGACGACGACCTCACCGAGGCGGTCGAAGAGGCGCAGGCGCACGGCGTCCAGGTCTTCGTGCTCGCCGTACCGGGTCCCGACGATCGCCCGCATGGCGTCTCGAAGCACCTCCTGCGTGAGTCTGACGGCCTGCTCCTCGTCGACCCGGCGATCATCGACGAGACGGTGCGCTCGATGGCGATCCCCGACGTCCTCATCCCCGCGGACGCCGACGGAGCGGAAGCGGTCGAAGGGGGTCCCGAGGTCACCGAGAGCGAGGATGCCTCGCCGGCGCCCGCCGCAGCGGACGCCTCCCGAGGCGATACCGACGGCGACACGTCAGCGGACAACACCCCCGCAGCTCCCACTCCGGCGACGGCCCGACCCGGCCCGCGACCGGCCCCGTCCATCCCGCAGGATGCGCCCAAGCCAGCAGTTCCCTCCCTTCCGACGCCGGCTGCCTTCGCCCGTAAGCGCGCGACGGCGCTAACCCTCCCGTCGACGGGGATCGACATCCTGATCCCCCACGGCGAAGGGGTGACGGCCGAACTCGTCGACGCGGTCGCCAAGCAGGTCGTCGCGTCCTGGTGTGCGACCTCCGATCCCGAGGCGCTCGCCGAGCTCCGCGCCCGGCGGCCCGCCGTCCCGGGCGACCTCGATCGCGCGCTGCTCGTCGACCTCGCCAATCGCAGCGGTGACGCCAACATCGACGAGGCCGCCCGGCACGACGTGCGCGAGCGCTTCTGGTTCCACGTCGATCGGGTCCGCGCGCTGTAACAAAACGCCGCCCGGCGCAACGCGCCGATCCCTAAAGTCTTACCTTCTGTTAACCAACCTTCCAGACGCGAGGGGCACACTCGGAGAGGTGACTGCCACCACTTCGTCGGACACCCTCATCACCGCCGTCAACCTGCGCCTGGCGCTCCTTGGCCTGCCCCGCGTGGCCGGTGGTGACCACGCTGACGCGGAGCTGGTGTCCCCCCTTCTCGACCGGCAGCGCGAACTCAGCCGGCGCCTCTCCGATCGGCTGCCTCCGGTCGACGAGCGGATCGAGGACTTCCTCGCGGACTACCTTGACGGCGTCGAGGTGACCCCGCGCCTGCCGCGGCGCACCTTCACCCTCGACGTCCCCGGGCTCGCCCGCACCCTCTCCCTTCCCGTGACGAGCGACGAGTACTCCTCGGACCTCATCACGAGTTACCGCCTCGCCAACGGCGTGCTGCACAACCCGCGCAACGATCGGCGTACGACGGCTGGGGTCTTCCACATCGCCGAAGGGGGTCTGCCGATCCCGGACGATAAGAAGGCGGTGCCCCGCGAGGTCTTCGCCCGGCTGCTCGCCGAGGCGCTGGCGCCGCCACCCGAAACCCTCGAACTGCCCATCACCTCAACGCAACCCGAGCGCGCGTCGTGCTTCGTCTCCCTGCTGCTCCGTCCGCTGGTCGTCGTCCCGGCCCCCGGCCACACGCGAGAGCGGCGCATGGAGACCCGCTTCATCGTCCCCGGCAGCATGGTCGCGAACCTCGACTTCGTCGAAGGGATCTTCGGCAACGCTGGCGACCCGTACCTCCCCGAAAACGACGCCGCGCTCGACCCGCTCGGCTGGACCGGGCACACCGGACTCGTCATCCTCGCGCCGCACCTCACCGGGCTCACCAAGAAGGATCTCGGCCTCCCCCACATCGACGACGCGACCGACCGACAGGTCCGCGATGGGATGTGCTGGAGCGATGAGGCCGAGCGGTACAACGACGGCCAGGCCTTCAAGGTGTGCGCCCGTGACGAGCGCGGCGTGATCGTCACGGTGATCGCAGACAACTACTTCGGGTACTGCAAGAAGGAGGTCAAGACCCAGATCTCCATGTCCGCCAACCTCTTTGGCGGCGCTGAAGAGGAGCACTCCGGCGGCGCGATGGTCTTCCCGAGTTGGGACCAGGGCCAGGAGTTCCTCGACAAGTACGGCGACGACGGGCCGAGTGTCGAAGAGGTCGTCGCTGCGAACCCCCATGAGTGGATCGTCGGGATCGACGGGCTGACGCGGCATGCCACGCTCACCCACCTGGTCCTGATGCCGGGGCGCGCTCGCTACAGCCTCGGCTCACGCTCGATCACCTGGACCGACGCGAAGGGGGAGACGCGCACCACCCCCTTCCGCGGCGACACCACCTACGTCAATACGAGCGGTTTCCGCATCCGGATGCTCCAGGTTCGCCACGATCCTGCGCAGTGGACGATCATCGGGACCTCTGCGCGAACCACGGTGTGCCACAAGCCTTCCACGGTCTCCGGGGGCGGGAAGTCGGAGATCTCGAAGTCGATCGCCGATGCGATCACGATCGGCACAGCCCATGTTGCCGACCTCGACGCCGACCTTGATGCGGTCGAAGCGATCTTCGCTCGCGACTACTCGCAGCGCTACGCCGAGCCGTCGTGGAACGGGCAGGACCACCGCCCCCTTCTCGGCCCGAACCGCAGCATGGGCAGCATCATCAAACTGCTCACGCCGTCGTCGGAGTTCAGCGACGAGCACAACGCCTTCATCCGCTCGATCCCCCCGCACGTCATGGAACTCGTCTTCGTGATCAAGGAGGCGTATCAGCCGGAGTGGGGCGAGGACTGGCGCAGCCACTTCTCGGTCAGCCGGGTTAACGGCCGGCACGGGACGCGACTTCGGATGGACGGACAACCCGTGCTGGTCGACATGCTGCGGGTGGGCTTCGAAGAGGACGGGTCGTACCGCCTCTTTAGTCTCCGCCCGGACTTCGCGCCCGCGGCGAAACTGCAGACCGAGGACGACATCACCGCGTCGGTCACCGTGCCCGATGGCGAGGACGGATCGCGCAAGTACGTCCAGAACTGCGAGAGCCTGCTCTTCCAGCGCCCCGATGATGCGATCACGCCCGGCTACGACACGATCGCCGAGGCCGACATCGCCCAGCCCGGGACCTTCCTGTCGAACTTCGAACCGCTCGATCGCGCCGCGGCCCAAGCGATGACGGATGACGCGATCGCGCTCAGCCAGTTCACTGCGCCGATGCGGGATCTGCTGACCCGCTTCGCGTCCCGCGATCCCTCGCTTGGCGACGCCGACTACGTCGCCTGCTCCGCGCGGCCACGACTCGTCGATGGCAAACCGTCGAAGAACCCCCGCTACCTGCAGGTTCGCCCCGACCTCGCCGACCCCGAGGGCACGGCGGAGGCGCTCGTCGCCGTCCGGCTGCACCGCGGCCTGGCGGGCGACGCGGCGGTCCCGATGGGCGTCGACATCGTCGCGGCCGGACGTCGCAACAACCCACCCGAGCCCGGCGTCCCGGCCCTGTGCGCCTTCAGCCCACTGCACTATCTCGAGTTGCCCGAGTTGCTGATGGAGTTCATCTCCTCGATGACGGGTAAGTCGCCCTCGACGACGGGCGCGGGCAGCGAAGGAGCCCTGACCAAGGCCCCCTTCAACGCCCTTCCGACGACCTACGACCTCAACGCGGCCTTCCTCTCCTATGCCCTCAGCGGCTATGACGGATGGATCTCCGGCGCCGGGTATGTGGGGCCCCAGGTCCGCGTCGATCACGACGTCAGCCTGCTGATCCCCGAGATCTTCGCGCGGATGAGCGACGAGGAGCGCTCCGCCGAGCGACTGATCGCGGCGGGGCACCTCGAGCCCGTCACCGATCTCGAGGTCGACGGTCGGACCGTCCCCGCGAGCCGGCTTGGCTACCGGATCACCGAGTCCTTCACCCGGATCTTCCTCGGCCGGATCTTCATGCACCCCAACGCGATCTTCACCGAGGCGATCCTGCGGCCCGAGACCCAGGACCGGCAGGTCTTCATCGACTCGATCGACGTCATGGTCGAAACCCACGAGCGGGTCGCGCGGTCGTACCTCAAGGACGGGACGATTGCCTCAGCCTGCCCGCCGGTGCGCGCCCTCATCGAGATCATGGCCGACGGGGTTTCGGCCGAGGGCTGGACCCTCGACGACCCGGCCTTCCGCGCCCTCTTCACCCGCGAGTCGGTCCTCGCAAGCGACTGGTACCGCGAGCGGCTCGACGCCGCGCAGGCTCAGGCGGTAGCGCAGGCCGAGACCGGGATCGCCCGGCTCGAGGACTTCTTAGAGCAGGACAGCGACGGCGGAGTGGGTGAGCGGCTCGCCCTTCGCGCTCGTCTCGATGCGGTCCGCGCGGCCCGTGATGAGGCCGCGTCCCCGGCGACCCGCGAGCGCCTCATCGGCGCCCTCGGCCGCCAACCCACCTTCACCCCACCCCCCTCCCTTCCCGACTTTGCTTAAGCACGTCCTCGTTGCTCACCCTGGAGGCTGAGCAACGAGGCGCTGCTTAAGCAAAGTGAGGGAGGTCCCGGGAGGTGGGGGTTGGATACCCGACCCGAGTGCGGTGAGATAGGCCCATGGTCCAGCACATGAATCTTCGCGAGTACATCGATCGTCTTCGCGTGGAGGGATACACCGTCCAGGGGGCGGCGGATGAGGACCCGGTGCTGATCGCCCCCGATGGCAGCGCCGTCGAGACCTGGCGCCAGGGTTACCCCTACGACGAGCTGATGGACCGCGACACCTACGAGCTCGAGAAGTACCAGCTGCAGGTCGAGCTGCTGAAGTTCCAGTACTGGACCCAGGATGTCGGCGCCAAGCATGTCCTCGTCTTCGAAGGGCGCGATGCCGCCGGGAAGGGGGGGACGATCAAGCGCTTCATGGAGCACCTCAATCCCCGTGCCGCCCGCGTCGTCGCCCTCAACAAGCCGAGCTCGACCGAGCAGGGGCAGTGGTACTTCCAGCGCTACGTCCAGCACCTGCCGACGGCCGGCGAGATCGTGCTGTTTGACCGCAGTTGGTACAACCGGGCTGGCGTCGAGCGGGTCATGGGCTTTGCCACCGATGCCGAGTACGACACCTTCATGCTTCAGGCCCCGCGCTTCGAGCGCATGCTCGTCGAGAGCGGCACGACGGTCACCAAGCTCTGGTTCTCGGTGACCCAGGACGAGCAGCGGACCCGCTTCGCGCTGCGCCAGATCGACCCGGTCCGCCAGTGGAAGCTCTCGCCGATGGACCTCGAAAGCCTCGACCGCTGGGAGGCGTACACGCAGGCCAAGGAGGCCACCTTCGCCCTCACCGACAAGCGCTGGGCGCCGTGGATCGTGGTCAAGAGCAACGATAAGAAGCGCGGTCGAGTCAACGCGATCCGGGCCTTTTTAAACCAGTTCGATTACGAGGGCAAGGACCCCGAGGTCGTCTACGCACCGGACCCCAAGATCGTGACGCGCGCCCGCTACACCGAGGGCGACTAACCGCTCGATCGCCGCCGCCGGAGCGGGGGTGACCGGCGCCACGACATGGGTCTAGGGTCAGGGTTGCTTTAACGACCTGTCGACTTCAAGGGATGAGGCTCCCCGTGGCTCAGACAACGACGTCTACCGTCTCACTCGTGGCGCCCGTGACGGGAGTGCTCGTCCCCATCGAACACGTCCCGGACCCGGTCTTCGCGCAGAAGATCGTCGGCGACGGCATCTCGATCGACCCGCTGGCCGACACCCTCGTCTCCCCCGTCGATGGCGAAGTGGTCGACGTCCAGCCGTCCGGCCACGCGGTCACCGTCCGCTCCCCCGAGGGCCTCGAGATCCTCATGCATATCGGGCTGGACACCGTGAAGATGCAGGGCGAGGGCTTCGAGCCGCTCGTGCGCGAGGGTCAGCAGGTCACGGTCGGCCAACCGCTCGTACGCTTCGACCTCGATCGGATCGCGGCCGCCGCCAAGAGCCTGCTCACCCAGGTCGTGGTCACTAACTCCGAAGTCCTCGCGAGCCTCACCGCCCACACCGGGATGGTGACCGCCGGCGAAGATGTCGCCGCCGAGTTGACCCTCGCGGAGCGCGATGAGGACGAAGGGGTCCCCGCTGCCGGTGGTCGTACCCTCACCTCTGACGCGATTCTGGTACCCAACCCGACCGGCCTGCACGCCCGCCCGTCGGCCAACCTGGTCGCGCTCGCCAAGTCCTTCACCTCCGACATCCGCCTGCGTCGCGGAGACGACTCGGCGAACGCGAAAAGCATCATGTCGATCATGGGCCTCGCGGTGCAGCGCGGCGACAAGATCGTCTTCAGCGCGCACGGCCCCGACGCCCAAGAGGCGATCGCGGCACTCGCTCAGGCGGTCAACAACGGGCTCGGCGAGGATGTCCCGCCCGTCCCCCCGGGCGGCGAGGACCACGCCAAAACCCCCGCGCTGCGGGCCGCCGGCGATCAGGATGCGGCCGAGCGCGAGGCGATCCACGACGCCGGACGCGGCCACCCCAACCTGCTCCTCGGCGTCGCGGCGTCCCCCGGTCTCGCGATCGGGACCGTCCTCCAGCTGCGCCACGACGACATCGAGGTCGCCGAGACCGGCGAGGACCACCACACCGAGCGACGCAAGCTCAACGCCGCGATCGACCGGGCGGTCCTCGACCTCTCGGCGCTGCAGGAGCGGCTCGCCAAAGAGGACAACCCGGCCCGCGCCGAAATCTTCGCCGCGCACGAGGCGATCGTCGGCGACCCCGACCTGCTCGACCTCGCGGTGAGCGCGATCGACAAGGGCAAGAGCGCCCCCTTCGCCTGGCGCGCGGCCTACAACACCTACGCCGACCGGCTCGCTGCCCTGCCGGATGAGGTGCTCGCCGGTCGCGCGACCGATGTGCGAGATGTCGGCCAGCGAGTGCTCGAGGAACTCACCGGCCAGCGCAGCGAGAAGCCGCAGATGCCCGAGGGCACGATCCTGATCGCCGAGGACCTCACCCCCTCGGACACAGCGCAACTCGACCCGACGAAGGTGCTCGGGTTTGCGACCAGCGCGGGCGGCGCCTCTTCGCACGTCGCGATCATCGCCCGCTCGCTCGACCTTCCCGCGGTCGCCGGGATCGATGGCCGGGCGCTGTCGATCCCCGACGGCACGCGAGTCGTCCTCGACGGGGCGAAGGGGGCGCTGCAGCTCAACCTCAGCGATGACGAAATCGACGACATCCTCGCTCGCCAGCAGCGCATGGCCGAGCGGCGAGCCGCCGAAGAGGAACTGAAGGACGAGCCAGCGATCACCACCGACGGCCATCGGGTCCAGGTCGTCGCCAACATCGGGGGCGTCGATGACGCCGCCGAGGCGGTGACAAAGGGGGCCGAGGGCGTCGGGCTGCTCCGCAGTGAGTTCGTCTTCTTGCAGCGCCTGTCCGAACCCACCGAGGATGAGCAGGCCCGGGTCTACACCGAGTGCGCCTACGCGCTCCGCCCCGGCGAACCGCTCGTGATCCGCACCCTCGATGTCGGTGGCGACAAGCCGCTCACCTACCTGCCGCTCCCGCCGGAGGAGAACCCCTTCCTCGGCATCCGCGGGATCCGAGTTGGCCTGCAGCGCAGCGAAATCCTGCGCGCTCAGTGCCGCGCGATCATGCGGGCCGCCGAGGCGAGCAGCGTGAAGATGCACGTGATGTTCCCGATGATCGCGACCATCGAGGACTGGCGCCGCGCCAAGGCGATCTGGGACGAGGAGCGCGACCGTCTGGGCTCCACTGCCGAGGTCTCCCTCGGGATCATGATGGAGGTCCCGTCGGTCGCGATCATGGCCCGTCAGTTCGCCGACGAAGAGGGCTGCGATTTCTTCAGCGTCGGCACGAACGACCTGACCTCGTACACCCTCGCGATGGATCGCGGCCACCCGAAGCTCGCCTCCCAGGTCGACCCGTGCAACCCGGCGGTGCTCGCCCTGATCGGTCAGGCCGCGACCGTCTTGCACGAACGCGGGAAGTGGATCGGGGTCTGCGGGGGTGCAGCGACCGATCCGCAGGCCGTCCCGATCCTCGTCGGACTGGGCGTCGATGAGCTCAGCTGCTCGATCCCGGCGATCCCATCGATCAAGGCACGGGTGCGCAGCTACTCCCTTCAGCAGTGCAAAGACCTTGCGGCGCAAGCACTCGCGTGCGCCACCCCCACCGAAGTGCGCGCGCTCGTCCCGGTGGACGAGGACTAGCGGCCGGCGAGTACGAGAGGACGACTCATGTCTGACACTGCATCCGAGATCGTCGCCGGCGTTGGTGGAGCGGAGAACATCTCCTCGCTCACCCACTGCGCGACGCGACTGCGCTTCGAACTCAATGACGCCTCGGTCGTCGACAGCGGGCGGATCGAGTCAACGAAGGGGGTAATGGGTGCCGTCCCGCAGTCCGGCGATCGCTACCAGGTGATCATCGGCGGCGCGGTCGGCACCGTCTACAAGGACATCATGAACCTGCCGGAGATGGCCTCGATGGGCTCCGGCGGTGGCGGTAGCTCCGACGCTGATGTGAAGGCGGCCGCCCGGGCGAAGGCGCGCGGCAAGGTCGCCTGGCTTGACGCCTTCTTTGAGTACCTCGGTAACAGCTTCCGCCCCCTTCTCGGGGTGCTGCTCGGCGCCTCGCTCATCATCGCCTTCGCTGCCGTGATGGATGCCCTTGGCGTGCAGGACTTCCGCGCGCCCGACAAGCCCGCCGGGTGGGTCTTCATCGACACCATGTGGCGCGCGGTCTTCTACTTCCTGCCCATCATGGTCGCTTACAACGCTGCGAAGGCCCTCAATATCGACCCCTGGGTCGGGGCCACCGTGATGGGGGCGGTGATGACGCCGGAGTTCATGAGCCTCGGGGCCAAGGCCTACGTCGAGACCCAGGACGGCAGCGGGGTGTACCGGCAGGTCCAGCAGTTCTCGGACACCGTCTGTACGGCGAACCCTCAACTGCCCGGGACCGAGAACTGCGTCGCCCATATCTTCGGGTTACCCATGCAGTTCAACGGCTATGGCGGGCAGGTCTTCGTGCCGCTGATCATGGTCGCGATCCTGGCCCTCGTCTACAAGGGCCTGCTGCGGATCTTCCCCGAGAACGTGCAGATGGTCTTCGTGCCGTTCTTCTCGATGATCACCATGATCCCGGTGACCGCCTTCCTGATCGGCCCGCTCGGTGTCTGGCTCGGGACCGGCCTCGGATCGATCCTGTCGTGGCTCAACAACGGCTACCCGATCGTCTTCGCGATCATCATCCCGCTGCTCTACCCCTTCCTCGTCCCACTCGGTCTGCACTGGCCGCTCAACGCGCTGATGCTCGCCAATATCCAAACGCTCGGGTACGACTTCATCCAGGGGCCCATGGGTGCGTGGAACTTCGCGTGCTTCGGCGCGACCGCCGGTGTCCTGGTGCTTTCGATCCGGGACAAGGACGTCGCGATGCGCCAGACCTCGACCGGCGCGCTCGCCGCGGGGCTCTTCGGTGGCATCTCCGAGCCATCGCTCTATGGAATCCACTTGCGCTTCAAGCGGATCTACCCGCGCATGCTCGTCGGCTGTCTCGTGGGCGGTCTCATCATCGGCCTGCTCGGTGGCGTCACGACCGAGGCATTTGCCTTCACCTCGCTGCTCACGATCCCGGTCTTCGACCCGGCCTTCCGCTACATCCTCGGCATCACCGGGGCGTTCTTCGTCGCGATGATCCTCGTGATCATCTCCGACTACCGCACCCCCGAGGAGAAGGCGGCGGCCAAGGCAGAGCTCGAGGCGGCCTCCCGCGAGGACGAGCCCGTCGTCGTGGTCGTGGGGGACGCCGAGGACAACCAGGCCAAGCAATGGTTCGCCGCGATCGGCGGGCACGACAATGTCGAGTCCGTCGAGCCCATCGCCGAGACCCGGGTCAAGGTCGTCGTGCGCGACAGCGAGCAGGTCGACCGCGATGCATTGTCGCGCGCGGGGCTGCCGGGGGCGGTCGAGGTCGCGCCCGGTGTGTGGCACCTCGTCGCTGGCCTCGATGCCCCGCAGTACGCCGAGGCGATGAAGCGTCGCCTCGGCAGCGCCGCCCGTCTCTAGGCGGAAGGGGTTTCGGCAGGCTCGCCCCCTTCCCCTTCCCGCCGGTTCGATGTATCCCGTCGTCATTGGAGGCGGCGGGATACATCGAAGGGGGGTGCGCTGCTTCGGCTGACGCCCCCTTCGCCCGGCGAAGTGTCCGTCAGTGCAAGGTCGCGCCCCTTCCCGACATCTCCCGCCCCGCGAACCGTCGGTTAGCGCAAGGTCACGCGCCTTCCCGACATCTCCGGCCCAGCGAAGCGTCGGTTTGTGCAAAGTCGCGCCCCTTCCCGACACCTCCCGCCCCGCGAACCGTCGGTTAGCGCAAGGTCACGCGCCTCGCCGACACGTGCCCCGGACGAGAGGTACGAGCCGGCCGCAGTTCGCCTCCCTTCACCTGCCCCGGTCGGTACCGTCGATGCATCGACCCGACCGGTGCTGATGAAGGGGGATGTCCGTGGGGATCTTCGACCGGTGGAAGAAGCACGCAGACGACGACCGCGCCACCACGCCCGGGGGCGATCCGCTCTACGTCCACGACGACATCCGGGCCTACGACGAGGTCGCCGCCATCGACGCTGACCGGGTGCAGTTGCGCGATGCCCACCTGGCACGGTTCGTCGGCGACGACTGGACGGTCCTGCACGAGATCGCGAGCGTCGGGATCCACCTCGATGTGTACGTCTTCCCGCCGATGGGAGACCGGGATGTCTATCTCCTCGTCACCTCCGGGATGTCCGATCGGCCAATGGCGATGCCGCCGGGGGCCGAAGACGGCAGGTTCGCCGAACTCATGCTGGCCCTCCCGCCGTATTGGGCCGGACTAGAACTCGATGACTCCGCCGACACTGCAGATCGGGGACCGCTCAGCGACGAGCGCAACTACTGGCCGATCCGGCTGCTGAAAGGCCTGGCTCGGCTACCGCACGACTACGAGACCTTCCTCAGCTGGGGGCACTCGATCCCGAACGGCGACCCGGCCGAACCATACGCCCCCGGGGTGCCGTTTACCGGCGCACTCATCGGGCCACCGCTCGGGCTGGACCCGGACATCTTCGAACTACAAACGCCCGACGGTCCGATCTTCTATTACGCCGTGCTGCCGCTCACCGACGCCGAGATGGAGCTCAAGATCTCCACCCCCGAGGGCGGTTCACTCCTCATCGACCGGATGATCGACGAGGACCTAACGATGGTCGTCGATCCCGACCGGCCCGAACTCGCCTGAGCGAGCCGACTAGCTGTACCCGGCCATCAGGTTGGTAGCAGCGCGCCTGCTTGAACGAACGAGAACCTCCGAATGGGATGTGGCTTGTCGAAGGCCCACTCCAACCCGGAGGTTCT